>DHWF01000041.1:37725-104965 GCA_002413045.1 Chloroflexi bacterium UBA5189
CAGCAACAACGTGCCAGGACCGGAGCTCGTCGGCCTCCGCGAAACTGTAGAGCCGGCGATGGCGCCGCATGTCGTCGAGTGACATTCCGCGACGCTGAGTGAACGATGGCCACGACACCAGAAGCGCTCGAAGTATCGCTCGCCGAGTTGGCGGCGTTGCTGGACCGCTATCGAGAGCCGGCCTGGGCCGCGACAGTTCGGCGAGTTGCAAGCCAAGCGGCCATGGCATGGTCCGCCGACGGACCGTCTGAGGCCGCACGCGTTGTCCTCGGGCTGTTCGAGGGCGGACTCGGCGGGTTCGGCGACGTCGTTCTCGAAGAGGACGGACGCGTGGCGAGCGAAGCCCAGCGGCGTCTCGCTTCGTTGCAACACACCGTCTTCGAGCAGGCCCGCAACGCCCTGTCCTCACGTGACATTCCCGCGCGCTGACTGAAGATCGTGGACAAGCCAGCCGTGCTTGATCACGCCTCGCGGCGTGGTTGGGCGTCGGCCGGAGCCCGTTTCCACTCCGCGACGAAGCCGCAGTTCTCCAGACCTTTGGCGGTGACCACGGCGCAAAGCTTCTGGACGAGCTCCGTCAATGGGAGGACGACTTCTACGGGCTACCGGCGACGGGGGCGCTGCCGCTGGCCGAGCTCGGACGTGGGCTCACGGTCGTGGAGCGAGCTGACTCGTTCCGCGAGCAGCATCCGGAAGCCTCCGAAGCATCCGTGCGAGCGTTGTCATGGGCCTGCGGCTATGACAACCGATGATCCCGCCCTCACGTGACATTCACGAACGCTAACCGAGCAGAATCATGAGCCTCGGCCGCCGTCTGAGCGACCTCGTGGCACTCGGTGCCGCATCCTTCAGCGTCGCCTACGGCACCTACCTTCTCGCGATTGGCCCCAATTCCCCCTACCTGACCCCGGAGGGCGTGGCGGGCACCATCCAGTCTCCGACCTTCGCCGGGGCAATACCACTGGGCATCGGGCTGCTTGCGATCTGGGCCGTGATCAAACGCCGCACAGCCGGCCTCTGGGCAGCTGGCGCCCTCGCGCTGGCGTCCTCCGTGGTCTTCCTCTTCAGCTTCTCGCTGCCATTCGCCCTCATCGCCGCCTTTCTGCTCCTTGCGGCCGCGATGCGCACCGCGGCCACACATGACATTCGCCGACGCTGAGCGATGAAGTACCCGGATCGCGTGAGCGAGCTCTCGCAGAAGTCCTACGCCGCCTTGATCTACGACTCCGAGGAGGAGTACGAGGAGATCATTCAGGGGTTGAGCGCGGCACTCCAGGCTGACCCGGGCAACATGCACATCCTGAATAACCGAGCGGTTGCGTGCTGGGAGATTGGTCGCCTTGACCTGGCGATCTCGGACATTGATCTCGCCCTGACCTTATACCCGGACGACTCGATGCTCGTTGCTAATCGACGGCGATTTGGCGAGGCGGTCCAGAGTCTCGGCTCGAATGACATTCCGCGTCGCTGACTGATGACTGATGACCAGGTGGCAATGCCCCAAGTCGGCATCATCGGCGCGCGAGCCGACGAATATGCCGCGTTCGAGTCCCTATCCCGAGACTTTCATAGCGTCGGCGTCCTCCTTGGAGAGTTGCTAGTTCGACCATCGATCGATGAACCACAATCTGCCGATCCGGTTGCGGGAGCACTTTGGAGCGCCGCCGTGGTCGCATACGGGCGGTGCTTCAAGCAAGGGCGGCGGAAGGGGTTCATGAACCGCGTCGCTGTCGAGCCCGGGGACAAGGCATTCCACGGCTGGGTCCTAGCCATTCGGGACCAACACGTCGCTCATCTCGATCAGAAGGGCGCCGGTGAGCAGTCACGGGTCATCGTGGCTCTCGACGGTCTCCACCAACGTGGCGCAGAGGGCGTGGTCCTGCTTTTCATGAGTCTCATTCATCCGGAACGAGCCGCGATCGAGGCTTTTCGCGGGGTAGCGGGCCGGCTGGAGGCTCAAACCCGGCGAGAGGCCGAACGCCTCGGCCGTCAAATCCTGGACATTGCTCAGAGCATTCCAGCCGCCGAGCTATACGCCGCAAGCCGAACCGGTCGCGCCCTCCGGCTTGACCCAAAGCCCAGACCAGATGGCCCACGTGACATTGATCGACGCTGACTGAGGCACATTCGTTGATGCATCGACTTGCTGGAGCGCTCCTTGCCGTCGTCGCGGTGGCGGCGTGCGCTGGAGATCCAGGTGGGATCCTCTTTCGAACCACGGTCGAAGCGCCGGACGGGTCCTATGCGCAGGAGGTGGTCCTCGGTGACCAGACGGGCCTCGTCACAGGCATCGAGCCAACCGCATGGGACGGCCAGAGTGCGTTCGATCCTCCGTCCGTGGCAATCGACGAGCACGACCCCAGCACGCTCATCTTCCGGTGGAGCAACGGCGCCTGTGACCGTCCCGCCATCTCGTTCTCCAGGTCTGGCGACCGGTTCGACCTACGTATCGACCCACGAGAGCAGTTCGGGTCGTGCACGGCGATCCTGCTGTTCCGTTCCATCCGGATCCACCTCACCGAGCCGATCACGCCCGACAATATCGACATCTGCTGCTCGGGGTCGGCCCAGCCTGCGACCGGCGTCGATCTCGCCCCACGCCTTCGCACAACGCCTGGGCTCACGTGACATTCGCCGGCGCTGACTGAGCACATGCCACATCACCTCGTTGAACCTATCCGGCTCGGGGGCCCTGGTCGGCCCAGAATCACGATTGGGCCCCCAAACTCGGGCCATGTCGGCATCGTCCTTGACGGCGTCTTCATCCAAGCTCACGACTCGATCATCGTCGAGGACGTCCCCGAAGCATTCTTCCGGGGCCTCGACCGTGACTGGCGCGGCTGGACGGGCGATCGGGGCTGGTCATCGATGGACGGCGGATGCAAGATCGGCGCTCGACATGATGGGGTTGGTCACATCTCGGTCACCGTGTCGCTGCGTGGGCCAGGCATCGACAGGTCAGCCACCGAGCCGTGGTCCGCGAGCCTGACCGTGATCGTAGAGCCAGCCCAGCTCGCCTCCATTGCCGATCAGCTCGCCGCGTTTGTCGCATGACATTCGCGAACGCTGAGCGAGCCGACCGATGAGCGTCTGGATCCGATCCGGCGAGGGTTACGCCTGGCATTCGGATGAGCACTCTCGAGTATCGCGACGGTCTCCCGCGGGGTGAGTACGTCATGACCTGTGGCACACGCCTCCGTCTCCGCGACGGCTGGGAGGAGCGCCCGGCTGATGTGATTGGTCCGGACGACCAGCATCCCTCGTGTCGAACGCGTGCGATGCGCGAGGCACACTGGCAAGGGCGATGGACGGGCGGTCCACTCCAGGAAGTCGTGCGAGCGATCGCGGTCGAGGCTGCTCCGTGGCTTGAGGACGTCCGGATCGAAGGCCCGGAGTCTGTCGCCGAGGCAGGTCATGTCTTTACGCTTTACGCGTCGAATCTTGAGTACGGGGTGCTCGGGTCTGGAGCTCGATGGTCAGACGCGGCCGCTGACCTCGCGGCCAACATGGAAGTCGTCCAACCGTGACATTCCTCAACGCTCACTGAACGTGAGCGATGACGTTCGCGGGTCCATCGCCTCGATCGAGGCAAGCCTCCGACGACTGGAGCGGCCCGCGCTGGCCATGCTCAATCCCGGCGTCAAATCCGAAGCCGTCCGACCGAAGCTGGCAAGTCGCGGGCTGCACCCGTCGAGTGATCTCCTGGCTCTCTGGGAGTGGCGCGACGGAACCGGAGGGCCATCGGACGCCAAGCTCGGTGACCTCTGGCTCGTACCCGGCTTCTACCTGCTTTCGGTCGATGACGCCACGAAGAACTTCGATGCCTTCCTGCAGAGCCCACGCTGGCAGTCGGGTTGGTTACCCATCCTCGCGGACGGCGGAGGGGATTTCATGGCCCTCGACTGCTCAAGTGGCGACCACCGGGGCGCGGTCTATCACTTCCGGATCGACCAACCCGAGCATCCGCTCGAATACCTAACCGTGGGCCAAATGCTGGCGACTTACGCAGCGGCATTCCAACGCGGTGTCTTCCACATTGACCGTGATGGATTCTTCAACCTCGACTATGACGCCTTCGCCCAGCTCGCCGCCGACCTTAACCCGACGGTCCCGTGGTGGAGGGACGACGCGTGACATTTACCAACGCTGACTGAAGCGACTGAGACCTTGCCCGGGGTCCGCGGGCGAGTTCTCAGTTTCAGCATTGAAGGGTTACGGGGCGACCTGGAGCTGCGATGTCCCGATGAACGGCGGGATGAACCCTGGCAGGGTGAGGAACGAGCCGATCGTCCCGTGATCGTGGCCGGTCGTCGCCGGTACGGTGATGGTCGTCGGGAAGCCGCCGAGGCCGTTGAGTACCACGCCGGAGATCCTGATCCAGTCGTTACTGCTCCACCACGTGACGTTGCCATGGTCGCTGGTAGTGCCCAGCAGCCCAAATTGGACAGGTCTGCTCTCGCCATGCGCATGTGGCGCGAGCTGGCTGCGAGGAAACACGGCCGGCGCCGCGCGACGCCGTCAGAACCTGGCGAGCCAATCTCCGGTCCGCTCGTTCGCTGACGGCCTGACTCCTCTCGCGAATCGGACCTTGACGGGGGGAGATCGAACGTCGACGATCGGTGCGGGCTGGCGTCTATTGCTGAGTCGAGCGCACGTGGCGCGTGGGGGGATTTGCGGAGTAGTGGCCAGCACCGATGGTCATTGAGGAGGTCCTTGTGGTTCGGAAGCGGCCGAGTGTCATCGGCGTGATCGTCGCTGTTGCGGCTGCGCTCCTGCTGGTTGCTGCACCGGTCGCCGCAAGGAATGAGGCCACCGCGCACTCATGCCAGCACGGCGGCTACCTGACGCTCCAACGTGCCGACGGCTCGACGTTCGCGTCGCAAAGCGACTGCGTTTCCTACGGTGCGTCCGGCGGCATGCTCTACGCGCCGTCACTGGCGACGAGCCTGAACCCCGTCGAGCGTCTCCAGGTCGTGACCTACACGGTCCAGGGGTTCCACGCATCCAGCACGGTCACGCTCACGTTCGTGACGCAAGGCGGAAACTCCCTGAACCCCCAGACACTCAGCACGGACGCGACCGGGACTGGCACCTGGACGGGGTATTACGACTTCGTCGCCTGTCCGAACGCGATCACCGTGACCGCAACCGACGCCAGCGGGGTCATGGCGTCACTGATCCAGACCCTGCTCTGCGCTCCATAGTCCTCGACGCCATCGGCGCGCCCGGAACATCGCCATCGGCAACGCCGCGGGCGCTGTGAATCGGCCACTGTATGGTCGGTGATACGGGCTCGGCCTACACTCCGGGCTGACGCGCGCCACACCCACCGTCGCTGCGTGCGTCTGCGGGACTCGCACGAGGAGCACTCCAGGCTTGTCCGATTCGATCCTTGGCCGGCTCAGGGGGCCCGTCGACCTCAAGGGCCTCAGCGAGGCGCAGCTCGCGCAGCTTGCGACCGAGATCCGCGAGACGATCATCACGACCGTCGCGACGACCGGTGGCCACCTCGGTTCCAGCCTCGGCGTCGTCGAGATCGCGATTGCCCTGCACCGGCTGCTCGATTCGCCGCGCGACAGGATCGTGTGGGATACCGGCCACCAGGCGTACGCACACAAGCTGCTGACCGGCCGCCTGGAGCGGTTCGGGACGCTGCGCCAGATCAATGGCATCGGCGGCTTCCCGCGCAGGTCCGAAAGCGAGCACGACGTGTTCGACGGCGGCCACGCCGGGACCGGCCTGTCGATCGCGGAAGGGCTCGCCTCTGCCCGGGATATCCGCCATGGCAGCGAGCGGATCGCCGTGGTGGTCGGCGATGCGGCACTCATGACCGGGCTCTCGCTCGAGGCCCTCAACGACATCGGTCATCGCCAGACGCCCATGCTGATCGTGCTGAACGACAACGAGATGTCGATCAGTGCGACGGTCGGGGCGTTCTCGACGTACCTCTCGAAGATCAAGCTCAGCGGCGCCTGGCAGTCCAGCAAGCACGCCTGGGACGGCGTGGTCCGGCGAATCCCGGTGGTCGGGCCGTCGGCGCTCATGTGGAGCCAGCGGCTCCGCCGGTCCGTGGTCAACCTCGCCAGCCCCGGCCAGCTCTTCGAGGACCTTGGGATCACCTACATCGGCGTGATCCCCGGGCACGACATCCATGCGCTGCTCCAGACCTTCGGCCGGGTGTTCGAGCTCAAGGGCCCGACGATCGTCCATGTTCGAACCCAGAAGGGCCGTGGCTACAAGCCGGCCGAGAAAGATCAGGTCTCGTTCCACGGCGCGGCGCTGCCGCCGATGGAGTTGGTCCCGGCGACCGCGGCGACGGAAGGCGGCAACGGATCCAGCGCAGCGGCGGTCGGCGCCGCGCCCGCCGCAGCGACGTCGGCCAAGGCCATCCGGCCGGGCAGCCACCACGGCGCCGGCTCGAACGGCGACGCCCTGTCGCCGCCGACACCCGTGAGCGCGGGCAAGAAGCCGCCGAGCTACACGTCGGTGTTCGTGAGCGAGCTGATCGAGCTCGCCCGCCACGACGATCGGATCGTCGCGATCACGGCGGGCATGCCGACCGGCACCGGGCTGTCGAAGTTCCAGGCAGTCTTCCCGGATCGATTCCACGACGTCGGCATCGCCGAGCAGCACGCGGTCACGATGGCGAGCGGCATGGCCATCACCGGCTTGCGGCCGGTCGTGGCGCTCTACTCGACGTTCCTCCAGCGCGCATTCGACCAGACCGTCCATGACGTCTGCCAGAACGACCTCCCGGTACTGCTCGCGGTCGATCGGGCGGGGCTCGTCGGCGAGGACGGCACCTCCCACCAGGGCATGTTCACGATCCCGGCACAGCGCCAGCTGCCGTACCTCGTCTTGGCGAGCCCGAAGGACGAGCAGGAGCTTCGCTCGCTCGTCCACACGGCGTTCGCGCAGGAGCATCCGTTCGCGCTGCATTACCCGCGCGATCCCGGGTTCGGGTTGGCCGACGCGCCACCGATCGAGATCCCCGTCGGGAAGGGCGAGGTGCTGCGGACTGGTGACGACATCCTGTTCGTCGGCTTCGGGCCAATCGTCGCGCGGTCCGTCGAGGTCGCCGATGCGCTCGCGCTCGATGGCTGGTCGGTCGGGATCGTCAACGCGCGGTTCGCGAAGCCGCTCGACCGCGAGCTGATCCTCGAGCAGGCACGCGGCAAGCGGCTCGTCGTGACGTTCGAGGAGAGCGTCGTGACCGGCGGGTTCGGCAGCGCGGTGCTCGAGGCGGTCGAGGAGGCGCGGCTCACGGACGCGGCGCTGCGCGAGACGTCCGTCCGCATCCTCGGCATCCCCGGCGATCGATTCGTGGATCACGGCGCCGTCGGCGACCTGCGGCGCATGCTTCGACTCGACGCGGCGGGCCTCGAGGAGCAGGTTCGCGGGGCCATCTCGACCCTCGCCCTCGAGCCGGCGCACCGGGCCGCGCCAGTAGTGGCTGCACGCGCCGTCTGACGCACCCCACTGGCTTCGGGGGTAAGCCTCGGCGAACCGGCGTGTGCCACCATGCGGTGGTGACCGGTGTACGTTCGCCTCGGATGCGACTCGACGAGCTCATCCTCAATCGGGGCCTCGCCGAATCGCGCTCCCGTGCCCAGGCGCTGCTGCTCGCCGGCAAGGTCCGCGTCGGGGAGGGCGATGGAGCGAGATTCGATCGGAAGCCGGGCGATCTCGTGGATTCGTCGATCGCGATCGACGTTGCCGAACCGGAGCCGTACGTGAGTCGCGGGGGCCACAAGCTCGCCGCGGCGCTCGATGCGTTTGGCGTCGATCCGGCGGGTCGCGTGTGCCTCGACGTCGGCGCGTCGACCGGCGGCTTCACGGACGTCCTGCTCCAGGGCGGCGCGCGCCGCGTCTTCGCGGTCGACGTTGGCCGCGGGCAGCTCGCCGAGGCGCTCCGACGCGATTCGAGAGTGGTCTCGATGGAGCGCACGAACGCCCGAACCCTCACCGCGTCGACGCTCCCGGAGCGAATCTCGCTCGCGAGCGTCGACGTGTCGTTCATCTCGCTCCGCCTCGTGCTCGCGCCGATCGCATCGACCTTCGAGGCCGCCGGCGGCGACCTGATCCCGCTCGTGAAGCCGCAGTTCGAGGCGGGTCGCGGTGAGACGAAGGGCGGCGTGGTGCGCGATCCGGCGATCCACGAGCGCGTGCTGCGCGAGGTCGAGGATGCGGCGCGGGCCGCGGGCCTGGAGACGCTCGGGTCGATCCCGTCGCCGATCCTGGGCCCGGAAGGCAACCGCGAGTTCCTGCTTCACTTGCGCGTCCCGAGGGCCGCATGACCGCCCCGGAGACCATGCCCCCCGTCCGCCGCATCGGCTTTGCCTTCAACCCGACAAGCGACCCGGCGATCGAGCTTCGCGAGCGCGCCTCGAGCTGGGCGGACGCCCACGGCGTGGCCAGCTGGGCGGCCCAGGCCGCCGATCGCGAGGCGCTCCATCGCGAGCTGCCAGGGAGCGACATCCTCGTCGTCCTCGGCGGCGACGGCACGTTCCTGCGCGCCGCGCGGGCCGTGATCGAGGACGACGTGCCGATCCTCGGGATCAACGTCGGCAAGGTCGGCTTCCTGTCGAAGGTCGAGGCCGGCGAGCTCGAGCGCGTCCTGGCACACCTCGTGGAAGGCCGCTACACCATCGAGCCGCGGATGGCGCTCGAAGGCCGGATCCTGCGTGCCGGCAGTTCGCTCCCCGGCGATCGTCTCGTCGCGCTCAACGACATCGTCGTCGCGCGTGGTTCGCTTGCCCGTGTCGTCCGGCTCGACACCAGCATCGATTCGAGCCATCTCGCCTCGTTCGTCGCGGACGGCCTCGTCATCGCCAGCCCGACCGGCTCGACCGGCTACTCGTTCTCCGCCGGTGGCCCGATCCTCGGGCCGACCGCGCGCAACCTCGTCGTCACGCCGATCGCGGGCTACCTGACCACGATCCGATCGGTCGTCGTCGGGCCGGAGGCGGTCGTGCGCTGCCGCGTGGTCGGCGCTGACGAGTCGCTCGTGTCGATCGACGGGCGCGAGGACATTCCGCTCGAGGTCGGCGACATCGTCGAGGTCCGGGCGATCGAGCGGCCAGTCCGACTCGTCGAGCCGGAAGGCTCGCTCCCGTTCTGGGACCTGTTCCGCCAGAAGGTCGAGCTGCTGCCGTCATGAGCGTCGCGCCCGGGCGGTTGCTGGAGCTGTCCGTCCGCGACCTCGCGCTTATCGAGCGCCTGCGCCTGGAGCTGGAGCCCGGCCTGAACGTGCTGACGGGCGAGACCGGTGCCGGCAAGAGCCTGCTGATCGACGCTCTTGGACTCGCGCTCGGCGCGCGCGCGGACACGTCCCTCGTGCGCCACGGGGCAGAGGCCGCGCGCGTGGAGGCGCTGTTCGACCGGCTCCCGGAGCCGCTGATCGCTTCGCGCGAGGTCGGCGCGGGCGGGCGCTCGACGGCGCGGCTCGACGACCAGGCGGTCACGGCGGCGCGACTCGCCGAGACGGTCGGACCACTGGTCGAGATCCACGGCCAGCACGACCAGTCGCGCCTCCTCGACGAGCGCTGGCAGCGCGAGCTGCTCGACGCGTTCGGCGAGCACGCGGAGGCAAGAATCGAGATGGCGCGGGCGGTGGAGCGGTGGCGCGAGAACCGCGCGGCGCTTGCCGAGGTCGCGGTCGAACCGCGCGAGGTCGAGCGGCGGCTCGAGCTCCTGCGGCACGAGGTCGAGGAGATCGGCGGCGCCCGCCTCCGCGCCGGCGAGGCCGCGGAGATCAAGGAGCGCCTCGAGCGCGCGCGCAACGGCGAGGCCATCGCTCGCGGCGCGACCGCGATCCGCAACGCCCTGGACGGGGAGGGGAACGGCGCCCGCGACGCTGTCGCCGGCGCGGTTCGTGAGGCGCGCTCCGTGGCCCGCGTCGATTCTCGCTTCGAGGAGGTGGCGACGCGCCTCGCCGGGCTCGAGGCGGAGCTGGAGGACGTTGGCGCGGAGGTCCGGCGCCTGAGCGAGGGCCTGGGCGATGACGCAGCCGGCCTGCTCGCAGTGGAGGAGCGTCTCTCGCGGATCTACTCCCTGGAACGCCGCTATGGCGAGGACGAGGCCGCAGTCATCGCACACGGCGAGCGTGCCGCCTCCGAGATCGAGCGACTGGAGGGTCTCGAAGGCGAGCGCCACCGCCGCGAAGCCGACGATGCACGACTCCTGGGCATCGTCGCGGGGGCCGCAGCGGACCTGTCACGCCGCCGCCGAGCCGCCGCGGAACGCCTCGGCGCGGCCGCGGATTCCACGCTCAGGAGCCTCGGGTTCCGCGCCGGCGCGTTCGGTGTTGACGTCGGGCGCCGAATTGCCGGGCCGGCCGAGCCGGCGATTGAGCTCGACGGCGATGCCGTCGCCTTCGACGCCACCGGCGCCGACGAGGTCGTGTTCCGGTTCGCGCCGAACCCGGGCGAGCCGCCGCGGGCGCTAGCGAGGATCGCATCGGGTGGCGAGCTGTCGCGTGTCGCGCTCGCGATCAAGCAGGTTCTCGCGAGCGCGGACGACACGCCGACGCTCGTCTTCGACGAGGTCGATGCCGGCATCGGTGGCCGCACCGCCGATCCGGTCGGGCGCAGCTTGTGGGCGCTCGCGCGGGATCACCAGGTCCTCGTCGTTACGCACCTGCCCCAGATCGCGGCCCATGCCGACGCGCACTTCCGGATCGCCAAGCGCGAGCGCGACAGCCGCACGATCACCGAGATCGAGCGGCTCGATCGCGAGGGTCGGATCATCGAGCTCGCGGCGATGCTCGGCGGCGGATCGCCGCTCGATTCGGGCGCCGACGGCGCCACGCCGCCCCTCGTCACGAAGAGCGGGCTGATTGCCGTCGGCCCGGGTTCGAGCGACGAGCCGGATGACCCGATCGATCTGGAGGCTGCGGAGCCAGCCGATCTCGTCGCGGGCGCCGCCGCGGCCCCAGGGGGCTCGGCGCTCCTCGCATCGGCTCGAGAGCTGCTCGATGCAGCGGAGGCGT
This sequence comes from Chloroflexi bacterium UBA5189, assembly GCA_002413045.1. GTDB lineage: Bacteria > Chloroflexota > Limnocylindria > Limnocylindrales > CSP1-4 > UBA5189. The sequence continues at coordinate 48,716 of DHWF01000041.1, forward strand.
GGCGCGGCCGGCCGGTCGTCCCGGCCTGAGGTCGGGCCGGGTCCTGCGACGGTGTCCGGCGGCGCGCCGCGGACGGGCCTCGACCGTGCGATCGAGGGGTACCTGACCTTCCTCTCGGCGGAACGGGGCCTCGCCCCGGCGACGATCCGCGCGTATCGCGGCGACCTCGCGGACTTCGCCGACGCGCGCGGCTCCGCCCAGGACTGGGCGGACGGCCCCGACGCCGCGCTCCGCTACCTTGCCGCGCGCACCCGCCGCGGCCGTCGCCTCGATCCCGGGCTCGCGCCGACGAGCCTCCGGCGCCGCGCCGCCGCCATCAAGGGCTTCTACCGCTTCGCGTTCGGGGAGGGCCTCATCCCGATCGACGTCGCCGCCCATCTCGACCTGCCGCGCATGCCGCGCTTGCTCCCGGAGACCCTCACCCAGGCCGAGGTGGTCCGGCTGCTCGACGCACCGCCGCCGAACGCGCTGCTGGAGCGAGCGCTGCTCGAGCTCCTCTATGCCGCGGGCCTGCGCATCTCCGAGGCGCTCAACCTCGATCGCGAGGACCTCTCACTCGACGGGGCGTTCGTGCGGGTCATCGGCAAGGGCGACCGGGAGCGGCTCGTCCCCGTTGGCGAGGTGGCACTGGACGCGCTGCGGGCTTGGCTCGACGGCCCGCGCGCCGCGCTCCTCGCCGCCCACCACGTCGCGCCGGTGCGCGGCGGACCGGTCCTCCTCGGCCGGAGCGGGCGCCGGCTCGCGCGCCAGCAGGCGTGGACGATCGTGAAGCGCGCGGCGGCGGCGGCCGGCCTTTCCGGTCGCGTCAGCCCGCATACGCTCCGACATTCGTTCGCGACCCACCTGCTCGAAGGCGGCGCCGACCTGCGCATCGTTCAGGAATTGCTCGGACATGCGAGCATCAGCACCACGCAGCTCTACACCCACGTGACGGGGGAACGCATCCGTGAGGTCTATGCTCGGGCCCATCCACGGGCCTAGGGAGGAGTAGGGGTGGCACGCTACGCGGACAAGCTCCTGGCGGACGGCGAGCGCGTCGTCCTGCGGGGGCGGCAGCACGTGCTCGCGACGATCATCGAGGGCCGGGTCGCATGGTCGATCCTGGTGGCCTCGCTCGCCATCGTGATCCTCGACGCCTTCTTCCTGTCGGCCACCGACGACGCGGGGAGGTTCGTGCGCCAGGCATTCGGCTGGATCGGGCTCGCGCTGCTCGTCATCGCGCTCGTCTGGCTGCTCAAGATCTACGTCGAGTGGTACGCCGAGGACTACCTCATCACCAATCGGCGGGTGATGAAGGTCGAGGGCGTGCTCAAGAAGCGGTCGGCGGACAGCTCCCTCGAGAAGATCAACGACGCCGTGCTCGAGCAGAGCGTCCTCGGCCGGATGCTGGGCTACGGCAACCTCGAGATCCTGACCGCGGCCGAGGAATCGGTCGACAAGTACCGGATGCTTTCACAGGTCCAGCAGTTCAAGCGGACCATGCTCGACGAGAAGCACAAGCTCGAGCAGGAGGCGTTCCAGATCCCGGCCCCGCCGCTGCGCGCCTCGGTCCCGATGCCGCAGCCCGCTCCCGAGCCGGTGCCGGCGCCATCTTCGGCGCCTGACCCTGTACCCGAGGCGGACGCAGCGCCTGCGTCGGCTGCGGCTGCTCCCGCGAAGGCCGAGATGACCTCCGACGAGATCACGAAGACGCTCGGCAACATCGCCGACCTGCGCGATCGCGGGGCGATCACCCCGGAGGAGTACGAGGCGAAGAAGCAGGAACTCCTCGGGCGCCTGTGAGGGCGCGCTGATGTTCGGCAACCTCACTCCGGAATACTTCCTCCAGGTCGCCATCGTCCTCGCGGTGATGCTGCTCGTGGCCTTCCCGGTCCACGAGTTCTCCCACGCCCTCGCCGCGACGTACCTCGGCGACGGCACGGCACGGCTGATGGGCCGGCTCACCCTCAACCCGATCGCCCACTTCGACCCAATGGGCGCGCTGCTGCTCACGATCTCGATGATCGCCGGGGTCGGCATCGGCTGGGCCAAGCCCACCCCGTACAACCCGATGAACCTGCAGGGCGGGCGCTGGGGCGAGGCGATCGTGGCGGTGGCCGGCCCGATCTCGAACCTCGTGATGGCAGTCGCGGCGGCGATCCCGCTCCGGTACATCCTCGCGACCGGCATGGATATCGGGCTCGTGGCGAACACGTTGTACCTGTTCATCGAGATCAACCTGCTGCTCGCGGTCTTCAACCTGCTGCCGATCCCGCCCCTTGATGGATCCAAGGTGCTGTACGCGTTTCTCGACCCACGAACGTCGTGGCAGGTGCGCGGGTTCATGAACCAGTACGGCCTGTTCATCCTGCTCGGCGCGATGTTCCTGCCGCTCTTCGGTGGGAACACGCTCATCGGCCTGGTGTTCGACGATGTGCTCCAGCCGCTGCTACGGCTCGTGGTCGGGGCGTGAGGCCAGGCTCCCTCGCCTGGTGGGCGGCGAAGGTTCGGCAGACGAAGCGGCACGTTCTGGCACGGGTTTCGGCTCCGGAGCGCGCCGCGCTGACCGACTGGCTGACGCCGGCGCAGCTCGCGGTCTTCGACGCGATGCACGTCGCCGACCAGCGCCACGGGCTCGATGTCGTCGCTGCGCTGCGTGCCGGCGGGATGCGCGACCCGGAAGTGCTCGTCGCCGGCCTGCTGCACGACGCCGGCAAGGGCGACGCCGGGTTGATCGCCCGCGTCGTGTATTCGCTCGGCACCGCCCGCATGACCTGGGTCGAGCGGACCGTTGCCTGGCTGCCGGGCATGCGCCCCGCGCTCGAACGGCTGCGGACGCATCAGGAGACGTCGGCCCGGATCGCCGAGGCCGCAGGCTGCGCGCCGCGAACGGTGGAGCTCATCCGGTGGCAGGACGACCCGCGCGACCCCGACGCGGGCGAGCGACTCCGCCTCGCCGACGAGGCGAGCTGACATGACGCTCGAGTCGATTGCCGCGGCCGCGACGGGCGGGCCGGCAGTCCGCATCGAACCCGGTCGCGGCCGCGACTGGGCGACGCACGTCGCGATCGCCGAATGGGAAGGCCCGTTCGGGCTCCTCCTGTCGTTGATCGAGGCGCGCCGCATGGACGTGCTGACGGTCCCGCTCGGCGCCGTCGCGGAGGCGTACCTCGAGGCACTCGCAGCGATCGAGCACGACCGCATGAGCAGCATCAGCTCCTTCGTCGCCGTCGCGAGCCAGCTGATCCTGATCAAGAGCCGGGCCATGCTGCCGAGGGCCACGGTCGACGCCGCGCTGCCGCTCGACGACGAAGGCATCGACCCGGAGGCAGAGCTCCGCGCGCGGCTGCTCCTGTATCGCGCGTTCCGGGACGCCGGCGCGGCGCTCCATGCCGGCGCGATCGACCGGGTCGGCCTGTTCCGGCGCGAGCCCGGCGCCGCACTTGCCGCCGGGCTCGCGGGGTCCGCGACGGCCCCATCGACCACACCACTCGATCCTGCGGTGCTCATCCGGGCCCTCGACGGACTCGTCCAGGTGATGCCGGAACCGGAGCGACCCCCGGAGACCGTCCGGCGCGAGATCACGCTCGCCCAGCGGGCCTCGATCATCCGGATGGCCCTTGAGGGCGCGCCGTCGATCGTGCTCCAGGACCTGCTGCGCGGCGTGCACGATCGCGTCGTCGTGGCGGTGACGTTCCTGGCCATGCTCGAGCTGATGAAGCGACGGGAGGTCGTCGTCGAACAGGCACAGCCGTTCGGCCCGATCACAGCACGACGTACCACCGCGGAGGAGCGCCGCGCCGCCGGCGTCGCCGCCAATGTCGAGGACGCCCCGCTCGACGAATCGCTGGCGTCGTTCGCATGACGGACGCGATCGACGCGCCGGCTCCTGCTGACGCGACCGAACGTCCGGCGCCGGGCGAGCTCACCGAGGCCGGCCTCGAGGCGCTCCTGTTCGTCGCAGAGAAGCCCCTGTCGCGCCGCGAGATCGGCGTGCTCGCCGGGGTCGACGCCGCGACGGTCGACGAGCGGCTCGGCGACCTCGAGGTCGGCCTGCGCGGGCGTGGCATCCGCCTCATCGCGGTCGGGGATCGCGTCGAGCTCGCCACCGCGGCAGAGGCCGGCGCGCTGGTGGCCCGCTACGTTGGCGCGGACGCCGTTCGGCTGTCGCCGGCGGGCCTGGAGACGCTCGCGATCGTCGCGTACCGGCAGCCGGTCACGCGCGCCGCGGTCGAACGGATCCGAGGCGTCGATTCGGACCACACCGTGCGCAGCCTCCTGCATCGCCGGCTCATCGTGGAGCTCGGCCGATCGAACGCGCCGGGCCGCCCGATCCTGTACGGGACCGCGTTCGAGTTCCTCGAGCGGTTCGGCCTCGAGAGCCTCGACCAGCTCCCGCCGCTCGACGCCGATGTCGCCGCTCGCCTCGCGGAGGAGGGCGGCGTCCTCCTCCTCCCGATCGACGATGCCTGAGGAGCGGATCCAGAAGGTCCTTGCGACCGCCGGCGTCGCGTCCCGCCGTGCCGCAGAGGTCCTCGTCGCCACCGGCCGCGTGCGCGTCGACGGCAAGGTGGCGATCGTCGGGCAGAAGGTCGATCCCGTCGTCTCGACGATCGAGGTCGACGGAAACCCGGTCGGCGTCGGGGTTGCGCGCGCCTACGTGGCGCTCCACAAGCCGGCCGGCGTCACCTCGACGACGCGCGACCGCCACGCAGAGACGACGGTGCTCGACCTGATCCCGACGACGCTCGTGCCGGACGGGACACGCCTCTACCCGGTTGGCCGCCTCGACCAGGACTCGGAAGGGCTGCTGCTCCTCACGAACGATGGCGAATGGGCGGAGCGCGTGCTCCACCCGCGATTCGGCGTCGAGCGCGAGTACGCGGTTGCCCTCGGGACGCCGCTCGTTGCCGAGCAGGCCCGCCTCCTCAACGCCGGCATCCGGATCGAGGAAGGCATCGCCAAGCTGACGACGCCCCTTCGGGCGACGACGTCCGTCGAGAACCGAGTGCTCGCCGAGACGCTGGACCCGGCTCCCGATCCGAACCTCGTCTGGTATCGCGCGACGCTCGCCCAGGGCTGGAAGCGCCAGATCCGGCGCATGTTCGGCGCCGTCGACGCGCCGATCGTGCGACTCGTCCGGATCCGGATCGGCACCGTCCGCCTCGGCGACCTCCGGTCCGGCCGCTCGCGGATCCTCAAGACGCCCGAGATCAAGGCGATGGCGGGCCTCGCGAGCTCCGCGCCGCGATCCCCAGGGAACTCCACTCCGCAGCCAGGCCCATCGAACCTGCCGAGTCGGCCGAACGTCGTGCGGCCGCACAAGGGCCGTCCGCAGGGACCCCGCACCCCAGCCGCCAAGCCATCGGCCGGCAAGCCCTCCGGCGGCAGGTTGGCGGGCCGTCCCATGCCGGATGCTCGCGGGAATTCGCGACAGCGTGAGACTTGACGGGACACTGAGTCCTATCTAGGTTCACGGTCGTGGCAGCCCTCGCCGTGGACCCGACCATTCGGCGCCAGGTGATGTCGGCCGCGCGCGAGGTCCTGGCAGAGGACGCCGGCGCGCCGGTGGCGACGATCGCCGGCCGGGCGGGCGTTTCGCGGGCCACCTTTTACCGGCACTTCGGCTCGCGCGAATCGCTGCTCCAGAGCGTCGCGCTCGAGCCGCAGCCGGCCGCGGAGACGCGGATCCTCACTGCCGCGAAGGACATGCTCGTGCGCAAGTCGCTCGATGAGCTGTCGATCGAAGAGCTGGCCGCCGCGGCGGGCGTGTCGCGAGGAACGCTCTATCGCCTCGTCCCCGGGAAGGCAGCGCTCCTGCGCCGGCTCATCGAGGTGTATTCGCCGTTCGAAGCGATCCGGTCGATCCTCGCCGAGCACGGCACGGATCCGCCCGAAGTGGTGTTTCCACTGATCGGCCGGGCGATCGTCGGGGTCGCGGGCGAGCGGCTCGGGCTCATGCGGGCGATCTTCCTCGAGGTCAGCGCGAACGGCGACACGCTCGAGGGAATGGCCCCGCTGTTCGCCCAGACGCTCGGACTGCTGGCCAACTACATCGCCGGCCAGATGGCGACCGGCCGCATCCGCCCGATGCATCCGATCCTCGCGCTGCAGATGTTCGTGGGGCCGATCTTCTTCCACCTCATGACGAGGCCGATGGTCGAGCGCATCGTGCCACTGCCGATTGGCCTGGAGGACGCAGTCGACGAGCTGGTGGCCGCGGGGCTCGCCGGCCTCACGCCGCGAGGGCAGGTCGCATGAGCGCGGCCATGGCGGCGCCGGCGCTCGCCGTCGAGGCGATCGGGCTCCAGAAGCGATTCGGCGAGATCCAGGCGGTCGATGGGATCGACCTCGCGCTGGCGCCGGGGCGGATCTACGGCCTGCTCGGCCCGAATGGCTCGGGCAAGACGACGCTCATCCGGCTCCTGACCGGCCTCGCCCGCGCGACCGGCGGCGAGGCGCGCATCCTCGGGACGAAGATGCCGTCGCGCCCGATGCTGGCCCAGATCGGCTACATGCCCCAGGCGGAGGCGATCTACCCGGACCTGTCGGTCGGCGAGAACCTCACCTTCTTCGCGCGACTCGAAGGCAAGTCCGACCCGGCGGCCATCGACCGGGTCCTCGACCTCGTGGAGCTGGCCGGGCGCAAGGGAACGCCGGCGCTCGAGCTGTCGGGCGGCATGCGGCGCCGGCTCTCGCTCGCGTGCACCCTCGTGCACGAGCCGAAGGTGCTCTTCCTCGATGAGCCAACGGTCGGGGTGGACCCGGCCCTGCGCGTCCAGTTCTGGACCCATTTCCGCCGCCTCGCCGCAGCAGGCACCACGATCCTGGTCGCCAGCCACGTCATGGACGAGGCGGACCGCTGCGACGAGCTGGTATTCGTCCGGAACGGCAAGGTCATCGGGCGCGGCACCGGCGCGGAGCTCCGGTCGAATGCCGGCACGGACAACCTCGAGGCGGCGTTCCTGATCCTGTCCGGCCTCGACCCCGAGGGCCGCCCGCTCGATGGGGGAGCGGCCGCATGAATGCGAGCCGCATCCTCGCCATCGCGCGCCGCATCGCGCAGGGCTTCCGCCGTGACGAGCGAACGCTCGGCCTCATGTTCGTCGTGCCTCTCGTCGTGACCTCGCTGCTCGGCTGGGTCCTCCGGGATACCAAGGACACGACGGTCCGGATCGAGATCGTCAATTCCGACCAGGTGGTTGGCGCTCGCATCGTGAGCGCCCTGTCGGGCCTCGCCGGGGACCCTGCGAACGGGATCGTCATCGCCGGGACGGTCGCGACGAAGGGCGAAGCCATCGACCAGATCAAGGCGGGCAACGCAGACCTGGCGCTCGTGATTCCGACGGACCTCGTGGCAACGGTGACTGCGGGCCAGCGCCCGACCTTGACCGTGATCACCGAGGGGACCGAGCCCGGCGCGGAGGCAAGCCAGTTCGGCAAGCTGCAGAAGGCCGTGGCGACGCTCGCCGGATCGCTGGCCCCGCCGGGCAGCACTCCGGCGCTCATCCCGCAGATTACCCACGAGACCGTGTACCTCTCGCCGGGTGCGGACCAGGTCGATGTCCTCGCCCCGATCTTCCTCGGCTTCTTCGGGTACTTCTTCGTGTTCCTGCTGACCGGCATCAGCTTCCTGCGCGAGCGGATCGGCGGGACGTTGGAGCGCCTGCTTGCGACGCCGGTGACGCGGACAGAGATCGTCTTCGGCTACAGCCTCGGGTTCGGCGCGTTCGCGACGATCCAGGTGATCGTGCTGACGCTATTCATCCTGAACTCGATCAGCGTCCCGGCGATCGGGCCGCTGCCGCCGTTCTCGATCGGGCTCGGGGTCGGATCGGCGGGCTCGCCGGTCCTCGCATTCCTGATCGCGCTCCTCCTCTCGATCGGCGCGGTCAACCTCGGGATCTTCCTGTCGACGTTCGCGCGCACCGAGCTGCAGGTCATCCAGTTCATCCCGCTCGTGATCGTTCCGCAGGGCCTGCTCGGCGGGCTGCTCACGCCCGTCAACCAGCTGCCCGATGCGCTCAACGTGATCGCCCACGTCCTCCCGCTGACCTACGCGATCGAGGGCCTCCGCGAAGTGATGCTCAAGGGCGCGGATCTCTCAAGCCGGGTTGTCCAGACCGACATCCTCGTCCTCGCCGGCATCGCGATCTTCTTCATCGTCCTCGCGTCGACGACGATCAAGCGCGAGGTCGCGTAGTTCCTCGCGGGTATGCTCGCCTCGTGCAGACTGGAGAAGCCTCGGACGCCCGCGCGGGGCTCGTCGTCGCCCTCGACGGACCGGCGTCGTCGGGCAAGAGCAGCGTCGGCGCAGCGGCTGCAGCGGAGCTCGGCTACCGATTCTGCGACACGGGGCTGCTGTATCGGGCGGTGACCTGGCTCGCACTGCATCGTGACATCAGCGCCGACGACGCGAGCGGGCTCGTCGGCCTCGTATCGGAGATCGACCTCCTGGACGACGGCCGCGGCCGCCTGTCCCACGTGGCGGTGGATGGCGTCGATCGGACGGACGACGTGCGCGGGCCGGCGGTGGATGTCGCCGTCTCGGCGTACTCCGCGGTGTCGGAGCTGCGCCTGGCGCTGCTGACGCGACAGCGCCATCTCGCGAGTGCGGGCCGGATCGTGATGGCGGGGCGCGATATCGGCACGATCGTGCTGCCCGACGCGGACCTCAAGCTCTTCCTGGACGCATCCGTGGAGGAGCGCGCCCGTCGGCGAATCCTCGAGCGCGGCATCGACCCGGCCTCCGACGCAGGCGCCGAGATCGTGGCGGAGCTGAAGCGCCGTGATGCGCTCGATTCGACCCGAGCCATCGCGCCGCTCAAGGCGGCGGACGATGCAGTGATCATTCGGACCGACGGCAACGCCATCGAGGACACGATCCGGCAGGTCGTCCAGGCGATCCGGACCGCCGAACCGGCGCGGGCCGCCGACGGCGCCGGGGCAGCCGATGGCGCGGCGCCGACGACCCCCGCCGAGCCCGAGCCGCGTCGACCGCGCCGCCCGGAACGCGCCGCTCGCGCTCCGCGCCGGCCGATCGAGCCGACGCCGATCGCGACGCGGAGCACCGTGCTGATCCGGTTCGGCTCCATGATCCTGCGCTCGATCGCGCGCGCCATCGTCCGGTTCCGTGTCGAAGGTAACCTGGCGGCCCTCCCGAAGTCCGGCCCGATGATCATGGCCGCCAATCACGCGTCGAGCGCCGACCCGGTCCTCATCGGCGCGTTCCTGAACCAGGTCCTGGGCCGGCCGCTGAACTGGCTCGGGAAGCGCGAGATCGTCGAGTTTCCGCTCACCGGCTGGGCGTTCCGGATCGCCGGCATCCACCCGGTCGACCGGGAGGCCGCGGACCTCGAGGCGTTCCGGACCGCGATGCGGATCCTGGAGGCGGGTCAAACACTCGCCGTCTTCCCCGAGGGCACGCGGAGCAAGGACGGGGCGCTCCAACAGGTGCGCGAGGGCGTCGGCATGCTCGCGCTCCGGAGCGGCGCGCCGGTCCTCCCGGTCGCGGTCGTCGACAGCGACATCCTGTGGCCGCGCGGCCAGCTCCTGCCGCACTACGGCAAGCGCGTGACGGTCCGCTACGGCGCGCCGTTCGTCGTCGCGGACGAGCTCGCGGCGCAGGGGCTCCCGGTCCGTGGCCGGCAGGCCACCGAGGCCGCCACGCGCCTGATCATGGCTCGGATCGCCGCCCTCCTCCCGCCGCGCCAGCGCGGCGTCTACGCGGGCGACGTGACGGTCGGGGGCGCAGCCGAGGGCGCGTGACAGGGCCGAACCGGGCCCGTGGGATACTTGTTCCGTCATGACAGCAGGTAACGGGACCGTCGCGGAGATCCGGATCGCCAAGCGAACCGGGTTCTGCTACGGCGTGCGCGAGGCGATCGACAAGGCCAAGGAGGCGAGCGCCGCCGGCAAGGTGACGCACACGCTCGGCCAGGTCGTGCACAACGAGGGCGTCATCCGGGACCTGCAATCGCTCGGGATCGAGACCGTCGACACGCTCGATGATGTGGACACCGGTGCGGCGGTCGTGATCCGCGCCCATGGCGTCCGGCCGGACGTGATGGAGCGCGCCGCGTCACGCGGCCTCGAGGTCATCGACGGCACGTGCACCTGGGTGATCCAGGAGCAGAAGGAGATCGTCAAGCTGGTCGACGAGGGCTACACGATCGTGCTGCTCGGGACGCCGAAGCACCCGGAGGTCGTCGGGCTGCTCGGATTCGCACCGAACGCCATCGTCGTCGACGAGGAGGAGGACTGGGAGCAGATCCCGCGCCGCAAGAAGATGGCGCTGATCAGCCAGTCGACCCAGCCGCCCTGGAAGTTCGAAAAGCTCGCCGCGTTCATGGTCTCGCGCAGCCACGAGCTCAAGATCGTGAACACGGTCTGCCCGGTCACGATCCGGCGCCAGGAGGACACGCTGGAGACCGCTCGCGAGGTCGACCTGATGGTCGTCGTCGGCGGCCGGTCGTCGGCGAACACGAAGGAGCTGACCCGCCTCTGCGGGATCGTCGGGACGCGGGCGATCCAGATCGAGTCCGTCCGTGACCTGACGGACGCGGCCGCGTTCAAGGGCGCCCGAGTGGTCGGCGTGACCGGCGGCACGTCGACCCCGATCGAGGACCTCCACGCCGTCGCCCAGCGGATCCTCGAGATGGCGGGGACTGCCGAGGCGCGCAAGAATGCGGCGGCTCTCGCCGACGCGGCGTTCGCGCTCGCCGCCACGCCCGCAGGCCGCACGACCTCGCTCCCGACCACCCTCGCGGCCGCGGGCTAGCGCGCCGACCGATGGCCGGCGAAGGCTCGCTTCCGATCGTCGCCATCGTCGGCCGCCCGAACGTCGGGAAGTCGACGCTGTTCAACCGCATCGTCGGGGAGCGGGCCGCGATCGTCGAGGATCGGGCGCGGACCACGCGCGACCGGCTGTACGGCCTCGCTGACTGGAACGGGCGGCGGTTCATGCTCGTGGACACCGGCGGTTTGGAGGTCGATCCGCGCGACCCGATCGAGGCCCGCGTCCAGGATCAGGCGCGGGTCGCGATCGCCGAGGCCGATGTCATCGTCTTCGTCGTCGAGGCGATCACCGGCCTGACGCCCGCCGACGAGGAGGCCGCCGCGCTCCTCCGCCGCGCGAAGGCGCCCGTGCTTGTCGCGGCCAACAAGAGCGACAACGCCCGCCGCGAGCTGGAGGCCGCCGAGTTCTACGCGCTCGGTTGGGAGCGCACGTTCCCGATCGCGGCGATCCACGGCCGCGGCGTCGCGGACCTGCTCGATGAGATCGTCGTGGCGCTCCCAGCCGAATCCGACGCCGAGCTCGCCCGGAAGCGGCGCGAGGTCGAGGCCGATGAGTTCTCGCGTGAGGTGGAGCAGGGTCGGCTGGAGCCGCTGGTCGTCGGGGACGAGCAATTCGACGACGGCGATGATGCCGACGACGCCGCCGACGCGGCCGCGACCGGTGTCGACGACGAATCCGCCCGGAAGTGGGACGCAATGATCGCGAGCGAATCGGACGACGAGCCGCCGGCGATCGCCCTCGTCGGACGCCCGAACGTCGGCAAGTCGAGCCTGCTCAACGCTCTCCTCGGGCAGGAGCGGATGATCGTCTCGGACACTCCGGGCACCACGCGCGACGCGATCGACACGCGCCTGCCGTGGGGCCGGACGGAGATCGTGCTGATCGATACGGCGGGCATCCGGCGCCGGGGCCGCGTTGCGGGCGGCCCCGACGCGGACCGGTTCTCGACCCTCCGCTCGTTCCGAGCCATCTCGCGCGCCGATGTCGCCGTGCTCCTGATCGACGCCGTCGACGGGTTGACCGCGCAGGACATGCACATCGCCGGCTTCGTCGTCGACGAGGGCAGGGGGCTCGTCGTCGCGGTCAACAAGTGGGACGCGGTCGAGGACAAGACCGGCACGACGTTCGACCAGTACGTCGACTGGATCCGCCAGGAGGCGCCCTTCCTCGACTTCGCGCCGATCGTCAGCATCTCGGCGAAGACCGGCCAGCGCGTCGGGCGCGTCCTGGAGCTCGCCGTGGACGTATGGGCCGAGCGCCGCAGGCGCGTGCCCACCGGCGAGCTCAATCGGATCGTCGGTGACGCGACGGCTCGCCAGGAGCCGCCGGCGGTCAAGGGCAAGCGCCCGAAGCTGTTCTACGCGACCCAGGTCGCCGTCGCCCCGCCGACGTTCGTCTTCTTCGCCCGCGAGGCGGCCTCGGTCCACTTCAGCTACCGGCGCTACCTGGAGAACCGGCTCCGCGACGTGTTCGGTTTCCTCGGCACGCCGATCCGGCTCGTCTTCCGCGAGCGGGTGACCAGTCGCGAGCCGCGGCAGCGCGCGACCGGCGGTCGCAAGTCGGCCCCCAGGGCCGCCGCGTCCGCCAAGCCGGGTGGCAAGCCAGGCGCCAAGCCAGCCGGTCGGGGCTCCGACGCGCGCCCGAGCGGCAAGGGCCGCCCGAGCGGCGCCAAGACCGCACGGGCGACGCGCCGGGGATGACGGAGGCGCGGGGGTTGACGGTGAGCTCGGAGACGCCGGAGGACGCGGCCCCGGCTGACGGCCCGGCGCGCGTTGCGGTCATCGGGAGCGGCGCCTGGGGCACGACCCTCGCGGCGCTCGTCGCGCAGCAGGAGCCGGTGGTGTTGCTGACGCGATCCGCGGAGACGGCAGACCAGATCGCGAAGGACCGCAGGAACTTCCGGCGCCTGCCGGGGATCGATCTCTCGCCGCGCGTCCAGGTCTCCGCCGATCCCAGCCAGCTGTTCTCCGCCGCGGACCTCGTGATCTTCGCGGTGCCGTCGGCGCACCTGCGCGAGATGGTCGAGCACGTCCGGCAATGGATCCCGGAATCCGCGGACATCCTGTCGGTAGTCAAAGGGCTCGAACGCGGAACGTTGCTCCGGATGACCGAGGTGATCGCCGACGCGGGCGGGATCGAGCCGCGCCGGATCGCGGCGCTGTCAGGACCGAATCTCGCCCACGAGATCGCCCGCGGGCTGCCGGCGTCGGCGGTGGTCGCGTCGCAGGACCCGGCGGTGGGGGAGCGCATCGTGGCGCGCCTCAGTCGCCGGGCGTTCCGGCTGTACACGAACCCGGACGTGATCGGCGTCGAGCTCGCCGGCGCGCTGAAGAACGTGATTGCGATCGCCGCCGGTGCCGCGGACGGCCTCGGCTTCGGCGACAACGGCAAGGCCGGGCTGATCACCAGGGGCCTCGCGGAGATGACCAGGCTCGGCATCGCGGCCGGCGCGAACCCGCTGACCTTCGCCGGCCTGGCCGGGATCGGTGACGTCGTTGCGACGTGCGGCTCCAAGCTGTCGCGGAACCACCAGCTCGGCGACCTCCTCGCGTCCGGTCGCAAGTGGACCGACGTCGAAGGCGTGCTGCAAGGCGTGGCCGAGGGCGCCTATACGGTCGATGCGGCGCTCGCGCTCGCGGCCCGGTACGGGGTCGAGATGCCGATCGCCCGGGAGGTCCACAACGCGCTGTTCGAGGGCAAGAGCGTGCAGCGCTGCCTCATCGACCTGCTCGCCCGCGAATCGAAGGACGAGCTGGCCGATTTCGGCCGCTGGGGAACGCCGCGGCCGGCCGAACTGACCTAGCTCCGTTCGGCCGCGATGGCCTGAGCATGTTCGTGGCTCCTAACGTGCCCGGTCACCGCCTCGAGGAACCGGCTGCGCTCGATGGCGATCATCCGCATCGGCGTCAGGGCCGTGATCGTCGCGGTTCGCGCCACGTCGCGCAGCAGCGCGATCTCGCCGAAGTACTCACCCGGGCCTCGCTCGGCAATGACCACGCCATTCCGGACCACCTCGGCGCGGCCCTCCGCGACGACATAGAACCGGTCGCCCGGCTCGCCTTGTCGGATCAGGACCTGGCCGGCCGGCGCATCGAATCGCGTTAGCTCGGCGAGGACACGCTCGATCGAGGTGGCCGCCATCGGCGCGAAGATCGGAATGTGCCGCAGGAGCGCGAGCGCCTCCGGGTCCGGCGCCCGGGCATCGCGATCGAGGGCGCGGAGCTTGATCCAGCTCACGGCGAGGACCGCGGGCACGAACAGGCCGGTGACCAGCAGCGCCGGGCCGACCCCGAACGATGCCACGAGCAGCCCGCTCCCAACCGAGCCGATGGCGAGAGCCCACATCGCCACGCCCTCGAGCACCCCGAACACCCGGGCCAGGACCGCCTCGGGCGCGGCGCGCTGCAGGAGCGTCTGGCCCGCCATGCTGGAGATGCTGTGTCCGGCACCGCTGACGGCGAGCAGGATCGGGGCTGCCGCGATGAACGGCAGGAATCCGAATGCCGTGATCGGGATGCCAAACAGGCCGCCGCTGCCGGCGAGCGCCGGGGTCAGCCTTCGACGGCCGACCAGGACCACCGTCGCAAACGCGCCGATCACCCCGCCGAACCCGAACGCCGAACCGAGGTAGCCGGCCCACGACGGCCCGGCATGGAGCAGGTCGATCGCCGCCGCGACGAGGAGGATGTCGAGCGCACCGACGAGCACCGTAGACGAGGCAAGCACGAGGACGAGCAGGAGGATGCGTCGCTCGCGGCGGAGGACCCCGAAGCCGCCGAATGCATCGTTGAGGGTGTCCCGGATGCCGCTTGCGACCGGTCTCACAGCGCCATCCTCGATCCGCAGTCGAGCGACGAGGAGCGCACCTGCGAACGCAACAACCCCGAAGAAGGCGAACACGTCGGCGGGCTCGTTGCGCGTGAGGAGCAGCCCGCCCAGGAACGGGCCGACGAAGATCGCCACGTTCTCGGCCAGCCCGGAGACGGCGTTCGCGGCAGTCAGGTCGCCGGGGGCGTGGGTGATGCTCGGCAGGATGACCGCCTGCACCGGCCGAGTCAGGGTGAAGGCCATCGACGGCAGGGTCGCGACGAAGAGGACGACGGGCGTCGGCGCCTTCGCGTACATCGCAACGGCGGTGGCCGCCAGCGTGACCGCCTGGATGAGGTAGGCGGCGAGGAGGACGCGATCGCGCCGGAATCGGTCGCCCGCGAACGCGCCGAACGGCGCGACGAGGCCGGATGGGATGAGCTGGATGAGCGCAAACAGCGCCGCCGTGCCGGCGCCACCGATCGCGTACGCGTACACGAGGATCGCCATCCACGTGGCGTACTCGGCCATGTTGAACCCGAAGTACGCGAGCTCGATGCGCGCCAGCATCGGATCGCGCGCGACGGCCAGGACGACCCGAAGCTGCTCCCTCATCGGCACGGCAGCATGACAGCCATCGGATGCAAGATTCGCCCGACAGGATTGATCCCGCGGCGGCCGCCGGCCGTAGCGTTTCGATGAAGGAGGGGCGTCGATGAGCTCGGATCGGATCTTCAGGCCGCTGCTCTGGCTGCTGATCGCGGCGGGGGCGTTCTTCGGGGTGGCGACGCTGATCGCGCCCGCCACGTTCGCGAGCGTGACCGGGTTCGCCGGCACGGATCTGTTCACGTACCGGCTCGCCGGTGCGGCGACGTTCGCCTACGCCGCCGGCCTCACCGCCGGCTCGCGCGCCTCGTGGGCGGAGCTGCGCATCCCGATCGCGTCGACGTTGGTCTTCAACGCGGCCTCGATCTTCGCATGTCTCCTGGCGATCATCGCCGGCGGGGTGCAGCCGATCGTCTTCGTGATCCTGCTGGCCTCGATCGTCTTCACCTACGGCACGGCCCAGCTCCTGCGAACGCCGCCAATGCTTGCCGCCGGAAAGGCGCGGGCCGAGCTCGAGCGTCCGGTCGCCCAATGGGTCTACATCCTGTTCGCGATCGGCGTGGCCGCGGCCGCGGTCTTCGGCCTCGGGCCGCTGCTGCTCGGCGGGCAGTTCGGCGTCATCGTCGGCGCCCACGGCAACGACCCGTTCGTGTATCGGCAGGCCGGGGCCGCGACCCTGGGCGCCGCCGTCGGCGGCTACCTCGTCCTGCGCTCTCGGCGCTGGTCCGCGGCCCGCATCCCGGCGCTCATGGCCGTGATCTTCAACGGGCTCAGCGTCATCGCGGCGATCATCGAGATCGCCAACGGCGCCCAGCCGGTCGCGTACCTGATCCTTGCCGCGGCGGCGTTCACGACGGTCGGCATGACGCTCGCCCTGTACCGGCGGGGTCGCTGAGGCCCGCTGCTAGACTGGCCCCTGCGTCGGGGCGTGGCGCAGCCTGGTAGCGCACCAGTCTGGGGGACTGGTGGTCGTGGGTTCAAATCCCGCCGCCCCGACCAATTCCCCACGGCAATCGGTCGTATCGCGCTGTGCGCCGCCGTCGTCGCGGGAGCGAGCGTCGGCGGCGCGAGTGCTCGACCTAGGGGATCGCGATGTACGGGGTCGTGTAGCTCCCGAGCGTGTTCGCGAACCCGGTCGAGGAGATGTAGCCGGCCGACCAGTAGACCTTGAGCTTCGTTGCTGAGGCGGGTACGTCAAACAGGTATCTGCAGTCATCCCAATACACATCCGTGGTGCTGTGCAAGGTCGCGATTCCACAGCTGGCTGGCTGTCCACTGCTGAATGACCAGATCTGCGACCCCGACGCGTTGTAGAACGTCACCTTGATCGCGTGGTACCACGAGTCGACGGGTGGGTCCTGGAAGCGCTTTGCGTCGGACAGTGTCGTGTCCATCCAGAAGTTCCAGAACTCCCAATACGTCTGGCCTTCCGAGTGCTGCGATTGGACGCTCCACTGTGCGGAGAGCAACGCTGTTGTCGAGACGGCGAGGTTGGACCAGAACTGTTGCGTCCGGGTGCCCCTGTTCGTCGCGGCTGCCGACCCGCCGAAGGCGAGCGACAGCGCCAAGCTCAGCGCCAGGACCAAGGGAAGGCGGCGGCTCCTAACTAACACTTGCCAATCCTTTCGAACGTCCGTACGCGGGCGGTGCGGCGCATCCGCGATGCGCAGGGTCGCGCGACTCACGGGACAGGGATGAAGCCCGTGGTTGTCTCGAACGCGCTGTTGACGGTCCACCCACAGCAGTTGGACACATCAACACGCCAGTGGACCTTCATCTTCGTGGCCGAGAACGGAGCGTAGTAATACGACTGGCACCGGCTCAGGTTCACGTCGGACGGGCTCCCGGCCGCATCCATGCCACAGCTGCCCAGTGGCGGGTTATGCAGCGTGGCCACGAGCGTTCCGGCGGCGTTGTAGAAGTACAGGTCCGCCCCGTAGTACCAGGTCTCACATGTGGGACAGTTCCGGCCGCCGCTGACGGTCGCAGTGGGCTCAGGCCGCGAGAACTCCCACTGGTACTTGCCCTCGGAGTAGTAGGACGCCACGGTCCACGACGCGAAGAACGACGTCGTCGCGCACCATCCGAATGGGCACGAGAACACTTGGGCGCTCGTCGTCCTCCTGGCCGCCTGCGCGGGCCCAATGACGACGGCTACAAGAAGCAGGCTGGACAGCAGGGCGAAGCCGAGCGAACGCCTTCGCATACAGAACCTCCCGTTCTGCGAGCGGTCGCCAGCCTCGGGACGAGGCGGGCCGACCCTGCACAGACCGTAGGGTTCGTCGCTTATCAGCCGCTTATCCGTAGCGAATATCGTCGTCGGTGGCGACGATCCAGATAAGCGGGAGATAAGCGGTGCGCGCTACGTTCGCCCACGACGGGTTCCGCCCGGCACGAGCGGGTGGTGAGCCTTGCGGCTACGCAAGCTTCTGAAAGGGCATGCAATGAAAGCGCTTCTTCGACCGTTCGCGGCAGCCCTGATCGTGATCTCGGTGGCATTCGCCACGGGCGTCGCGACGATATCGCCAACCGTGGCCGTCACGAACGGGAGATGCGTCGACGACACCGGGTTCTACCAGGGCTTTGGGCAATACAACTGGCCGAACAAGACGGCGGGCGGCAACATCGTCTTTGGGGTGCGCGCCGCGTTCGTCCCGACGTCCAACTTCAGGCGCTGCTCCGGCACAACCGCAAGCGATGGAGCCGGACATGGCGCGTCATCGGCATGGGTTGCCGTGGTCAACACGGCCCATCAAGAGGACATCCTGCAGATCGGTGTCGTCGATTGCAACGACGGGTTGTCTGATGGCTGCCCGAAGACCAATCCAGTTGGCAACCTGAATTACTTCTACGCCTATGGGTACAACTGCTCCGGTACGGTGGTCCCGCCATTGGCGCGGTATCTCGGTGCAGCCAACCGCGACGTCCATACCTTTTCTGTCGTCATCACGTCCGGCAACGTGCTGAACATGTACATCGACGGGGTCTTGAAATTCGCCGTCCCACTCGGCAACAAGTGCTGGGTGAATGATCCTGTGGTCGACACGCACGTTCACTTCGTGATGTCGGGCGAGGTCGAGGACCACGGCGACGGATTAGGGGCTGATTCGAGCCGCTCACTGTTCTATAACGTCGTTCGGCAGCTCTCGAAGGGCGGTTCCTGGGTCGACGCCGCGATGGGGACCTGTACCGATCTCGGCGACACGCACACCAACTGCAATCTCCTGGCAACCGATCGGATGCAGATCTGGACGAACTGACCCAGCCTCAGCGGTCGCGGCTCAGCCACTGCACCTCGACGGTCATGTCCTTGGCCCGGGCGTCAGCTGCGGCGAGCGGGATCTCGATCGCGTTCGAGAGGCCCACGTCGGCGTCGCTTGCGTCGTCGAGCGAGTCGATCTTCGAGTGCATCACGAGGAGACCGGCATGGGCCTCCTCGACGCGCTCGCCGGCGACGTCGAACGTGATTCGCGCCGGGCTCAGCGCGACGATCGCGCGGCGCTGGAGCATCGTCCAGGGGTCGGCCGTCGGCAGCGCCTGGAAGTACCCGACGATGGTGTAGGGCCCGGCCACCGCGCGCATCGGATAGGCGCGGGTGCGGATGCGACGATCCGGCCGCCCGCGCGGACCGGTCGCCGAGACGGCGCACAGCTCCTCTCGGCGGATCTGGGCGGCGGGGAGGTCGTGCTCGCGCCCATCGTCGAGCGCGCGGAGGGTGAGCCCGGTCACGTCGATGTCGCTGGCGGCCTCGAGCCAGTCGGCGAGGCGCTCGCGCTCGAGCGCGATCTTGCCGCGAACGGTGTAGTCGTCGGCATACGCACTGAATTCGATTTGCATGACCTGTCCGCTACGCGAGCGACCCGGAGACCGGAGAGGTGAATGGCTCCGCGTCAGGCCCGGTCCAGTTGGCAGTAGAGCGCGGAGCCGCCGGAATGTATCGAGTCATCCTTTCAGCGCGGCTTGCCGATCTGGCGCGACCTGGCACCACCCGCGCCGGCTCGCAGCTACGTGGCGAACTTCCCGGCCTGCGGCGCCTCGGCCGCCTGGGGCTCGCCGGGGCAGTCGCCGCGGAGGTCGACGTGCCGCTCTTCCATCGGACCCGGCACGGCCGAGGATCGAATGAGCCCGCACACCGAGCACACCGACACGACCCGAGCGTCTTTCGTGTCACCGATGGTGAGTACCTGCCACTGATGGCCCTGCATCGTGCCTCCGTGCTGTCGGGCCGTCCGGTGGCCGGATGCGGATCATGGGCCGCCCGCTACGATCGTGCCGTGGTATCGCCGCTCGAGCTCCGGCCGCTCAGCGAAGTCGAGTACCCGGCCTGGCGCGATGTCGAGCTCGACGAGTACGCCCGCGACATCAGCGAAAACGGCGACACCCCGCTCGATGCCGCCCGGCGCAAGGCGGAGACCGACATGGCCGAGATCCTGCCCGACGGGCTGGCGACGCCCAAGCACTGGATGTTCGTCCTGGAAGTCGACGGTGCGCCGGCCGGCCGGCTGTGGTTGGCGGAACGCGAGATCGACGGCCGGCGCACGATCTTCATCTTCGACATCCATGTCGACGAGGCGTTCCGCGGACGGGGTTTTGGACGGGCAGCCATGCTGCTCGCCGAGCGGGAGGCGCTGGCACGCGACATCCACCGGATCGAGCTGAACGTGTTCGGCGGGAACACCGTCGCGCGTGGGCTGTATCGATCGCTCGGCTACGTCGAGCGATCCGTGCGGATGGCAAAGGACCTCGGGTAAGGTCCCCGGATGCCAGACCCGACGCCGTGCAGCTGCGGTTGCCCGAACACCTTCGACGAGAAGCTGGCCAGGAGCGACCTCAAGCGCTACCTGAAAGACGGACCTGACAAGTCCACCAAGGCGCTGATCGACGCCATCGTCGGGGAGGGGATCGAGGGGGCGACGCTGCTGGACATCGGCGGCGGGATCGGTGCGATCCAGCTGGCGCTCCTCGGTGCCGGCGCGGCGAGCGCGGAGTCGGTCGATGCGACCGAGGCGTACGTGCAGGTTGCGCGAGACGAGGCGGCGCGGCGAGGGTTCGCCGAGCAGACGCACGGACGCGTCGGGACGCTCGAGCTGCTGGCGCCAGTGATCGACGCGGCGGACGTCGTCACGCTCGACAAGGTCGTCTGCTGCGACCCCGACCTGCCTGGGCTGCTCGTGCGAGCCGCGGAGCGGGCGCGGCGGATGGTCGGGCTCGTCTACCCGCGCGAGACGTGGTGGAACCGACTGGCATCGCGCACGATCGCTGCCTGGTGCTGGGTCACTCGCGACCCGACGCGCTGGCGCATCCACTCGACCGCCGACATCGACGCGATCCTGCGAACCGCCGGCTTCCAGCGCCGCGATATCGACCGCAGCCTCATCTGGCACGTCGCGCTGTACGTCAAGGCGTAGCCGCGGTCGACTAGACGGGCAGGCTGAACCAGAACGTGGTGACGCCGGCCTCGGAGGTGGCACCGACGCGGCCCCCGGCCTGTTCGATGAGGCGCTTCACGATCGCGAGGCCGATGCCGGCACCCCCTGACGCGCGATCGCGCGAGCGCTCGACCCGGAAGAACCGTTCCCATACGCGAGGCAGGTCCTCGGGCGGGATGTCGCCGCCGGTGTTCGAGACGCGGACCATCGCGTCGCCGTCGTCGCGCCCCACCGTGACCCGGGCGGTGCCGCCGGACGGCGTGTACCGGATCGCGTTCTGGAGCAGGTTCGAGACGACCTGGGCGAGCTCATCGGAGCGGGCGTGGACGACGATCCCGGACGCGACGGCGGATTCGATCGCGATCGAGCGACGCGCGAACGACGGCGTGGCGAGCTCGAGGCTCGAGCGGACCAGCGCGCCGAGGTCGAGGTCCTCCGGCATCGGCCGCTCGTCGTCGGCGCCGGCGAGGGCATCGAGCGACGACGCAAGCCTCGTCAGCCGGTCGACCTCCTCGCGCAGCGAGTCGAACGTCGCTGGATCGGGCGGGAGCACGCCGTCCCGGAGCGCCTCGAGGTAGCCCTGCAGGTTCGTGAGTGGGGTTCGCAGCTCGTGCGAGGCGTTGACGACGAACTCGCGCCGGACCGCGTCCTGCTCCGCCAAGCGATCGACCATGACGTTGAATGCGTTGGCGAGCGCCCGGACCTCGGCCGGGCCCTCGACGGGCGCCGTGGCGCGCAGGTCGCCCTCCGCCGTGCGCTGGGCTGCGTCGGCGAGCCGCTCGATCGGGCGGGCGATGCGCCGCGCGAGGATCGAGCCGACGATGAGCGCGGCGATCGTGGCGACGACCGCGGCGACCACGAACACCCCGGCGACGCTCTTGGTGAACATCTCGCCGACGTGCTCCGCGGACTGGCCGGCGGCCGCCATGAGGTCCGCAAAGGACTGGGCGCCGACCTGCATGACCCCGAACGCGAGCACGATCAGGACGACGGCGACCACGACGAGCGCGGCGGCCACGATCCGCGTGGCGATGCCGTCCGGCCGCATCGGAAGCTTCATCCGGGCCGCCCCGGCTCGCCGGCGCTGGACCCAGCTCGCCGTCGCTCGACCCGCCCCGCGGCGCGATACCCCACGCCGCGCACGGTCGCCACGTACCGGGGCGAGTTGGCGTCGTCGCCGAGCTTCTCGCGCAGCCGCTTGATGTACACGTCGATCGCGCGATCGAGGACGTCGCCCTCGCTGGCGCCGTGGATCCCGTCGAGAAGCTGGTCGCGGGTGAGGGCCCGCCCATCGGCGTCCAGGAGTGTCGCGAGGAGCCGCAGCTCCAGCGTGCTCAGCGGCACCGGTTGTCCGGCGATCCGCGCCTCGTGCCGCCCCGCATCCACGACCAGGTCGCCGCAGATGAGCTGCTCGTCCGGCCCGAGCGCATCGCCGAACGGCCGCTCCGTACGGCGCAGGATCGTGCGCACCCGGACGACCAGCTCGGCTGGGGAGAACGGCTTCGGGAGGTAGTCGTCGGCGCCCTCGCTCAGGCCGAGGATTCGGTCGCCGGTTGAGCCGCGCGCGGACAAGACGAGGATCGGGGTTTCGCCGAGTGTCCGCGCTCGACGGATGACGGAGAGCCCATCGAGGCCGGGCAGCATGAGGTCGAGGACGACGAGCCGTGGCGAATCCCGCTCGATCGCCCGGAGCGCCGCCGGGCCATCCGCGGCGGTGATCACGGGATACCGCTCGCGCTCGAGGTAGGTGCGGACCAGGGCGACGATCTTCGGGTCGTCGTCGACCACCAGGATCGGGGCGTCGGGGGCGGGCACGAGGACCATCATCGGTCGCCCGAGGGTCGCGGACAACCGTGACGCGCCGATGACGTGGTCCGCCCGTATCATCGGACTGTGCCACCGATCGACGAGCTGATCCGAATCGAGCCGATCTACCTCGACCGGCTGTCCCGCCAGGGGATCTTCACGACGGGCCTCCTGCTGGAGGTCACCGAGACCATCACGCGACGCCAGAACCTCGCCGATCAGGTCGGCGCGACGACGAACGACGTGCTCACCTGGCGCGACGAGGCCCAGATGCTGAACCTGGCGAGCTTCGGCCACCCGGAGCATCAGCTCCTCAGCCAGAGCGGGTTCGAGGGCCTCGCCGACATCCTCAAGGTCGACCTGGAGACGTTTGGGGCGCGCCTCACGCGCGGCGCCCAGGAGCTCAAGATGGATCGACCGTCCGACCTCACGATCGAGGGCTGGTGGGACCAGGCGCACACGCTCGCCGAATAACGGGCGGCTGGTTGATCGAGATCGCCACGGCGCTCGTCATCCTCGGCGTGTCGATCGCGCCGTTCCTGACGCCTCTGTACGTGCGCTTCGAGCAGGATCGGACCAACGTGGCGGGGCTGACCGGTTTCTCGACGGGCGAGCTCGATCAGGTCGTCGGGCAGATCCTCGGTGACCTGGTCCTGTGGCGGGGCGATTTCCACGTGCAGGCCGGCGCGGGCCCGGTGCTCGGCGGGGTCCTCACGGACGTGGAGCGATCCCACATGCTCGACGTCCGGAACGTGTTCACGGGGTTCTGGGCACTCGTGGCGGTCGGGATCCTGACGCTCGCGATTGGCGCTCGACGAGCACGCACTCCCGAGGCGAGGGCTGGCGCGTGGCGGGCGGTCCGGAACGGGGCTCGCGGGCTGGCCGTCGCCATCGCCGTGGTGGGCGTGTTCGCGGTCTTCGCCTTCGATGCCGCGTTCGAGGTGTTCCACCGGCTCTTCTTCAGCGCCGGGACGTACACGTTCGATCCGGCCACCTCGAAGCTCGTCCAGCTGTTCCCCGATGCGTTCTGGTCGCAAACCGCGATCATCGTCGGTGTGGTGATTCTTTCCGTCGCGCTGCTCACCGGGTGGCAGGCAGGTCGGCGCGCCTGATGGGCATCCCGATCGCGCGGATCTTCGGGATCGAGATCCGGGTCCAGGTGACGTGGGCATTCATCCTCGCGCTCGTCGCGGTCATCGCGGTCGGGCAGCTGACCACGGTCGACCCGCAGCTCGAGCAGGTCACGGCGTGGTTCCTGGGCGGCCTCGTGGCGCTCGGGTTCTTCCTGAGCTCGGTGTCGCACGACCTCGCGCATGCACTGGTGGCGCGCCGGCGCGGCATCGCCGTCCCATCGATCGCGATCTCGTTCTTCGGAGGTGCGTCGCCGCTGGACCCGGCGTCGCCCGATCCGGGCGATGACGCGGCGATCGCCGCCTCCGGCCCGATCGCCAGCATCGTGATCGGCCTGGTGCTGCTCGTGCTCATGATCGGAGCGGCCGGGCTCGGCGAGCGGTTCGACGCGGCCGCCGGCGTCCTCGCGGTGCTCGTGTTCCTGAACATGGTCCTGGGCTTCGTGAACCTCGTGCCGGCGTACCCGCTCGATGGCGGGCGGATCATCCGGGACCTGACCTGGCGCAGGTCCGGCTCCGAGCGGGCAGGCTGGCGGGCCGCATCGCGGAGTGGGCGGTTCACCGGCTGGTTCATCGTCGGACTCGGGATCGTCTACCTCATCGCTGCGGAGGACGTGACCGGCGCCCTGATCGCGCTCACCGGGTGGTTCCTCGTGCTCTCGTCGAATGCGGTTCGCGACCGGGTTCGGCTCGACGAGTTCGTCGCCGACCACCTCGTCAGCGAGGCCATGGAGCCGACGACGACGACTGTCTCGCCGAGCCTGACCGTCGACACGTTCGCAGCACAGCTGCTCGACGTTGAGTCCGGGATCAGCGCGGTGCCGGTCATGCGCGGCGACGAGATCATCGGGCTGCTGAGCGCCGGGCAGATCCGGCGACTCCGGCGCGGCCAGTGGGCAAGCACCCACGTGGCGGACGTCATGGCGACGCCGCCACGGCTCACCTTCCTCGCCCCGACGGCATCGCTCCGCGAAGGCCTCGAACAGGTCGCCAAGGCGCGACTCGACGGCCTACCGGTCCTGGAAGATGGCAAACTCGTCGGAGTGCTGAGTCGTCGCTCGATCGGGCGGTTCATCGGCGAGAAGCGAGCGCGCGCGGAGGTCACCGGCCGCGGCCCGAAGCCGCCGGCGGGTTCCGTGCCGCCCGAGGCCGCGACGCCGCCCGAGGCCGCACTACCGCCGGCGCACGACGCGGCGCCGCCAGCCGAGGCACCGCCGCCCGAGGCCCCGACCGACCCGGCATCGTGAGCGGGGGCGAGGCGCTCCACTCGGTCGAGGCGGCGCGCGCGGCCATCCTCGGCGCGATCGCCGGGCCGCTTGGTGAGGAGTCCGTCGCGGTCGATGCGGCACTCGGGCGGGTGCTCGCGCGGGATGTCGTGGCCGCGGTCACGCTCCCGCCCTGGGACAACTCGGCGATGGACGGCTACGCGGTGCGTGCCCCCGACGCGGCGGGCGCCACCGAGGCGGATCCGGTGCGGCTCGTCGTGAGCGGCGAGGTCCCGGCGGGCGGCGTGCCCACCGAGGCCGTGCGCCACGGGAGCGGGATTCGCATCGCAACCGGTGCGGCAATCCCGCAGGGAGCGGACGCCGTCGTCCCGGTCGAGGACACGACGCCGTTCGATGCGGCGGGCAACGCGGGAGCGCGTGGCCGCGACGCCTCCGGCCCAGTGCCCGCGGCGATCCTGGTCCACGTGCCGGCGCGGGCCGGTGGGAATGTGCGCCGCCGCGGGAGCGACCTCGTCGAGGGAGCAACGATTCTCGCCTCCGGAACCGCCATCTCGCCGGCCGCAGTGGCACTCGCGGCCGGCGCGGGCCTCGCGAACCTGCAGGTGCGACGGCGCGCGCGCGTCGGCGTCCTCGCCACCGGCAACGAGGTGCGAGCCGCGGGCACGGAGCTCGGCGCCGCTGGCATCCCGGACGCGAACGGGCCGGGCCTGCGCGCCCTCGTCGAGACGGCGGGCGCCGAGCCGATGGACCTTGGCATCGCACCGGACGATCTCGACGATGTCATCGGTCGGCTTCGTGGCGCGCTCGCGAATGGCGTCGATGCGATCGTCGTCGCGGGCGGTGTCTCGGTCGGACCCTACGACGTGGTCAAGGTCGCCTTCGAGACCGTCGGCCGGATCGACCTGTGGCGGGTCGCGGTCCAGCCCGGCAAGCCGTTCGCGTTTGGAACCGCGACGCGGCCGGACGGCGGGCGCGCGCTCCTGTTCGGGCTGCCGGGCAACCCCGTGTCGAGCTTCGTCACGTTCGAGCTGTTCGTCCGTCCCGCGATCCGCGCCATGTCCGGGCGGCAGGATCTGCTCCGGCCCGTCGATCGGGCCGTGCTGCTGGACGAGGTTCGAACCGCGCCCGGCCGGCGCGCGTTCCTGCGCGTCACCGCGGATCGCGACGCGGATGGCGGCCCGGTTCGCGATGGAACCGGCCGCGTCCAGGTTCGCCTGTCGCGCGGGCCGGCAGGACAGGGGAGCCACGTCCTGTCGGCGCTCGCCGCGGCCGACGCGCTCGCCGTGGTTCCGGAATCGGTCGAGACGCACACGGCCGGCGGTCCGGTCGAGCTCTGGTGGCTCGACGCGCCGTAGCCGCCGCGACGGAGCCGCCGCGCCGTAGCATTGCCAGCGACATGGAGCGCCCACCCGGTCCCACACCGCGCGCCGAGCGTCGCCGCTTGACCCACGTCGATCGAACGGGCCGCCCGCGGATGGTCGACGTGAGCGCGAAGCCCGCCACCGCCCGCCGGGCCGTCGCCGAAGCGTTCGTCGCCCTGTCCGCGGAGACGCTCAGCCTGGTCATCGATGGCCGGGCCGCCAAGGGCGACGTGCTCGTGGCCGCGGAGCTTGCCGGCGTGATGGGCGGCAAGCGCACGTCGGAGCTCATCCCACTGTGCCACCCGATCGCGCTGACGGATCTGCTCGTCACGGTAACGCCGGACCGCATCGGGGGCGGCCTCCGAATCCGCGCCGAGGCGGCGACCACCGGCCCGACCGGCGTCGAGATGGAGGCGCTCACCGCGGCCTCCGTCGCGGCGCTGACCGTGTACGACATGGTCAAAGGCGTCGAGCGCGGCGTCGAGATCCGATCGATCCACCTCGTCTCCAAGTCGGGCGGGCAGAGCGGCGAGTGGCGCCGTACCGGAGATATGGCCGGTGGCGCCGGCGCCGGAGCCGGAGCCGGAGCGCCATTTGTCCCCCAGGGCCCACGACAGCGACGTCCCGGCGAGCGCGTCGCCGGCCGGATCCACAAGAAGCCCTGACCGGCGTGGGGGGCCAGGGCGATGCCCACGACGACCACGCGGGAGTGCCCTCCGGGACGCGGGCGCTGATCGTGACCATCAGCGACGGCGTCGCGGCGGGGACGCGCGCCGACGAGGCGGGCCCAGCGCTGAGCGCGCGACTCGTCGGTCACGGCTTTGCCGTCGACCGCGCGGCGGTCCCGGACGAGCGCGCGCGAATCGAGGCCGCGCTCACCGTCGGCGTCGCCGATCATGCCCTCGTGATCACGACCGGCGGCACGGGCCTCACGCCGCGCGACGTCACGCCGCAGGCGACGCTCGCGGTGATCGATTACGAGGTGCCCGGCCTCGCGGAGGCGATTCGCGCCTTCGGGCGCGCCCACACCCCCATGGCCGACCTGTCCCGTGGCGTGGTCGGCGTGCTGAAGGGCACGCTGATCGTGAACGTGCCGGGCAGCCCGCGCGCCGCGCTGGAGTGCCTCGAGGCCCTCGAGCCGACCCTGCAGCACGCACTGGAGACCCTCAGCGGGCCGTTCGATCACGGCGCGGCCGGCGCCGGCCACGAGGCGCGCCCGGACCTGCCGGACCCGGAGCTCTCCAAATGAACGCGATCTTCGAGGACGTCCCGTACTACCCGCTCGTGTTCGTCGTGTTCTGGGGCGCCGTGGTCGTGTTCGGCCTGGCGATGGCGCGCCACCTGCGCGTGTTCGCCGCGACGCGCGCCGCCGGCCCAAGCCCGTTCGAGGATGTTCGGGCGCGGTTCGCCGGCCTCATCCAGTACGCCTTCGTGCAGACCAAGATGTTCAAGGACCCGCGCGCGGCGATCCTGCATCTCGGGATCTTCTGGGGCTTCATCCTGCTCACGATCGGCACGGCGAACGTCGTGACCGGGGGTCTCGTCCAGCAGGTCCTCAGCGCGCCGTTCGGGGGCGTGCTCTGGGCAGCCATCCTGGCGATGCAGAACGTGGTCGCGGTGACCGTGATCGCGTTCATCCTGTGGGCGTTCGAACGACGCCTGATCTCCAGGCCGGCCCGCCTCACCTACAACCTCGATGCCCTCCTGATCCTCGGCATGATCGGCACGCTCGTTGCCGCCGAATTCTTCGCCCAGGCGTTCGAGATCGCCCGCTACGGCGCCCAGCCGGGCGCGTTCATCACCTCGGCCATCGCCCAACCGCTCGGCGGCATCGGCGGCCTGTCGCGCGCCGGGCTCGAGACCGGCTTCGCGATCCTGTGGTGGCTGCACATGCTCATCGTCGCGGCGTTCCTCGTGTACCTGCCTGGCAGCAAGCACCTCCACATCGCGACGAGCTTCTTCAACATCTACTTCCGGAAGCTCAAGCCGCGCGGCGAGCTGCCCGCGATGGACCTCGAGGCCGAGGACGCGACCTTCGGCCTGCGGACGCTCGCAGACCTCGGCTGGAACGACCTGCTCGACGGCTTCACCTGCACCGAGTGTGGCCGCTGCCAGCAGGCCTGCCCGGCCTGGAATACGGGCAAACCGCTCAACCCGAAGCAATTCATCATGGGCATCCGGGACATGTCCGTGGAGGCCGAGCACGGCCTCCCGCTCATCCCGAACTCACCCTCGGCCGCGAGCTTCGGGCTAACGGACGTCATCAACCAGGCGGCGATGCTCTCGCCGATCGTCGACAACGCAATCCCGTACGACGCCGTCTGGGACTGCGTCACCTGCGGCGCGTGCGTCGAGGCGTGCCCGGTCCTGATCGAGCACGTCGACAAGATCGTCGGCCTGCGCCGGAACCTCGTCCTCGAGGACTCGCGCTTCCCGACGGAGCTCAACGGCGCGTTCCGGAACATGGAGGGCGTCGGCAACCCGTGGGGCCAGCCACCGACGACCCGCACCGACTGGACCAAGGGCCTCGCATTCGAGATCCCGCTCGTGGCCGACGTCGCGGCGCGGGGCGAGCTCGGCAGCCTCGATGTCCTGTACTGGGTCGGCTGCGCGGCCGCGTTCGATGAGCGCAACCGCAAGGTGGCGCGTGCCTTCGCGACGTGCCTCGACGCCGCGGGGATCAACTTCGCGATCCTGGGGCAGGAGGAGTCGTGCACAGGCGATCCGGCGCGGCGGATGGGTAACGACTATGTCTTCCAGATGCTCGCGAGCGGCAACATCGAGACGCTCAACCGCTACCGGATGGGCGAGCGGACGATCGTGACCGCCTGCCCGCACTGCTTCAACTCGATCGGTAACGAGTATGGCCAGCTCGGTGGCAACTTCCGAGTCATCCACCACGCGGCGTTCCTGCGCGAGCTTCTGGCCAACGGCCGGCTCCGCGTTGTCGACGCAGACGCGGGCGCGAACGGCGCCGGCGGCACGGGCCGCTCGGTCACGCTGCACGACTCGTGCTACCTGACCCGCTACAACGGGATCGTCGACCAGCCGCGGGAGGTCCTCGGCTCGATCGCCGGCCTCGAGTTGCGGGAGATGGACAACCGGGGCAAGAACACGTTCTGCTGTGGGGCGGGCGGCGGCCGCATGTGGATGGAGGAGACCCGCGGCACGCGCATCAACGAGGCGCGGACCTCGCAGGCCCTGGCGACCGGTGCATCGACGGTCGCGACCGAGTGCCCGTTCTGCATGACGATGCTGAAGGACGGCCTCGAAGCGGCGCAATCGGGCACCGGCGGCACCGTCAAGGCGATCGACATTGCCGAGCTCCTCGCCGAATCCCTCGCCCCGACCCAGCCCGGCTCGCGCGCCCTGCCGGTCCTGCAGTAGGGCGGGACAGCGCCCGCGGGGACGGTCCGCCTGGCCGATCCGCCGGGCCGGCCCGTTCTTTCGGCCAGTCCGCAGCTCCTGTCGGCGGTTGGCAGGGTCCGCCACGCCCGTTTCAAGATGGTTCGAGTCATGCCGAACGATCGCCGTCAGGGCCAGATTCGCCCGGCCGTTCGCCTGCGATGCCGCGGAAGTCGTGCTCGAATCTGGCGATGCAGTGGCGTCGGGTCCTCACGAGCGCCGGTTCGTCATTTCACCTGGTTCTGTACCGTGGCGCTCAGCCGCGCCAACTGTGGCGAGGTGCGGACGCTAGCGTCGGTAGATCGAACGTAGCGGAGGTCAAGTTGCAGGAGCGTCCAGCCCGCCTCGACGATTCGGCCATTCCTTTCAATGGTTCGGCTTCAGTCGAAGCAACTCGCAAGGTGCTCCGGAGGCGGTGGTGAGCGCCAGCCGCGTTCCGGGCCGCAGCAGCGAGCCAACGTACGTGCTCGTCCAGGAGCACGAGGTCGCGCCGCAGGTCGTCGAGATGGCGCGGGAGGCAGTGCGCCGCGCTGCCGCCGAGCTGCAGCTCGGCGCGGTTCCGGAGATCCGCTGGTTCGCCGACTCGCGCGAACTCCCGCGCGAGCGGGTGGCGGCTGCGCGGGAGGTGTTCGTGCCGGGCGACGGTGACGCGAAGGCCGGCTCGGTGCCGCCCTACGTCCGGTACTCGAGCGAGGCAGGCTGGGAACCGACGCCGCCGGTGATCATGCTGAACCGGACCCAGTGTTTGCCGGACACGCCGCTGCACGAGGCCCGCCACCTGTGGCAGATCAAGACCGGCCGCTACCGAGCGGACGAGGAGTCCACACACGAGCTTGAGGATGACGCCGACGCCTGGGCCGCGAGTGCGGTGACGCGTCTCGCCACGTGACACGGACTAGGATTCGAGGGTGACGGGCCCCCGATCGATCGGCTATCGCCTCACCGAAGAGCAGGTGCTCCTGCGGGACACGATTCGGCAGCTCGCGTTCGAGCAGATCGCTCCGCGCGCGGCCGAGATCGATCGGTCGGGCGAGTTCCCGGAGGATATCCGGCAGCTGCTTGCCAGCCAGGATGTCCTCGCGCTGCCGTACCCAGCTGAGCACGGCGGGCTCGGCGCAGACCTGCTCACGCAGTGCCTCGCGATCGAAGCGATCGCCCATGCCTGCGTGACCTCCAGCCTGATCCTCAGCGTCCAGGCGCTCGCGTCGCTGCCCCTGCTCCTGGGCGGCTCCAAGGAGCAGCACGCGAGGTTCTTCCCGAATCTCGCTTCCGGGAAGACCCTCGCTGCGTTCGCGCTCACCGAACCCGAGGCCGGCTCCGATGCAGCCGCGCTGCGGACGCGGGCCGTCCGAGACGGCGATGACTACCGCGTCACGGGGACGAAGCGGTTCATCACCAACGGCAGCGTCGCGGGGCTGATCACGGTCTTTGCCGTCACGAATCCGGATGCGAAACGCCACCAGCGCATCTCGGCGTTTGCGGTCGAAGTGCCCGCCGAGGGCTTCAAGGTCGCCCGGCTCGAGCACAAGCTCGGCATCCGCGGCAGTCCCACGGCAGAGCTGACGTTCGATGAAGTCCGGGTGCCGGCGGCGAACCTGATCGGCGCGGAAGGCGATGGCTGGAAGCTGGCCCTCGCGACGCTCGATCGGTCGCGCCCGGGCATCGCCGCGCAGGCGGTCGGCATCGCGCAAGGGGCGCTGGACGTGGCGGCACAGTACGCCCGCGAACGCAAGCAGTTCGGCCAGCGGATCGGCGAGTTCCAGATGATCCAGGCGATGCTCGCCGACATGGACGCCCGCACCGAGGCGGCCCGCCAGCTGACGTACAAGGCCGCGACCGAGGTCGAGGCGGGCGCGCACGACGGGACGCGCTGGGCGTCGGTCGCGAAGTTGATCGCCGGTGATACGGCAATGGCCGTGACCACCGATGCGGTGCAAGTGCTCGGCGGCTACGGTTACACCGATGACTACCCGGTCGAGCGGATGATGCGCGACGCCAAGATCACCCAGCTGTACGAGGGCACCCAGCAGATCCAGCGGCTGGTGATCGCCCGCGCGCTGCTCGGCAAGGCCGAGTAGCAGGCCCGGGAGGCTCGATGCCGCTGCGAATCGTCGTGCTCACGAAGCCCGTGCCGGATCCGGCGGCCGCCGCCGAGCGGCTAGGCGCGGACGGCCGCCTCGATCGCGCGGCATCGCCGGCGGTCATCAACGGCAACGACGAGTACACCCTCGAGGCGTCGCTCAAGCTCGTCGAGGCGCACGGGGGCGAGGTAACGCTGCTGTCGATGGCGCCGCCATCGGGTCTCGAGACGATGCGCAAAGGCCTCGCGATGGGTGCCCACCGCGGCGTGCTCGTCACCGACCCCGCGCTCGCGGGCTCCGACCAGGGCTCCACGATCCAGGTGCTCGCCGCGGCGCTCCGCGGGCTCGAGTACGACCTCGTCCTCGCCGGCTTCGATACGTCCGACGGCGTGGGCGGGGTCGTCGGAGCAGCGATCGCGTCGCTCCTCAAGCTGCCGTACCTGTCGTCGGCGGCGAAGATCGAGCCCGATCCCGATGCAGGCACGGTTCGCGTACGACGCATCAGCCCGACTGGCTTCGACCTGCTCGAGGCGCCGATGCCTGCGCTGATCGTCGGGACGCAGCTGCTCGGCGAGCCGCGCTACCCATCGCTGAAGGGGATCATGGCCGCACGGTCGAAGGAGGTCGTGACCAAATCGCTGGCCGACCTCGAGCTCGATGCGAAGGTCGTCGGCGGCGCGGCGTCGCGTTCGAAGGTGACCGGGACGACGAAGCCGCCTGCCCGTGGCGCGACCACGGTGGTGCGCGGGACGCCTGAGGAAGGCGCGAAGGCCATCGCCGATCTCCTCGCCTCGCGGAGGCTCATCTGATGGCCGGCGCGAAGGATGCGAAGGGCACGATCTGGGTCGTCGCCGAGACGAACGCCGACGGGTCCCTCGCCAAGAGCTCGACTGAGGTCGCGACGCTCGCGCGAACGCTCGCGGAGGCGGCGGGTGCGTCCGCCGCAGGGATCGTGATTGCTGCGGATCCGAAAGCCGCCGCAGCGGAGCTCGCGGGCTACGTGGCGCGCGTCGTTGCGGTCGCCGAGCCAAAGGCCGCCGGTTACGCGTGGGCCCAGGTCGCGGCACAACGGGCCGCGGCGATTCTCGCCTCCGAGTCGCCCGCGGTGATCCTCACCGGCGCCGGCCCGGACGGCCGCGACGTCGCTGGCACGCTGTCCGCGCTGCTCGAGCGGCCCGTGCTGGTGAACGCGACGGCAGTCGCCTGGAAGGACGGCGGCCCATCGGTCGAGATGAGCGTATTCGGCGGCAAGCTGATCACGACGTCGGCGTTCGTGGACGGGGAGTGGGGGATCGTCACGGTTCGCCCGAACGTCGTGACCGCCGAGGAGGCGGGCTCGAAGGGCAAGGTCGAGACGCAGGCGCCCGCCGGGGACCTCGACCTGCCGCTCGTGAAGGTCGTCGACCAGATCACCGAGGCGGCCGCCGCGCTCCCGATCGAGGAGGCGCGCGTCATCGTCGCCGGCGGGCGCGGCGTCGGCGGGCCCGATGGGTTCGCCCTCGTCCGCGAGATCGCAGCGGTACTCGGCGGTGCGGTCGGCGCCACCCGCGCGGCCGTCGATTCGGGCTGGATCCCGTACAACCAGCAGATCGGCCAGACGGGCAAGATCGTGAAGCCGCAGCTCTACCTGGCCCTCGGCATCTCCGGCGCGATCCAGCACAAGGTCGGCATGCAGACCGCGGGCACGATCATCGGCATCAATCGCGACCCCGACGCGCCGATCGCCGAATTCGCGGACCTGGTGGTCGTTGGCGACCTCTTCGAGGTCGGCAAGGCACTGCTCGCGGAGCTCAAGTCGCGCGCCTGACCCTGGCGCATACATCCGTGCCGGCTGCAGATGTTCACGTGGGATACGAACGCTACGACCTTGAACATTGTGAGACGCTTCGTCATCCGGCGGGAATGCGTACCCGGTAGGTGGGCCTGCGCGGCGTCAGCAGCCATTCTTGCTCGATCACGACGCCGGTGATCCGCGCGAGGAATGCCAGCGCCGATGGGCGAGCGTTCGCCACGCCAAACGGGAGGCCTCGCTCTTCGGCCAGCGCCTCGGCGCTGTCGTACAGCAGTGGATCGAACGCCCGGAGCAGCGTGCCGTCCCTGGCGAACGAGGCGCTCATCACCGCGTTGACGTTCCAGTAGACGCTGGCGGCCTCGCCGCCGACCGACAGCCGCGCCACCTCGTCCGGCATCGACGCGCCCCAGCCATTCGGCTGGATGGCCACCGTCCAGCCGCCCAGCCGGTCGATCAGGGAGATCTCGGAGCCCCACGCGAAGTCGTCCAGCTGGAAGGCAGCCTCGACCGCCTCAAGGAGCGTTCGATCGGGCGACAGTCGCTCCACGACCGAGAAGGCCGCCGCCGGTTCGTTGATGACGGGGCGGATGACGGCGATCGACAGTCCGTCGATGCCGTCCGCGAAGTCGTCCGCCCAGGCGAATGACTCCCACACGATCTCGCCCATCCGCAGCCGACCTCCTTATCCTGGGTAGCGCGCCTACATGTAGTGGTATGATCCCATGGCACCACAACCCCTAGTGGTGAGCGGAGGGACTTGAACCGGCATGCGATGTCCAGTCTGTGGTGAGCGAGACACCCGGGTGGTCGATTCGCGCGACCTCGACGACTCGGCGACGATCCGTCGTCGCCGTGAGTGCGCGTCGTGCAGCGCCCGATTCACGACCTACGAGCGCGTCGAGGCGGCGCGCCTCCTCGTCGTCAAGCGCGACGGCACGCGCCAGGAGTTCGATCGCGACAAGCTCGCAAACGGCCTGCGCAAGGCGCTGACTCGCCGACCGGTCCCCGAGGGCGCAGCAGAGGCCGCCGCCGACCAGATCGAGGCCCAGCTCCGCAGCGAGGGCGTCACCGAGGTGCCGTCCTCCAAGGTCGGCCAGCTGTCGATGGCCAAGCTCAAGATGCTCGATCAGATCGCCTACGTCCGCTTCGCCAGCGTCTACCAGAGCTTCGAGGACCTCGAGGACCTCAAGCGCGAGGTCGACTCGCTCTGGGAGCAGAAGGGCACGAAGCCCGGCCACTGATCCGGCCGCGGCGGGTTCGCGACCTAGCCGGCCGCGGCGGGTTCGCGACCTAGCCGGCCGCCATCTACGAACCAATCTCGCGAGCGCAGCGCAGGATCGCGGTGGCGCATAGGTCGATGTCCGCCTCTGTCGTCGACCAGTTCGACACCGAGATGCGCATCGCGGCCATGCCATGCCACGTCGTGCCACCGAGCCAGCACGTGCCGTCGGCCTGGACGGCGGCGAGGTCGCTTGGCGCCACCGGCACCGGCCCGCCGAGCGCCTCGCGAAGCGCCACCAGGTCAACCTTCTGGGCGACGGGCCGGTCCGGCAGTCGATCCAGGAAATCGCCGGCGAGCTCGGCGGTTCGGTGCAGCAGTCGGTCACGGTCGGGCATGCCGGGCAGGGTAGCCGCGTGCGATGATTCCGGGCACATGAGTGTGCTTTCCGATCGCGACATCCGGGCCGCCCTCGAGGCCGGCGAGATCGTCATCCGGCCATACGACCCGCAGGACCTGCAGCCCTCGTCGGTTGACCTGCATCTCGATCGCCGGTTCCGGGTCTTTCGGAACAACCGCTACGCGTTCATCGACGTCCGGCAGGAACAGCCGGACCTCACGGAGCTCCTCACGATCGCCGACGATGAGCCGTTCATCCTGCATCCCGGCGAGTTCGTGCTCGGGCAGACGCTCGAATGGACGGAGCTCCCGAATGATCTCGTGGCCAGGCTCGAAGGGAAGTCGAGTCTCGGCCGTCTGGGCCTGCTGATCCACTCGACCGCGGGGTACGTGGATCCGGGCTGGAAGGGCAACCTGACCCTCGAGCTGTCGAACGTCGCGAACCTGCCGATCGCCCTGTATTTCGGGATGAAGATCGGCCAGATCAGCTACTTCCGGATGACGAGCCCGGTAGACCGGCCGTACGGGAGCAAGGAGCTCGGCTCGAAATACCAGGGCCAGTCAGAACCGACCGCTTCGGCGTTCCACAAGAACTTCCCGAAGGGCAAATAACCGCCGATGGCGGCGAACGACGCGGTCGACTGGTCAGCGGACCTCGGCGGCCGGACCCGCGTCTCCCTGATCCAGGCCGGGACGTTCCGCAGCGATGCCGGAGCGTTGTTCGGGCCGGTGCCGCGGCTGCTCTGGGACCGCCTCGTGACCGACGAGATCGACCATGAGCATCGTCTCCTGCAGGCGCTCAACTGCCTGCTCGTCGAGACGCCCGCGGGGCGGGTCCTGATCGAGACCGGCATCGGCGAGCGGCTCCCGGAGAAGACCCGCGACATGCGCCGCTACGAGGGCACCCCGATCGTGCCCGCGATGGAGGCTGCCGGCTTCGACCCGAAGACCGTCGATGTCGTGGTCATGAGCCACCTCCACTTCGACCACGCCGGCGGCCTCATGCGCGCGGACAGCGGCGGCAGGGCGTTCCCGCGTGCCCGGATCGTCGCCCAGCAGGCCGAGTGGGAGATCGCGCTGAGCGACAACAGCCGGATCGTCGCCTCGTACGACCAGCTCGAGCTGCGGCTCGTGGAGCGGTGGGGGACGGATGGCGCCGTTGACGGCGACGTCGAGGTGCTGCCCGGCGTCTCGGTGATCAGGACGGGCGGCCACTCCAAGGGCCACCAGGCGATCGTGGTCCGGGGCACGAATGAGGCGCTGGCGTTCTTCGGCGATCTCGGCATGCGGCCGTGGAGCGCCAACCCGCGCTGGGTGACCTCGTTCGACGACTTCCCGCTGGATTCCGTCGAGATGAAGGGCGAGCTGTTCGCGCGTGCCGCCGAGGAGGACTGGCTCGTCGCGCTGAGCCACGAGCCGGTGACCCCGATCGGGCGCCTCACGTCCGATCGCGACCGCTATCGATTCGACCCCATCTGAGCCCGCCCCGCGCTACGCTCCGCGCATGTTCCGCATGGCGGTCGGGCACAGCGACGACATCGACATCGACGCTGCGCTCGCGCAGGTCTTCTCGGAGTGCGATGCGGCCCTCGCAGGAGCGCCGGCACGAGCGGCGATCCTGTTCGGCGCCTGGGATGTCGATCACCGCGTGCTGGTCGATAGCGTTCACGCCCATTACCCGGGAATCGAGCTCGCCGGTGCCACGACGGCCGGCGAGATGTCGTCGGTCATCGGCTTCTCGGAGGACTCGGTCGCCCTCGCCGTCTTCGCGACGGACAGTGTCGAGATCACTGCCGGCCTTGGCGAACAGCTGTCGGCGGATCCCGAGGCCGCGACCCGCGGCGCGGTTGCCATGGCCCGTGCCCGCGCCACGGCGACGTCGCGCCTCTGCCTCGTGATGCCGACGATCGGCGGCGCCGAGGCCGGCCCAATCTTCGACGGCCTCCGCAACGCGCTCGGCCCGGGCGTGCCCATCGTGGGCGGCGGTGCGTCCCCGGAAGACCCGGCGGCGCCACTCGGCACGACGCGCAGCCGCCAGCTCGCGAACAGGGACATCACCGAGGACTCGATCGCGATTCTCGTGTTCTCCGGTGACCTCGACTTCTCGATCGGCGTGGAGACCGGCTGGCAGGGCGTCGGGCCGCGCGGGGTCGTGACGAGGACATCCTCGGAGGGCGTGCTCGAGATCGACGGTCTCCCGGCGATCGACTTCTACGCCCGCTACCTCGGGACGGGGAAGCAGCCACCGATCGCGAACCCGCTGGCGGTCTTCGAGGGCGGCGGCTCCGATCGGTTCTACCTGCGCACGCCGATCAACTGGGACCCCGAATCGGGGCGGGTCGGGTTCTTCGGGGTGGTGCCGGATGGCTCGACGGTCCAGATCACCGTCGCCGGGACCGAGCAGATCTTCGAGGGCGCCAGGGCGTCCATGCAGGACGCGCTCGACGCGTTCCCGAAGGGCAAGGCTCCCGAGGCCGCGCTGCTCTACTCGTGCGCCACGCGCCGGTACCTGCTCGGGACCCGCGTCGGGCGGGAGGTCGAGATGATCCGCGACCTCCTCGGCACCTCGATCCCGATCGCCGGCATGTACTGCCTCGGCGAGATCGCCCCGATGGCCTCGCCCGATCGGACGCAGTTCCACAACGCGACGATGGTCTCCGTCCTGCTCGGTGCGTCCTAGCGCCCGATGGCGGAAGCCGACTCGCCACCGGAGGACCTCGAGCGGGAGAACCGCATCCTCCAGCGCAAGCTCCACCGCCTGGAAGCGAACGTCCAGCGGATGGAGGAGTTCCAGGGCACCAACTCCACGATCCTCTCTGGGCTCCTGCGTGATCTCGAGGTCGAGCGAGCGCGCTCCCACGAGCTCCTCCTCAACGTCCTGCCGCAACGGATCATCGATCGCCTGAACGCCGGCGAGACGCTGATCGCGGACGGCCACGACGACGTCACGGTCCTGTTCAGCGACATCGTCGGGTTCACCACGATCTCGTCCGTGACCCCACCGTCAGCGCTGGTGGCGGAGCTCAATCGCCTGTTCAGCGGCTTCGACGCGATCTGCGACGCCGCCGGGGTCGACAAGATCAAGACCGTCGGCGATGCGTACCTGGCGGTGGGCGGTCTCGCGGGCGATGCGCGCGCCGACGGCGGGCGAGCGGGTGAGCTCGCGATCGCCGATGCCGCGCTCGGGATGGTCGCCCTGGCGGAGGATGGGGCGGCGCAGGGCGGTTGGCGGATCCGGATCGGCATCCACGCCGGCCCGATCGTCGCCGGCGTCGTCGGGACCTCGAAGTTCGCCTACGACGTCTGGGGCGACACGGTGAACACGGCGAGCCGGCTCGAAACGACCTCCGAGCCGGGCCGCATCCACGTCTCCGCCGATCTGGCGCGCCGGCTGGAGGCGAGCTTCGTCGTCGAGCGGCGGGGCCTGGTCGATCTCAAGGGGAAGGGGAGCGCCGAGACCTACTGGCTCGTTGGTCGGCGGGACGAGGTGCCCGAGTCCCGATGACCGCACGAACGAAGCCGCAACCGACGCTCGTGTTGTTGTGCGGCCTGCCTGCGTCGGGCAAGTCGGCGCTCGCGCGCGAGCTTGCCGAGGCCTACCGCGGGGTGCGGCTCGACCCGGATGCGTGGGAGCTGGCGTTGGACGTCGATCCGTTCGACGAGGGCTTCCAGGCCAGGCTCGAAGGGCAATTCTGGGAGCTTGCACAGCAGCTCCTGGCGCTCGGAACGTCGGTGGTGCTCGAGTGGGGTTTCTGGGGTCGAGCGGAACGCGACGAGAAGCGCGACATGGCACGAACGCTCGGTGTGGCGGTCGAGCTCCGGTTCCTCGACGTGCCATACGAGGAGCTGGTGCGGCGGGTCGTGGCCCGTCACGCAGCGGGCGGCATCGCCATCACCGAAGCGCACATGGAGCGGTATCGAGCCATGTTCCAGCCACCGACCGACGAGGAGCTGCTTCTCTATGACCCGCCGCTGGAGCGGGCCGGCCCCTGATCAGCCCGCGAGCAGCCGCTCCACGATCGAGCGGAAGTCCGCGGGCGTCCAGTCGAGCGCGGCGTCGCCGACGGAGAGCTCGGCCTTCGAGAAGCCCGGCACATCGGTCCCCGCGAACACGCCCCAGGTCCAGATGCGATCCTCGCGCGCCACCCTGAGCGCGGCGGCCTGCATCGCCGCTGCGTCTCGGGCGAAGACGATGTGGAACATCGAGGTCTGGGGCGGCGACGGCAGGACGGTCGCGCCGGGGAGGCCGTCGAGCGCGGCGGCGAGCTCGAGCGCCTTCGCCCGGTAGGCGGGCATGCGTGGGAGGCGCAACTTGAGGCCCGCGAGCGCCGAGGCGGCGTGCGGCCACATGGTCCATTGCCGTCCGCCGTGGCGGAGGCGCCACTCGCGCGCCTCCGCGATGACGTCGTCGGGTCCGGCGAGCGCGGCGCCGGCGAGCGCGCCGATGTCCTTGTAGAACGAGACGTAGGCCGTATCGAACGGCTCGGCGATCTCGGCAAACGATCGGTCGTAGAAGCCGCCGCACATCCACAGCCGCGCGCCGTCCATGTGCGCTGCCGCGCCGACCGAATGCGCCCAATCGACCTGCGCCATGAGTTCATCCCAGGTTGGCAGCTGCCCGCCGAGGTCGCGTTGCGGCAGCTCGAGCAGCAACGCCGCCGGCGCCACGGCGACCGGTGGAGGGCCACCCGGTTCGCCCCGGAGGTCATGGATCGAGATCAGGCGGTTGCGCCGGCCGACGGCCCGGCCGTGCAGCCCATGCAGCCGCTCAGGCGCCTCGAGCTCATGCTCCGCCAAGTGACAGTGGGGATGCCAAAGCACCGTGCGGCGGTTGCGGCGGTCGGCGTGGACGCGGAGCGCGATCTGCTGGGTCATGGTCCCGCTGGGCATGAACACCGCGGCCGGCTTCCCGAGGAGCTCCGCCACCTCGCGCTCGAGGTCGGCGACGACACCGCCCTCGCCGTAGTGGTCCTCGACGGTGTCCGCGGGAATCGCGGCGAGCTGCTCGGCGGTGGTGCGGTTGCCGTGGCCGCCGAGGAAGCGAGTGCACGACTGGCGGATCGCCTCGAGCTCCGCCATCGATGGCGCCGGCGAAGCCGAGGTCTGAAGCGCGGCCGCCTTGTGCGTCATGGTGAAGGCCTCGAGGTTGGCGCCGTGCCGGGCGACGGGGACGCCCCGGCTGGCAGCGGCGGCAGGATCGCATCGATGATCGCTTCGGCGCTCGCCTCGTCGAGCGGGCCGTTGACGATCTTGCGGATGACGCCGTTTGGGTCGATGAAGAACTGGGTCGGCAGGGCGAACACGCGATACGCATGGAAGACGCCGCCGGTCACGTCCGAGCCGATCGTGTACTTCAGCTCGTAACGGTCCGCATATTGCTGGGCATCGTCCTGGATCTGCTGGACCTGGATGCCGATCACGGCGAGCCCCTGGCCGCGGTAGCGCTGATCCACGTCGCGGAGTGTCGGGGTTTCGTACTGGCACGGCGGGCACCAGCTCGCCCAGAAGTTCAGCCAGACCGCCTTGCCTCGGAGATCGGCGAGGCGAATCGGGTTGCCCTGGAGGTCGGTCAGCCGGGTGGTCGACCCATCCGCGTTGGTCACGCTGAGCTCGGGGGCGAGGTCGCCGATGTTCAGGCCCGGGATCGGCGAGCCGATGAGGAAGGCAGATGGGTCCGGCACGGGCAGGACCTGGCCGGTGGAGCCGATCTTGACCGTGGCGAGCGTCCCGATGATCGCCGTGCCGATGATGACCACGATCGTTAGCGTCACCTGTCGCAGGCTGAACGGACCGACGCCGCGACGACGAACCCGTGGTGTTGGCGCTGTTGGGCGTGGCGCCTCCGGTGACTGCACGCGGCTCAGATCTGCGTGTTGAACGGGACGAACCGAGGCAGGAGCGCGAGCCAGTCGAAGAGCATCGCGATCCCGATCAGGACGATGAGGACGCCGCCGATCACCGACACGAGCTGTCCGTGCCGGAGGATCGGGCCGAGGAGCCGCGGTGCCCGGTCGTAGACGGCGGCGATGAGCAGGAACGGAACGCCGAGTCCGGCGGTATAGGCGACGAGCAGGACCGCGCCCGCGGCGGTCGAGCCGCTCGTCGCGGCGAGCGTCAGGATCCCGCCGAGGATCACGCCGACGCACGGCGTCCACCCGATCGCGAAGATCGCGCCGAGCCCGAACGAGGCGACCCAGCCACCGCGCGTCCCGACGATCCGGCCGCCCAGTCGATCGGCGAATCTCGCCCCCGTGCCGGCACTGGGCCCGGGGGCGCCGCCGCTCCCGCC
Organism: Chloroflexi bacterium UBA5189; assembly: GCA_002413045.1. Classification (GTDB taxonomy): domain Bacteria; phylum Chloroflexota; class Limnocylindria; order Limnocylindrales; family CSP1-4; genus UBA5189. The sequence continues at coordinate 90,043 of DHWF01000041.1, forward strand.
AGGTGCCGCCAACGCGACCGTGCCCGTCGCGCTGGCGACCGAGGCAGCGGCGCCGGCGTCGAGCGGCCGGAACGTCCGATCGAGCGCAGGGATCCGGAGCACGCCGGCGAGATTCAGCCCGAGGACGATGAGCACGACGCCGCCCGCCTGCCGCAGGATCGCGAGGTAGTCGAACAGGGGCCCGGCGAGATACGTCGCGGTGACCCCGAAGATCGTGAACACCGCGCCGAAGCCGATGACGTAGGCAATGGCGTGCCGCATCGCCAGCCACCGCGACGGCATCCCTTCCGCGCGCCCAACCACGGCAACCGCCGAGAGCTGCCCGATGTACGCCGGAACGAGCGGCAGCACGCACGGCGAGAGGAAGCTCAGCAGGCCGGCCCCGAGCGCGACCGCGACCGTGAGGTCCATCAGCTGCCGAGGACCTCGTTCAGCAACCGTCGCACCTTGCCGACCGAGACAATGAGCTCGACCCGCTGGTCGCCGATCTCGACGACCGGGATCCGCTCGAGATAGCGCCGATGCAGCTCCGGGTCGTCCTCGATGTTGCGCTCGATCACGGTTGGCGCCGGCAGCCCCCGCGCCCGACGATCCTCGATGACCAGGTCGATTGCCACCCGCGCCTCGTCGCACAGCGAGCAACCGGGGCGCGCATACAGGGTCAGGTCGGGGAGGGGAGGCACGCCCGGCATCGTACATCGGCGTAGGCTCGCGTCCGCGGCACGCGGTCGGCCGCATCCTGAGGGCCGAAACGTGATCGAAGGGATTGCCTGAGTGGGGGCATCCAAGCCGGCCGCGCCAGACGCATTGGCGAGTGAGGCCTCGATCGACTGGGACGGCTCCGCGGACGCGATGCTGGCCCGCCTTGGGACGACCTCGGCCGGACTGACGTCGGCAGTGGCGAATGCCCGCCGAGCGCGGATCGGGCCGAACACCCTGGAGCGACGTCAGCGGACCGACGCGTTGTCGCTCCTGGTCCGGCAGTTCGAGAGCCCGATCATCCTGATCCTGGTCGTCGCGACGGTCCTCTCCGGCGTGCTCGGGGACGTGACCGACGCCGTGATCATCCTGGCGATCATCGTTCTCAGCGGGCTCCTCGGCTTCTGGCAGGAGCGTGGCGCGACCCGCTCCGTCGAGGCCCTGCTGGCCGTCGTCCAGGTGAAGGCCGAGGTCCGTCGCGACGGCGTCGTGGTCGATGTGCCCGTGGCCGACATCGTGCCCGGGGACGTCGTTGTCCTGAATGCGGGCGACGTGGTCCCGGGCGACTGCCTCGTCCTCGAGTCGCACTCGCTCCTCGTCGACGAGGCGGCCCTGACCGGCGAGACCTACCCGGTCGAGAAGGCGCCCGGCACCGTTCCTGCCGGCAGCCCGATCGCGATGCGTACGAACGCCGTGTTCATGGGCACCCACGTCGTCAGCGGCTCGGGATCCGTGGTCGTGGTCCAGACCGGCAGCAGCACGCAATTCGGCCATGTCTCGGCGAAGCTTCGGGAGCCGTCGGTGACCACCGGGTTCGAGCGCGGGATGACGGCGTTCGGCTACCTCCTGGTGCGTGCCATGGTCGTGCTGGTCGTCGCGATCTTCGTCGTCAACCTGCTCCTTGCGCGGCCGCTCCTCGATTCGGCGCTGTTCTCGCTGGCGCTGGCGGTGGGCCTGACCCCGCAGCTGCTGCCGGCGATCGTCACGATCAGCCTGTCGCAGGGCGCCCGCATGATGGCGCGGCAGCGGGTCATCGTGAAACGACTCGACTCGATCGAGGATTTCGGGGCGATGTCCATCCTGTGCACGGACAAGACGGGCACGATGACGACCGGCTCCGTCGTCCTGGGGGATGCGCTCGACGTCGCCGGCAAGCCCAGTCCGGCGGTCCGGCGTCTCGCATTCCTGAACGCCAGCCTGCAGACCGGGTTCTCGAACCCCATGGACGATGCCATCGTCGCCTCCATGCCCATGGACTCGCTTGCCGACGCGCGGCGACTCGACGAGCTGCCGTACGACTTTGCGCGGAAGCGCTTGAGCGTGCTGGTCGCGGACGGTGGGACCACGTGCATCGTCACCAAGGGCGCGCTCGCCAACGTGCTCGCCGTCGCCACGCGAGCGCTCGATTCCGGTGGCCATCTCGTCGATATCGGCACCGTCCGCCCGGAGATCGAGCGTCGATACGCTGATCTCAGCGGGACCGGCCTGCGAGTCCTCGGCGTGGCGACGAAGGAGCTCGCCGGTGCGGAGCATCTCAAGGCAGGTGATGAGTCCGGGCTCACCTTCTGTGGGTTCCTCACCCTGCTGGACCCGCCAAAGCCCGACGCGAAGGCGACCCTCGGAGCGCTCGCCGAGGCAGGAATCTCGGTACGGATGATCACTGGCGACAACCGCCTCGTGGCAGCGCACGTCGCCGGGATGGTCGGCCTCGACCCGACGGCGGTCCTGGTCGGGACCGAGATCGACACGCTCGATGACGCGGCGCTGGCGAAGCGGGCGACCGGCACACGCATCTTTGCCGAGGTCGAGCCGCTCGCGAAGGAGCGGATCATTCGGGCGCTCCGCATGTCCGGCCAGGTCGTGGGCTACCTCGGAGACGGGATCAACGACGCGCCTGCGCTGCATGCCGCGGACGTGGGGATCTCGGTCGAGACCGCGGTCGACGTCGCCAAGGAGGCGGCCGCGATCGTCCTGCTCGACAAGGATCTGCGGGTCCTGCTCGATGGCGTCCGGCAGGGCCGGCGGACGTTCGCGAACACGATGAAGTACGTGTTCACGACCACGAGCGCGAACTTCGGGAACATGCTCTCGATGGCGGTCGCGGCGGCGACGCTGCCGTTCCTGCCGTTGCTCGCGGACCAGATCCTGCTGATCAACTTCCTCACGGACTTCCCCTCGACGACGATCGCGACCGACGAGGTCGACGAGGAGCAGCTCGAGCAGCCCCACAGCTGGGACATCAGCTTCGTTCGGCGGTTCATGCTCGTGTTCGGCGCGATCAGCTCGGTGTTCGACCTTGCGACGTTCGCGGTGCTCCGGATCGGCTTCGGGGCGGACGCAACCACATTCCGCAGCGGCTGGTTCCTCGAATCGGTTGCGACCGAGCTCGCCGTCCTGTTCGTCCTGCGCACGCGGCGCTCGTTCTTCCGGAGCAGGCCGAGCCGGCTGCTCCTGCTCAGCAGCATTGCCGTGGGCGTCCTGACGGTCGCCATCCCGTACAGCCCCGTCGCGGCCGCCCTTGGCCTCGATGGGCCAGCCCTCGGGCTGCTCGTCGTGCTCGCGGCGATCACCGCGCTGTACGTCGCGACAACAGAGGTTGCGAAGCGTCGCTTCTACCGCGTGCGAGTACGATCAGGACCGCGCCCCCGTAGCTCAGTGGACAGAGCGCAGCCGTCCTAAGGCTGGCGTCGGCGGTTCGAGTCCGTCCGGGGGCGCCACTTCTACGCGGGAGCGCGCCGCTGCGCGGCCCAGTCGACGGCATAGGCCGCGAACGCGCGAGCTTCAGCCGCGGTGCCGGGGCGCGGGCGCTCGCTCGGGTCCCAGCCGCGGCCGCGGTCGTCGCGGACCTGGCCCAGCAGCGGTCGCCAGTGCGGGTCGAGCGTGCGCTGTGCCCACTCGAGCGCGCTGTGCTTGCTCGCGACCTGCGCCGTATCGAGGGTGTAGAGGATTCGACACGCCATCGTGACCGTATACCGCTGACCCCAGGCCAGGGCATCGATATCGAGCCACGTCGCGAGGTCGTCGATGAAGTTAGGAATCGCGGCCGCAGCTTCGGCGCGCAGCGACGCCTCGGGCACCGGCGGCATGAATGACCGCGGCGCGGGGCCTGTCAGCACGATCCCATGCTCCCGGAGGATCCATCGCGTGTAGGCGCGGTTGCAGTGGTCGTCCCACTCCAGTGTCTGTTGCCCGTGGTCGTTGTACAGCCACGACCTGCCTAGGTATGCAACGCTCGCGAGCTCGCCGATCGGCGCGTAGGAGCCCTCCATGTCGTGCGGCCAGTGGGCAGTGCGCGTTGGTAAGTCGCGGTGCAGGGTCTGAAGCTGGGTCTCTTGCGAAGGGGTCGGGCGCTCGTGGATCGCCACGATCCAGTCGCAGTCGCTTTGCTGGTCGCCGGCGCCCAGCGCGAACGATCCCTGGACATAGGCTCCAGCGAGGTTCTCACCCAGGATCGTCTGCCACGTGCCGAGGAGCTCATGGAGCAGCGCGTCGAGGTCGGCGTACGGCGTCCAGGTCACCCGATCAGCGTAAGCGGCCTTCACGCGGACGCTGCAAGACGGGCAGTTAGCGCCCCGCGCCCGTCCCGGGCGCGCTCTCCTGCAAGACTGAAGGCACGAATTTGCCCCGGCGCAACGTCGTCGCGCCGGGGCTGAGGATCTCGTTGGGGCTGTTCGGAACGGTTCGGCGCCTGCAGCCGCCGAACGGGCTTCAGGACACGAATGCAATCGTGCCCGAGATCACCGATACCTGCGAGTTGCCGGCGGAGCGATTGATGTCGCTGCCGCTGCCGCTTGCGCCAGCGAAGACGCCAGTGCCGCCGCTGATCGTGTAGGTCTTGGCGACCGTGTACGGCACGCCCTGGGCGTTCTGGAACGCGGCCGCGCTCGACGCGCACTTGGTGCCGGTCTCGTGCATGGTGAGCGAACCAGTGCCGTCGAGCAGCGTGATCGTCCGCACCGCAGTGAGCGCGAAGCATCCGCCGCCCAACGGCACGAGCGGCCCGGCGAGCGCGGCGGTCGAGTAGGCGGCCCCGTAGCCGACCACGTTGCCGTCGCCGCAGAAGACGTTCGTGGGCGGGCTCGTCGGGCATTGGCTGTAGATATTGACGAAGGTCGCCTGGAGCGTGCCATTCGCCGCCAGGCTCGTGGCCGCGAATGGGAGCGAGAGGCTCAGCGCGAGGACAACTGACGACAGGGTTCCGACTGCGAGACGCTTCATGACGCTTCCTTTCCCGGTACGGCGGCGCGCACATGGCGCCGACCAATGAGCGATGGCGCGAGGACCGAGCGCTCGGGCTCACGCAACTCCACGATCGGAACGACCCGATCGAACGACACGCTCGCGCGACGATTCGCCTCGGCCACGGATTCGGCGTCATCCGCCTCGAAGACCGAGAAGGCGGTCTCCTCGGCGGCGATGACGATCGAGCCCACGTAGCGGACGGGGCGGCCAGCTCGGGTCATCGCCGCTGCGGCGCGGCGAACGCGGCGTTCATCCATGCTCACCGCTTCGAGCGTCAGTCCCGGTGCGTAGCGCTCGACGACGAAGCGCTGGTGGCCAGCGGCCGAGTCGGACCGTGCGGGTTGTGCCATGCCCTGAAGGTGCCACTCGCCGGTGGGCCGAGGTAAGCGGGAAACCCCGCGATCAGTTGCCGGGCGCGACGTCCCGGGTCGGTGGGATGGAGACGAGGGCCCGGCCGAGCTCGGCGCGGGAGCTGATGCCCAGCTTCGGGTATACGCGGGCGAGCACACCTTCGACCGTGCGCGGGCTCATGAACGCGAGGTTTGCGATCTCTCGGTTCGTGCGTCCATCCGCTGCCAGGGCGGCGACGGTCCGCTCGGTCTCGGTCAGCTCGGCCGGTGCGGATGGCCGCAGCCCGACACGGCCGAGCTCGCGACGCGTCCGCTCGGCCCAGGCAATGGCTCCGAGGGCATCGAACGTCTCGAGGGCGCGCGCCAGGTCGTCGTGGCCGAGTCGCTTCTCACGTCGCCGCCGATGCGCGATTCCGCGGGCCAGCAGGCTGCGGGCCGCCTCGAATCGCATGCCGAGCGCCTCGAGCCCCTCGACCGACTCGGAGAAGGCAACCAGGGCCGCGTCCAGGTCGCCCTGCGCAGCCGCCACGAACCCGCGGCCCCTGGCAACGAAGGCCAAGGGCCGGCGCCGCCCGTTCCGTCGTGCGCGCGTCTCGAGCTCCGATGCGAGCAAGGCCGCCCGAGCGATCTCGCCCATCTCGACGAGCGCCTCGAGCCGATCTGCCTGGAACCGACCCAGTGCCGTGTCGGCCAGGCCCGCCTCGGCGAGGCGCGCCTCCGCGTCGGCGAAGCAACGCTCGGCCGCCGCCGGGTCGGCCTCGGCGAGGGCAAGCGCCCCGAGGTTCCCGGCGACGATCGCGCCGATGAAGGCATCGCCGGCGCGGTCGGCGTATCGGCCCGCCTCGCCGAAGTATCGCTCGGCGTCGGACCGCACGCCACGAGCCGCAGCAATGGCGCCGAGCTGGATCACTGCCATGACGCGATCGTGCTCTCGTCCCGCCCGATCGGCGACCCGGATTGCCTCCTCCGCGTGCTCCGTGACCTCGTCCCAGCGTCCTGCTCGGAGGTCGGTCTGCGCGAGCTCGACCAGGATCCGCGCCAGCGAGCTTTCGTCGCCGAGCTGATCGGCACGCTCGCGTAGCACGTCGTACTCGCGGTGCGCCCGGTCGAGATCGTCGTCCATGAGACGGAGCCACGCGCTCTTTGCCGCGGCTCCGTCGAGCAGCCGGGCCGGTGGAGCGGCGCCTTCGAGGCGCACGGCTTCCTCGAGCAGTTCGGCGGGCACAGGCTCTCCGAGCGTCGAGATGCCGCTGACCACAGCGGCGAGCGCCTGTGCACGCAGCTCGACCTCGGCGTCGGGCAGGAGCTTGAGTGCGGAACGTGCGTGGCCGAGCCCGTCGCGCGCATCGGGGGAAACGCGGCTCCACGTGAGCTCCACCCGTGCCCTGGCGATCGGATCTGGCCCTACCTCGGCGAGGGCGGCACGACACAGCTCGGCGGCGGCCGCGGGGCCCTCATCCTGTGCGACGAGCGCGGCGAGTGCCGTCCGAGTCAATGCCCGCTCCATGCCCGGAGGGCCTGCCTCGACGGCGGCGTCCAAGACGTCCCGCGCGCGCCGCGTTTCGCCCGCCCGGAGGAGCAGCTCGCCAAGCGCACGGCGGCGGCGCAGCAGGCGCTCAGGCTCGCCCGGCGGCGTCAGCGTCGATGCCAGGTCAGCGAGCTCGATCGCGATCTCGGGTGCGCCGCGTGCCGCCGCCTCCGAGGCGGCGCCTTCGAGGGCCGCGCCTACCGCCTCATCCGGCCCCGTCGCTCCGAGGGCCAGGTGACGCGCCCGCTCCTCTGACCCTTCGGCGAGGGCCGCGAGCGCTCGATGCGCGGATCGCCGCTCCTCGTCCGGCGCGATCGCGATCACCTGCGCGGCGATGAGCGGGTGCCCGAGCCGCAGCGTGGATGCCGAGACCCTGATGAGCGTGGGATCGTCCGGCCATCGCATGCGCCAGCGGAGCCGGCGGCAAGCCTCGGCGACCACGCTGCGCGACGGATGCGCCGCACAGGCGACGACGAGGAGCGTTCGGCGCTCGTCGACCGACAGCGATCGCATGTGCGCGGCGACGGCCTCCGCGAGCTCCCGGGGGACCGGCGGCGGGACCCCGGCCTCCAGTGCCCCGCCACTCGCCAGGATCGCGCGGCCGATCTCCAGCGCGAACAGGGGGTTCGCGCCAGACCACTCGGCGATCCGAAGCAGGGTTGGTCGGGCGAAGGCGTGGCCAAGACGAGCCCGTAGCAGCTGGAACAGCGCAGCGACGCTCAACGGTCCAAGCGCGACCCGATCCAGGCGATCCGGCGGCATCGCGCGCTCGAGGGCCAGAGGCGCCGACGCATCGCTTTCGCCACGCACCGCCAGGAATAGCCGGACGTCGTCGTCCTCGAAGCGCCGCACCGCGAATTCGAGCGCCCCGCTGGACGCAGCGTCGAGCCATTGGACGTCGTCGATCGCGACGATCAGCGGACCTCGCTCGGAGAGGCGCCGCAGCACGCCCAGGAGGCCGGCGGCGACCGTCCGACGATCCAGCGCCCCGTCGCCGGTTGGCTCCTCGAGCGTCGCCACGAGGAGGGCTCGGCGCTGCGGATCCGGAAGCCCCTCAAGGACGCCAGGGGGGACGCAACGGAGAAGATCGGTCAGTCCGGCGTAGGCGAGGTCGCTCTCCGCCGCTGCCGGTGCGGCGCGCATGACTGCAATGCCGCCGCTGGTCGCCGTCGCGAGCGCTGTCTCCCAGAGGATCGACTTGCCAATGCCGGCGGTTCCGCTCAGGACCAGCGCGCGCGGACCGGGCGGCGATAGCGGCGCCGCGAGGAAGCGCTCGGTGGCGGCGAGCTCCACACCGCGGCCCACCAGATCGACGTGCTCACCGACCCTGATGTTGGTCACGCTGCCGGGACCCTACCGCGCCTGAGGGCAACGCGCTGTGGCCGCATCGTCTTTCAGCGGGTCCAGCCTCAGGATCTGCTTCCTTCGGGATAGCGGGTGCACGCTCGATGGAATCGCCACACGACGTTGCAAGCTCGATTCCTCCATGCTGTTGTCATGTGCGATCGCGCTGCGACCAACGGCGCGCGACCTGGACCGTCTACGGCAATCCAGCCTCGATCGCCCAATGACCGTCGATCTCGATCAGTAGGCGCGGCCCGGTGACGGGCGCGGCCGACCTCGGGATCTTCGGCGTGAGCGTCGTCGCCGGGATCGTTGGCGCCCTTGCGGGCGTCGGTGGGGGCATCCTGATCATCCCGGCACTCACGATCCTGTTCGGTGTCGACATCCATCTCGCGATTGGCGCCAGCATCGTCTCGGTCATCGCCACGAGCTCGGGCGCTGCTGCGGCCTACGTTCGGGACCGGCTCACGAACCTGCGGATCGGCATGTTCCTCGAGCTCGCCACGACCTCCGGAGCCGTCGCGGGTGCCCTATTGGCCGCGGTCGTGGCGCCGTCCCTGCTCTACATCGTGCTCGGCGTGGTGCTCATCGTTTCGGCGCTGCTGCAGCTGACGCGACTCGGCGAGGAGCTCGCGGAGGCGGAGCCGACGTCAGCGCTCGCGCGACGGCTCGCCCTGGCCGACTCGTATCCAGATCCGCGCCTCGGCGGCGAGGTTTCGTACAGCCCGCGCCGGATCCCGCTCGGCTTTGCCCTTATGGGCCTGGCCGGCCTGGTTTCCGGGCTGCTCGGCATCGGCTCCGGCGCACTTAAAGTGGTCGCGATGGACGGCGCCATGCGCCTGCCGATGAAGGTCAGCTCGGCGACAAGCAACTTCATGATCGGCGTCACGGCCGCAGCGTCGGCCGGGATCTATATCGGCCGCGGGGATGTCGATGTCCGAATCGCGGCGCCGGTGTCGCTCGGGGTCCTCGCCGGCGCCTTCGTCGGGGCTCGCCTTCTCGGACGACTGTCGAACCGACACGTTCGACGGATCTTCGTGCCCGTCCTTGCCATCATCGGCGTCGAGACGGTCCTCCGCGGCCTGGGGTTCGGCCTGTGACACCCGAACGGATGCGGCTCGTGGTCAGCTGGGTTCTCCTGATCGGCGTGTCGATCTCAGCCGCCCTCATCGGTACCGGGCTCCTCGGTTCCTTCGCCGTCGGATGGCAGGGCTCGCTCATCGGGCTTGCGCACGCCGACGTCGCCATCGATTCGTTCGGTGATCTCGGCGAAGGCCTCCGAGCGCTTCGTCCGCAGGCGATCGCGCAGCTCGGGCTCCTCGTGCTCGTCGCGACCCCGATCATTCGCGTAGCGACGAGCCTTGTTGCGTTCGCGCTCGAGCGTGATCGCCTGTACGTCCTCCTGACAACGATCGTGCTCGCGATCCTGCTCGGCTCCGCGTTCCTGATCCGGTGATCGCGGACCCCATCCGCCAGGCCCCGGCATCGATCCATGGGACACTCGGTTCGTGATCGACATCACGCCACAGCCCATCGCCTTCTCTTTCGGCCCGCTCGAGGTCCACTGGTACGGGATCGCCTATGCGGTCGGGCTCGCCGTCGCCTACTGGGTCATTGCCCGCGAGGCTCGCTGGCGCGGCTTGGACCTCGGCCTCCTCGGCTCCGGGATGGTCGTCGTGGCGGTGGCGGCGCTGATCGGCGGTCGCCTCTATCACGTCATCGACCAGTGGCAGCTGTACAAGGACGACCTGCTGCGGATCGTGCTGCCGCCCTACGCGGGCCTCGGGGTGTATGGCGGCATCGTGACCGGGACCATCGCCGCCTTCCTGTATGCCCGACGCAAACGCCAGCCGTTCCTCGGGTGGGCAGATGCGGTCGCGCCCGGGTTGTTCGCGATGCAGGCCGTTGCCCGCTGGGGCAACTTCTTCAACCAGGAGCTCTATGGCGCCCCGACGAACCTGCCGTGGGGGATCGCGATCCAGTGCCAGTACCGGACCCAGGGGTACCCGTGCCCGCCGGGCTCCGACCCGCTTGCAACCCTCGGTCAGCACTTCCAGCCGATGTTCCTCTACGAATCGCTGTCAGGGTTGCTTGGCGCCATCTTCCTGATCTGGCTCGCGCGCCGACTGTCGGGTCGGCTCCTTGCGGGCGACCTGCTCCTTGTCTTCTTCATCTGGTACGGCACGGTCCGGTTCGCCGTGGAATCGCTCAAGGCTGACAACTGGGTTCTGTTCGGGGTGCCGACGGCGCAGATCTTTTCGGCCGTGATCGTGGCGGGGGCCGCCGCCGTGCTTGCGATCCGGCACCTGCGGCGGCGGGAGCCTCCCGCGACGGTGAGCGTGGGCCGCCCGTCTGGGCCGGAGCCCGAGCCAGCTTAGTCCCCAGGCCGCGGCCCTGCCAGGTTTCGGGGGAAAGAGACGATGAGCGCCGCAGCGGCCGGCAACGTCGCTTGGGTGATGGGCTAGAGTCGCACGCCGCTCACTCTTCTGGCAGCGCCACCACGACGAGCTGGGCGAGCCTCTCGGGCTCCACGATGCTGATCGGCGCAGTAGAAATCAGCTCGGGGGGTCGTCCGATGTGGCCGACCCCCCGGCTCACACCATGAACATTCGCAATCGTCTGGGCACCGTGGGCCTGACCGTGCTAGTGGTCGTCTGGCTGCTCGTGCTTCGGCCCGTGGCGCTCGGTGGTCCGGCCTCGTACGAGATCGTGACCGGGACGAGCATGGAGCCGCACTTCCACACCGGTGACCTCGTGATCACCCAGACCGCGTCGTCGTATGCGGTGGGCGAGATCGTCGTCTACCGGGTGCCGGACGGACTCCCCGGAGCTGGCTCGATCATCGTTCACCGCATCGTGGGCGAGGTTACCGGCGGGTTCTCCATTCAGGGTGACAATAAGACAGCCCCGGATCCGTGGGTGGTAAAGGCGACCGATATCGTCGGGCGGAGCTGGGTGGAGATCGCGGGCGTCGGCCCGGCAATGCTCATCGCGCGCAGGCCATTGGTGATCGCGACGCTCATCGGTGGACTCGGCTTCCTGTTCCTCCTCACCTGGAAGCCAGCGCCAAAGCGGAAGCTGGACGTCGCTGCGTGAAGCGCGTGGGCCTCGCAGTCGCAGCCCTGTTGCTCGGGTCGACGGCGATGACCGTCGCCTCCGCGTCGGATCTGCCGGTGGACCGAGGCACGATCCAGATGGTTGCGCTCGAGCCCATGGCGATGCCGACGCCAACGCTCGATGGTGTGCAGCCCACGATCCCGATCGTGCCAGCGACCGAGAGCCCCTCGGGAAGCACGCCGACGCCGACCCCGGCACCCCTAGCGACGGCATCAGACCCGACTCCCGGGGCAGTTGAATCTGCTCCCGGCGCGGCCGCAACGTCGCCGCCCGATCCCTCCGGGTCACCGGCTCAACTACCCTGAGGCTCTCTCGCTCGGCGCGTCACGGTCTGGGACGTCTGCACGCATCCGGCTTCTGGATCAGTACCAGCGACCCGCCAACGTCACACCCGACTCCCTCATCTTCCTCACCGGGCTACCTTGTCTCGGGGCGGCGCGGCGATCCGGTGTCAGACGCACGTCGCATACGAGTGGAAACGACTACTTGCTTAGGGCGCCCCGGAGTCAATCCGGGAGACGAAGGTGAGGTGTATAGCCATGCTCGGCGACAACCCCATTCATCCGGTCCTCCTGGCGACCGATCTCGATGCAGCTCGCGAGTTCTACCACCTGAAACTCGGCCTTCAGATCCTGGTTGAGCGTCCAGGAGAGGCCATCGAGTTCGTCTGCGGCGGCGGGACGAAGTTGGCGGTGACCAAGAGCACGACGGGCACGGCTGACAGCCAGACGCAGGCGGCCTGGAGCGTGCCGGATCTCGATGCGATGCTCGCGGAGCTGCGCGACCGGGGAGTCAAGATCGAAGACTACGACCTGCCTGGTTTCAAGACCGAGAACGGAATCTTCGACTTCGGCTTTGCACGCATGGCGTTCATCGTTGACCCGGGTGGGAACGCGCTGGCGGTCCTCCAGGAGCGCAGCTGACCGACGTCCCTCGCGGCTACGGCGTGCAGGCGGACGGATCACCGGTCTGCATGCCGACGGTCAGCCAGTGCTGACGCTGGGCCGACGACCCGTGGGTCCACGTCTCGGGGTTGACCTGGCCCTGGGTTTCCTGCTGGATGCGGTCGTCGCCAACCGCCTGGGCGGCGTTGAGGGCGTCCGCGATCTGGGCGTCCGTCGGCGCCTGTAGCAGCCCGGTGGAGGCGGCGTTGTCGATCCAGACACCGGCATAGCAGTCGGCCTGAAGCTCGGTCTTCACGGACTGGCTGTTCGCGCCCGTGCCGCCACCCGCGGTGAGCTGCCCGAGGAGGTCCTGGATGTGGTGGCCGTACTCGTGGCCCACGACGTAGCCCTCTGCAAGCGGCCCACCCGTCGCACCGAGCTGGGTTCGAAGTTCGTTGAAGAATCCCAGGTCGAGGTAGACGTAGCCGTCGTTCGGGCAGTAGAACGGCCCGACCGCCGTCGTGGCCGGGCCGCAGCCCGTATCGGTCTGGTCGGTGAACAGGACCGTCGTCGCCTTCTGGTAGGTCTGGCCGCTTTGCTGGAACTCCTGGCTCCAGAACGCCTGGACGCTGTCGACGAAGCCGACGATTCGGCAGTCGTCGCGCGCGTTGGCATCGGCGCCGGTCTGGCAGGAGGCCAGCGAGGAGCTCTCCGGCCCGGCGCCCGTGACATCGGAGAAGCCGCTACCTCCGAGGATCCCGCTGTTGAGCACGATGATCGCGATCGTGAGCACGAGGCCGAGGCCGCCGCCGCCCACGATCACGGGGGTCCGACCCATGCCGCCAAAGCCGCCACCAAAGCGTCCGCTGCCGCGGACGTCCTCGACCTCGGATGGATCCAGTCGGGCGCCCGGATTGAAGGTCACGCTGGAGGAGCCTCGGTCACCACGGCGTACTCCTTGGGATGCTGCGCACGATCCCGCTCACGAGTCTTGTCCATGATCGCAAACGTCTCCGCGACCGACCGACCATTTTCCTTGGCCGCCCGCTCCACGTCCTCATACCGGATATTGGCCTCGCCCATGTCGAGGTGGGCGTCCATGCAGCCACATGTCAAACACATCTTCGATCTCTCCGTCTGCGGGTGCGGCGGATCGTCGCCGAGCAGGGGAGACGAGTGAGCGAGCCACGAGCCACGGCGCGTTGCAGTCATGCGACTACCGCGCGTACGGTGCATGCCTCGGCTTGCACCTGCCCGAGACGGTCGCGCATCATTGCGCCTCCACGGTCGGCGTCCCGAGTCCCGATTCGGAGCGCGCGCCCGTGACGGCATGACCATCCTGCGGCAGCTATGAGGTTCGACATGTCCCGAACGGTCGTGATCCGAACGACGCCGCGCGGAGCGGCGCTGATCGGGGCTCTGGCATTGGCGCTGTCGGTAGTCTCGCCGGCGAGCGCCGCGTCGCCCGTCGTGATCGGGACCGACCCGTACACGCAGGCCACCTGCCACGGCTCCGCGGTGACCAATCACCACGCTAACGTCGAGCCAGACAGCTTCTCCAATGGCTCGACGATCGTGGCGGCCTACCAGGCCGGCCGGATCTACGACGGGGGCGCGTGCGCCATCGGCTTCTCGACCTCGACGGATAACGGCGCCACGTGGACCAGCGGCCTGCTGCCGAGCGTGACCAAGTACACCTCGCCGGCAGGCGCCTACGATCGAGCCACGGACGCGGCCGTCGCCTATGACGCCCAGGACAACACCTGGATGATCTCGTCGCTCGTGCTGACCGAGTCCGGCGGCGTCGCGGGCGTCGGGATCCTGACCAGCCGCTCGACCGACGGCGGCCTGACGTGGGGGACCCCGGTAGCGATCCCGAACACGGCCGGCATGGTCAGCCCGGACAAGAACTGGATCGTCTGCGACAGCACCGCGACGAGCCCGTTCTACGGCAACTGCTATACGGAGTGGGACGACAACGGCGCCGGCAACCGGATGGAGATGAGCCGCTCGACCGATGGCGGAGCGACCTGGAGCGTTGCGGCCACGAACAGCGCCGGGATCATCGGCGGCCAGCCGGTCGTCCGGCCCGACGGCACCGTGATCGTCCCGACGGCGAACGCCAATGAGACCGCGATCGGCGCCTTCAACTCCACGAACGGTGGGGTCAGCTGGAGCGGCGTCACGACCATTGCGACGATCAAGCACCACACCGTCGCCGGGAGCCTCCGCGAAGGGCCGCTGCCGTCGGCCGAGATCGACGCGGCCGGCACGGTCTACGTCGCCTGGACGGACTGCCGGTTCATCCGCGGCTGCAAGGCCAACGACATCGTCCTCAGCCACTCGCTCAACGCGACGGGTACCTCCTGGTCCGCGGTGACCCGCATCCCGATCGACGCCGTCGCGAGCGGGATCGACCACTTCATCCCTGGCCTGGCGGTCAACAAAGCCACGTTCGGCGCGACCGCCCAGCTCGGCCTGACGTACTACTTCTACCCGAAGAACTCGACGGCGCTGAGCGTCGGCTTCACCTCGTCGGCGAATGCCGGCAGCACGTGGAGCACGCCGCAGGTGATCACCAGCGGGATGAAGTCGACGTGGGCCGCGACCACGAGCCAGGGCCGGATGGTCGGCGACTACATCTCGACGTCCTACGGCTCGGACAACCTGGCGCACGGGATCTTCGGAGCGGCGAATTCGCCGACGACCGGCTCGACAACGAACTGCTCCACCAGTGCGCTCGACAACTGCGTCGCCCC
>DHWF01000052.1 GCA_002413045.1 Chloroflexi bacterium UBA5189
AACCTCATCGACACGCCCGGCCACGTCGACTTCAGCTACGAGGTCAGCCACAGCCTGCAGGCCTGCGAAGGGGCGATCCTCGTCGTCGACGCGGCGCAGGGCATCGAGGCGCAGACGCTCGCGAACGTCCACCTCGCGCTGCGCGAGGGCCTCACGATCATCCCGGTCCTCAACAAGATCGACCTGCCCTCGGCGCAGCCCGACGTCGTCATGGACGAGCTCGAGAATGCCCTGGCGATCCCGCGCGAGGAGGTCCTCCTCGTGTCGGCGAAGGAGGGGACCGGCGTCGCGGAGCTGCTCGAGGCCATCGTCGAGCGAATCCCGCCGCCGAAGGGCGACCCGCTGAAGCCCCTCCAGGCGCTCGTCTTCGACTCCCACTACGATCCGTACAAGGGCGTCATCGTCTACCTGCGGCTCGCGCAGGGCACGCTCAGCGAGCACGACCGCGTGCGGCTGATGGCGTCCGGCGCCGAGGCCGACCTGCTCGAGCTCGGCTTCTTCCGGCCGGCGCTCGTGCCGGTCGAGACGATGCGCGCCGGCGATGTGGGCTACGCGGCGACGGGCCTCAAGAATGTTCGCGAGGCCCAGGTCGGCGACACCATCACCCTGTCCGGGGCCCCGGCGCCGGAGCCGCTGCCCGGCTACCAGGAGGCCAAGAGCCTCGTCTTCGCCGGCATCTACCCGGTCAGCGGCGAGGACTACCCGCTCCTCCGCGACGCGATCGAGAAGCTCCACCTCAATGACGCGTCGTTCACCTACGAGCCGGAGAGCTCGGTCGCCCTCGGTTTCGGGTTCCGGTGCGGCTTCCTGGGCCTGCTGCACATGGAGATCGTCCAGGAGCGGCTCGAGCGCGAGTTCGGCCTCAACCTGATCGCCTCCGCGCCCTCCGTCGAGTACGAGGTCCTCCCGATCAACGGCCGCGCCCCGATCCGGGTCGACAACCCGTCCAGGCTGCCACCGGTCGGGGAGATCGAGGAGATTCGGGAGCCGTGGGTCCAGCTGTCCGTGGTCACGCCGGCGACGTACATCGGGGCGCTCATGGAGCTCTCGACGAACCGGCGCGGCAGCTTCGTTGGCCTGGAATACCTCGACCCGACGCGCGTGCTCATGAAGTTCGAGCTGCCGCTCGCGGAGCTGATCGTCGACTACTACGACCAGCTCAAGACCCGGACGGCCGGTTACGCCTCGATGGACTACGAGGAGATCGGCTATCGGGCGGCCAACCTGGTCAAGCTCGACGTGCTCGTTGCCGGCGAGCCCGTTGACGCGCTGTCGATGATCATCCACCGGGACAACGCGGCCTCGCTCGGGAGGACGCTCGTGAGCCGGCTCCGCCAGCTGATCCCCCGGCAGCTGTTCGAGGTGCCGATCCAGGCGGCAATCGGCTCAAATGTCATCGCCCGCGAAACCGTCCGCGCCATGAGCAAGAACGTCCTGGCCAAGTGCTACGGTGGCGACATCACCCGGAAGCGCAAGCTGCTCGAGAAGCAGAAGGAAGGGAAGCGCCGCATGAAGCGGGTCGGCTCGGTCGAGATCCCGCAGGAGGCGTTCCTCGCCATGCTCCGGACCGACGCGTCGTAGGCCGACGGCGATGATCGACGACCTTCGCGTCCTGATCGGCCTCGGGCTGACCCTGCTGCTGGTCATGCTCCGGCTGGAGGCAGAGCGCTTCGGTGCCGCCGAGTACGACGAGCCGGTGCGCGGCCGGCGTCCGTCGGTCCTGCGCCGGCTGGCCTGGTACATCCTGGGCGTCGGCGGCGTGCTCGCGCTGCTGCTGGCCCACCCGACGGCCGAGCAGAGCCTGTTCCTCCAGATCGGCGACCGGTGGGGCGTCCTGCTCGCGCTCGCGCTCGGCGGCGTCGGCGTGGCGCAGGCGATCGCCATCGCCTGGTACCACTACCACCGCCTCCGGTTCCCCGATGTCGCGTCCTATCCAGGCGCGCTGGCGAACGAGATCCTCACCGCGTTCATCGACGAGGCCGTCTTCCGCGGCGCGCTGCTCGGCTACTTCCTGCTGGCGACGATGGGCTCGCCGTGGTCGATGACGATCTCGATCGTCGGGCAGGCGGTCGTGTACGTCCTCGCGACGCGCCTCGGCGCGACGGGTCGCGACCGATACATGCTCCTGCTCGCCAGCGCGATCGGCCTGATCGGTGGCTGGGCCACGATCACCACCGGCGGGATCGGGGCAGCCTTCCTCGGCCACGCGATCACCCGCGTCGCCGTCTTCCTTACGACGGGTCACGCCGGCCAGCCGCCCGCCAAGGGTGCCGACATCGAGGATGTCGAGCGGCGGCGTCGAACCCCGGAGGGCTGGAGCGCGGTCGATCGGAGCGCCGCGCGGGACCGGTGACGGCCGCCACGGCGGCGCCGGCGGCGCCGTTGACCGCGTCGTCCAGGGCGCCGGTGACCGCGTCGCGCGCGGCGCCGCCCGCCGGTTCGTACGTCCACGTTCCGTTCTGCGTCTCCCACTGCCCGTACTGCGACTTCGTGGTCGTCGCGGGCCGCGAGGCGCGCGGGCCGGGCAACCGGATCGGCCGGTTCCTCGAGGCGCTTGAGGTCGAGCTGGGGCTGCGCGCTGATGCCCTGGATGCGGCGTGGGGCCCGGTCGGGGGCACCACCCGCCCGCCGGTCGACACGCTCTACCTGGGTGGCGGCACACCGAGCCTACTCCCCGCGACGGCCGTCGGGCGGCTGATCGGGATCGTTCGCGAGCGGTTCGGACTGGCGCCGGGCGCCGAGGTCACGCTCGAGGCGAACCCGGGCCCGGACGAGCGCGGCGACGCCCGCGCCCTGCGCGACGCCGGCGTGACGCGGCTGTCCATCGGCGCCCAATCGATGGATCTCGAGGAGCTTCGGCGCCTCGGCCGGCGGCACGCACCCGGCGACGTCGCGGCGACCGTGGCGGCCGCACGTGATGCGGGGATCGGGTCGATCAGCGTGGACCTCCTGTACGACGTGCCGGGGGGCTCGCTGGAGACCTGGGTGCGAACCCTCGATGCGGCGCTCGACCTCCTGCCCGACCACCTGTCGCTGTACGCGCTCACCCTCGACGACCCAGACGCCGAGGGGATCACCGGGCCTGGCGGCGACCACCTCCCGACGCCACCCGGCGCCCGGCGCTGGCGCGAGCGCGCACGCATCGAGCAGGAGGACGATCGCGCCGCCGCCATGTACGAGCTGGCGGACCGACGCCTGGCGGCCGCCGGTTTCGACTGGTACGAGATCAGCAACTGGTCGCGACCCGGCCATCGGTCCAGGCACAACCTCGGGTACTGGGAGGGCCGCCCGTGGGCGGCGGTTGGGCCCGGCGCCCACGGCTTCGACGGGGTAGCGCGAACCTGGAACGCGGCACGGCTCGACGGCTACATCGCGGCGCTGGCGCCGGCGGACGGGACGCCGCCGACCATGCCGCCCGGCGGCAGGCAGCAGGACGATCCATCGGCTCGAACCGGCGAGGCGGCGATGCTCGCCCTGCGCACCAGCGCCGGCCTGCCGGCCACCGACCTCGACGACCCGTCCATCGGCGCCGCACTTCGGTGGGCCCTTGATGCCCGGCTCCTCGAGCAGACAGCCACGGATCGGTTGGTCTTCACGCTGCGCGGCCGCCTGCTCTCGAACGAGGTGTTCGTCCGGCTCGTCTGACCACCCGGGCGCGTTGACACTCCCGGCGGCCCGGGATACGATGCCAGCACCTTGTTAGCACTCTGGCATGGAGAGTGCTAACGAACGAGCATCCAATCGGGAGAACCCGCCTTGGCGCGTCGCATCCGTCGCTCCAGCGGCCCACTTGACATTCGCGCTCAGGCGATCCTGCGGGCCGTCATCGAGGAATACGTCACCACCGCGACCCCGGTCGGCAGCCAGGCGCTCGTCGACCGGTATCGCCTCGGCGTGTCCAGCGCGACCGTCCGCAACATCCTCGCGGAGCTGGAGCTGGCCGGCCTGCTCAGCCACCCGCACACCTCCGCCGGTCGCATCCCCACCGACGCCGGCTATCGCTGGTTCGTCGAGTCGATCATCGAGTCGACGCCGCTGCCCCAGGTCGAGCAGCTGATGATCCGCCACCAGTTCGGCCAGGTGGAGTTTGCGAGCGAGCACTGGTTCCGCCTCGCCGCCTCGACCATTGCCGGCCTGACCCACGCCGCCGGCCTCGCGACGCCCGCCAAGCCCGCCGCCGCCCGCGTCCGCCGGGTCGACCTCGTGTCGATCAACGAGCGGATGGCCAGCCTCGTCGTCGTCCTCCGCGAAGGGTCGATCAAGCAGTCGCTGGTGACCCTCGGCGCGCCCGAGGACCAGGAGGCGCTGACCGTGGTCGCCGCCGTCCTCAACGACCTCGTCCACGACGCGACCTCCGACGACGTGGAGCGGGCGCTCTTGGCCCTCGATTCGGCGGTTCCGCACTGGGAGCTCGTTGCCCGCGTCGGCGAGCGGATCGTGCGCGTCCTCTCCGACTACGACCGGGCTGCCGTCGAGGAGGTCTTCAGCGACGGCCTGCTCAACGTCATGGGCGCCCCCGAGTTCGCGCACAGCGAGAAGCTCCGCCGCGTCTTCACTGCGCTCGAGAACCGCGCCTACCTCGGTGAGCTCGTCGGGAGCGTCGCGGCCTCCGGCGTCGTGCAGGTCTTCATCGGCCACGAGAACGAGCCGCCGGACATGCGCGAGGTCACCCTCGTGCTCGCGCCGTACGGTCGCCGCGACCGCGCCGTCGGTGTCGTCGGCGTGCTCGGCCCGACGCGACTTGCCTATTCCGAGGCGATCGGCACGGTCCGCTTCGTCTCCGGGCTCATGAACGAGCTCGTCGACCACCTGTACCACTGAGCGGGGACCTGAACATGGATCGACCGACCCGCGCGCAGCAGCGCGCCGCCGCCATCGACGTCTCGCCGGCCAAGCTGGCCGCCGAGATCGAGCGCGTCGTCCGCGAACGCGACCTGGCACGCCGCCAGGTGGAGCTGGCTCGCCTCGAGATCCAGCGCCTGATGAGCGGCGGCTCGCCAGCATCGGACGGTGCTCCGAGTGCCGGGCACGGCTCGACGCCGCCCGTCGGCCGGATCGGCCGTCGAGACAAGGGCGCCGAAGCCGCCCTCGAGGCACTCCAGAAGGAGCGCGACGACTATCTCGGCGCCCTCCAGCGCGAGCGCGCCGAGTTCCTCAACTTCAAGCGCCGCACCGCGGAGGAGCGCGAGGCCATGTCCGGCATCGCGTCCGAGGGCCTCATCCGCAAGGTCCTGGGCCTCGCCGACGACTTCGACCTGGCGGTCGAGCATCGGCCGGAGTCCGGCGTCGACGCCGCCTGGGTCGAGGGCATCACCGCCATCGACCGCAAGCTGCGGGCCCTCCTCGAAAGCGAGGGCGTCTCGCACATCGATGCGTCGGCGGGCACCCAGTTCGATCCCCGTGAGCACGAGGCGGTCGTGAACGTCCCCGGCACCGGCCGCCCCGGCGGCGAGATCGTCGAGGAGCTCCGGCGCGGCTACCGGCTGCGGGATCGGGTCATCCGGCCCGCGCTCGTCGCGGTCGCCGAGGACGACGGCGCGACCCAATTCGAACCTATTCCAACCACCGACCGAGCCAACTAGCAGCGAACAGGAGCCAACAGACCCATGGGCAAGATCATCGGCATCGACCTCGGCACGACCAACTCGGTTGTTGCGGTCATGGAGGGCGGCGAGCCCACCGTCATCCCGTCGGCCGAGGGCGGCCGCACGGTCCCGTCCGTCGTCGCGTTCACCAAGAGCGGTGAGCGCCTGGTCGGCCTGCTCGCCAAGCGCCAGGCCGTCACCAACCCCGGCAACACCGTCTACTCGATCAAGCGCTTCATGGGCCGCCGCTGGGACGACCCGGAGGTGCAGCGCAGCAAGAAGCTCGTCCCGTACACGGTCGAGAAAGACCCCAAGTCGGACGGCGTCGTGGTCAACCTCGGTGGCGGCAAGAGCTACACGCCGCCCGAGATCTCCGCGATGATCCTGCAGAAGCTCAAGGCGGACGCCGAGGCGTACCTCAACGAGAAGGTGACCGAGGCGGTCATCACCGTGCCGGCATACTTCGACGACACGCAGCGCCA
>DHWF01000020.1 GCA_002413045.1 Chloroflexi bacterium UBA5189
TGGGCGATGGCGATGGTGATGCCCCGCTCGCGCTCTTCGGGCGCGTTGTCGATCGTGTCGAAGGCGCGGTACTCCGAGTTGCCCTTCAGGGCCAGGTACTTGGTGATCGCCGCGGTGAGCGACGTCTTGCCGTGGTCGATGTGGCCGATCGTGCCGATGTTCACGTGCGGCTTGTTGCGCTCGAACTTCTTCTTGGCCACGGGACCAGTCTCACTCCATCTGTTAGGGGCGAAGCCACGCCCCAGAGGCAAGGCTTCGCCAGTGATCGTCGCTTCCGGGGGTCTCGAGAGGTCATGGAGCCCACAATCGGGTTCGAACCGATGACCTCTTCCTTACCAAGGAAGTGCTCTGCCGACTGAGCTATGTGGGCCCGAGGGCTTCGCGATTGGAGCCGACGACGGGACTCGAACCCGGAACCGGCGGTTTACAAAACCGCTGCTCTACCAATTGAGCTACGTCGGCAGCGCACGGCAAACCAAAGAAGCCGGCCGTGGCGCCGCGGAATGATAGGTCGGTTCGGGAGGGACGGTCAAGCGCAGTGGCTCAGCGTCACGGCGGCGGCGGCTCCG
This sequence comes from Chloroflexi bacterium UBA5189, assembly GCA_002413045.1. Classification (GTDB taxonomy): domain Bacteria; phylum Chloroflexota; class Limnocylindria; order Limnocylindrales; family CSP1-4; genus UBA5189. Next base: position 570 of record DHWF01000020.1, read on the forward strand.
GCGCGAGCTTCGATGCCGCCTTCCGGGCCGCCTTGGTGGCGGGCTTGGCGGTCTTCGCGGATGGCTTGGGGGCGGCCTTCGACGCCCGCTTCTTCGCCGGTTTGGTCTCCTCCGCGGGGCCTGCCTCGGCCGCCGTGGCTACGCCCGCCACTGTTCCAGCACCGCCTGCCGGGCGCGCGTCCGGGTCGCGTTGGCCGAGCGCCTCGAAGAGCATGATCGAGCCCGCGACTGCCGCGTTCAGCGAGCCGATGACGCCGCGCATCGGGATGCGAACAAAGAGATCGCAGCGGCGCCGGATGGCCGGGCTGAGGCCATGGCCCTCGCTGCCCACGACGATCGCGGTCGGGCCGCGCAGGTCCGCCTCTCGCGCGCTGAGCGCGGCATCGGCTTCCGTGCCGACGATCCGGAGCCCGCGCAGGTGCAGCGTGGTCAGGGCATCCGCGAGGTCATCGACGGGCGCGAGCAGGAGGTGCTCCGTCGCCCCGGCGGACGCCTTGATCGCGGCCGGCGAGAGCGGCGCCTGGCGCTCGGTCGGGAAGACGACCCCATGCACGCCCGCCGCCTCGGCGCTCCGGAGCAGCGTGCCGACGTTCTGGGGATCCTCGAGCGAGTCGAGCACGAGCACGAAGGCCGGCTCGTTGCGCTCGATCGAACGGGCCAGGATGTCCTCGACCGATGCGAACCGGCGCGCCTCGACGACCACCGCCACGCCCTGGTGACCGTCGAAGCCGGCGAGTGCGGTCAGCGAGCCCCCCTCGACCTCGACGATCGGGATCCGCAGGGTCGTCGCGTGCAGCACGATCCGCTCGAGGGCCTGGCGACGCTGGGGCGTGACCAGCAGGCGGCGGGGTGGCCGGCCGGCCGTGAATGCCTCCTCGACCGGCCGGCGGCCGGCAATCAGCTCCTCGCCCGGCTCGAGCTCGAGCGCCGGCGCGGCTCGAGCGACGACGGGTGGCGCGAACTCGCGCGCCGGGACCTGGCGGGGCGGGAACCCGCTTGGTCCGAAGTCACGGGGTCGGAATTCGCGGGGTCGGACGTCGCGGGGGCCGGAACCTCGGGGACCGAATCCGCCGGGCCGCCGCGGAGCGTCGGCCGGAAATCGCGGGCGCGGCGCGGGCGACAGCGGGCGATCCGCGGGGAATCGGGGCGGTCGATCACCGAAACCGGCGTCGTCCGGCGCGTCTTCCGGCGGGCGCGGAATGCCGCGAAAGCCAAAGCCGGGGCCGGGTTGAGGTCCTGCGCCCGGCCTCGAGCCACCGCCCGGCCTGGGGCTGCCGCCCGGACGAGGGCCGCCGGCACCTCGAAATCCGGTGCCTGGTCGTGGGCCTGATCGGCGATCGCCGGCCGATCGCGGCCGGCCGCCGAAGCTCGGGCGGACCGGGCGATCACCGAACGGCGCCGGACGCTCCTGGCCCTCGCCATCGCCGGCCGGTCGGGGCCGCGGACGCGGCCCGCCACCCTGGAAGCCACCGGGGCCGCCCCTCCTGAAGCCGCCCGGACCGCCGCCGGAACCGCCACGCGGCGGACCGCTCCCGCCGCCGCGACCGGCGTGGCCCGAGCCGTCTCCCTTCGGCCGTCGGTCGCGGGGACCGCCGGGCCGGCGAGGCCCGTCGCTCATCGAACGGCCTCGAGGCGGCGCCAGCGCTGGCCGTCCCGCGTGTCCTCGACCGCGACGCCGATGGCAAGGAGCTCGTCGCGCAGGCGGTCCGAGGCGGACCAGTCCCGGCCGGCGCGGGCCGCCTCGCGAGCGTCGAGCAGCTCGCGGGCCCCGGCCGGCAGGTCGTCGGACGGGTTGTCGGCCTGGTCCGGCAGGATCCCGAGGACCGCGTCGAGGTCGCGAAGGAACGCGAGCGCCCGAGTGGCGTTGCCCGTCGAGATCGCGCGATCGGCGAGGCGCCGGTTCAGCTCGCGAACCATGGCGAACACGGCGGCCAACGCCGCGGAGACGTTCAGGTCGTCGTCGAGCGCCGCCTCGAAGCCGGAGCGCGCGGCGACGAGCACGGCATCGAGATCGACCGCGTCCTCGCGTTCCTCGCGATAGGCCTCGAGGCCCGCGACGAGCGCATCGAGGCGCTCGATCGCCGCCGTCGCTGCGTCGAGCGACGCCTCGCTGTACTCGAGGCCCTGGCGGTAGTGAACGGAGATGAGCGCGTAGCGCAGGGCGCGCGCGGAGACCCCGGCCTCCAGGAGGTCCATGACGCGGCTGATGTTGCCGACGGACTTCGCCATCTTGGCGCCGCCCAGGCGCAGGTGCGCGCAGTGCAGCCACGTGCGCACGAAGGGCTCGCCGGTCGCGGCCTCGCTCTGGGCGATCTCGTCTTCGTGGTGCGGGAAGATCAGGTCGACGCCGCCGGTGTGGATGTCGAACGAAGGCCCGAGGTAGGCCATGCTCATCGCCGAGCACTCGATGTGCCAGCCCGGCCGGCCGGCCCCGATCGCGGTGTCCCACGATGGCTCGCCCGGCTTGGGTCCCTTCCACAGCGCGAAGTCGCGGGCGTCGGTCTTGCCGTATTCGTCCGCCTCGACCCGCTCGGTCGTGCGGAGCTGGCTCGGATCGAGCCGAGCCAGCCGCCCATACGCCGGCCATGAGGCGATCCGGAAGAAGATCGACCCGTCGTCGGTCCGGTAGGCGTGCCCGGCGTCGAGCAGGGTCTGGATCAGGCCGACCATGCCGTCGATGTGCTCGGTCGCGCGCGGCAGGACGTCCGGCTGGGTCATGCGGAGCGCCGTCGCGTCGCCCTGGAATCGCTCGAGCCAGGTGGTCGCCATCTCGGCGATCGTGACACCGGCTTCGGACGCACCCCGGATGATCTTGTCGTCGACGTCGGTGATGTTCATGACCCAGGTGACGCGCAGCCCGCGATAGCGCAGGTAGCGAACGAGCAGGTCGGCGAACAGGAACGACCGGAAGTTGCCGATGTGGGCAGGGCCGTACACGGTCGGGCCGCAGCTGTAGATCCGCACATGGCCCGGCTCGAGCGGCTCCAGCGGTCGCACCGCGCCGGTGAGCGTGTCGCGAAGGCGGAGCGTCATCGCCCGGGTTCCGAAGGGATGACCGTCGCGATGGCCTCGGCCTCGATCGTGCGACCGGCGCCGGCATCACCGGACAGGTTGCCGGTCGAGGCCTTGACGCTGACGCTGCTGACGTCAAGGTCGAGGAGCGCCGCGATGGCGGCGCGCATCGAGGGCAGGTGGTGCTCCAGCCACGGGCGCGCGCCCTGGATCGACAGGTCGATCGCTGCCGGCCGCCAGCCGGCGTCGGCGAGGTGACGCCGGATATTGCCGACCAGCTCCGCACTCGCGATCCCGCGCGGGGTGCGCTCGTCGGCCGGGTAGAGGGCGCCGAGGTCGCCCATTGCCACCGCGCCGAGGAGCGCGCCGGCGATCGCGTGGAGCGCCGCATCGCCGTCGGAGTGGCCGTGGAGGCGGGGCGCCCCGGGGATCTCCACGCCACCGAGCCGGAGCCCATCCCCCGGCCCGAATGGATGGCCGTCCCGCGCGTAGCCGGTCCGGCTGGTTCCGGCGCCACGGAGGCGCGATTCGGCGAACGCGAGGTCCTCGGACAGCGTGATCTTGCCGTTCGCCGCCTCGCCCGGAACGGTGTGCACGGCGACTCCCGCGGCCTCGAGCAGCGCGGCCTCGTCGGTGAGCTGCGCCGCATCGTCGGCCGGCACGCGCGCGATCGCGGCACGGAGAACGTCCCAGCGAATGCCCTGCGGCGTCTGGGCCGTCGCGGCGCCGGCCCGGTCGATGGTGCCGATCACGAGATCGCCGTCCACGCGCTTCAGCGTCTCCGCGACGGCCACGACGGGGATGGCGGCACCGTGCTCCGCGGCGGCCCGCGCAACCGCGTCGATGAGGGCGACGCTCACCAACGGCCGCGCGCCATCGTGGACCAGGAGCACGCCCTCGTCGGTCGCCGCTCGGTCGAGGGCACGGATGCCCGCGGCAACGGATTCCTGGCGCCGGGACCCGCCCGCGACGACGGCCACGACCTTGTCCGGGAACCACGCTGGCCGCGGCCCGGCCGCCTGCTCGGCCGTCCGCACGACCGCGATCCGGTCGACGACCGGCGATGCGGCAAGCGCCGCCAGCGACCAGGCGAGGACCGGCCGCCCGGCGAGGTCCGCGGCGAGCTTGTCCCGCCCGCCCATGCGTTCCGACCTGCCGGCGGCGACGACGACTGCGTCGGCCACGACCTCGCGCATCGGGTCAGCCCTGTCGCGGGTGGGCGAAGACCATGCGACCGGCGACCGTCTGGAGCACGCGCGTCACGGTGACCTCGACCTCGGAGTCGATCGCCTTCGCGCCGCCCTCGACCACGACCATCGTCCCGTCATCGAGGTAGCCGACGCCCTGGCCCGCGTCCTTGCCCGGCTGGATGACCCGCACCCGCAGCTCCTCGCCCGGCAGGAGCGCCGGCTTGACGGCGTTCGCCAGCGAATTGACGTTGAGGACGCGCACGCCCTGGAGGTCGGCGATGCGGTTGAGGTTGAGGTCGTTCGTGAGAACCGCACGCCCATTCCGCTTGGCCAGCGCGACCAGCTTCGAGTCGACCTCGGGCGTCCCCGGGACGTCCTCGTCGATCACGACCACTGGCGTCGCCCCGGTCTTGCGCATGCGGGCGAGGATCTCGAGCCCGCGCCGGCCGCGCGTGCGGCGCATCGAGTCGGAGCTGTCGGCGAGCCGCTGGACCTCGTCCAGCACGAACCGCGGCACCTCCAGGACCCCGTAGAGGAACCCGGAATCCGCGATGTCGGCGATCCGGCCGTCGATGATCGCGCTCGTGTCGGCGAGGATGTGCGGGATCGCGGCCTCGCCCTCGGCAGGCCCGCGGCGCAGGATGCCGATCGACTCCGCCGCGGTGATCAGGTCATGCCGCTTGGCAACGGTCAGGCCGACCATCGCGAGACCGAGGAAGACCGAGATGCCGAGCGGCGCGACCGTGCCCACCGGCGCAGGCAGGTTCGACAGCGGCAGCCCGAGCAGCAGGCCCAGCAGCAGGCCCAGGAACAGCCCGATGATCGCCGTCACGAACTCGGCGGTCGAGAGCTGCGTCACGGCGCGGAGCGCGGCGAGAGCCGGGATGATCGTGAGATAGGGCAGCAGCGTGAACCCGAGCACGATCCAGGCGACGACCCAGGCAACGACCAGCACGGTGGAGCCGGGCACCGGCTGGAACACCGCCAGCTGCGCGATGACGAGCACGATTCCGATGAGCCCGCCGAGCGCGGCCCCCAGGAATCGAATGGAACGGATCACGGACGCCTCGAATGGCCACGATCGGGTCGTGTCGGCCGAATGCCGGTCGTCGACCGTCGCGGCTCGATCGTCGGGGATCTCAGCCTAGCACCCGCCGTTCAGGCTGGATCGGGACCGCCACGGGCGCGCGAGCGGCGTCCCGCGGTTCGCCCGATCCACGACCGTCACCACCGAGCGTTGCCGTGAGGGCGTCGCGCAGGTTCGCCACCGGGACGAGGCGCATGCCCGGGACGTCCCCCGCAAAGGCGTTCCTGCCTGCCGGCACGATCGCCGTATCGAAACCGAGGCGCGCGGCCTCGCGCAGGCGCCGATCGATGCCCGCGACCGGCCGCAGCTCGCCGAGCAGCCCGACCTCGCCGACGGCGACGGTGCGGCGGTCGATCGGGCGATCGCGCAGCGAGGAGGCGAGGGCGAGCGCCACGGCGAGATCGAGGCCGGGCTCCGACACGGTCAGGCCGCCGGCGAGATTCGCGTAGACGTCCTGGGTGCCGAGGCTCACGCCCGCGCGCCGGCCGAGCACCGCCAGGAGGAGCGCGAGCCGGGTCGGGTCGATGCCCGAGGCGCGCCGGGCCGGCGTCGAATAGCCGGCCGGCGAGACGAGCGCCTGGACCTCGACGAGCAGCGGCCGGCTGCCCTCGAGGGTCGCACCGACGACGCTGCCGGACGCGGCCCCCTCGTGGTCGGCGAGGAACGCGCGGCCGGGGTCGGCGACCTCGCGCAGCCCGTCCTCGGCCATCTCGAACACGCCGAGCTCGTCGGTGGAGCCGAACCGGTTCTTGGAGGCGCGGACCAGCCGCATCACGCCACCGCGCTCGCCGCCGAGGTCGATCACGGCGTCGACGAGGTGCTCGAGGGTCTTCGGGCCGGCGATCGAGCCGTCCTTGGTCACGTGCCCGACCAGCACGACCGCGATGCCGTCGCCCTTGGCGAGGTCCATCAGCCGGAGCGCCGACTCGCGCACCTGGCCGACGCTGCCGGCCGGCCCATCGAGCTCGTCGACGGTCATCGTCTGGATCGAGTCGACGACCACGAGCGCCGGCCGTCGGGCCCGTGCCGCTTCGATGATCGCGCCGACCTCGCTCGTGGCGAGCACGGCCACGGCGTCCGACGCGGCGCCCGAGCCGAGGCCCAGTCGCGCGGCGCGCAGGCGAACCTGGCCGGCCGATTCCTCGCCGGTCGCGTACAGGACGCCCGCGCCCTGCGTCGCGACGCCGCCCGCGACCTGGAGCAGCAGCGTCGACTTGCCGACGCCCGGCTCACCCCCGATCAGCAGCAGCGACCCCGGCACGATCCCGCCGCCGAGGACCCGGTCGAGCTCCGCGAGCCCGGTGCGAAGACGATCGGTCGGGCCATCGGCGGGCGCCGAGAGCGCGACCGGTTGCGGCCCCGTGCCGGCACTCCCGCGAGTGACGCCACGGGACGGGCGTTGTCGCGCGGTCACGACCGTCTCGACGAGGGTGTTCCACGCCGCGCACGAGCGGCACTGACCCTCCCACCGCGCGTAGTCGGCGCCACACGCCTGGCAGATGAACCGGCTCTGGGCCCGGGCCATGCGGGTGCCTAGGCGACTTCGACGGGGGTCTTCTGCTCCACGGCGTGGATCAGCATGCCGCCATCGGCACCGGCATCCACCTCGATCGTCGTGCCCGGTGGGTACTTGTTGAGCAGGAGGTGCTCGGCAAGGACGTCCTCGATCATGTTCTGGATGGTGCGGCGCAGCGGCCGCGCCCCGAACGCCGGATCCCAGCCCAGCTTGATGAGCTGGTCCTTCGCGGCCTGGGTGACCTCGAGGGCCATCGTCTGCGCCTTGAGCTGGTCGCGGACGCGCTTGAGCATCAGGTCGACGATCTCGCGGATCTCCTCGACGGTCAGGCTCCGGAACACGACGGTCGCGTCGATGCGGTTCAGGAACTCGGGCCGGAAGCTGCTCTTCAGCTCCGCCTGGACCTTCTCCTTCATCAGGTCGTACGACTGCTGGTCGCGGCCGGGCTGGTCGTCGGCCACCGGGCGGAAGCCCAGGGAGGAGTTGGTCTGGAGCTGCCGCGCCCCGAGGTTCGAGGTCATGATGATGATCGTGTTCCGGAAGTCGACCCGGCGACCCTTGGCGTCGGTGAGCTGCCCGTCCTCCAGGATCTGGAGCAGGATGTTGAACACCTCTGGGTGCGCCTTCTCGACCTCGTCGAGGAGGACGACCGCGTAGCTCTTGCGGCGGACGGCCTCGGTCAGCTGGCCGCCCTCGTCGAAGCCGACGTAGCCCGGAGGCGCCCCGACGAGGCGGCTCACGTTGTGGCGCTCCATGAACTCGCTCATGTCGATCTTGATGAGCGTGTCCTCGCTGCCGAACATGAACTCCGCGAGCGCGCGCGCGAGCTCGGTCTTCCCGACGCCGGTCGGGCCGAGGAAGATGAACGAGCCGATCGGGCGCTTCGGGTCCTTGAGCCCCGCCCGGGCGCGCCGGACCGCCTTCGAGACGGTCTCGATCGCCTCGTGCTGGCCGATGATCCGCTTGTGGAGGGCGTCCTCCATGTGCAGGAGCCGCTCGGACTCCTCCTGGGCGATCCGGGTGACCGGGATGCCCGTCCACATCGCGACGACCTGGGCGATCTCCTCCTCGTCGACCTTCGGCGCATCGCCGGCGATCGAGGCCTGCCACTCGCTCCGGAGCGTGTCGACCTTCTCGCGAAGGGTGGACTCCTGCTCGCGCAACTGGGCGGCGGACTCGTAGTCCTGGGAGTTGATCGCGCCGTCCTTCTCCTTGCTCAGGCGGTCCAGCTCGCGCTGCGCCTCGCGCAGGGCGGGTGGCGCCGAGGAGTGGCGCAGGCGGACGCGGCTTGCCGCCTCGTCGATCAGGTCGATCGCCTTGTCCGGGAGGTGGCGGTCCGTGATGTAGCGGATCGAGAGGTCCGCCGCGGCCTTCACCGCGTCGTCCGTGATGGTGACCTTGTGGTGCTGCTCGTAGCGCTCGCGGATGCCCATGAGGATCTCGATGGTCTGCTCGAGGGTGGGCTCCTCGACCATGACCGGCTGGAACCGGCGCTCGAGGGCCGCGTCGCGCTCGATGTACTTGCG
>DHWF01000048.1:0-1094 GCA_002413045.1 Chloroflexi bacterium UBA5189
CACCGACTCGGCATCCAGGCTTTCGAGCCGGTGCTCGTCGAAGGTAAAGCCATCCGCATCCATTCGCTCGTCTGCACCGCGTTCAACGCCGACTTCGATGGCGACCAGATGGCGGTCCACGTGCCGCTGTCGTCGGCCGCCCAGGACGAGGCCCGGACGATGATGCTGTCCACCGCGAACCTGCTGTCGCCCGCCGACGGCACGCCGGTGGTGGCGCCGACCCAGGACATGGTCCTCGGCTGCTACTACCTGACGATGGAGAAGGAAGCCACCCGCGGCAAGCCCGCGAGCCGGATCTTCGGCTCCGAGGACGACGCGATGTACGCCCAGGAGCTGACCGCGCGTGGCCTCGCCACCGCGAGTGCCAGCTCGAGCCCCGACGCCGAGGACGGCTCGAAGGGCCGCCACGAGCCCGGGCACCTGACGCTCCATGAGCCCATCGAGTGCGTTGTCTCCGCGTGGGACGAGGCCGCCGGAAAGCTCACCGACCAGCGCCTCCGGACGACCGTTGGCCGGATCATCTTCAACCAGATCGTGCCGGATCGGCTGCGCTTCACCGAGCACACCAACCGGGAAATGCGCCGAACCGACCTCAAGAAGCTCGTCGACGAGTGCTACCGCGTCCTCGGCCCGGCCGACACCGCGCTGCTGGTCGACGGCATCAAGGACGTCGGCTTCAAGTTCGCCACCCGTGGCGGCATGACCATCGGGCTGTGGGACATCGTGACCCCGCCCCAGAAGGCCAAGTCGCTCAAGGTCGCCGACGACCAGGTCATCGACATCGACAAGCAGTTCCAGCGCGGCCTCATCACCGATGAGGAGCGCTACGAGCAGGTCGTCGAGCTCTGGAAGCGGACCACCGACAGCATCTCGGCCGCGATGATGGCCCAGCTGCCGGAGGACAACGCGCTCCGGATGATGACCGACTCGGGCGCCCGCGGAAACAAGGGCAACATCGGCCAGCTCGGCGCGATGCGCGGCCTGATGGCCGACCCGTCCGGCCGGATCATCGACGTGCCCGTCCGCAGCAACTTCCGCGAGGGCATGACGGTCCTCGAGTACTTCATCTCGACCCACGGCGCCCGCAAGGGCCT
>DHWF01000048.1:1260-3407 GCA_002413045.1 Chloroflexi bacterium UBA5189
CACGGCGCCCGCAAGGGCCTCGCGGACACGGCCCTCCGCACCGCGGACTCGGGCTACCTGACCCGTCGACTCGTCGACGTGGCCCAGGACGTCATCACCAAGGAAGAGGACTGCGGCACCGAGGAGGGCAGCTGGATCACGGCGGTCGACACGGCCGACATGACCGGCGCCACCTGGCCCGCCACCGACGACACGACTCGCCGCAACGTGCTCGACGAGTTCCGTCGCCGTCTGGTCGGCCGCCTGTCGGCCGCGCCGATGCGCGATCCGAGCTCGAAGGCCAAGAGCGCTCCGCTCCTGGTCGACCGCAACGAGATGATCACCGAGGAAGCCGCCCAGCGGCTCGAGGACGCGGGGATCGAGGAGGTCCTCGTCCGCTCGCCGCTGACGTGCGAGGCGCGCTATGGCGTCTGCCGCCGCTGCTACGGCCGGAACCTCGCCAGCGGCGAGCCCGTCGGCGTCGGCGAGGCGGTCGGCATCATCGCCGCCCAGTCCATCGGCGAGCCGGGCACCCAGCTGACGATGCGCACGTTCCACACCGGTGGTGTGGCCGGGCTCGACATCACGGCCGGCCTGCCGCGAGTCGAGGAGCTGTTCGAGGCCCGCGTGCCCAAGGGCAAGGCCGAGATCAGCCACATCGATGGCGCCGTGTCCATCCTTCGCGCCGATACCGGCACGAAGGTCAAGGTCACCAGCCGCGAGGGCTACGACTCCACGCTCAACCTGCCCAAGGGCGCCGAGTTGCTGGCCGCCCCCGGCGACTCGGTCGCGCTCGGCCAGGCGATCGCTCGGGTCGAGGGTGGCGCCGACGTGCTCGCCCCAGTCGCCGGTTTCCTCATGAAGACGGACGACGGGCTCGTCGTTCGAGCGGAGGACGTCGTCGAGCGCGAATACGCGATCCCGCACAACGCCCGGCTGCTCGTCACCGAGAGCCAGGACGTGCGCGCGGGCGACCCGATCACCGACGGGCCGATCAACCCGCAGGAGTACCTCGAGACCCGCGGCCGTGACGCGGTCCAGCGCTACCTGGTCAAGGAAGTCCAGAAGGTCTACCGGAGCCAGGGCGTCACGATCAACGACAAGCACATCGAGATCATCGTCCGGCAGATGCTGCGCAAGGTGCGCATCGACCAGCCGGGCGACAGCGAGCTGCTCCCGACCGAGCTGATCGACCGGCTCGACTTCGAGGAGGTCAACAACCGCGTCCTCGCGGAGGGCGGCGAGCCGGCAACGGCCCAGACCGTGCTCCTGGGCGTGACCAAGGCCTCCCTCAACACGTCGAGCTTCCTTGCCGCGGCGTCCTTCCAGGAGACGACCCGGGTGCTCACCGAGGCGGCCATCAACGGCGCCAAGGATCACCTGATCGGCCTCAAGGAGAACGTCATCATCGGCAAGCTGATCCCGGCCGGCTCCGGCGCACCGGCGAACCTGGCCGCGCGCAAGGAGCGGGAGCGGCGTGCCGCCCTCGAAGCCCTCGCCGGCGAGGCGCTCGACGACGGCCAGGCCTACAACCCCTTCCTGGAGGGGGGCGAGGCCCGGGCAACGGAGGACGAGGCGGTGCTCATCGGCGGACCGGTCGCGGCAGCCGACGAGACCGAGTTCAACCCGTTCCTGGCGGACGCCGCGAGCGACGCGGCGGGCGACAAGGACGGCGACCTCTAGCTGATCTCGTGGACCGGGCGAAATGCCCGGTCCACGTTTGACACGCCGTTTGGCCGATTGATACACTCCGCGTTCGTGGCTTCGGAAGGTCACGGTCCCGGCTGCCAGCCGGAACGTCCCTCCGAGCACCCCCCGTCGAGAGGCGGGACCCGGGAGATCCGGGGTCAAATGACCCCGGCCCGGAGCACCCGCGGAGCCCGCGCCCGCGGCCGATCGACCAGTCAGCAAAGCAGGAGTAGCGTTTTCGTGCCGACGATCAACCAGCTCGTGCGCCATGGCCGGCGCGCCAAGATCTCCAAGATCAAGGCGCCCGCGATGCGCAAGAACTGGAACAGCCTCCGCCAGCGCCAGGTCCCGATTCCGGGCGCCCCGCAGAAGCGTGGCGTGTGCCTGCAGGTCCGCACGATGACGCCCAAGAAGCCGAACTCGGCGCTCCGCAAGATCGCCCGCGTGCGCCTGACCAACCAGATGGAGGTCACGGCCTA
>DHWF01000048.1:3543-4025 GCA_002413045.1 Chloroflexi bacterium UBA5189
GTCACGGCCTACATCCCCGGCATCGGCCATAACCTGCAGGAGCACTCCGTTGTGCTCGTGCGCGGCGGCCGGGTAAAGGACCTCCCGTCGGTCAAGTACCACATCATCCGCGGCACCCTCGACGCGGCCGGCGTGCGCGATCGCAAGCAGGGTCGCAGCAAGTACGGCGCCAAGGCGACCCCGGCCCTGGCAGGGAAGCGCTAGATGCCGCGCCGGACCGGGATCGCCCGCAAGACCAAGTACGAAGAGGCTCCCGCCAACCGCACGACCGTGCGCTTCCACGCGAAGCTCATGAGCGACGGCAAGCGCCGCCTCGCCGAGCGCATCCTCCGCCAGGCCCTCGCACGCGCGGAGGCGTCGGCGCGCCGCCCGGGCCTCGAGGTCATGGAGACGGCACTCCGCAACGCCACGCCGATCATCGAGGTCAAGCCCCGCCGCGTCGGTGGCGCGACCTACCAGGTCCCGGTCGAGATCCGCGGCGA
>DHWF01000010.1 GCA_002413045.1 Chloroflexi bacterium UBA5189
CCCTACGCACATTCGCGAACGCTCAGTGAGGCGCCGCGATGACATACGCTGGACACAAGAGCGCACCGGTTCGAGGAGCGTCGCGCCGCGGGCCGTCTTGCCGCTGAGATAGAGAGCCGATCATGCCGACGCGGTCGCAGCGAAACAAAGCGATCATGAAACGGTTCTGGACGGATGCGTTCGGGGATATCGACGGGGCTGTTGACCGGACCATCGATCCCGACTGGGTGGACCACGATGCGTCACCCGGCCAGCCGGGTGGGGCCGAGGGCTTCAAGTGGACACTGCGTCGGCTCAAGGCGAGCTTCCCCGACGTGCGTCATCTGCCGATGGAGCTCCTCGCTGACGGTGACAAGGTTGTCGCCCCGTGGACGATCGAGGGAACCCACACCCAGCCCTATGGCGATCTCGCGCCCACCGGTCGGCGGTTCAGCGTCTCCGGGATCCAGATCGACCGCCTTGGCGACGGCCTGGTCGTCGAGAGCTGGAATCACTCGAGCGGCGAGGGCATCTACGCTCAGCTCACGAAGCCAGGGACCAAGTCAGCCTGACCGGGTGACATTCGCGCACGCTGAGCGAGTCGGTGACATGACACGAGCTATCCGGAACGAGCGCCACGACGAGTTGCCACAACGTTGGCCGAGGACGCGGACCGACTGATCGCGTTGCCATAATCCACGTCGTGACAGGTGAGGCGCTGCTGCTGGGAATCGCAACGATCGCGGTTGCGGTCGCAGGCTTCACCGCCGTGACCTCGACGCTCGTCCCGCCGGGCGGCGCGTGGTCGCCGGCGATGCGAATCCGCCAGCGTGCCATCGTCTCGACAAGCTTCAACGTCGTGTTCGAGTCGCTCGCGCCGCAGGTCATCTTCGCCGGAACTGGTGATACCGTGGCTTCATTCAGAATCGCGAGCGCCGGCGTCGCCATCTATGCGACCGGCATCGTCATCTGGCGAGCTCGGCAGATGCTCCGAGCGGGCGGGCCGCGGACGCCCGTCGCACTGATCCTCTTCGTCGTGGGACCGTTAGCGACGCTGCTCTTCTGGGCTAATGCGCTCATATTCGCTTCTCTCGCCGTCTTCGCGCTGGCCCTGTGCCTCCAGCTCTCCATCGCGGTCGTGAGCTTCTACTCGCTCGTGTCGGCTGCACAGAGCTGACGTCGATGGACCACGTGACATCGTGAGGCGCCGAGCGAGCAAACCATGAAGTCAATCGTCTGGTCGCGAAGATCGCTCATGGTCGCCGCCGTTCTAGCGATCGGGCTGTCGTTTGCGGTCGGCTACTTCGTCCGGAACAGCCAGCCCGTCGAACTTTCGATCTACACCGCCGATGGGTACGTTGGTGCCGACGTGGCGACGTTCCAGGTTGGCGATACGAGCTACGGGTTCCGGGGCAGCGTGGCCTGGACCGACCGAGCCGGCACGGAGCATCCGGACGGCTGGCCCGATTGCCTGCCCAAGCTGCAGCCGGTCGAGGGAGTTCGCATCGGCGCTGCCGTTATCTGGCACGGGACAAGCGGGTCCGCGCAGGTCCTGTGGGTCGACTGCCGAGCCTGATCGATGAGCAACCTGCACGTTCGACTGGCACGATAGGACCGTGAGTCCGCGCAAGGTCGTCGCTTACGAGCTGCTGTCCCTCGACGGGGTGGCCGAGGCCCCGGACAGCTTCTTCGTCGACTGGGACGACGCGATGGGCGCGAACCTGGCCGCGGTGATCGCGACGCAGGACGCGGTCATCCTCGGTCGCCGCAGCTACGACGAATGGGTTCGGTTCTGGCCGGGGAGCAGGATCGAGCCGTTCGCATCGTTCATCAACTCGGTCCGCAAATACGTCGCGACGTCCGACCCGCTCGATCCCGAGTGGGCCAACGCGACGGCGATCGACGTCGGTGGCCTGGTCGACTTCGTGCGCGACCTGAAGAATCAACCCGGCGGCGATATCGGCGTCCACGCCAGCATCCTGGTTGCGCAGGCACTCTTGAAGGCAGGCGTCGTCGACGAGCTCAAGCTCGTGGTCGCGCCGACGATCGCCGGCGCCGGGCGAAAGCTGCTCGACGGATTGCCGCCGATCCGCCTCGCCCTCACCCGAAGCGCCACCTCGCCTAGGGGCTACCTGCTGCTCGACTACCTCGTCATCGGGGCCGGCGACTGAGTCTTGCCCACCTACGGCTCCAGGTGGACACTGGAGGCCGAGTCCTGAGAAGAGGCCGGCAAGGTTCCGAGCGGGAGACGCCCTGATGTGGTGGGGAAATTGGACTGGCGGGATGAGCCCGGAGTTCATGGCGTTCCTGTCGATCGCCGCCCCGGTGCTCCTCGGTTGGATCGTGATCATGGCGCTCACGGGCTGGCTCGCGAGCCGGAAGGGCCGCGACGGCGGGCTGTGGGTGCTCGCGGCGCTCTTCCTCGGGCCGATCGCATTGCTCGTCGTGATCCTTGCCCCGAGGCGGCCCGAGAAGCCCGGCGGGCCGGCCGCCCTCGCACCCGTGCCACGCCTCCGCCTGCAGGGCGACTCGCTCCTCGAGCTCGACGTCGCGGAAGGGGTTGCGGTGATTCAGGGTCAGCTGTTGCCCCGAGTCGACGGACGACCAAGGTTCAAGCTCACCAAATCGGCTCTGTGGCACTGGTCAGACGGTCGCCCGATTGCCGATGCCGAGCGCGAGGAGCTGCTCGCCGAAGTTCCGACCGTCGGCAGGCACGAGGGTTGGAATCTGACCCTCGACGCGGAGGATGCGGGCTGACCTACCGCGAGGCCTGGCTGCTCACCTCGGTGAGCATCTCCCAGGCGATGTCGGCGGCACCGATGAGCAGCACGACGACCACGATCACCAAGTTCGGGATGACGTCGGCCGCGCCGTTCGAATCCCAGATGCGCCAAGCCGTGAACGCGAGCACGAGGTTTGCGATGGCGGTCCAACCGATGCGTCGCAGGGTGGCGCGGCGCTCACGAGGATGGGCGTGCACGCTGACCAATCCGATGACGGTCAAACCGACCCGGATCAAGGCGATGGCCGCTACGAGGCCGAGCGCGACGGCGAGCAGCCGCGCCACCGGATTCGGGATGAGCATGATCAGGCCGATCAGCAGGACGAACACGAGGTTCGTGAACGCTTGACCCGCCCGAGCGCGAAGGTCGACCCGCTCGTCCGCGGCGATCGCCGCCAGGTTGATCGATACGCCGACGAACAGCAGCCCGAGGAGCGCGGCGGACGCACCCGCGGCGGCAAGGAAGAAGTCATGCCAGGCGAGAACCGTGGCGGCAAACGCGTCGGGCGTCATCGGCACGAACGATACGTCGAATGCGCCGCGATGGAACCTATCCTCTCGCTTCGTGGATGACCCGCGGCGACGAGACGGCGTAGCGCTCGACCTGTCGCTCGCCGACCTCGGGAGACCGATCGCCGTCGGACGGACCGCCGAGGTCTTTGCGGTCGGCGATGACCAGGTCCTCAAGGTGCTCCTGCCTGAGTTCCCGAGCGGCATGGCCGACCACGAGGCCGCCGTCGCAGGGCTTGTCGCCGCGGTCTACCCGTTCGCGCCGCGACTCGTCGGGCGGATCACGGTCGCGGGACGACCCGGGCTCGTCTACGAGCGAATCGATGGACCGACGATGGATTCGTACGTGCGGAGCCATCTCGGGCAGGTCTCGGAGCTGGGACGGACGCTCGGCGAGTTGCACGCCACGATGCATGCCGTCGACGGGACAGGCCTCGAGGAGCAGTTCGAAGCGCTCCGAGCCGCGATCGACGAGGCATCGCCGGAGCTGTGGCCCGACGCCCGGGAAGCGGCGCTGCGGCGCCTCGAACAGCTGCCCCACGGCACATCGGTCTGTCATGGCGACATGCACCCGGGGAACGTCATCCTCGGGAGATCGCGAGCCGTGATCATCGATTGGGGAAATGCACGCAGGGGCAACTCCGTCGCCGATGTCGCGCGGTCCGTCTACCTCATGGTCGACACGCCAATGCACGAGCCGCGGAGACTCAACCCACTCGTCAGCGCGTTCCGCCGCCGCTTTGTTGCCGCGTACCTCGCCCGCTACCGCGAGCTCCGCCCGGTCGGTCCATCCGAGCTGAGGGCCTGGCGCCTGCCGATCCTCGCCGCCCGCATGGCCGAAGGCATCGACGAGGAACGGGCCAGCCTTCGCGCCGCGATCACCCGCGAACTTGAGCGTTGACATATTCCGATATCGGAATATATTGACCTGGTGGCCCGCTCCTCGACGACCTCCGATGTCTTCAATGCCATTGGCGAACCCGACCGCCGGGTGATCCTGGACTCCCTGCTCGCAGGCGAGATGGCGGTCGGGGGGATCGTGGCCGGTCTCTCGATGTCCCAGCCCCAGGTTTCGAAGCACCTCCGGGTGCTCAGCGACGTCGGGCTCGTCAGGAGCCGAGCGGAGGGTCGCCGGCGGCTGTACCGCATCGAACCAGCCCGCCTCCGGCCGATGCGCGACTGGTTGGCGAAGTACGAGCAGGCATGGAATGACCGGCTGGATCGAGTGGACGACTACCTCACCGAGCTGCAGCAACAAGGAGCACCCGAGTGACCCGAACGCGACATGGATCCGCAGTCGTTGAGCTCCCGAATGACCTCGAGCTGCTCATCACGCGAGCGTTCGACGCTCCGATCGGGCTCGTCTTCGACGTCCTGACGAAGGCGGAACACGTGCGCAGGTGGTTCGCACCGCACGGCTGCGTGATGACGGAATGCGCGATCGACCTGCGCGTTGGCGGGACCTATCACCAGGTCTTCGTGACGGCCGATGGAATCGAGTGCTCGTTTCGCGGAACCTACCTGGAAGTCGAGCCGCCAAACCGGACCGTCGAGACGTGGCTGTTCGAAGGGCGTCCACACGCCGAGTCGGTCGAGACCGTGGAGCTGCGGGAAGCCGATGGCGTGACCACGATGACGACCAGGCTGACCTTCCGGAGCAAGGCGGACCGGGACGAGGACATCGAGAACGGAACCGACGGCGTCCAGCAGAGCTACGACAACCTCGAAGACGTCCTGCGATCGCTGACCTAGCTGTTGATGATCGTGCCGCAGACGATGTCGCCGGCGAGGTGGATCGTGTGCGGCGTCGCCCCCGCGGCGACCACCTCGACGTAGTCCGCGTCGACATGCACGCCGGTCGCCGTCGGCGTCGCCGTCCCGGATGGCGCGATGGCGTAGCTGTGCTGCGCGGCCGGGTTCTGGCTCGAGGTGAAGATCGTCGCCTTGCCGTTCGACGGGAAGTTGATGATGAAGTACGTCGGCGTCGTGCCCGCGGTGAGGACCGCGGTGAGTTGCGCGCCGTCGCCGTACTGTGCCGAGTGGTTGCACGTCGCCCGGAAGCGATCGAATGGACCCTTGATGGCACCCTCTGCGTCCGACCCGGTTGCCACGACGGTTGACGAGCCGATCGCCTGGTTGCCGCAGTCGACCGAGCCCGAGATATGGGTGATGGTCCCGAGCGTCCCGGGTTTCGAGCCCGGGCTCGGGACGATCGTCAGGTCCGAGTCAAACGTCCCGCCGCGCGCTGAATCGAACGCCGAGACGCCGGTTCCAGTGAACTCCCGATCGGTGTAGGTCGCCCCGCCTCCCGCGCGTTCGCTGACCCCGATCGAGCCCTGCTCGAGCGTGATGAGGACAACCGCCTTGGTGTCCGGCGATTGCGCGAAGAACAGGATGTCCGTGCCGGTGAGCGTTGGGCTATTGCAGTTGATCCCGAAGCTCGTACCCCACGTGCCGGTAACGTTTGGGTCCCCGGCGACGGTGAGCTGGAACGATGCGGGCGCGGTCGACAACGGCGCCGCCGTCGCCGTCGCCGCGGTGGTCGCGCCCGTCGTGGCGATCGGGCCGGCGGTCGCGGCGCCGGTCGGTGCAGCGGCTCCGGAGCCGCACGCCGCAAGGACCGCGGCCATCAGCCCAATGGCGAGGGTCGTGCGCGTCTGCGCGCGCTCAACGCGAATGACCTGGCTCATCCCCCGTCCATCCCTCTCACGTGCGCGGTTGCGTTTGGCGAACGACATGATGCACGCCCACGGGTTCGCGGGCCATTGAGATTCCTGCACCGAGGGAGCCGGAAGGCTCGACCGACGTCCCCGGATAGACTCTCCGGGCCGTGAGCAAACCCGGCCCATCGAGGGCCCCGCTGACCGTTCGAATCGCCACCTGGAGCGCGCGCCACCGCTGGCTCGTGTTCGGGCTGTGGTTCGCCGGCACGTTCGGGATCCTGTTCGGCAGCATCGCCGCGGGTGGCATTCGGACCCTCGGCGTCAACGACACCAGCGGTCCAAAGCTCGAGTCCGAGGTCGCCTACGACGTGCTCGGCGCCGGTGCGCCGGTCGCGCCGTCGGAGCGGATGGTCGTCGTCATCGATGGGGGCACGGGCGCCGCGGCCGACCCGGCGTTCCAGGCGAACGTCCACCAGCTCGTCGCGGACATGACCGCCGCCAAGGCGAACGTCGACGGCGCGGAGCAACCGACGTACGACAGCGTCATCGACCCGTTCGTCGCCGGCCCGGCCTCGGGCCTGATCGCGCCAGACGGCTCGACGGTCCAGGTCGTCGGCAACATTCCGGGCGAGCAGGATGTCGTGACCCAGAAGCTCGTGCCGGTTCCGGGGATCGTCGACGCGGCGCGGGCGCGGATGCCCGGCGCCGAGATCCACATCGTCAGCAACACGTTCATCGACCGCGACATCAACGACCTGATCTCGAGCGACCTCGACAGCTCGCTCCAGTTCACCATCCCGATCACGTTCCTGATCCTGCTGCTGGCGTTCGGCGCGATCGTCGCCTCGCTCGTTCCGTTGGTGCTCGCGCTGACCTCGCTCGCGGCCGGCTACGGGCTGCTGAGCCTGTACAGCCAATCCGTCGGACCGGTGAGCGCGAACGCGTCGCAGCTGATCGTGCTGATGGGCCTCGCGGTCGCGGTCGACTACTCGCTGTTCATGGTCACGCGGTTTCGGAACGAGCGGCAGAAGGGCGCGTCGGTCCAGGGTGCGATCGAGATGTCGAGCAGCACGGCCGGGCGGGCCGTCTTCTTCAGCGGCATCGCTGTCGTGATCTCGCTCGGCGGGCTGCTCACCCTCGGGATCAGCCTGTTCACCTCCATGGCCGTCGGGACGATGGGCGTCGTTGCCGTCTCGGTCATCGGCAGCCTGACGTTCCTGCCGGCGACGCTCGCGATCGTCGGCGACCGGGTGAACATGGGCCGGCCCACGACGTGGCTCCCCCAGCTTGCGCGCCGGCTCCCGATCGCCGCCGTGCGCGCCCGCGGCGACGCGGCGATGCGCATCCTCGACCGGCGCGCAGCGCGGCCGCCGGGCAGTGGGTTCTGGGCCGCGCTCGTGAACGCGGTCATGGGGCGGCCCGTCATCCTGACGATCCTGTCCGGGGCGGTCCTGCTCGCCATCGCATCGCCCGCGCTTCGCCTTCGAACCGGGACCACGGAGATCACGGGCCTGCCCTCGACCATCGACGGCATCGCCGGGGTCAAGCTCATCGACGAGAAGTTCCCGTTCGGCCAGGACCTCACCCTCGATGTCGTCATCACGCAGCCATCCCGGCCGGACGTGCGGGCCGCGATCGACCAGCTCGAGACGAAGGCGCTCCAGATCACCGGGCTCGGCGGGCCACCGACCGAGCGCATGTCGCAGGACGGGAGCGCGATTCTCGTCTCCTTCACGATGACCGGCGGCCGCAATGACGAGGCGAATCGCGCGATCGTCCAGCAAGTCCGCAACGACCTCGAGCCGCAGCTCTTCGGCGCACTCAAGGCGGGCGGCGTGCAGGTGTACGTTGCCGGCTCGGCCGCGCACACGATGGACATCGTCGGGATCTACTCGGACGCGACGCCGCGGATCTTCCTGTTCGTGCTCGGCCTGTCGTTCCTGCTGATGCTGCTCGCGTTCCGCTCGATCGTGATCCCGATCAAGGCGATCCTGCTGAACCTGCTATCGACCGCGGCGGCCTTCGGCGTCCTGGTGCTTGTCTTCAGCGACGGCTGGTTCGCCGACGTGCTCAAGATCCAGCCGGGGAGCGTGATCGAGAGCTGGGTGCCGATCTTCATCTTCACGATCCTGTTCGGGCTCTCGATGGACTACCACCTGTTCATCCTCACCCGGATCAAGGAGGCGCGCGATCGAGGGCTCGAATCGCGCGCGGCCGTGGCCCGCGGGATCTCCGTGACCTCGGGGACCATCACGAGCGCTGCCTCGATCATGGTCGTCGTCTTCTCGGTGTTCGTGACGTTCAAGTTCGTGTTCATCCAGCAGCTCGGGCTCGGGCTGGCGGTGGCCGTGTTCGTGGACGCGACGCTCATCCGGAGCGTGCTCCTGCCCGCGACGATGACGCTGCTCGGCGACTGGAACTGGTGGCTGCCGCGCTGGCTCGGCTGGCTGCCGCACGTCACCATCGAGGGCACGTCCGGCGAGCCGGAGGAGGGTGCACGCGAGGTGGCGATCCAACCCGTACCAGGGTGAACCCGACAGCCCGTCGATGGCTTCGCGTCGGCGCGTTCGCCGCGTTCGGCATCGCGGCGCTCATTGGCTGGCTCGGGGCAGGGCTGCTCGTCTTCATCTCGTTCCAGCTCACCGCGCAGAGCGGCCAGGAAATCCCGGTCGGTGTCCTACAGGTGCTCTCGCTGGTTGGCTGGCTGGCCATCTTGATCTGGCTGGTCGTCGACCTGGGAAGGTCGAACCCGCGCTTCGTGCTTGCGCCGTTCGCCGCATGGCTTTGGGTCTACCTGGTGTTGATCTTCCTCAGCTACATCTCCTCGCTCGGCATCGGAATCTGACCCTAGAATCAATCGATGCCGACATTCGACGACGTCCGGTCGATTGCCCTGCGCCTCCCGGAGGTCGAGGAGATCCTCACCTGGGAGACGGACGTCACCTTCCGGATCCGCAAGAAGATCTTCGTCATCGGCGGCGAGGGCACGGATCGCATCTCCGTGAAGGCCACGCCGATGGCGCAGGCGGAGCTGCTGGATCTCGATCCGGGGACGTTCGCCAGCGCGCCGTACACCGGGCGGTTCGGGTGGGTCACGGTCGTGCTGGAGCGCGTGGAGCGAGGGGTGCTCGAGGGGCTCCTGCGCGACGCCTGGCGCTCGGCCGCGCCGGCGAAGCTGCGCTACCTGGTCCCACCGCGATGATCGACCCGGACGTGACGCTTGACGGCGAGATCGTTCGGATTCGTCCGCTGCAGGCGTCCGACCGCGAGGCCCTGATCGAGGTCCTGTCCGACCCGACGGTCGCCGAGTGGTGGGACTCGCGCGGCCCGCAGGTGAGCACCGACGAGCTCCTCGCGAACGATCCGGACGTCGTCGTCTTCGGTGTGGAGGTCGATGGCGAGTTCGCCGGCAGCATCCAGTACCACGAGGAGCTCGAGCCGGATTACCGCCACGCGGGCATCGACATCTTCCTGCACTCGCGGTTCCAGGGCCGTGGCGTCGGCACCGATGCGGTCCGGACGATGGCGCGCTACCTGCTCGACGTGCGCGGCCACCACCGCCTGACGATCGATCCGGCGGCCGCCAACGCGCGCGCGATTCACACCTACGCGAATGTCGGCTTCAGGCCCGTCGGCGTGATGCGCCGCTACGAGCGCGGCCAGGACGGCACCTTCCACGACGGCCTCCTGATGGACATGCTGGCAGGGGAGCTGCG
Source organism: Chloroflexi bacterium UBA5189 (assembly GCA_002413045.1). Lineage (GTDB taxonomy): Bacteria > Chloroflexota > Limnocylindria > Limnocylindrales > CSP1-4 > UBA5189. The sequence continues at coordinate 9,651 of DHWF01000010.1, forward strand.
GTAGCCGAAAATCCGAACCGGTTCGAATCGGCGTATACCTCCCGAGGGCGCGCCGTTAGCCGGCTGCCGACCCGAGGGCGATCTGTCACACCAGTCCTGGAGAGAGGTGGCTGCGGTGCATTCGTTCGTTTCCCGGTTGATGATCCTCACCTGCGTATTGGCCCTCGGGGTCGTCCTGGCCCTGCCCGTGTCGGCGGACACGGGTACCGGCGTCGCACCAAACCCGGTCGGCGCTCTCGACTGCAATGGGCTCAGCCCGATCCAGAAGTCCGTGAAGCTTCACGGCGTCTGCTCGGACCCGCGCTCGGTCGAGGACGGCGTCCCCACACGGTTCGAGGACAACGGCAAGTACATCGGCCATGACGAGCCGAGCATCCGCTTCCTCTCGGATCGACCGGGATCGGCCAACGACGTGACCTGGAACGAGGCACTGCCCAACGACCCTGCGGCGCTCCCGACGGTGGCGACCCCGGGCAGCGATATCACCCACTGGTTCGAGCTGTCGATCGCGCCGTGGTTCGGCATGGCCCTGTGCGATCCGTACTCGTACCCGCAGACCGCGTGCAAGCCGAACAGCGACACGAACGCGCCGCACAACGCCCCGACATTCGACAAGGGCGGCGGCGGCAGCTCGTTCCTCGAGGTCCAGTTCTACCCGCCGGGCTTCGCCCCGTTCGCCGAGAACATCAGCTGCGACAACACCCACTGGTGCGCGTCGCTGCACATCAACGATCTCGAGTGCACGGCGCGCTTCAACCACTGCAACTCCAACTGCATCGAGCCGACGAACTTCGGCTTCATCCAGATGGACGGCGCGCCAACTGGCCCGCCCAGCCCTCAGCTGGCGAACCTGGCGACGTTCACGCCGAACGCCCAGACGCTCCTCATGAACCCCGGAGATCGGCTCAGCGTGCACATCTTCGACGCCCACCTCGCCGGAGGTGGCAGCGCCCTCGAGGTGCACATCGACGACGCCACGACCGGTCAGAGCGGCTTCATGCAGGCATCGGCGGCCAATGGCTTCATGGCGACCAACATCGGCAACTGCCACGGCATCCCGTTCAACTACGAGCCGGAGTACAACCGAGCGCTGCCGCAGAACATCATCCCGTGGGCGGCACTCGAGGGCGGGATCCTGACGCAGTACGAGATCGGCCACTTCACCCCGTGCACCTCCCTGTCCGACAAGAGCGTGCTCGACTTCGGGTCGTTCACGGACGACGTCTGGCAGACCTGCAACGGACCGTACGAGGCCGACGCCGACAGCTCCACCCCGGAGGGAGCAGGCGGTGACGCCCCGTGCTTCCCGTTCGGTGACACGCACTCGGGCTTCGCCTCTGATCCCAACCTCGTGACCGGCTGCGAGGACTTCGCCTCTGGCGGCGACATCGACTTCGACGGCACCTCGTACTGGGCGGACTGGCCCAATGCCACGGCGCCGAACTCGTTCCCGTCGACCTTCCTGCAGGATCAGCCGCTGACGAGCGGCCACCAGTACGCGAGCATGCAGTTCGAGACCGACGTGGCCGCCAGCGAGGCAACGTGCAGTCCCTCGACGCTCTCGGGCTGTGCGGTTCCGGCGCCCGGCTCACCCGGCAACTTCTACCCGTACTTCACGCAGGCCTCGGTCGGCGGGAGCTGCGAGTGGGAGTTCGGACAGATGTCCACTGGCAATTCGTTCGGCGGCTCCGCGCAGTTCGACGGGCCGTCTCCCTACTTTTTCGGCAACCTGGAAGGCCCGATCCAGCCGCTCACGAACTGTTGACCCACCGCTGCAGGCGCCCCGGGAACTCCGCGTGATCCCGGGGCGCTTTGCAGCGCGGGGCAACCGCGGCAAGTGGGGTATCCTCCGCGCTCGCGGGCCCGTAGCTCAATGGCAGAGCAGCTGACTCTTAATCAGCGGGTTCAGGGTTCAAGTCCCTGCGGGCTCACCACTCCCTGACGACGTCGGCGACTGGCGATCAGCAGGACGCCGCTCGAAAACACGATGAAGAAGACGGCGATCCCGGGTCCGGGGCCTTCATGGACATCGGGCGATGGTCCGAACTTGCACTGAGGGCTCAAGGTCGTGTTGGGCGCGCCCGAGCAATACGGTCGGTTGTCCTCACGCAATCTCGGATCGCCGGTGGGCGTATTGAGCGCGGTCGTCGTGGCAATGGCCGCTGCCAGTGCCACGCCAAACACCAGCCAGACGAGTCCCACGAGTCCCGCGGTCCTTATTGCCGATCCGCACATCGCCGTGAGACTGCGCACTTCTCGGCGCCGCGACGATCGGTGATATCCCGTAGCCCGGCCCTACCATCGATCGCGATGTGGGCCAACTATCGAGCGGCGATTCTGACGACGATGGTCATCGTGCTGGCCCTGGTGCTCGGGTTCGCGTTCGTCAATGGCAAGGTGCAGCGGTCGCGCCAGTCGTGCGTTGATCGCGGTGGCCAGGTCGTGATCCAGTCAGACCCGATGTCGATCGGGCAGTACTGCGTCTTCCCGAGCGGGAGCCGCGAGCCGATCTAGGCTGGGCTGAGCCGCACGAAGGCGTCGACGTCCACGCGCGGGTGGCCGGCGGTGCCGACCACGACGATCCTGATCGTGTGCGCGCCGCTCGTGGCCCAGTTGAAGGCATAGACCTGCGCCTTCGCTGTGCTGGTGGTCGAGTACAGGCTCACGGTCGCCTTCAGGACGCCGTCGACCCACACCTGCGCGGAGCCGCGGATCGTGCTCTTGTAGGCGACCCAGGCGACGCTCGAGCCGGTGAACGAGTACGTCGCCGACGCGCCGGCGGCCGACGCGTACCGATCATGGCCGCCGTAGTAGGTGCTGAACGTGCCGGTGCCCCAGGTGCCGGTGTACTTGATCGCCGTGCTGGTGTCGTCGCTGACGATCGGCTTGAACTTGGGGCCGTACACGTACGACGAGGTCGTGTTGATGCCGTCCGTGGCGTGAACGCGGAATCTGTACGTCGAGTTCTTGGTCAGGGACAGGCTGATCGAGGTCGCGGTCGCCGACGAGAGCGAGATCGTTGTCCACGAGCCACCGTTGACCTGTCGCTGGAGCACGTAGGACTTGATGCCATCCGCGTCGCACGCCGACCAGGCGGTCTTCACGCGGACCGTCGAGGTCCCGAGGGTCGTGTTGCCGTACATCGTCTCGACGGGAGTCGTCACGTTCGGGGCGGTGTTGGTCACCGTCAGCGACACCGTCGTCGACCTGGTGAGTCCGCCGGAGGTGCCACTCACCGTGATCACGTAGGTACCTCGCGGTGTTGGTGTCCCACAGTTCGATGTCTTGATGCTGAGTGCCGTCGAGGCGCCGCTCGTCGGGTTCGAGGCGAAGGAGGCCGTCGCGCCGGCCGGCAGCCCGGTGGCACTGAACGTGATCGCCCCTGAGAAGCTCGATCGGGTGATGTCGATCGTGTAGACAGCTGTCTTGGCCTGGATGATCGACGCCGTCCCGACTGCCGGCGTAAGCGAGTAGCTCATCACGATCAGCGTCGTGCACGCGAGCCCGTTGCTCGTGTTGTTGGAGCTGTCCGTCGCGCGGACGCAGACCGGATACGTGCCCGCGGCCGCCGGCGCGGTGATCGTCGTGGTCAGCGCCTCGCTGGTGCCGCCGAACGAGCCGTCGACCGCGGCCATCGCGGACCACCCGCCCCCGTTGAGCTGCTTCTGCGCCGAGGCAACGGCGACCCCGTCGGTCGCGGTCGACGTTACGGTGACCGTCGCGCCCGGAATCACGGGATTCGGCGAGAGCCCGGCGTTCGTGACTGCTGGTGGCGTGCCGTCCACCGGCGCCGTGGACGTTGGCGCCGTCGTCGCTGTCGGCCCCTTGGTGGGCGTCGGGGCCGTGGTCACGACGGGCGTCGGGGTGGGCGGCACGGGCGTCGGGCTGGCCGGTGGCTGGGTGTACGGCGGCGCGTCGGTGCAGCCCGCGAACCGGAACGAGCCGATCCGGGTGTGGTCGTTGAGGCTGATGTCCGCGTAGTACTCGTTCGTGTACCAGAACGAACAGCCATTGGGATCGAGCGTCATCGCCGAGTAGTCGCCCCAGCGCTCGCAGGGCGAGCCGCCGCAGTTGCCGCTCTGGGCCCCGGTCCCGGCGATGAGGCTCGCCTCGGTCTGCGTGATCGAGTTGGCGGCATCGCCGGCGAGGCGGCCCGCGTACCGGATCGAGGGATAGAGCGTCGCGCTCGACACGCTGTAGCCGATGGCCATGTCGCCGAGCCGATCGACCTCCACGCTGGGCATGAACCGGTTGTCCGAATCGGGGTTGTAGGTCGATGCCTGGAGGGCGCTCCCGATCGTGCCGCCGGTCACCGGCAGCTGGTACCAACGAACGGCCGCCTGGGTCCCGTCGACCCCGGCGACGGTGTGGGAATCCCACAGCGATTCGACGCCGTTCAGGTTCGAGTACTGGTTCTGGACCATCCCGCGGTGGCCGAGCGTGTCCAGGTCATTGCCGTTCTTCGCCGGCACGAGGTCCGGCCCGAGTGCCCACGACGTCGCGGTCGAGGCGTTCGTGGGACCGGTGAAGGTCGAGTTCGCGGGCGTCGTCCAGTCGACGTGGAACTTGAAGACCATCATCGCGTTGAGGTAGCACCACGTCGAGGTGAACAGGTTCGGCCGCCCGGCCGGAGGCGTGCCGGTCTGGGCACGGGCGTTGCTCGGCAACAGCGTGAAGATGGGGCACTTGTTGACCCCCGAGCCGACGCTCGCCGGCGCGTCGAACGTGATCACCGACGCGGGCTGGCCCGCGTACATCTTCGCCTTGTCGAGCGCCCACACGCGCACGTTCTGGTAGCTGCCGCCCGCGGCGAAGTCGAACATGTTGGCCGACATGTAGATGCCGTCCGGCCAGATCCCGAACTTCGGGTAGTCCTGCAGCGCGTCGGTGATGTGGATCGAGTAGTAGTTCCAACCACCGGACACCGGATCGCCGGTCTTCGAGACGGCAATGCACTGGTACGAGCCGGGCGGGTTGACGATGTTGCCTGACCCATCCACCTGGAACGCGAAGTCCGTGATGAACCAGCGGTCCTGGAACGTGTCGTACAGCACGACCGGGTCGCCGAAGTTGTCCGTGTCGCACAAATTCCCGAAGTTGCCCTGGCTCATGAACGCGTTGAACGTGAACGCGGCGACGCGGCTGCCGGTCGACTTGTTGAAGATGCCGATCGCGGTGTTGACGGTCTCGATGTAGTAGGTCGGGCCGACATCACCGTTGGTGTCCGGCGGATGGCCGTCGCCACACTGCGACGGTCCGCAGGTGTCGGTGTAGTCAAGGCCCTCGAACGAGGTGTCGGTCGGCGGCGCCGGAACCGACGGTCCGCCGATCCCCGCGCCGACGTTGGCAAATGCCGGCGTGCCCACCAGGGCGTCGCGCGCCGGGTCTTCCTTCTCCGGCACCTTGTCCCGGTCGTGGCCGGTCTTCGACGAGAGCTGCGGCAGCTGCCGCACGTCGAATGCCACGGACGATCCCGGCATCGGGGCGAGGTGGTCACCGGGGCTCGCCGTCTGGGGCGCCGGGGCCAGCCAGCCGGTTGACCAGACCGCCGCGACGACCATGACCGCGCCCGCCGCCGCGAGCAGGCGGCGGTAGCGCAGGGCCGAGTTCCGGGTCATGCCCGCGATCGTAGCCACCGTCCGAAAGCCCGTCGAGGCACCGATCGGACCGGTGCGCCCGCCAAAAGATTGGGCTTCAGCCTGATGCCCGCTGGACGAATCAGCAGATCGCCGACGCGCTCGTAATCACGGGCAAGACGGCAAGCGTCCACGTCTCGAACGTGATGGGCAAGCTCGTGGCGTGTCGTCGACGAGGCTGACGGGGATGCCGTCTTGGTGGCTTCATGCCTAACGAACACGTGGGGGTAACAAGGCGACGAACTCCGGTTGCGGAAGGGCCAGCACGCACGAGCCACGCTCGGCTAGTAGCCACCGAGGCCGATTGCTGCCGTCCGACCCGCCTAGCTACCCCGGGGTGGTAGTTCGGCAGGAAAACGATGGTCGTGGGATCACTGGGAGTTCTGGCCGTGCCCGTGCCCGTGGTGCTTGGGCGGTGGTGTGGCCTCGGGCACGGCCGTCTGTGCGGGGCCGAACGACGGCGCCGGCGGGAATGATGCAGCTCCCGCGGAGCCTGGTCCGCTCCCGGCGCCACCGACCAGACCGCCGTCGCGCATCGTGAACACCGCCGCGACCGCGATGAGTGCGACGACCGCCGCCGTGAGGATCCCCACGGGATAGCCGCCCGTCAGGCGACGCGGGCCTCGGATGCGCCGCGTCGGCGCAGGGCGAACGGCAACGTCGGCCGGCGCGGCCGGGGCCGAATTGGTGACGGGCTGGGCCTGCGGCGCATCGGGATGGTCCGCGGTCGCGAATGTGTCGACCGAGTAGACCTGTGTGTCATCGAGGGCGGTTCCCGTGCCAAGGTTTCCGGTGGCGACGCCGGTCACCGCCGCATCGGGCACGCGCGTTCGCTTTGCCATCCCTCATGCATACCCGATCCAGCGCTCACGCCGGATTCGATGGTCGCTGCATGCGGCGTACAGGGTCGTTACAACGGGCGCGCGATCCGCTCGATCTCGACCGATCCCAGATGCAACCAACCCGCGAGCTCGTCCAGCTCGGCGCGCGCGGCTTTCAGGTCCTTGTCGGAAGCTCCGGTTTCGAGGTGGAGCGCGGCCACACGAAGGACGCCGGCTGTGTGATCGGCGCGGGCGTCCACGCGGGCGACGAGCCGGTCTCCGTGGAGGACCGGGAGGACGTAGTAGCCCCAGCGCCGCTTGGCGGCCGGCACGTAGATCTCGAGCTTGTACTCGAACCCGAAGAGCGCCTCGGTGACGGCCCGGTCATAGACGAGCCGATCGAACGGCGACAGGATCGCCGTGCGACCGACGAACGGCCGCTCGAGCAGCTCCGGATCGGCGCGCCAGCGCCCGCGGACGCCCTCGATCGAGACCTCGACGCCCTCGTCGCCGACGTCCTTGGAAGCGCCCGTTCGGACGATGCCCAGTGCCTGGAGCCGTCGGCCAGCGCGGATCTGGTTCGCCTCGTCCATGGTGATCGCGGGCAGACCCACCGGCAGGACTCGCTCGGCGACGTCCCACAGGCGCTCGTTGCCATCCCGGCCGGAGATCGCGACCAGGCCCTTCGCGGACAGGAACTCGAGCAGCTGGGTCACGTTGCGCTGGTGCGTCCAGCCGCGCGACTGCCAGTCCGCGACGGAGCGGTCCTCGAGCTCGCGCGAGCGCAGCGGCCCGCGCGCCCGCAGCTCGCCCAGGACGTACTTCGTGAACGCCTTGTTGACCTCGAGCCACGTGCGCGCCCGCTTCCGCCATTCGCCGGGCCCCGCGGGCCACACCTCCATCGACGGACGGAGCAGCGGGAAGTCCTCGATCGGGTAGATGAACGCCCGGTGCTCGAACAGCCGGCGTTCGTCGAGGAGCCGGGTCAGCTCCGCCGGGTCGAACGATCGGCCGAGCCGTGCCCACAGCACGAGGTGCTCGGTCCGGGCGACGACGGCGGTCGGGTCGATCTGGAGGGAGCCGAGCGAACGGACCGCCTCAAGGATGTCCTTCGGCCGGTTCGCGTCCAGCCGCTGGGCCATGACGGCGAGCTGTCGAGCCCGCTCGACGGTCAGCTGCATGCCGCGACGGTAGCGTGCCTGCTACCCTTTGACGAACCCTTGATGGCCGGTCCTGTGAGGCCGGCGAACCGGTTCCGTGAGGCCGGAAAGGAGAACCGATGGCCGTGCCCGGCCCCATCGGCGGCGACCTTCGCCGCGCTGACAGCGCGCAGGTCCAGCTTCCCGTTTCCACCCTCCCGGCCGCGCCGTCGCCGCGTGCGAGCGCGCTCGTGGACCCGCGCATCGGCGACCTCGGGCCGGCGCTGCTGGCGCTCGAGGACGGCGCGATCTTCGACGGCGTCGCGTTCGGCGCACCGGTCGACGGCGGCGGCGACCTCGTCGTCAACACGAGCCAGACCGGCTACCAAGAGGTCTGCACCGACCCGTCCTACGCCGGCCAGGTCGTGGTCATGACGTACCCGCTGATCGGCAACTACGGGCGACTGATCGCCGACGACCAGTCGACGCGGCCATGGCTGCGCGGGCTCGTTGTCGCGAATGCCACGGCGGCGGTCCTCGACGACGCGCGCCAGCTGGCCCGGCTCCTGCGCGACAACGGGATCCCGGCGATCGCGGGCATCGATACCCGGGCGCTCGCGCGGCACCTCCGCTCGAACGGCAGCCTCCGGGGCACGATCCTGGAGCCCGGTGCGCTCAACCGGCAGGCCGCGACGAAGCGTGCCGAGGCCGTTCCGCGCTGGGAGGACCAGGACTTCGTCGCGCAGGTGTCGCCAACCGCGGTCACGGAGATCGGGACGGGCGAGGACGGCCCGCTCGTCGCCATCGTCGACTACGGCTTGAAGGCGAACATCGTGCGCAGCCTGCGGCGGCGCGGGATGCGCGTCCGCGTACTGCCGCACACCGCCAGCCCGGCAGAGGTGCTCGCCGGCGACGTGGCGGGCGTGGTCCTGTCGCCCGGTCCCGGCGACCCGGCGCGACTCGCTGGGCCCGTGGCGCTCGCCAGAGCCGCGATCGCCGACGGGCGGCCGCTCCTCGGGATCTGTCTCGGCCACCAGATCGTCGGGCTTGCGGCGGGCGCCGAGACGCGCCGGTTGCGGTTCGGCCACCACGGCGCGAATCACCCGGTCCGCGACCTCGATACTGGGCTCGTCCAGGTGACCGCGCAGAACCACGAGGTCCAGGTCGTCGGCGAGACGCTGCCACGGAGCGGCGGCTTCCGGGTGAGCCAGGTCAACCTCAACGACGGGTCGGTCGAGGGCCTGCGCCACGCCGAGCTCCCGATCGAGACCGTCCAGTACCACCCGGAGGGCGCCCCGGGCCCGCTCGATGCCCTCGCCGTGTTCGACCGTTTCGTCGCCGCCTGCACCGCGTGGTGAAGCGAGTGGCGATCATCGGCAGTGGTGGTGCGGGCAAGTCGACCTTCGCTCGCAAGCTCGCCGCGCGCACGGGCCTGCCGCTCATCCAGCTCGACCATCTGTACTGGCGCCCGGGCTGGCAGGAGCCGCCAGAGGATGAGTGGCAGGCGACCCATGCGGAGCTGATCGCCGCCGACCGTTGGATCATCGACGGCAACTACGGCTCGACGATGGTCTCGCGGCTGGCGGTCGCGGACACGGTGGTCTTCCTCGACCTGCCGCGGCTCGTGTGCCTGTGGAGCGTGCTGCGTCGCCTCGCGCTCGCGGGTCGCTTCGGGCGGCCGAGCCAGGTCCCGGGCCTTACCGACAAGATCGACATGGCCTTCCTGGCCTGGATCTGGAACTACCCCAGGAACAAGCGCCCGGAGGTCCTCGCGCGGCTCGCGCAGCTGCCGGCCACGACGACGATCCACCGGCTCCGGAGCCGCCGCGCCGCGCGCGAGCTCCTCGACCAGCTGCCCGTGGGGGTCGCGGCATGAAGCCAGCGTCCGTGCTGATCATTGGATCGGGGCCGGTCGTGATCGGCCAGGCGGCCGAGTTCGACTACGCCGGCACCCAGGCGTGTCGCGCGCTCCGCGCGGAGGGCGTGCGCACGATCCTCGTCAACAGCAACCCCGCCACGATCATGACCGACCCCGACGTCGCGGACGCGGTGTACCTCGAGCCGCTGACGGTTTCCGCGATCGAGGCGGTCATCGCCCGAGAGAAGCCCGAGGGGCTGCTTGCCGGGCTCGGCGGCCAGACCGCGCTCAACCTGGCGATGGACCTCGCCCGAGCCGGCGTCCTGGAGCGGCACAACGTGAAGCTCCTCGGGACGCCGCTCGAGGCGATCCGGATGGCCGAGGATCGCGAGGCCTTCCGAGACCTGCTCGATCGGATCGGGCAGCCGTACGCACCGTCGGCGATCGTCGAGGGATCGACCGCCGAGGTGCGAGTCGCGTCGGCAGACGCTGCACTCGCGGAGATCGGGCTGCCGGCGATCGTGCGGCCGGCGTTCACGCTCGGCGGGACGGGCGGCGGCATCGTCGAGACCGAGCCGGCGTATCGCGAGCGAATCCGCGCCGGCCTGCGCGCCAGCCCGATCGGCCAGGTCATGGTCGAGCGCTGCCTCGTCGGCTGGCAGGAGATCGAGTACGAGGTCATGCGCGATGCGGACGACACGTGCATCGCGGTGTGCTCGATGGAGAATGTCGACCCGCTTGGGGTCCACACCGGCGACTCGATCGTCGTCGCACCGGTCCAGACGCTCCCGGACCAGGTCCACCAGCGGCTCCGGAGCGCGGCGCTGGCGATCATCCGGGCGCTCGGCGTCGAGGGCGGCTGCAACGTCCAGTTCGCGCTCTCGCCGGACTCGACCGAGTACGCGGTCATCGAGGTCAACCCACGCGTCTCGCGCTCGTCCGCGCTTGCCTCGAAGGCGACGGGCTACCCGATCGCGCGGGTCGCCGCGCAGATCGCGATCGGGCGACGCCTCGCCGAGATCCCGAACGTGATCACGGGGACGACCGTCGCGGCGTTCGAGCCGGCGCTGGACTACGTCGTCGTCAAGCTGCCGCGCTTCCCGTTCGACAAGTTCCCTGGCGCCGATCGCAGCCTCGGCAGCCAGATGAAGGCGACCGGCGAGGTGATGGCGATCGACCGGACGTTCGGGGCCGCGCTCAACAAGGCCCTCCGCGGGCTCGAACAGGCGGGCGCCGGGCCGCTCGCCGAGGACGCGGCGTGGGCGCCGACGCTCGGCTACCTCGCGGCGGTGCTCGCCGGCGATCCGGACGACGACGCGCCGATCCGGTACTTTGACGATGCCGGCGAGGCGTGCGAATCGACCCGGTTCGCGCAGCGCTCGGCGGTCCCGATCGTGCTGCGGCGGTTCCTGCTCCCATCGGACTCGCGGCTGTGGCGCGTGCTGGCGCTGCTCCGGCGCGGCGTACCCGAGGAGGCGATCCAGGTCGCGACGGGCATCGCCTCGTGGTTCCTCGCGGAGATGGGCCGGAACGTCGGGCTCGAGGGTGAGATCCGCGCGATGGGGGAGCGGCTGGTCGGGGCGGCTCATACCGGCGCCGTCGGCACCTCGCCGGATCCAGACGCGGCGGCCCTCCTCGCGACCGCCAAGCGGTTCGGCTTCGGCGACGCGGACATCGCGAATCTCGCCTCCGTGCCGACTCGCGCCGTGCGCGATGCGCGCCTGGCCCTCGGGCTGCGGCCGGGCTACGCCATGGTCGACACGTGCGCCGCCGAGTTCGCCGCCGAGACGCCGTACTTCTACGCAACCTACGCGGCCGCGGGCTCGGCTCCCGAGGCGCCGCCTGTCCGGCGGCCGGCCGCACTGGTGATCGGCAGCGGCCCGGTCCGGATCGGGCAGGGGATCGAGTTCGACTACTGCGCCGTGAAGGCCGCCGGCACCCTGCGCACCCTCGGCTGGTCGGCGGTGATGGTCAACTCGAACCCGGAGACGGTGTCGACGGACTTCGACGCCTCGACCCGCCTCTATTTCGAGCCGCTCGACGAGGAGAGCGTCGAGAGCCTGATCGACGCCGAGGGGCCGGAGCCGCTCCCGGCGATGGTGGCCTACGGCGGGCAGACGCCGCTCAACCTGGCGGCGCCGCTCGCCGCCGCCGGAATCGAGCTCCTGGGCTCCGACCTCGAGGCCATCGACCAGGCGGAGGAGCGGACGCGCTTCTCGGCGCTCCTCGACCGGCTGGGGATCCCGCAGCCCGAAGGTGGCATGGCCCGCTCCGTCGAGGAGGCGCTGACGTTGGCCGAGCGGATCGGCTACCCGGTCATCGTGCGGCCGTCGTTCGTGATCGGCGGGCTTGCGATCGACTTCTGCTACTCCCCGGAGGACCTGATCCGGCAGCTGGCAGCCGCGACGGTCGTCGATCCCGACCGGCCGGTTCGGATCGATCGCTACCTCGAGGGCGTCGAGGTCGACGTCGACGCCATTTCCGATGGCGATCGCGTGCTCATCCCGGGCCTGCTCGAGCACGTCGAACGAGCCGGCGTGCACTCGGGCGACTCGGTCGGCATGTTCCCGCCGCAGACCGTCAGCGCGGTGGACCAGGAGCTGATCGTGGCGACGATGCGCCGCGTCGTCCTCGCACTCGGCGCGCGCGGCCTCGTCAACGCGCAGTTCATCGTCCGCGAGGACGGCATCTACCTGATCGAGGTCAACCCGCGGGCGTCGCGCACGGTGCCGTTCATGTCCAAGGTCACCGGCGTGCCGATGGTCGAGCTCGCGGTTCGGGTCGCCCTCGGCGACACGCTGGCGAACCTCGGCTGGGCGGACGGCCTCCTCGCGCCGCCGCCGTTCGTCGCGGTCAAGGCGCCGGCCTTCTCGACCGCCAAGCTGAAGGGCGTCGATCCGTCCGTCGGGCCGTTCATGCAGTCCACCGGCGAGGTCATCGGGATCCACGAGGATCCGCGGGTCGCGCTCGCGAAGGCGCTCAGGGGGGCGTCGCTGCTGCCGCCGCGCCCGCGCCTTGGTCCGGACGACCCACGCCCGATTGCTCTCGTCTCGATCGCCGATCGCGACAAGCCACTGCTGCCACGGCTCGCCGCCGCGCTGGCCACCGCGGGCTATGCGATCGCGGCCACCGAGGGGACGCGCGCCACGCTCGCAGCCCTCGGCTACGCCTCCGAGCCGGTCGCGAGGCTCGCGTCCGCCGAATCCGAGGCAGCCGGGATCCCGGACATGATCGGCCGGATCGAGTCCGGTCGCGTCCGCCTCGTCGTCAACACGCCCACGCCCCGCTCGGGCGCGGTCCGCGACGCTGCCGAGATCCGCCACGCCGCGATCGCGGAAGGCATCCTCTGCCTGACCGCGATCGAGACCGCGATCGCCGCCGCCGAGGCGCTCGACCCGGCCGTCGTCGACCGCATCGCCGACGTCCGATCGCTCGCCGAATGGGTGCCGGGCCTGTCGGGATCCAGACAACCCGATCCGGCCGTATCCTCCAATTGATGACCCTCGATCGCGCTGCACCGCCGCGCTGCAACATCGGGCCGGACGAGGTCGCGCGCCGACGGCGATCGGCGATCCCGGTAACGGCTGCCACCGCGATCGTGGCGGTCGCGATGGTCGCCCTCCACGTGCCGGCGCCGGCGCGACTCCTGCTCTGGCCGCTCGCGACCGCCGCCGCCGTGACGTGGCTCCAGGTTGTCCATCGGTTCTGCGTCGCATTCGGGGCGCTGGGCATGGAGAACTTCGGGCGCCTCGGCGGGGAGTCGCATGTCGATCCGGCCATCCGCGCCGCAGACCGGCGGCGCGCGTTCCAGCTGATCCTCGAGGGCGCCTTGATCGGTCTTGTCGTGACCCTCGCGGTGGCTGCGATCCCCGTCTGACCGCGCTGCGCTAGCATCCTCGGGTGCCCGTTCCCACCGTCGGCTTTACCGACTCACGCCTCGCGAACGGCCTCCGGCTGATCATCTCCGAGGACCACCTCGCGCCCGTCGTGGCGGTCAACATCTGGTACGGCGTTGGGTCGAAGCACGAGCAGCCCGGCAAGACCGGCTTCGCCCACCTCTTCGAGCACGTCATGTTCCAGGGCTCCGCGCACGTCGGGAAGGCCGAGCACATGGCCCTCATCCAGGCGGCCGGCGGGACGCTCAACGGCACGACGTGGCTGGAGCGGACGAACTACTTCGAGACGATGCCGTCCCACCAGGTCGAGATCGCGCTGTGGCTCGAGGCGGACCGGATGGGCACCCTGCTCGATGCCCTGAGCCAGGAGAACCTCGACAACCAGCGCGAGGTCGTCAAGAACGAGAAGCGCTGGTCATACGACAACCGCCCGTACGGCTCGTGGACCGAGAAGCTGCTCGCCGCGATCTTCCCCGAGGGTCACCCGTACCACCACAGCACGATCGGCTCGATGGAGGACCTCGACGCCGCCTCGCTCGACGACGTCAAGGCGTTCTTCCGGCTCCACTACGCGCCGAACAACGCGGTCCTGTCGATCGCCGGGGACGTGGACCCGAAGCAGATCAGCGGGTGGGTCGAGAAGTACTTCGGCGCGATCCCGGCAAACCCGAATCTGCCGGTGGCGCTGCCGGACATGACGCTGCCGCCGACGCTCGGGGGCGAGATTCGCGAAGTGGTCCCGGACCGCGTCCCGCTGCCGCGGATCCACTGGGGCTTCCGCGGCCCGATCTTCGGCGACCCGCGCCTCGACGCGCTCGACCTCGCGGGCCAGATCCTGGCCGGCGGCAAAGGTTCTCGCCTGCACAAGCGACTCGTTCGCGACGAGCAGCTCGCCCAGGACGTCGCGCTCTTCTCGATGGGCCTCGTTGCCGGCTGCTCCGTCACGGCGGGATTCGCGACCGCGCGGCCCGGCGTCGACCTCGTCCAGCTCGAGACCGCGTTCTGGGAGGAGCTGGAGAAGATGACCCGCGAGCCCGTCTCCGACGACGAGCTGGCGCGCGCAAAGGCGCTCACGGAAGCCGACGAGCTCGGCGCGCTCCAGCAAGTCGCCGAGAAGGCGGATCGGCTCTCGATGTACGCGACGCTGTTCGACGACCCGGGCATGATCAACAGCATCCTGCCGCGCTACCTGTCGACGACCGCCGAGCAGATCCAGGCCGTCTGCCGCGACGTGTTCGTCCCGGACAACCGGCTCGTCCTGACGTACCTGCCGGTCTCGACCGTCGACACGACGCTGGCCGACGAGCCGGCCGCCGAGTGATGGCCAGATGACCGCCGAGCGCCCGATCGTCATCGCCGATCGCCCCAAGCACGGCGAGCCGTCGCAGTACCACTTCCCGCGCTTCGAGCAGAACGAGCTATCGAACGGGCTCAGGCTCATCTCCGTCCACCTGCCGGGCCGCGAGCTCGTCACGGCCTCGCTCGTCCTGCCCAGCGGCGCGGTCGACGAGCCCAGCGAGCAGGGCGGCCTTTCGTCGCTCATGGCCCGCTCGCTCACGGAGGGCACGGAGCAGCACGACGCCATCGGGCTGACCGAGGCCGGCGAGCGGCTCGGCGCGTCGCTCCACGCCGAGGCGGGCTGGGACGGCACCTCGATCAGCGTCGAGGTCCCGGGTGCGCGCCTGGAGGCCGCGCTCGAGCTCGCCGCCGAGGTCGCGATGAGCCCGACGTTCCCCGCCGCGGACGTCGACCGGTTGGGCGACGAGCGCCTCAACGACCTGCTCCAGGCGCGGGCCGACCCGCGCCGGCGCGCCGACGACGGCTTCGTGAACACGATCTACGCGGCCTCATCGCCGTACGGCCGGCCGTCCGCCGGCACCGAGGCGACCGTGCCGGGGCTCGATGCCGCGGCCTGCGCGGCGCTGCACGCCCGCCGCTTCGATCCCGCGCGGATGACGCTGATCGTCGGCGGCGACCTCGAAGGCATCGGCGGCGACATCCGGACGATCGCCGAATCTCGCTTCGGGGCCTGGGAACGCAATTCCGCCGCCGAGTCCGCGACGACACCGCGCGTGAAGAGCGCCCGCGACGAGCGGATCGTGCGGCTGTTCCACCGGCCGGGCGCGGTCCAGACCGAGGTCCGCGTCGGGCACGTTGGGCTCGCGCGGCGAATTCCGGACTTCCACGCCGTGTCCGTGATGAGCGCGATCCTCGGCGGGCTGTTCAACTCGCGCCTGAACCGCAAGCTGCGCGAGGAGAAGGGCTACACCTACGGCGCCGGCGCCGGCTTCGACATGCGACGCGGCGCGGGCCCCTTCGCCGCCCGTTGCGCGGTGAACACGGACGTCACGGTCCCCGCGGTCCAGGAGATCATCGTCGAGCTCGAGGCGATGCGGTCCGCGCCCCCGACCCGCGACGAGCTGCACGCGGCCCGCGACTACCTCGTCGGCGTCTTCCCGCTCCGGTTCGAGACGCCGCCCGCGGTCGTCGGGGCGCTCGCCGGCCTGATCATCCAGGGGCTGCCGATGGACGAGCTCGATCGCTACCGGTCCGCGATCGACGCCGTGACGCTCGAAGCCGTCCACGAGGCCGCCGAGCGGCATATCCACACGGACGAGCTGGCGATCGTCCTCGTCGGCGACGCCGACGCGATCCTGCCCGGCCTCGAGGCTGCCGACATCGGCCCGATCACGGTCGAGCGCGAGGAGCTGCCCGGCCAGAGCGCCTGAGAATCGTCTGAAACCTTTTTCGGGGCGGCTGCCTCAACAGAGCAGCATCCGGTCGAGTGACCGGCACCGAAGGAGGGACGAGCCACACATGTTCACGCGAGTCTTCGAGAAGACGCGACCGGTCCTGGTTGCCGTCGTCGCGCTGTTCCTTGTCGCGACCGCGGTCTTCGCGGGCAATGCGGTGCTCGGCCCCAGCCGGCCCGTCGCGTCCACGCCGACCCTGAACAGTGACAGCGGATCCAGTGCGGAGCCCGACGAGACGGCCGAGCCGACAGAGACGGCCGAGCCGACAGAGACGGCAGAGCCGGCGGAGACCGCCGAGCCGGCCGAGAGCAACGGGCCCGAGGCGACCGACGACAACCAGGGCGACAACGCCCAGGGCGACGAGAACAACAATGACGGCCCCGAAGCGACCGACGACAACGGCGGCGACCACTCGGGTCCCGAGGCGACCGACGACCACAGCGGTGACGGCGGTGGCGATGGCAGCTCCGGCGGCTCCGGCTCCGGCGGCGACAGCGGCTCCGGCGGCGACGGCGGATCCGGTGGCGACGGCGGGTCCGGCGGTGGGTCGGACTAGCACTTGGCCCGGTTGAGCCGATTGGCCCACCGCGGACGTGACCTCTGCACGGCGTTGGAACGCCGCGCAGCCTCCCATGATGGCGATGACGCCGACCGATCCGTCGGTCGGCGTCTCGTCACGGAGGCCTCCCATCGACGCACCGCACCAGGGACCACTCGATGACGCACAGATCGTGCGGGCCGTGCTCGATGGCGATCGCGATGCCTTTCGGATCCTCGTCGATCGGGAGTCGGCAGCGGTGGTCCGGTCGTGCTATCGGGTCCTTGCCGACATGCACGAGGCCGAGGACGTCGCCCAGGAGGCATTCGTGAGCGCCTACCGATCGCTCGCCAGCTGGCGCGGCGACGGGCCCTTCGGAGCGTGGCTGACCAGAATCGCGGTCCGGCTGGCGCTTCGGCAGCTCGGTCAACGGCGAGCCGTGACCTGGCTTCGCACGTCGACGAGTGACGCGGTGAGCGCCGAAACCGTCGCGAGCCTGCCCGCGAATCCCCGGCACCAGCCGGAGCACGTCGCGATTCTCGCCGAGAGCGCGGGCGCGACACGACGCGCCGTCGCGAGCCTCGACGAGCCGTATCGCGAGGTCGTCTCGCTGCGCTTCTTCGGCGACCGGTCCCTCGAGGAGATCGCGACGCTCACCGGGCGTCCACTCGGGACGGTTAAGACGCACCTCCGACGCGGGCTCCTGCGGCTCCGCGACATCGTCGAGCCCGGGGGGCCCGCATGACGGGCTCGCGTCCCATCGGTCCCCGCGACCTCGAGCCGGCCGAGCTCGGGACCACCGATCCTGCGGACCTGGCAGCCGCGCTCGAGACGGCGCACCGGCTCGCGGCCGCGATCGACGATGCGCCGTCGACGAGCGGCGCTCGGTTCACGGACCGCGTCATGGCGGCCCTGGCCGCAGAGCTGTCTCCCGCGCCGACGGGCTTCCTCGCGCCGCTTCGGCGCCGCGGCCTCATCGGCGGCTTTGGCACGAGCGTGCGGCAGGCGTGGGCATCGATCGGGGCGCCCGGCCGGCCGACCTTCGCTCGCGCGGCGGCCCTCGCCTATGTGCTCGCGATCGCGATCGCCGGAACATCACTCGCCGGCGCGGCGACGATCACGGTCGCCGGCGCGCTTGGGATCCTCGGCCCGCACGTGCCACAGCCGACGCTGACGCTCCCTTCGCAGACCACGTCGCCCGAGCCGAGCCAGCGTCCGTCGGGCGAGTCGGAGCCGCCGGGTCCCGAGGCGTCCGAGTCGGCGTCGGAGGGTCCGGATGGCAGCGACGACAACGGCGGCGGTGGTGGATCGGTGCCTTCCGACGACCACGGCGGAAATTCCGGGCCGGGGAGCAGCGGGAGCGGCGGCAGCGACGATGGCAGCGGTGGTGGGGGAGGTGGCGGCGACGGCGCTACCGCGTCACCGACCGGGGGCGGCGGGAGCGAGGACGGTGGCGGTTCGAGCACGCCCAGGCCCACCCAGACGCCCCGGCCCACCGAGACCCCCAAACCCACATCGACGTCGGGCTCGTCCGACGGCGGGTCGGACGGGAGCGGTTCCTCCGACTAGACCTCGTCGGACGCGTCGCCGGGCGACGCGGCAGCGGCGTCCACGCCGGGTCCGAGATCGACATCCAACGGGTCGGGGCTCCCGGCCGAGGCTCGAACCTGGGCCTTGAGCATCTCTGCGCGCCGCGCGGTGCTCTCCGCGCCGCCGAGCTTGATGCCTTCGGTCGCGACGCCGAGGATCTGCGCGCGCTGGAGCAGGGCGAACGGGTAGCGCGCCGCGAGCTTCCGGTCACTGACCCAGCGCACCCGCACGTCGGACATCGGGATGAACTTCGGATCCGTGGCGTCGACGAACGACATGATCGAGCCGTCACCGTGGATGAACACGTCGCCATCGATGATGTGCGAGCGGGTCAGCACGACGAGGCGCTGGGCCATCTTCTCGATGTAGGTTCCCGTCTCCGAGGTCTGGGCCGGCTTGTCGTCGCCGAGCTGCCCGACGACCGCGATGTCGTCCGGGAGCACGCGCAGCTCCGGCAGCGTGAGCCGGGTCGCCTCGCCGCTGCGCGTGAGCACGACCACGTCGTGCATCACGAAATAGCCCTGGACGATGTTCACGAAGTCGGACACGCGCCGGAACCGGCCGAGGTTGATCATCCCGGCGGCCCACAGCTGGCTCCCGATCAGCTCGATGTACTGCTCGCCGCCGCCCTGTTCCTGGTCGTCACCGAACGCCGCGGATGACGATCCCCACGCGTCGCCCGACCGATCGAACGTCGGCGGCGTGTCTCCCCATTCGCCCATCGACTGCGCACCCCGCCTGCGGCCGTTGCAGCCGAGCGGCTGCGTGGCGCCAGTCTGCCGACTCGACCGCCCGCGTGCACGATCCGTTCGTACCGGCGTGGGCTAGGCTTCCCGCGTGATCGTGGTCGGGATCCTGGGGACAAGTGGCGGCGCCGTGCTCGAGGTCGCTCGCCGTACGGCCGCCACGGGAGCGCGCACGGAGGTCGTCGGCGCCGCGCCGACCGGGGCCACCGGGGATCGACTGCTCCTGCAGCTCGCCACGGCCGGCGTCGGCCACGCAACGGTGACGCGATCGAACAGCGCAGTCGCGGACCCCGCGGCCGGTCCGGAGCGAGCGGCCGGTGGGGAGCCCGCGGCCGGACCCGCCGCCCAGCCCGAGATCGAGCCGGCGGACCTCGAGCTCGCCCTCCGCTACCTTCCGGATGTCCGCGCGATCGTGCTCGTCGAGCCGCCCGCGTCGCTACTCGCGACGGCCGTCGCCGCCACCTCATTCGCGGGCGCCACGCTCATCGTCGTCGGGCCCGTTGAGGCGACGGCGCTCGACGCGCTCGCGGCGCCGCTCCCGATCGTCCTCGACCCGCCCGCGCACGACCCCGACGGCGCCTTTGCAGGCGTGGTCGCCGCGCTTGCGACGCGCCTGGATGCCGGCGAGGACCCGGCGGGTGCGTGGGCCGCCACGGTCACCTCGCTCGCGGTTGAACCCGCCTCGCGCCCAAGTGGTCGGGACCGGGCTTTCTAGCCAAACGAACACCCACGGGTAGTTCGGTGCGAGAGGCGGAACGTCCGCCCCCCACCGAGCTCGTTCGATCGAACGATTCATCCCGGCACACGCTCACGTCGGGATGGATCTGGGCCTGGGCCCCTTGTCGCGCGCTGTCCAAGTTGCCGAACGACCCGGGGATGTTTGTTTGGCAGGATCGAGTTCGATGCCGGTCCGGCGAGACTGGTTACTCCCGATCCGCGGGCGCCTCGTCGGGATCGTCGAACAGGCCGGGCTCGGGCGGCGGGGCCAGGCGGCGGCGACCGTCGTGCGTGGGCTTCGACGGGCCGGTGGCGACCTCGGCAGCCGGGATCGGCTCGACCAGGTCGGGGCCGTCGTTGCGGACGTCGTTCACGCGCCGGGAGACCGGGTACATCTGGAGCGAGCCGTCCTCCGACGGGATGAGCAGCCCTTTGAGCTCGCCGAGGGCAGCACCCTCGGTCCGAGCCGGATCGAGCCAGCGCTCCCACGCCGCCTCCGGGATCATGACCGGCATCCGATCGTGGATCGGCGCCATCATGTCGTTCGCCGACGTGGTCACGATCGTGAACGACCGGATCACCTCGCCCGTGTCCTCGTCCTTCCAGCCGGCCCAGAGGCCGGCGAGGGCAATCGGCGACCCGTCCGGCCGCACGATCGCGTACGGCTGCCGCACCGAACCCGCGCGCTGCCACTCGTAGTACGAATCGACCGGGACGAGGCAGCGGCGCTTCGAGAACGCGTACCGGAAGGCCGGCTGGCGATCGATCGTCTCGGCGCGCGCGTTGAACATCCGGTTGCCGGTCTTGGGCGTGTCGGACCAGTGGGGGATGAGGCCCCAGCGGTAGGCAGTGATCGCACGGGCCTCCTCGCGCTGGACGACGACTGCGGCGTCGTCGGTCGGGGCGAGGTTGAAATGACCGCCTGGCGCGTCGATCCGGTCCTCCGCCTCGAAGATCTCGGCGAGCTCCGAGGTCGGTCGCTGCTGCGTCATCCGTCCGCACATGGCTTCTCTAGTATCGTCCGCCGGGATGGATGACCCAACGCTCGATGCCGCCGCCGCCGCAAAAGGCCCGCTCTCGAGCGAAACCGCGCTCCGACTGATCGACCGGGGGCGTGAGCGGCTCGATTCCGGCGATCTCATGCCGGCTTACGCCGACTTCCAACGCGTCGTCGGCAACGACGATCCGGCGATCACCGGGGCGGCGCTGCTCGGCTCGGGCGACGTCCTGTACCGGCTCGACAAGGAGCCACAGGCGGCGGCGGCGTGGGTGGCTGTGACGGGCCTCCGCGAGAACCCCTCGACGTACAAGGCCTGGCGGAATCTCGCCGGCGTGCGGGTCCGGAGCGGCGACCTCCAGGGCGCAATCACGGCCTATCGCGAGGCTGACCGTCGCGCCCCGGCCGAGGACAAGGCCGAGATTGCCAGCCGGCTTGGCTGGCTCGCCAAGGAGACCGGCAACACGGGTGCTGCGAATCGCTACTTCGCCCGCAGCCGAGGGTCCGTGGGCCTGAGCCTGACGCTCATCGTCATCGGGATCACGGTCGCCGTCTCGCTCATCGCGAGCTCCGTGCCCGGCCTCACCGAGGCGCTCTGGCTGCAGCGATCCGAGATCCAGGCCGGCCAGCTGTACCGGCTCGTGAGCGTCACCCTCGTGCATGCGGGGCTGTTGCACCTGGGCCTGAACATGTACTCGCTTTGGATCATCGGGCCGATCGTCGAGCAGACGTGGGGCCGGCGGATGTTCCTCCTGTTCTACCTCCTCACGGCCGTGGCAGCCTCGACGACCAGCTTCATCTTCTCGACCGGCCCGGCCGTCGGGGCATCCGGTGCCATCTTTGGCCTCGTCGGCGTCGTCCTCGCCGGGACCCGCGCCCACCACCCGGTGCTCGATCGACGCTCGCGGCAGATCGTGCCGCAGCTCGGGATGCTCGTGATCCTCAACCTCGTGATCGGCTTCGCCGTGCCCGGCATCGACAACGCGGCCCACATCGGCGGACTGATCTCCGGCCTGTGGCTCGGGTTCCTCGTGCCGCCGGGCAAGGTGCCGACGCTCCGCTCCGCGTGGCAGCACCCGACCGGGTCTGTGACCGGCGACGCCGCGGTCCGCTCGCCGCTGCTGATCTCGGCCGGCGTGATCGGGCTCGTCGCCGTCGTGTTGACGGCCCTCGCCGCCGGGGGCGCGACGCTGTAGTGGCGGATCGCCTGGTCTCGCTCGACCGGATTCGAGCCGCGCGCGAGCGCATCGATGGGCGAATCCATCGAACCCCGATCCTCTCGTCGGCGACCGCGGCGCGACTCGTCGAGGCGGCCACGGGAGCGCGAATCGGCGATGGCCGGCTCTACGTCAAGGCCGAGCACCTCCAGAAGACCGGCTCGTTCAAGCCACGGGCGGCGCTCTCGAAGCTGACGTCGCTCAGCGCCGCGGAGCGCGCCGCCGGTGTCATCACCCTGTCGGCCGGAAACGCCGCGCAGGCGTACGCGTGGGCCGGGAGCGTCGAGGGCGTTGCCGTGACGGTGACGATGCCGGCAAAGGCCGTTCGATCGAAGGTCGACGCGTCCCGCGAGTACGGCGCGGAGGTCGTCCTCCACGGCGCCCACGTCGGGGAGACGCTGGCGCGGCTCCAGGAGCTCATCGACGAGCGCGGGCTCACGCTCGTCCACCCCTTCGACGATCCGGAGGTCATCGCGGGCAACGGCTCGGTGGGCCTGGAGATCCTCGAAGACCTGCCCGACGTCGACGTCGTCGTGGCGGGGGTTGGCGGCGGCGGGTTGATCAGCGGGGTCGCGACCGCGCTGAAGGAGTCGCGCCCCGACATCCGCGTGTACGGGGTCGAGCCCGAGGGCTCGGATGCGGTTTCGCGAGCCATGAAGGTCGGCCAGGTGGTCCGCATCGAGCCGGTGAGCGTGGCCGACGGGCTCGGCGCGCCCTTCGCGGGCGAATGGACGCTGCCGATCTGCCAGCGCTACCTCGACGACATCGTGCTCCTCGACGACGCGACGATCCTGCGCGGCCTCCGATTCGCAGCAGAGCGGATGAAGCAGGTCCTCGAGCCCGCTGGCGCGGCGGCATTGGCCGCCGTGATCCACGGACGCATCCCGATCCGCGACGGCGAGCGGGTCTGCGTCATCGCATCGGGTGGGAACGTCGAGATCTCGCGGCTGGGCGAATTCCTCGGGGCCGCCGCGAGCGGCGGCTGAAGCCGGTTATCCGCGGACGTCGGGCGTGACGGCGTCCGGCGCAGCGGCGGTTGCCGGCGCCTTCGCGGCCGGCCACGGGACGCGCGGCAGCGTGACACCGACGCGGGCGCCACCCTCCGATCGGTTCTCCGCGTTCGCGATGCCGCCGTGGGCCATCGCGAGCTCCTGGACGATCGAGAGGCCGAGTCCCGATCCGGTCCCGGCGCGCGCGGGATCGGCCCGCCAGAACCGCTCGAACGCCCGCGACGCGGTGCCGTCCGGAAATCCGGGGCCGTCATCGAGGACATCGAACCGGATCGCATCGACGCCGTTCGGCAACCGCGCCGGACCGGCGGCGATGACCAGCGCGCCATCGGGCCGCCCCATGAGGGCCGACAGCGCGTTCTCGACGAGGTTGCCGAGCATGCGATCGAGGGCCATCCGGTCGGCGGCGATGGTCAGGGGGCCCCCCGCGGCGATGTCCGTGGTCACGCGGACGTTCGCGGCCGCGGCGCGTGGGCCGAAACGGGCCGCCGTCGCGGCGACGATCTCTCGGGCGTCGAGCAGCTCCGGTCGTATCGACTCCTCGCCGGACCGGATCCGCTCCACCGCCCCGACCTCGGACACGAGCCGCTCGAGGCGGCCGGCCTCTTCCTCGATGGCCCTGGCCGCCGTAACCGCAGCCTCACCAGTGGCCGTCCCGTCGCCGAGGGCTGCCGCGAAGCCGGCGATCACCGTGAGCGGCGTCCGCAGGTCGTGGCGCAGGTTGGCGAGGAGCTCGTCCTCGCGCTGCCGCGTCGCCTCGAGCTCGGCGGTCATCGCGTTGAACGTGCCGGTCAGCTCGCGGACCTCCTTCGGACCGGTCAGCGGCAGAGCGACGGCGCGGCCGGCGGGGATGTCGGTGGCCGCCTCGGCGAGGCGTCGGAGCGGGCGCGTCACGCTTCGCGACATCACGAGCGCGAGCGGGGTCGCGATGAGCAGGATCACCACGATGACGATCGGGATGGTCCGGCCCACGTCGGCGAGTGCGAGCGCACCCGACCGGTCGGCAGCGAGGAAGGCCACGGCCTGCGGCGTCGCCGCTCCGACCTTTCGGATCCCGGTTGCGACCCACAGGTATTTCTGCCCATCGAGAGTCACGCTCCCGTGGTCGGTCTCGCCGATCGAGAGGTCGGAGGTGAGAATCGGATCTCCCGCCGCCACGCCGCCGATCGGCCGGAGCCGCCCGTCCGCGCCGACCAGCATCACCTGGATCCCACTCGAGGCAAGCTGCGAGCTGACCTCCGCCACCGTGCCGCGGAGCTGTCCCGTGCCGATGCTGTCGCGCACCTGTGGCAGCACGCTGCCGGCGACGTCCTGGAGGCCACCGAGCGTCGCGTCGGCGTGGAGCCCGCGCAGCACCACGAACAGTGTTCCTCCGACCGCGAGCACCACCGCGAGGGCGAGCAGTGCGAACGCGGCGACGAGCCGGCCGCCGAGCGAGCGCGGCATCAGTCCGGGAGGGGCTGGCGAGCCGCAGGCACCATCCGATAGCCGTAGCCGCGGGCCGTCTCGATCTCGGGGCCGTCGGGCGCGAGCGCCTTGCGCAGCTCTGCCACGTGCACGTCGACCGTTCGCGTTTCGCCGGGAAAGTCGGTGCCCCACACCCCTTCGAGGAGGGCATCCCGAGTCAGCACGACCCCCGGGTCGCGAGCCAGCGCAACCAGCAGGTCGAACTCGCGCGGACGGAGCGAGAGCCGGCGCTCGCCCACGTACGCGTCCCGGCGACGCGGGTCAACGCGCAGGTCGCCGACCTCGAACGGGCGCCCACCGCGGGTCGACCCGTCCGCGCGCCGCAACACCGCCTTCACCCGCGCCACGAGCGCCCGCGGATTGAATGGCTTGGTCACGTAATCGTCCGCGCCGAGCTCGAGCCCGACGATCGAGTCGACGTCGTCGCCCCGCGCGGTGAGCATGATCACGGGGGTGTCGCCGCGGCGCCGGATCTCGCGGCATACGTCGAACCCGTCGCGCTTGGGCAGCATCAGGTCGAGGATCACGAGGTCCGGCTCGTGCCGGGCGTGCATCGCGAGTGCCTGCTCGCCGTCCGCCGCCGCAAGGACGCCGAAGCCCTCCTTCTCGAGGTACAGGCGCAGCAGGTCGACGATGTTCCGCTCGTCGTCCACGACCAGGATCGATTTCACGGCGGCGAGGATACCCCCGGCCCCGGCCCCAGCCGCTGGCACGTGTAAGCGGCGTGTAAGCCACACATCGGCGCGGACGCACCTGGCCTCGCCGCCACGGGCATTCTCGAGATGCTTCCAATGAAGCGGAACGATCGCGGTTGGTGGCCAGATTGGGGTGCGAGGGCTTCCTCGTGGACGTGGCGCCACGACGTGGCGTTCACGACGTTGCGCCAGGATGAGCAGGTCGGGAACGCGGGCCGGCCAGCTTCGGCATCAAGCCTCGCGATCGAGCTGCGCCTCCGTCTCACGATCAACGGTCAATGCCCGCGCGTCGTGGCGGAGACGGTGGACGCGCCTCGGCGGCGACCAGTCGGGTTGGGCGATCGGTCGGACGTTCCGGAGGTCGACCCCGGCGAGCCACGCGATGATCGGCTGGTGCATCACGGGGTCGATGAAGTAGTCGCGGGTGCGACGATCGATCGGCGAGATGTGCCAGCGGAGGAGCCCGGCGTCGACCAGGAGCCTGAGCTGGCGACTGACGGCCGGCGGACTCAATCTGATGGCCGCGGCGATGTCGCCCGGATGCCACACGCGCGCGGCGATGAGCGCGACGATCTGGCGCCGCGTCGGATCGGCGAGCAGCTCGATGCCTTCGGCCATGCGCCTGGGCATTCGATGGACCTCGTTGCAGAAGACCGGCTCGCGGGCCGGCGGGGCGGCGATGATCTCGCACCGCCATTGCGTGCGGCTTACGAGCGCCCGGGCATCGAGGGTCGTGATGCCGTTCATTCCGCTTCATTGGAAGCATCTCGAAAACCGTCCGCTGCCCGGAGCGCCACGGGAAGAGGCACACGGAGCAACGGCTGAGCCGCTCTCCCCATCGACCGTCGCGCCGTTGATAGGCTTGGCGATCGGATGAGCACGAGCTTCTGGCACGGCTTCGCGGACATGCACGTGATCAAGGACCGCGAGGTCGTGATCGCGAAGGGCGAGGGCGCCGTCGTCACCGACACCCAGGGCAACGAGTACATCGATGCCACCGCCGCGCTCTGGTTCTGCAACGCCGGCTACGGGCGCCGGGAGATCGCCGACGCGGTCGCCGACCAGCTTGTCCGGATGCACGGCTACTCGTCGTTCGGAGCGTACACGTCGGACGCGACGCTTCGAGTCGCCGAGCGGCTGACGGCGCTGTCGCCACTCCCGAACTCGGTGGTCTTCCTCGCATCGGGCGGCTCGGACGCCATCGACACGGCGGCGAAGCTGGCGCGACGCTACTGGGACGTGGTCGGGAAGCCGAACAAGACCCTGCTCGTCTCGCGCGAGCACGCCTACCACGGCATGCACGCAATGGGCACCTCGCTCGGGGGGATGCCGGTGATGCAGGCCGGCTATGGCGGCGAGCCGTTCATCAACGAGGTGGTCCACGTGCCGGCGCTGGACGTCGAGGCGGTCGCGCGCCTGTTCGAGCAGCGCCGCGACGAGATCGCGATGTTCGTCGGCGAGCCCGTGATCGGCGCCGGCGGCGTCATCCCGCCGACCGAGTCCTACTGGCGCGACATCAGCGCCCTGTGCAAGCAGTACGACATCCTGCTCGTCGCCGACGAGGTGATCACCGGCTTCGGGCGCCTCGGCAGGATGTGGGCGACGCAGCGGTTCGGCATCGAGCCGGACATGATCACGTTCGCGAAGGGCGTCACCTCGGGGTATATGCCGCTCGGCGGCGTCCTCGTCGGCGAGAAGGTGCGCGCGCCGTTCTGGGACGAGCCGATCGCGGGCGCCGTCTTCCGCCACGGCTACACCTACTCGGGCCACGCCGGTGCAGCGGCGGCGGCCCTAGCGAACCTCGACATCATCGAGCGAGAGGGCCTCGTCGAGCGCGTCAAGATGCTCGAGCCGGTGCTGGACACGGCGGTCCGTCGGCTCCAGGGCACGCGGACGGTCGGCGAGATTCGGACGATCGGGCTTACCGCGGCGGTCGCGCTGCAGTCCGAGGTGCTCGCCAAGGATCCCGCCACGCCCGAGAAGGTCGTCGCCGCGGCCCTGAGACACGGTGTCGCCACGCGCGTGCTGCGGGCACACGCGATCCACATCTCGCCGCCGTTCGTGATCAGCGAGGCCGAGATCGACCGGATGGTCGATGGGATCGGCAACGCGATCGAGGACGTGGCCGCAGCATCATGATTCCCATTCGGCTGACGGTCAACGGCGAGGCGGTCGAGCTTGACGTCGAACCGCGGCGGCTCCTCGTCGACGTGCTCCGCGAGGACCTCGATCTCACGGGGACGAAGGTCGGCTGCGACACCTCGTCGTGCGGGACGTGCACGGTGCACCTCGACGGTCGCGCGGTGAAGTCGTGCACGGTGCTCGCGGT
>DHWF01000047.1:0-3512 GCA_002413045.1 Chloroflexi bacterium UBA5189
ATCCCGTAGCGGAGCATCCCGCCCGGCGCCGGGTCGCGCTCGAAGACGGTGACGTCGTGGCCGGACAGGAGCAGGTAGTACGCCGCGGCCATGCCTGCCGGCCCGGAGCCGATGACGGCCGCCCGGCGGCCCGTCGATGGCTGACGCTCGAACGGCACGGGCGGGTCGAGGTCCTCGTCGAGCATCGACTTGATGACCATGTCGCCGGCGTAGCGATGCGAATCGCGAATCGCGATCGCCTCGTCGACCTCGTCGCGCCGGCAGTGGTCCTCGCACGGCGCCGGGCACACGCGACCGAGCACGGAGGGGAACGGGATCGTCCGCTTGAAGATCCGGGTCGACTCGCGGAAGTTGCCCTCGGCGTTCTGCTTCAGGAAGCCCGGGATGTCGATGTGGCTTGGGCACTTGTTCTGGCACGGCGGCAGGCAGTACGCGTTGTGGTCGCTGAAGATCAGCTCGAGGTTCGTCCGGCGCAGGCGCCGGATCTCGTCGGTCTGCGTCTGGACCTTCATCCCGTCCTCGCAGGTGCGCGAGCACGAGATCGGCGGATGCTCCTCGCCCTCGACCTCGACGACGCACATGCGGCAGGCCCCGAAGCCGGGCAGCTTCGGCTCGTAGCACAGGGTCGGGATCTCGATCCCGTTGTCGCGGCAGACCTCCAGGATCGTCTGGCCGTCGAGGCCCTCCACGACGCGGCCGTCGACTTCGATCCGGATCCGCGGCGTCGATTGGGGCCGCTGCGGCGCCTGGGTCGTCAGGAGGCGCTCCGCCGCGGAGTCCTCCATCGGGCGGAGCGTGTCCTGCTTGATCGGCGTGTCGGGGCGGCTCTCGCCGCGCGCCTCGTGCTGGCGCGGGACGATCGGCGGCGGCGGGTCGGGGGGTGTGCCGGCCTCGCTCGGCACGACCTCGCTGGGCGGCCGCTCGATCAGGTCGGTCATGCCGTGGCTCCCAGGCGGGTCGGGTTGCAGACGCCGGCCGGGCACTCGCCGCGCAGCAGGTGCGCATCGAGCTCGTCGCGGAAGTACCGGAGGCCACTCATCATCGGCAGTGTGGCGAGCCGCTCGTGGTCGCACAGGCCCGATCCGACGACGTCGGCCGAGAGGTCTGCCAGCAGGTCGAGGTCGCCGCCGCGCGAGGTGCCCGTCGACAGGCGCTCACCGATCTCGGCGATGCGCCGCAGCCCGATCCGGCACGGGATCGTTTTGCCGCACGCCTCGTCGGCGGAGAAGCGGGTCAGCAGCCGGGCGAGATCGACCACGCACGCCCGATCGTCGACGACGATCACCGACCCGGACCCGACGTGGGCCCCGACGGCCCGCAGGTCGGCGAAGGTGTACGGCGTGCTCAGCTCGCTCGGCGGGAGGATGCCACCGGTCGGGCCGCCGACGACGACGGCCTTCAGCGTCCGGCCCCTGGCGGGCTTGCCGCCGAGCTCGACGACCCGTTCGAGCGGCGTCCCGAGCGGCGCCTCCGCCACGCCGCTGCGCTCGTGGCCGCGAACGTCGACGAGGATCGTGCCGGGGGCATCGCCGAGGCCGATCGCCTTGAACGCCTTCGCCCGGTGGACGAGGATCCACGGCACGGAAGCGAGGGTCTGCACGTTCTGGACGACCGTCGGTCCGTTGCGGAAGCCGCGCGTCGCCGGGTGCGGCGGGCGCTGCTCCGGCTGGCCGCGCTTGCCGTCGAGGGCCTTGAGGAGGACCGTTTCCTCGCCGAGCATGTACGCGCCCTGCACGGTGCGGACGGTCACCTCGATGCGCCGGCCGCTGCCGAGCGCGTCGTCGCCGATGAAGTTCCGGGCGGTCGCGGCGTCGACCGCGGCCTCGAGGCGGCGGACCGCCTCGGTCGCGGTCGCGCGAACGGAGATGAACACGTCCTCCGCGCCGATCCCGAACGCGGCGATCGCCGCGCCCTCGATGACGGCGTACGGGTCCGTTTCGATCAGCGTGCGATCCGTGCTCGCCGATGGGTCGGCGCCGTAGCCGTTCGCGACGACGTAGCGGCGCGTCGCGGGCGTCCCGGCCGCCGTGCGCCACTTCTCGGCGGTCAGGTGCCCCGCGCCGCCGCGGCCGCGCAGGCCGCTCGCCTCGATCTCGTGGATCGTGCCGTCCGGCCCGAGCTCGCGCACCGCGCGCCGAAGACCCTCGAAGGCGCCGGTCTTGATCGCCGCATCGAGATCCGTCGGATCCGCCGCGCCGGCGCGCGCCAGCAGGATCGCCGGCCAGCCCTTGGGGGAGGCGAGAATCGCGCTCACGCGTCGCCACCCTTCCGCGGCGCGACGGTCTTCCGCGGCGCGATCGTCTTCGAGCCGCGCGACCCACCGCCGAGCGAGGCGCCGAGGGCCTCGAGGTAGCCCGCGTCCGTGGCGCGCCGGGCGCGCACCTCCGTGGCCTGCTCCCTGGACGCGGGCGGCTCGAAGCGCAGGTGCCCGTAGTACGAGGCAGTCCCGTAGATCTGGGCGTACCAGGTGCCGGTCCGCTCGCTGATCCGCTTCAGCGCCGAGACCGGCAGGAACCCGAACGCGGCCTGGGTCGCCTCGAGCATCGGCAGGAGGTATTTCGGGTCGTGGTCGTGAGCCTCCATGATCGCGTCGACGGTCGCCGTGTCGAACGGCGCGAAGTGCTCGTAGGCGGGATCCGGTACGGCGCGGCCGGACCGCCGGAGCGCCGATTCCTCGCGGCGCTCGCCGTACGTCTCCGGCGGGCCCCAGTGGACGTGGAAGCGGCCCTTGGTGTCCATCCCGCCCATGTCGATGCACTCGATCGGGCAGGCCTGGGCGCACTGGAAGCACGTCTCGCACTTGAGCGCGCCGTTCTCGTCGTAGAGGAGTTGGAGCCGGCCGCGGAACTTCGTCGCGACGTCGGCGGGCTGCTCCGGGTACATGACCGTTGCCTTCGGCTGGAAGAACCGGCGCAGGGTCAGGGCCATGCCCTTCACGATGCCGAGCCCCGGCACGACGCTCGGCAGCAGGCTCACTTGCCCAGCCCCGGCACGCTGTCCACGACGAGCACCGCGAGCGCGGTGACGAACAGGTTGAGCAGCGCCGCGGGCAGCAGCCACTTCCAGGCGAAGCCCATCAGCTGGTCGATCCGGACCCGCGGCAGCGTGCCCCGCATCCAGACGAACACGAAGACGAGCGTGAACGTCTTGCCGAGGAACCAGAACAGGCCGGCCACCCAGCTGAAGTTGATGTACGCCCATAGCCCGAGGACGCCGCCGACGACCACGTTGAACAGCACGAACCCGAGGATCAGGGCGACCCACCAACGGGTCTTGCTGCGGTACAGGAAGAACGGAGCGGCGAACAGCAGCGTCCCGACGACGGGCACCAGGCCGACGATGAACAGCAGCCCGATGCCGAGCTGGC
Source organism: Chloroflexi bacterium UBA5189 (assembly GCA_002413045.1). Taxonomy (GTDB): domain Bacteria; phylum Chloroflexota; class Limnocylindria; order Limnocylindrales; family CSP1-4; genus UBA5189. Next base: position 3,368 of record DHWF01000047.1, read on the forward strand.
TCGGGTCGATGATCCAGCTGATGTGCGGGACCGGGAACGGCGCGTTCCAGCCGCCCATGAACAGCACGACCGTGATCGCCGAGATGATGAACACGTTGATGTACTCGGCGAAGAAGAAGAACCCGAAGCGCATGCCCGAGTACTC
>DHWF01000047.1:3707-18991 GCA_002413045.1 Chloroflexi bacterium UBA5189
AAGATCAGGAAGCCGAGCGGCTGGCGAACCATGTACCAGTCGGTGAACCAGCCACTCACGCCCTGCTGCTGGACGATCTGATTCAGGCTCATCGTCCCGGCGAGGATCACGAGGCCAACGACGGACAGCGTGAGCGGGATCTCGTAGCTCACGATCTGCGCCGCCGAGCGAAGGCCGCCAAGCAGCGAGTACTTGTTGAAGCTGGACCAGCCGCCCATCAGCAGCCCGACCACGGTCATGCCGCCGATCGCGAAGAAGTACAGCAGCGCGAGGTTGAAGTCCTGGCCATACAGGCCCGGCGCGAACGGCAGGACGAGCGCCGAGAGCGCCGCGGCGGCGAAGACCACGACCGGGGCCCAGGTGAACACCACCGCGTCGGCGCGGGTCGGGGTGAAGTCCTCCTTCATGAGGACCTTCAGGCCGTGCACGGTCGACAGGAGCGAGCCCCACGGCCCGACCCGGTCCGGGCCGATCCGCAGGTTCATCAGGGCGATGACCTTCATCTCCATGTAGATGATCACGAACGCGATCGGTGGCGCGAGCAGCAGCAGCACCAGCGCCGTGAACACGAACCGGACGATCGGCAGGTTGAAGACGAGGATGTCCAGGATCTGCTGCCCGAACAGCACGAGCACGAGCACCAGCCCGAGGGTCAGCACGCCGCCGACCGGAATCAGGATCGCCAGCGCCTTGCCGGGCAGTGTCAGCCGATCCCAGGTTCGGGCCATTGCCGTCACCTCGAGTGGCTCCCCGGCGCTCGGACGAGCCGAGCCCAAGGCGCCGGCGAGCACGATCGCGAGCGCACCTGGAGGTGCGTGAGCGACCGCGCGCAGCCGGCAACGCGGGGATCGGCCGTACCAGCGCCGGCGCGAGGGTTCACTTATCAACCCCGCCCATGACTGGATCCAGGGAGGCCATGATCGCCATGGTGTCGGCGAGGAGGTGGCCGGGGAGCAGGGCACCGACGGCCTGGAGGTGGATGAAGCTCGGGTCGTGGATCTTCAGGCGGAAGGGTTGGTCCGTGCCGTCGGAGATCGCGTACGCGCCGTAGACGCCGCGCGGCCCCTCGACGGCGGACCAGGCGCGACCCGGTCGCGGGCGGAGCAGCCGCGGGAGCTTGGCCATGATCGGGCCGTCGGGCATCTTGTCGAGGCACTGGTCGATGATCCGCAGGCTCTGCTTGATCTCCTCCATCCGGAGCAGGTAGCGGGCCAGGCAGTCGCCCTCGGTCCGGGTCGGGATGTCGAACTCGAGCTCGGGGTAGATCGAGTACGGGTGGGTCCGGCGAAGGTCGAACGGGACGCCGGTCGCGCGCAGGTTCGAGCCGGTCATGCAGTACCGCAGCGCGGTCTCGGTGTCGACCACCCCGAGGCCGCTCGCGCGCCGCGTGAAGATCTCGTTCTCATTGAGCAGGCTGATGTTCGACTCGATCTGGCTGACCGCGCGGCTCATCCAGTCACCGAGGCGGCTCATGAACTCGTGGTTCAGGTCGCCGTTGACGCCGCCGATCCGGAAGTAGTTGAAGAGCATCCGCTGGCCAGTCAGCGCGGCGAGCATCTCGACGATCTCGTCGCGCTCGATGAACGACCACAGGATCGGGGTCAGGCCCCCGAGGTCGAGGGCGAACCAGCCCATGAACAGCGCATGACTGGCGATCCGGTTCAGTTCGCCCGAGAGCACGCGGATGTACTCAGCGCGCCGGGGCACCTCGACGTCCAGCAGCTTCTCGTAGGCGGTGACCGGCGCCCACTCGCAGAACAGCGACGAGATGTACTCGAGCGGGTCGACCTGGCTGATCGTCTGGTGGTAGTCCGCGTTCTCGATCAGCTTCTCGACGCCGCGGTGGAGGTAGCCCAAAACCGGATCGATGTCGACGACGCGCTCGCCGTCGAGCTTGAGCACGACGCGGAGCACACCGTGGGTCGACGGGTGCTGCGGCCCCATGTTCAGGAACATCTCGCCGTCACCGAGCGTGTAGAACTCGGCCTCGCGCTCGGTGCGCGGCGGATACGGCGGGATCGGCTCGTAGAAGTCGTAGTCGTCCTGGAGCAGGACGTTCGGATCGTCGGCGGAGCGGTGGGTGCCCTTCGGCGTGGCGCGCGGCGGCGTCTCGGTCGTCATCTCGTCGTCACGCTCGCGTCTGCCGCAGGACACCCGGGGCGGCATCGACCGGACCCCTCGTGCGTTCCATGTGCCGCACGCCGGCGCCCGGCGACCGCGCCGCATCGTCCGCCAGGTAGAAGTCCTTGCGCAGCGGGAAGCTCGTGTAGTCGGGCGGCATGTAGATCCGCCGCAGGTCGCGATTGCCCTCGAAGATGATCCCGAACATGTCGTAGGTCTCGCGCTCCATCCACTCGGCGCCCTGCCACAGGAAGGTCACCGACGGAATCCGCGGGTCATCGCGCGACAGGCCCTCGACGATCACCCGCAGCCAGTCCGCGCTCGTCGCGCTCCAGAGGTGGTAGACGACCTGCATCTCCGTGCCCGTGTCCACGCCCGCGAGGTCGGCGAGCATCTGGAAGTTGAGCGCCGGCTCGTCGTGCAGCGTCCGGAGCACGTCCTGAACGTCGCCGGCCGCAATCCGGATCTCCGTCTGGTCGTGGCGCTGCCGGGCGGGGCCGCGCAGGACGCTCTCGAATCGCGCCTCCAGCCGGCGCGCAAGGGCTCGGTCCATCGCCTCAGATCCCGGCCGGAACGGTCGGGCCGATCGCGCGCTCCGGCCAGTGGCCGCGCCGATCCTTGATCAGCTGCTGGAGCTTCATCATCCCGAAGATGAGGCCCTCCGGGCGCGGCGGGCAGCCGGGGACATACACGTCGACCGGCATGATCCGATCGATGCCTTCGATCGTGGAGTAGGAGCGCTTGTAGCGGCCGCCGGAGCAGGTGCAGTCGCCCATCGCCACGCACCACTTGGGCTCCGGCATCTGCTCCCAGAGGCGAAGCAGTGGCCCGGCCATCTTGGTCGTCAGCGTGCCGGCGACGATGAGGACGTCTGCCTGGCGGGGTGAGGCGCGGAACGGGAACGCGCCGAATCGATCGATGTCGTTCTTCGACGTGGCGTAGCTCATCATCTCGATCGCGCAGCAGGCGAGGCCGGAGAGCAACGGCCACAGGCTGTTCGCGCGCAGCAGGTCGAGGACGATGTCGGCCTTGGTCGGGATGATCTCGAGGATGCCGGACCAGCGTGCGTCGTCGCGACGGCCCTCCATCGTGGCGCCGAACTCCCGGAGATGGGTCTCCGTGGGTGGCTGGCCGCCGAAGTAGGCGGTCGGATCGGCCGGCGACCACAGGTCGTTCCGTACCACGACCGGCTCGCTGACCGCGGTCGAGCCGGGGACGATGAGGGCGGTCGACTTGGCGGCGACGCCCGCGAGCGGACCGGCGGGCGGTCGTTCGGTCGTCATCGGCCGGGCCCTCGCCAGCTGAGCACGCCCTTCCGCCACGCGTACGCCAGCCCGAACAGCAGGATCGCGACGAACACCAGCATGCTCACGAACAGCGAGACCTCATCGACGCCCTGGGCGCGGAAGATCAGCGCCCACAGGTAGATGAACACGACCTCGATGTCGAACGCGACGAACAGCAGGGCGTAGATGTAGAACGAGAGCCCGAACCGGCCGTGCGTGTCGCCGTACGTGTCGATGCCCGATTCGTAGGGCATGCCCTTGTGGACGTCGCCCCGGTTCCGGTGCGACAGCAGCCACGCTGCGCTGAACGTCAGGAACGCAAACCCACCGGCCAGAATGGCGAACCCGATGATGTACCAGATCGCGGTCAAGGCCATCCTCGCTCAGAGCGCCGGGGCTTCGATGGGCGCTCGATCGTTGGGCTGCTGGGTTGCAAGGTGCAAGAGGCATTCGCGGACCCACCGCTCGAGCGGCCGTCGCCCTTCGTCATTCTACCGATCCGGCTCCGGAGTCGCCGGTGTGATCGCGCTCACCCGGTGCCGCGGCCCAAGGTCGGCGTCGCCCGGACTCGGTTGCGGCTCCGAACCAGTGTCGCGCTGAACGGTCGCGGTGATCACGTGGATGTACCAACGTAACGAGGTTGCGGCTGAATCCACGCTGCAGGCGCCGTTTCTTGTCGCTCGGGATCGCGCATGGTCGTCGAGTTCGTAACCGTACGGAACATTGCCGAGCGCGCGGGGTCAGTCGGGGCCGAAGCCCCGAAGCGGCACGTTTGCCGGGAGCCCGCGGCCGAAGGCGAGGACCGCGAAGGCGCCGGTGGCGCGCGGGTCGAGCATGCGCATGAGCGCGGAGCGGGCCTCGACGTAGGACTCGAGCGTGGTCGCCGGGTCGGTCTGGAGCGCGACGAGGAGCTCGCCGGCGCCGAGATCGGCGAGGAACTGGCCCTGCGCGGTCCGTCCGATCGGGGCGAGGCCGGTCGCAACGGCCGCCTGTTCCACCGCGGTCAGGTCCACGTGGGCGGTGAGGTCCTGCCGGCCGATCGCGACAAGCGCGTCGGCGTGGACCCGGTGCCGGTGATAGGCGCGGAGGGTGCTGCCGCGCGCAGGGCCGTACAGCTCCGCGGCCGGGTAGCCGTAGTCGATCACGAGCACCGCGCCGCGCTCGAGGGGGGCAGCCGCGCCTCCGAGCCAGGGATCGACGGCGAGGCAGATCTCCGCCTGCTGGCCGGGTTCGAGCCGGATGCCTTCGGCGGAGAGGCGCGCGCCGAGTGCCGGCGTCGAAGGCGCGCCCAAGGCGGAGTCGAACGGACGGGCGGGATCGTGAAGGTGCGCGGCGCCGTCGGGAACCGCACCGCCAGAATCTGCCGCGCCCACCAGGATCACGAACCGCTCGAGGAGCGAGCCGTCCAGGCCGCCCTCGACCCGATGGACCGGCAGCGCGTCGAGCAGCTCGTTGGCGAGAATCGCGCCCGGCGCGGGTCGATCGTCGAGCGGCGCGAGATGGCGATCAAGTCCGGAAGCGGCCAGTCGCGCCGCGAGCGCGTCGAGCCGTGCGGGCGCGATGTCCGCAGCCTGGTACTGGATCGCGTCGAGCAGTGGCGAGTCGGAGCGCCGGAGGCCGTCGAGGATTCCGGCGGCGAGTGCGCCCGAGCCGGCGCCGTGCTCGCGAACGACGAAGCGCGCCGGCCGATCGACGGCCGCCCACAGCGATTCCAGGAACCGCGCGATCGACCAGCCAAAGATCGGGTGGCCTTCGGGCGCGGTGAGGAAGTCGCCCGCGCGGCCGGGGCCGGTGGATCCGCCGGGGTTGCCGGCGTAGTACCCGGACGCCGGGTCATAGAGCGCCAGGTCCATGAATCGGGCGAAGGTCATCGGGCCCCGGGCGCGGATCTCGTCCGCGATTCGCCGGACGAGGTCCGGATCGCTCTCGGGCAGGGGCGCGTCGAGGTCGAGCTCCGACACGCGCCGCAGGCCGAGCACGAACGGGCGCGGGCTCATCGATCCAGCCCGAGCGCCAGCCGCAGGCCGGGCCCGACGAGGCTGTGCCCACCGAGCGCGATCGGGATCGCGTGCGACCAGGCGTGGAGCGTCAGCTGCTGGAGCCAGGGGTCGCGAACGCGATCGGCGAGCAGCAGATCGGACGCATAGCGGTCCTCCGGGCTCGGCCAGGCCGCCTCGCCTGGGCCGTGTCGATGCGCAAGCAGGACTCGCGTGTCGATCGCGGCGCCATCGGCCAGCCCATGGACGAGCGCCCCGATCGCGGCCGGCCCGTCGCGGTCCAGCAGCAACCCGAGCAGCGAGGCCGGCGGCCGCTGCCGGCTGCCGTCGTCGTCGCCGGCCGCGCCCGACCCGGCGAGCGCGGCGGACGCGTGCAGCCCGCGCTCCTCCACCAGCGCCCGAATGCGGCAAGCCGTGTGCTCCTCGAGGTCGCGTAGCGTCGTCGCCGAGAGCCGGCCGGCGACGAAGAGCTCCTTCGACGGATCGCGGGCGAGCGTGGCGAGCGTGTCGAACGCCTCCGCGGCGCGCGCGAGACGGTGCGCCATCGATGTCGCGAGATCAACGAGGGGGCGCGGGCAGGTCGGATCGCGCCGAATGAGCTCGAGGTCGAGTGGCGAGTCGATGTCCATCGCCAATCGGGCGCGATCCGAGAGCTCCGCGACCGGCACGCCGGCGACGGTGATCAGCCAGCGCGGCAGGAGATTGTCGGCGGCCAGCTCCGGCACGGAGGCGAGAATCGCCGCGCTGCCGATCGCCACGACATCGGACGAGTAGCGGTTGTTCGTGAGCGCGCGAGGCTCGCCGGAGCGCGCGACGTCCACGAGGGCGCGCATGTCGCTGTCCATCGCGAGCGGAATCGAGCCCGACCCGAGCACGACGACGCCCGATCCGGGCTCGAGCCCGGCGACGACGGCCCGGAGCCGCTCGCCGAAGGTTCGCCCGTCGTCGTCGCCGGAGACGATCGCGACGTCCTCTGCCCCGGCAGATTCGAATCGCCGCGCCAGGTCCTCCGCGGCGATCGACCGAGCCCGGCCGACCAGTCGCGTCAACTCGCCGGCGTCCTCGCGCGTCGGCGGGTGCAGGATTCGGACGGCGACGTGATGCACCCGGCGACTGTAGCCCGGCAGGCATCGGGATCGATCGAGGTGAGCATGGCTCGGACGGTTCGGGCGTACATCGGGCTCGGGGCCAACGTCGGCGACGCGCGCCGAACGCTGACCGACGCCGTGGCGGCCCTGTCGGTCCTGCCCGGCGCTCGCCTCGATGGCGTCTCGCGCCTGTACCGGACGAAACCCGTCGGCGTGATGAACCAGCCCGACTTCCTCAACGCCGTCGTCGCTCTCGACGTCCCTGCGGGACTCGATCCGGCGACCGGCGCGACCCAGCTCCTCGTCGAGCTCAAGAACCTCGAGCGCGAGTTCGGCCGCCGGAAGCGCGCGCGCTGGGGTCCGCGAGAGCTCGACCTCGACGTGCTCGTCTTCGGTCGAGCCAGGCTCGCCATCGACCGCCCGCCGGAGGGCGTCCCGCTCTCGGCGTCGATCGATCCCGGCGCCGCCGCGCGCCTCCTCGAGGTGCCCCACCCATCGATGCGCGACCGCCTGTTCGTCCTCGCGCCCCTCGCAGACCTCGCACCCGGCCTTGTCCCGCCCGGGTGGCACCACACCATCGAGACCGGTCGCCGCGCTCACGAGCGAGCCGACGGCGCGGATGGAGCCGTCCCGGTTGGAGCCTGGCGCGACGGCGGGTGGTCCTGAGGCTCAGTACCCCGCCGGGAACTGGTAGGACGACGGGACAGGGCTCGGCAGCTGGCCGGTCGTTCCGATCGCGACCACGATCTCCTCGTGCGCCTGGAGGACGAGCGCACGGGGGTCGCCACTTACCGGCTGGCCGTTCGCGTAGACCGACAGCACGCGCCCGTTGCCGTCGCAGGTCTCTCCGAGGCAGTGGGCGTCGAACGTGACACCCCAGACATCGAACACCTGGCCGAGGGTGAAATCGCGAACGACCGGCGATTCCACGTGGATGATCCCCGTCGCGTCGTGGGTATGAATGGGCGAGATGATCCCGGCCGTCGTGTCGATCCCGATACCCGCCGGCACGGTGATGCGCGCCCCGTCGACGAACACGTCGAGATGCTGGTGGGTGTGCTGGACCTGCCCCTCGGCGGTGAGCACCTGCAGCCCGGCGGCCTCGAGCCGCTGTTGCAGCCCCGGTGGATCCGCGGGCCACGCCGTGGTGCCGGTGCCACCAGACGGTCGGCTCGTCGCCAGCACGATCGCGACGATCGCGATCCCCACGCCGAGCGCCGCCAGCGCCACGATTGGCCATCGATTCGGCGAGCGGAGCGCCTCCGCCTTCGACCGGGGCCGGGAGCTCGGTGCCGGGCGCGGACCGGCGGATCGAACGGGCGCGACGGGGCGGCGGCGGGATCGCTTGCTCAAGCGCGCCTCGCCTACCGCAGGAGCCGGGCGCGGACCTGGGTTTCCTCGACGGAATTGCCGCGCCGCCGCTCCACCTTGTAGGCGTGCTGGCCCGGAAGCGACGCGACGACCTCTTCGAGCCGGCGGCCGTTGAACACGAGGACTGCGCTGTCGTCGACCGCATAGCCGTCCGGGAGCGCTCCGGACCCAACCGTCTCCTCGTAGCGCGGGCGCCGCAGTGACTCGCTGTCGTAGTGCGGGCAGAAGCTGCCGTCCAGGAACTTCAGGCCGTCCTTCATCGGCGCGAGCTGCGTCCCGAAGGAGTCGGTCAGGCCGGCCTCGAACCAACACATCCCGCCGGCCGACGGCCCGCCGAGGATCACGCCCGCCTCCCACGCCGCCTTCAGCGCCTTGTCGACGCCGTGGAGCCGCCACACCGCGAGCAGGTTCGCCGTGTTGCCGCCGCCGACGTAGATCACGTCCTGCTCCAGCAGGAAGCCGGGGATGTCGGCGACCTGGATGTCGAACAACGCGAGGTGGCTCGCGTCGGTCTGGCGAGCGAACGTCGAGTAGAAGCCGGCGCGATAGCTCGCGTCGTCGCCGGACGCCGTGCCGATGAAGCAGATCCGCGGCCGCTCGCGCCCGGTCACGTCGAGCATGTACCGGTACATCGGCCAGTCGGTCGACGACGGCAGGACGGAGGCGCCGCCCATCGCGAAGATGCGCGGCGGATTGCTTGCCATAGCAGGTCGCTCCCCTCTAGAGCCGGACGGAGGGCGGCCGCTCCCGGTCGAACATGTGGACGGTGTCGACGAACCGGACCGTCTTGGTCTGGTACGCCATCACCAGCGAGTGCGTTCGCGCGCCGCCGCCGAAGAACCGGACGCCCTCGAGCAGGTCGCCGGGCGTGACGCCCGTCGCCGCGAAGACGAGGTGCTCGCCCGAGGCGAGGTCCTCCGTGCGGTAGATGCGGCTCTCGTCGCCGTGGCCCATCCGCTCGCCGCGGGCGCGCTCCTCGTCGCTGCGGTACCGGAAGCGGGCCTGGATCTCGCCACCGAGGCAGCGCATCGCCGCGGCCGTGATCACGCCCTCCGGAGCGCCGCCGATGCCCATCACCGCATGCACGCCGGTGCCCTGGACGGCGCAGCTGATCGCCGCGGACAGGTCGCCGTCAGAGATCAGCTTGATTCGTGCTCCCGTGCCGCGGACCTCGGCGATCAGGTCGGCATGGCGCGGGCGGTCGAGGATGATGACCGTGATGTCGCCGGTCTTGCGCCCGAGCGCCTGGGCGACGAGCCGCACGTTCTCCGCGGGCGGCAGCGTGATGTCGACCTTGCCGGCCGCACCCGGACCGACGCACAGCTTCTCGAGGTACGTGTCCGGCGCATGGACGAGGCCGCCGCGCTCCGAGGCGGCGAGCACCGTGATCGCATTCGCCGAGCCGGTCGCGACGAGGTTCGTGCCCTCGAGCGGGTCGACCGCGATGTCGATGGCCGGCGCGTCGGCGCCTGCCAGCCCAACCTGCTCGCCGATGTACAGCATCGGCGCCTGGTCGCGCTCCCCTTCGCCGATGACGATCGTGCCCTGCATCTCGATCTCGTCCATCGCGAGGCGCATCGCCTCGGTGGCGAGCTTGTCCGCGCCCATCCGGTCGCCGCGGCCCATGACGCGAGCGCTCGCGATCGCAGCGGCCTCCGTGACGCGAACCATCTCCAGCGCGAGCAGCTTTTCCATGGGGCCTACCTCGCCGCTCAATGCCGGAAGTGCCGGCGCCCGGTGAACACCATCGCGAGATGGTGGCGGTCCGCCACCTCGATGGCCATCTCGTCGCGGATCGAGCCGCCGGGCTGGATGATCGCGGTGACACCAGCCTGCGCCGCCATCTGGATTCCGTCAGGGAAGGGGAAGTAGGCGTCGCTGGCCATCACCGACAGGCGCGCCCGATCGCCGGCGCGGCGCAGTGCGATCTCGACCGAGACCTGCCGGCTCGCCTGCCCGGACCCGATGCCGACCGACGCCGCGTTCTTGGCCAGCACGATCGCGTTCGAGCGGACGTGCCGCACGGCGCGCCAGGCAAAGAGCAGATCGGTCAGCTCTTCGAGCGTCGGGCGACGCTTCGTCACGACCTGGAGCTGGCTCCCGTCGAGCGCCAGCTCGTCCATCGTCTCGAGGAGCAGCCCGCCACCGACGCGCTTGAAGTCGAGCCGAGCGATCCCGTAGTCGCGCATGCCCTCGATCGGATTCGGCGGGACGTGCATCAGCTCGAGGCCGGCCTTCTGGCGCAGGATCCCAAGCGCCGAGTCGTCAAAGCCGGGCGCGATGACCGCCTCGTACGAGTTCGCCGCGATCTCGCGCGCCGTGGCGCCGTCGAGCACGCGGTTCACGCCGACGATCGCGCCGAACGAGGCGACCGGATCCGTCTCGAGCGCCCGTCGATATGCCTCGACCAGCTCGTCTGCCGACGCGATCCCGACCGGATCGGTGTGCTTCGCGATCACGACGGTCGGCGTCGTGTAGTCGCTCGCGATGCGATAGGCGACGTCCAGGTCGAGCAGGTTGTTGAACGACGGGGTCACGCCCTGGATCTGGGTCGCATCGGCGATGCTCGCCGACCGGTGCGTGGTCTCGCGGTAGAAGGCGGCGGTCTGGTGCGGGTTCTCGCCGTAGCGCAGGTCCGTGACCTTCTCGAGGACCATGGCCAGCCGCTTCGGGTAGTTCGTCGAGGTCAGCTGGTTCAGGTAGGCGGCGATCTCGGCGTGGTAGGCGGCGACCGTCCCGAACGCCTCGGCGGCGAGCTGGGCGCGGAGCTCCGGGCTCACGACGCCGCGCTCCTTGAGCTCGGCAAGGATCTTGGGGTACTGATCGGCGCTCGAAGCGGCGGCCACGCCGGCCGGGTTTCGCGCCGCGGCGATCAGGAGCGCCGCGCCGCCCACGTCGATCATCTCGATCGCCTTGTCGAGGCCCACGAGCGCCCGGCCGATCTCGGCGCCGAACGGCTCGACGTTCACGACGACGATGTCGATCGGCTCGATGCCCTGACGCTTCAGCTCGGCGATCTCTTCGGGCCGATCGCGGCGCGCGAGGATGCCCGCGTAGATCGCGTGGTGGAAGGTCTTGTCCGAGCCGTGGGCCTGCGCGGGGACGCCCGTCAGCTCGGTGACCGGCCGCACGGTGATGCTGTCCTGGGCCAGGTGCTCGAGGGTCTGCTCGGTCGCGAAAAGCTCGACGCCGAGCGTCTGGAGGCCGCGGGCGAAGACGCTGATCCCGTCTCGCGTCGCAACCGACAGCAGCGCTCGCACTCGCTAACCTCCGCGTCGGGTGCCGTCCGGGCGAGCGCACGCTGCAACGCCGTGGCTCGGTCCGAGTATAGCCTTGCCCATGGCATACTCCAGCCTCGCCAACGGCGGTCGATCACTCGCAAAGGTGCAGCGTTGACGCTCTTTCCCTGGGACTACTTCTGGATCGGCTTCAACAAGTTCAACTTCCCGGACCTGTTCGACCCGCTGTGGGTGGGCTCCGGCATCCTGCTGCTCATCCTGATCGCGCTGTACGTCACCCGGACGCGCGCGCTGCACCGCCACCGCCCGTATCTGGACATGTGGGAGTGGATCTTCTGGTCCGGGCTGATCACGTACTTCCTCGTGATCGTCGGGTCCACGTTCCAGTTCGACTTCGCGGTGATCCTCGTCATCCTGGCCAGCGGGCTGGGAACCATGGCCTGGGCTCGCTTCCGGCGCTACCCGCCGCTGTTCGAGGCGTACGAGCACCAGCTGGCGCGCCAGCGCTACCTGGCCCGTGCGCGCAGCTCCCGCCCGGAGGCCACGATCCGGACCAAGAACGTCCGGGCCAAGCAGCGCAAGCGGCGCTGAGCTCGACCCGAACCCGATCGGCTGACCCGGTGGAGACCCGTCGGTTCGGCGTTGGCAATCGTCGGCCGGACGGTCCGCCGGGTTCGACCGGCGTCGAGGCCGCAGTCATCCACGGCGATGCGCGCGGCGTGATCGCGGAGCTCGCATTCCGGAAGGGCGGCCGGATCGAGCCCCACGACAACCCGAACACGACGTGGTTCGTGGTCATCGAGGGCGGCGGCTACGTGCTCGTCGGCGAGGAGGAGCGGCGTGTCGCAGCCGGCGAGGCGGTGCTCTGGCCGGCCGACGTGACGCACGGCGCGTGGACGGTGTACGGCCCGATGCGGGCGATCGTCGTCGAGTTCGCCGGGCCGGACGACGCGAAGATGCGCGGCATCCTCGAAGGGATCGCGAAGCGCCTCGGTCCCGGCGAAGCCGGCAAGGCGAGCAAGGCCATCGGCCACCTCGCCGATCGCCCGATCGACCCGTCGCTTCGCGACCGCGAGGGCGAGCCGACCTAGCGGCGAGCGGCGGCTGCGAACGCGATTGCCACGAGGCGCGCGCCAGCATCCTCGTGGCCGGCGGCGCGATCCGCGAGCCAGCCGGCTCGACCAACCTTCGCCGCCATCGAGGCGGTCTCCCGGGCGCCGGCATCGGCAGCCGAAGCCGCGTCGGCGAGCGTTGTCGGCGCGTCCAAGCCGGCCTTGGCTGCTCGGCTGATCGCATCGGCAGCCGGGCGGAGCGCGTCGAGCATCGTTCGGTCGCCCGGAGCGACCTGACCGCGCTGCGCCACCGATGCCGCCGCGGCGTCCAGGTAGGCGGCCGCACGCTCGAGCGGCGGCACATCTGGCGCCACGCCGGCCTTCGCCGCGGCTATCAGCGCGAACGCGATGAGCGTGCCCCCGGTCGACGGCGCCTTGCGGGCGATCTCCGTGCCGCACCGGCGGATCGCGTCAGCCTCCGGTAGCGACTCGAGCGACGGCGCCAGCTCGAGGAGCGCATTCGCCGCGGCGGTCATGGTCAGCCCGAGGTCCCCGTCGCCTGCGACGCCGTCGAGCCGGTTCAGCTCGTCCTTGCGGTCGAGGAGGTCGTTGGCGATCGCGCCCAGGATCGAGACGAATCCCGCGCTCGGGCCGGCGTCGGTCATCCCTGGACGAAGAACGGCGTCCCGGCGGGCGCGTCCACGAGACGGCGCAGGTCATCGTCGAGGCGCATGAGGGTGAGCGAGGCGCCCGCCATCTCGAGCGACGTGGCGTACTCGCCGACCCACACGCGGTGCACGGGCAGCCCCTCCGCGGCAAGGATCCGCGCAACGCCGCGGTACAGGATGTAGAGCTCCTCCTTCGGCGTCGCGCCGAGGCCATTGACGAGGACCGCGACCTCGTCGCCCCGCGCGAACGGCAGGTCGGCGAGGATCGCCCGGGTCAGCTCGTCGGCGATCTGATCGGCGGTCTCGAGCGGGCCGCGCCGCACGCCGGGCTCGCCGTGGATGCCCATCCCGATCTCCATCTGCCCGACTGGCAGCTCGAACGTCGGGACCCCCGCGGCCGGGATCGTGCACGGCGACAGGGCGACGCCCATTGTCCGCGTGCCCGCGGCGGCGCGCTCGGTCACGGCGACCACTTCTGAGAGCGACGCCCCTTCGGCTGCGGCCGCACCGGCGACCTTGTAGAGGAAGAAGATGCCCGCGATCCCGCGCCGGCTCGATGCACGCCCCGATGGCGCCGACGCGACGTCGTCCGCGCCGAGGATCGTCCGGACCTCGATGCCCTCGTCGGCCGCGAGCTCCGCTGCCAGGTCGAAGTTCAGGCGGTCGCCACCGTAGTTGCCGTACAGGTAGAGCACGCCCTTGCCCGCGGAGATGGCGCGGGTCACCTCGAGCATGTCGTCGCTCGAGGGCGAGGCGAACACGTTGCCGATCGCGGCACCGTCGATCAGCCCGCGCCCGACGTAGCCCATGAACACCGGGAGGTGGCCGGAGCCGCCGCCTGTCGCAATCGCGACCTTGCCCGCGACCGGCGCGTCGGCGCGGACGATGGCCCGCGGGGATGGCCGTCGAAGCTCGTTCGGATGTGCAAGGAGGATGCCCTCGAGCATCTCATCGACGAACGGCTCGGGGTCGTTGAGGATCTTCTGCATCGCACGGCCTCGGCTGCGGGTGCGGCGGGTCGCGCCAGCGTACTGCCGAGGCGGGCGTGGTTCAGGCCAGCAGCGCCCCGAGCTGGCCGAGGATCCGGGCGGTCGCGCCCCACACGCGGTGTCCATCGATCAGGTACGCCCCGAACCGGAGCGGGAACGATCCGCTCGGCATCTTGACGGTCGTCTCGACGATCTCGATCGGCGCGCCGGGCAGGAACGCATCGAGCGGCGCCCACAGGAGCTCGGCGACCTCGGCCTCCGCGGCTGCCAGCGCCGGCCGGCGATCGGCGATGGCCAGGATGGGCGTCACGCGGTAGCCCGAGACGGGGATCCAGAACTCCTCGAGCACGCCGATCACCCGGACGCCCGCCGCCTCGCGATCCAGTCCGACCTCTTCGGTCGCTTCGCGCAGCGCGGTCATCGCGGCGCCGCCGTCCTCCGGCTCCGCCCGGCCGCCGGGAAAGGCCATCTGGCCCGAGTGGTGCCCGCCCCGGTCGACGCGCCGGATCAGGAGGATGTCCGCTTCGGCGTCAGGGTCGCCGTCAACCGATGGCGCGACCAGCAGCAGCACCGCCGACGGGATCGCGGCTTCCGGGCCGTACGGCCAGTTCGGGGTGCGTTGCTCACCGGTATCCGTCCGTGTGGGGAGCAGCGCCGCCGGCGGCTCGGGCAGGTGCTCGGGCAGCGTCGCGAGGCGAGCGACGGCCTCGGCGTACCTCAGTTCGGGCGGCCCCCGCCGCCACCATCGTTGTCCCGATCGGGATCGGTGTCCGGGAGGTCCAGCACCGGGCGGCGACGCTTGCCGCCTGAGCCAGACCCGGCACCCGCGCCGACCGCCTCGGGAGCGTCCTCGTCGGATCGGCGCCGGGCGTCACGTCGCTCGCCCGCATCCGCAATCACGGACTCGCCACCGGAGGTGAACATGAGCGTCGAGCCGATGGGATCCGCGTCGACGACCACCGTCTGGCCCGGCTTGAAGCGGCCCTCGATCAGGGCCTTCGCGAGCGGGTTCTCGACGAGCCGCTGGATCGTCCGCTTGAGCGGCCGCGCGCCGAAGGTCGGGTCGGTGCCGTCGCGCACGATCAGTGACCGCGCCGCGGGCGTGAGCTCGAGGATCAGGTCCTGGGTCGCGAGGCGGCGCTGGAGGTCCGCGAGGAGCAGCTCCACGATCGCCGCGAGATCCGCGTCGGTCAGCGCGTGGAAGACGATCACCTCGTCGACCCGGTTCAGGAACTCCGGCCGGAACTGCATTCGGAGCTGGTCGGTGACCTGGCGCTTCATCGCCTCGTACGCCTCGCTGTCGCCCGGCCGGACGCCGCTCGCGGCGATCACCTGCGAGCCGACGTTGCTGGTCATGATCACGAGCGCGTTCTTGAAGCTCACCGTGCGGCCCTGGCCGTCGGTCAGTCGCCCATCGTCGAGGACCTGGAGCAGGATGTTGAACACGTCCGGGTGGGCCTTCTCGATCTCGTC
>DHWF01000047.1:19227-20188 GCA_002413045.1 Chloroflexi bacterium UBA5189
TCCATGTACTCGCTCATGTCGATGCGGACCATCGCATGCTCGTCGTCGAACAGGAACACGGCGAGGGCCCGGGCGAGCTCGGTCTTGCCGACGCCCGTCGGACCGAGGAACAGGAACGAGCCGATCGGGCGGCGTGGGTCCTGCAGCCCGGCGCGCGCGCGACGGACCGCGTCGGACACGGCCTGGATGGCCTCGTCCTGGCCCACGACGCGATCGTGGAGTCGGTCCTCCATGTGCACGAGCTTGGCCAGCTCGCCCTCCATGAGGCGCGTGACGGGAATCCCGGTCCACTTCGAGACGATGTCCGCGATCTCGTCGGCGGTGACCTCTTCCTTGAGCAGCGCGTTCGGGCCCTGGAGCGCGGCCATCGCGGCGCTCTGCTGCGCGAGCCGCTCGGTCAGCTCGCGCTGGGTGCCGTACTTGAGCTGGGCTGCCCGCTCGTAGTTGGCCTCGCGCTCCGCCTGCTCGATCTGGACCTGGAGGCCCTCGAGCTCCGACTTCGTCGCCCGGATCGCCTGGATCGCCGACTTCTCGGTCTCCCAGCGCTGCTTCATGGCGCCCGCTTCCTCGGCGATCTCGGCGAGCTCCTTCTCGAGCGCGGCAAGGCGCGACTTGGACGCGTCGTCGGTCTCCTTGCGGAGCGCCTCGCGCTCGATCTCGAGCTGGATCCGGCGCCGTTCGAGCTCGTCCAGCTCGATCGGCATCGAGTCGATCTCCATCCGCAACCGCGAGGCGGCCTCGTCGACGAGGTCGATCGCCTTGTCCGGCAGGAAGCGCTCCGTGATGTACCGATCCGACAGCGTGGCCGCGGCGACGAGCGCCGAATCGGTGATGCGGACGCCGTGATGGACCTCGTACCGATCTCGCAGCCCGCGCAGGATGGAGATCGTCTCCTCGACCGTCGGCTGGTCGACGAAGACCTGCTGGAAGCGGCGCTCCAGCGCGGCGTCCTTCTCGATGT
>DHWF01000051.1:0-215 GCA_002413045.1 Chloroflexi bacterium UBA5189
TAGTCGCCGTACTGGTTGCCGAGATCCACGCTGGGAGCACAGCACGTCTCGTCCGTGGTCGCGGTCGCGATCGCCGTCGTTGCCCAGGTGGCACCGCCGTCGATCGATCGCGCGAGCGTGTACGTCGTCGCGGTCGCGCCGTGCGTACGCGTGTCGTAGTACGCCACGTTCACGGACCCGTCTGAAACATCTACGGCCAGCCACTGGTTGAACTG
>DHWF01000051.1:421-73676 GCA_002413045.1 Chloroflexi bacterium UBA5189
CAGGTGTTGCCGCCGTCGGTCGATTTGGCCACGTACACCGAGGTCGCAGCCGCGCTGCCATCCGTGTACGAGCAATACAGCGTCGCCCCGGCCGCGCCACACGCCGGATAGACGAGGGCACCGCGCGTGCTCTGGGCAGCGACGTTGAAGGCGAACCCGCCGACCGTTGCAATCAACTTCGGTGGAAAGAACGTGTGGCCGCCATCGGTGGACCGGGCGTCGACGATTGCGCCGTGCGCGTAATCCTGCCAGGCGACGTGCAGCGTACCGTCGCTCGCGACGTACGGATCGGCGCCGATGCCGCCGGTCTTGCCCACGAACGGCCCGCTCACCGACACCGGTGTCGAGAAGATGGCGCCGCCGTCATCCGAGAAGGACAGCACGACGTTGTTCCCGTTCTTCGTGGAGGACGAGTTCCCGGTCGCGTGATCCCAGGCCACGTAGATCCGGTTGTGATGGTGGCCGGTCCCGCTCCCGGTATCGACGGTGATCATCGGCTTGTCGTCGAACTGGCCCGATCCCGTCTGCGGGTTGAAATACGTCGCGCTCCACGTTGCACCCCCGTCGCCGGATCGCGCGACGGCCATCGCGGTCCCGTTGATGCCGCCCCCGGCGCCGAAGAAGACCACGATGTAGGAGTAGAAGGCGTTCCCGGCAGAGTCAAAGGCGAGCCCCGGGTCACTCCCGAAGTCGAAGCCGTTGTTGGTGCGCGCTGGAGGCAGCGGCAGGTCGACCCCGGTAAACGCCGAGCCTCCGTGGAGCGAGTACATCGCGCGCATCGGGAGCCGCTGGATCTCATTCGAGCCGGCGATGACATTCCGCGAATCTGCAGGATTGATCGCGATCGACGTCTCGCTCTGGGATCCACATTCGTGGCTCGCATCGATGTTCGACCCGAAGTCGTGCTGGGGCACGGACCCGGTGTTGCTGGTGCACAGCGGGACGACCTCGCTCGAGACGGTCAGGTACTTGCCGTACCAGGACGCCTGTGCGTAGGCCGACGCGTGCGAGCTCGCGCCGACGACAGGCGACGCCGCACCGAGGAGGGCGAGTGCTGCCGTGCTCGCCGCAAGGAGGCTGCTGCTGACGATCGCCAGGATCGCACGGACGCGTGCGTTCGCGATCAAGGTTTCAGAAGTCGAAGTGAACAAGGACACGGTCGGCTCCTCCACCGCGCGAGGTCGGTGTCGCCGTGCGGCGTCAGGCGTGGCTCGGGGCGAACGGACCTCGAAAGCGTGCCGTGACGATCAGCCGGAGATGGTGGCCGCCTCGTTCGTCCGGGGATTGTGCGCCATCAACTGCAACACCGCCATCCGACTCAAGCGCGCCCTGCGAGCCAGGCCATCTGGCCTTCGACCTGGGCGTCGTCGCCCATGTGGCCGACGTCCGTGACGTCGACGGTTGCTCCGGGGATGTGCGCCACGAGCCAATCGCCGTGCGCGGCCGGCACGAGGTTGTCGGCGCGGCCGTAGGTCAGGAGCATCGGCACGCGGATATCGGCGACGTCGAAGCCCCACGGCTTGGTGAACGCGATGTCGTCGTCCACCCAGCCGTCGACCCCCGGCGCGAGGCACGTGACGAGGTGGTGCTTGACGCGCGACAGGTGCTTCGCCATCTGGAGCCGATCGGGCTCCGACATCTCGTAGTCGTCGCCCAGGAAGTCGCTCCGGTTGTCGGCAAGGCGCTGGAGCGTGGTCGACCGCTCGCGAACGAGCAGGGCTCGGAGCGTGTCCTCGCCCGCGAGCGCGGCGTTGAACTCGATGACGTTGCCCTCGTTCATGCCGGCCAGGAAGTCGAGGCCCTCGGCGCCGTACGGTGCGATCGAGACGTCGGCAAGGCAGCGCAGCACGCGATCGCCCAGCAGCGCGGCAACCGCCAGTGCGTGCGGGCCGCCGCCTGAGCCGCCGGTAACGGCGAACTGGTCGATGCCGAGCGCGTTCGCGATTGTCTCGATGTCCGGCACGACGTCGGCGACGGTGCGGCCCTTGTGCCGGGTCGAGTCGCCATAGCCCGGCCGGTCGAATGTGAGCCGGCGCAGCCCGTAGCGCGCGTAGATCCCGGGATCCATCCAGTAGCCGATCCTGCCGCCCGGCGTCCCGTGCAGGGCGAACATGCCGATCCCGTTTGGGTCGCCCCATTCCGCGACGGCGAGGGTGCGCCCATCGGCCGTCCTGATCCGGTGTTCGAGGTGGGCAGGGATCTCCGTCGTGTCGATGGCCATGGGCGCGATGGTAGTCCGATAGGATCGGGCGATGGCGTACGAAGCAGACCCTCGCGTGGACGCCTACATCGATGCGCTTCCGGCGTGGCAGCAGGCGATCTGCGCCCGGGTTCGAGAGATCGCCCACGAGGCGGACCCCGAGCTCGTGGAGACGATCAAGCGGACCGTCCAGCCATATTTCGTGCTCGACGGCAATGTCGCCGCGCTGCTCGCGACGAAGGATCACGTGAACGTGTTCCTGTACGACGGCGGGATGGCGCCGGACCCGGACGGGATCATCACGGCCGGCCACGGCAACCTGACCGGTCGCCAGATCGCGATCTACGAGGGCCAGCCGATCAACGGACGAGCCCTGCTGGCGCTGTTCCGGGCGATCATCGCGAACAACCGCGCCGGCGGCTGGCGGAAGCTGAAGGCCCGGGAGTAGCCTGCGCTCTTCACCCATCCAGGAGGATCGACATGCCGACGTACATGGACGAGCACGACATCCCCGGCGTCAAGGCCGTGGACGTTGTCGGAGCACACGCAGCCGATGTAGCGGTGCAGGGCAAGTACGGCGTCAACTACAAGCACTACTGGGTCGACGAGGAGAAGGGCAAGGTCTTCTGCCTCGTCGACGCGCCGGACCGCGAGTCGGCCAACCAGGTGCATCGCGAGGCGCATGGCCTCGTTGCGCACACCCTCTTCGAGGTCGAGCAGGGCGCCTGATCGCCTGGCGCCTGAACGCGCCTAGCGAATCGTGACCAGGCCCGCCATCCCGTAGGCCTCGTGGCCGGGTAGGTGGCAGATGTACTGCAGCGTGCCTGCTTGGGCGAACGTGATCGTGGTTACCCGTGTCTCGCCGGCCGGGATCATCTGCTCGGTCGGCAGCGTGTCGTGCACGACCTCCGTGCCGACCCGGTGCTTCTGCTGGACTGCGGCGTCGCCGACGATCCACTCGTGGTCGATCGGATCGTCGTTGCGGATCGTGAAGGTCACCGGCACGCCCACCCGCACGAGGACCGTCGATGGATCGAAGTGCGAGTAGTGGATCACGATCTGGATCGAGGTTGACGGGCCGGGGCGTGTCGCGGCGAGGACGATCGTCGCAACCGTGAACAGCATTGCGAGGGAGACGAGGCCCGCCCCGATGAGGCGGGCCCGATTGCGCGACACGACGATGCCTCAGCGCGCCGGCGTCAGGCGTCCGGCGCGCGGCCGGCCGAACGCGACGACGAGGATGAGGAGCGCAAGCGCCAGGATCGACGCCACCACGAGGCGCGTCCAGGTCGCGCTCTCGACGACGATCGTCTGCGGCGCGTCGAAACCTGCCTGCACGTACGAGGGCATGCCCTGGCCGCTCGCGTCGATCGCGAGGTCGTACGAGAGCTGGGAGGCCTGCGCGTCGACGGCGATCTTGGTGAGCCACGCGGACGCTGGGACCCAGCTCATGCCGCGGTCCGAGCGGAGGTCGTCGAGGAGGCTCTGGGTTGCCGCGTCACTGTGGTCGAGGCGCATGCCGTTCGTGCCGGTTGGAGCGGGCAGGAACGCCGGCGCGCGGTCGGTCAGGAGGAAGACGTCGGCGTTGATCTGGTCGGTGGCGGACTTGCCGAGGGCGAGGATGCGGATCGGGACCCACGGATTCGGGGTCGGGATGGTCACGTGGACGGGGGTCCCGTCGCCGATGGCCTGGCCGCGCGCGGCGGCGGCGTCGGCGTCGAACACGGCGGCGAGGAAGATCGGGCTGCGCTTCGCGTAGAAGTCGAGGACCTCGGGGGCATCCGGTGGGAGCCGGAAGCCGTGCGCCTGCGCCCATTGGCCGACGTCGGCGGCGCCGCCCTTGAGGACCGTGATGTCGAGCGCGTCGATGCGGACCTTCATGATCTCGACCGCGCCGGCAGCGGCCGGCGTCGCCTCGCGCTGGAAGTCGAGCTGCGGGCTCGTCTCGCGGACGAGGCGCTGGAGGGTCCAGTCGCCGCCCTTCTCGATGGAGGAGGGGACGCCCGGCAGGGGCGTGATCGAGCCGAAGGCGCCGCCGCCACCCTGGAACTGGAATGCAGTGACGTAGTGCTCGACGCCGTCGTGGTACGCCGCGAGCGTCGTCGTGTTGACGAGGTTGACGGCGCCGTTGGGCCCGATGAGCCCACCACACGCAAGCGTGGGTCCGACCACGAGGATGGTTGCCAGGGCCGCTCCGCTGAGGGCCATCGCCAGTCTTCGGCGCATCGTGCTCCTCCCGTCTGGCCGGTCCTGGCAGGTGGGCCGGGAGTGTTGGCCGCGAGACGGCGGTTTCGGGTGAGCGGTTCCCCGCGCCTACCATTTCGGGCATGGCGACGACGGCAGGTCAGGCACCGGAGGCGGTTACGGAGGCAGCGAGCCGCCGCTCCGACGCGCGTGCGGCTCGAGACTGGGCCACGGCCGACCGGCTGCGCGACGAGATCGAGGCGGCCGGTTGGCGCGTCGTCGATTCGGGGACGGCGTATCGGCTCGAGCCGGCGAACGCGCCGGACGTCGAGGTCGGGGGCGAGATTCGATATGGACGGTCGGACGCGGCGCCGAGTCGGCTCGAGGAGCCGCCTATCGGCGTCGCATCGGTCGTCGTGGTTGCGTCGGTCGATCCCGCGGAGACCGGCCGGGTCCTCGATGCGCTCGGTGCCACCCTGCCTGCCTGCAGCGACGTGATCCTCGTCGCCGATGGCCTGCCGGATCGCGCCCTGGAGGGCCGTCGCGCTGGCGATCTCGCTGCGCGCCCCGGGTCGGCGACCTTCGAGCTCGTGCGCACGAGCGCCGTCCTCGGCCAGGCGGCCGCGCTGAACATCGGCATTCGCCGAGCGCGCGCCGAGATCGTGATCATCCTCGACCCGTGCGTCACCCCGACCGGCGATGTCGTGACGCCGCTCGTCGCCGCGCTCACCGATGCGACCGTCGCTGTTGCCGGCCCGTTCGGCCTCGTCGCGTCCGATCTCCGCCGGTTCGACGAGGTCATCGCGCCGGCCGACACAGCCATCGATGCGACGGCGATCCAGGGCTACCTGATGGCGTTCCGACGCTCCGACGCCGCAGCGCGCGGCCCGCTGGACGAAGGCTTCCGCTTCTACCGAAACCTCGATATCTGGTGGAGCCTGGTCCTGCGCGACGAGGACGACGAGGGCGCGCCCGCGCGTCGGGCGCTCGTCGTGCCCGGCCTGCCACTCACGCGCGTCGAGCCACGGGCCTGGGTGACGACGCCGCCGGCCGAACGCGATCGCCTGTCGAAGCGCAACTTCTATCGCCTGCTCGACCGCTTCCGGACGCGGCTCGATCTGGCCGTCCCTGGACAGTAGGGAAGGCCGTCCGCGCTACTGCGCCGGCACCTTCCGCCAGTCGCTCGTTCCGTCGGCGCGATCGATCGGGTCGATGCCGAGCTGGCGCAGCTCGTCGCGCAGACGATCGGCCGCCGCGAAATCGCGATGCGCACGTGCCTCGGCGCGCGCGGCGAGCAGCTCGGCTGCGCCGGCGGGGAGGTCGGTGGCATCTGGGACGCCCGTGTCGGACAGGGTCGGAACCGATCGATCCAGGTCGAGACCGAGCACGAAGTCCATGTCCAGGACGAGCCAGCGACGTTCATCCGCCGGGAGCGCTGCTCGCAGCGTTTGCCGTGCGATTCGGAGCGCGACCGGCATGTCCAGGTCGTCGTCAATCGCCGCCGCGAACCGGTCGTGCAGCGCGCGCCCGGCCGCTGACAGCGGTGCAGACGGGGCGCCTGCGCGATCCGTGAGCCACACCTCCGTCGGCGCGCCGTGGCCGGTCAGGCCCGCCGCCAGGCCGGCGGGTCGAGCCGCCGAGGCGCCCGCGACGAGCGGCGCGGGTGCCGCCCACGGACCCGACAGCGGCGCCGGCCCCAGCGCGGCGAGCTCGGCGCGAAGCGAGGCAAGCCCGGCGGCCGCGGCGTCGATCGAGCGCTCGGACAGGTTCAGCTTGCGGGCGTACCGCGAGGTCAGGCACAGGTAGCGGAAAGCGAGGGGATCGCGCCCGTCATCGCCGAGCTCCGTGATCCGCTGGAAGTTGCCGGCCGACTTGGACATCTTCCTGCCGCTCATCAGCAGGTGGGCGCCGTGCACCCAGACCCGAGCCGGCGGCCCGCCGACGATCGGCGCCGACTGGGCGATCTCGTCCTCGTGATGCGGGAAGACGTTGTCCTCACCGCCGGTGTGGATGTCGAATGAGGGCCCGAGATGCCGCAGCGCCATCGCCGAGCACTCGAGGTGCCAGCCCGGGAAGCCCTCGCCCCACGGGCTCGGCCAGCGCAGCTCGCGGCTGGCGTCGGCCGCCTTCCAGAGCGCGAAGTCGGCCGGGTCATCCTTGTCGGGCTCGACATCGGAGCGCTGCCCCGCATCGAGGGCGTCGAGCGTGTTCCCCGAGAGAGCGCCATAAGCCGCGTAAGTCGAGACGTCGTAGTAGACGTTGCCGAGCGGCGAGACATAGGCGTGCCCCAGCTCCACGAGGCGCTCGGCCAGGGCGAGCATGTCGTCGATGTGCTCGGTCGCCCGCGGGTACACGTGCGCCGGCAGGATGTTCACGAGCGCCTCGTCGGCGTGGAAGGCGGCCTCGTAGGCATCCGCGATCTCCTGCGAGGGACGGCCCTCGAGCCCTGCGGCGACGAGCATCGGATCCACCTCGCGGCCACCCGCGTCGGCGCGCAGGTGGCCCACGTCCGTGATGTTCTGCACGTGCAGGACGTCGATGCCGTGGTAGAGAAGCACGCGCCGGATGAGGTCCGGGAGCAGGAACGTACGGAGATTGCCGACGTGCGCGAACCGGTAGACCGTCGGGCCGCAGGAGTACATCCGGACGCGACCGGCTTCGAGCGGCTCGATGGGCACGATGCTGCGCGTCAGCGTGTCGCGCAATCGGAGATTCATCCGCCGGAGCCTAACGACCCGCCGCATTCCGCGTTATCACAAAGCGGGGCCTCGCGGGTCCGCATCGTTCCCCCGGCGATGCGACGCGAGGCCTTCCCGCATACTCCTCCCATGCGTCACGCCTGCGCGCCGGAATGGGGGCGCGCCTGAGCCTTCGCTCGCTCCAGCGGCGCCGCGTCGGGGGCATCCTCGCCTCGCTGGCCATCGTTGCCGCGCTCCTGCTCGTGC
This sequence comes from Chloroflexi bacterium UBA5189, assembly GCA_002413045.1. GTDB lineage: Bacteria > Chloroflexota > Limnocylindria > Limnocylindrales > CSP1-4 > UBA5189. The sequence goes on from DHWF01000051.1 coordinate 7,751, forward strand.
GCGACGCCCACCACGTCTCCGCCGCCGCGCGCGACGACGTCAAGATCCTCGTCAACCAGCCGGCGACGTTCGATCCGGCTGCGACCGGCGACGCCGGCACGGCCGCGATCGTCGCCCAGCTGTACGAGACCCTCACCACCTACGACGCCTCGCTCACGCTTCAGCCCGCCCTCGCCGCGAGCTGGGAGGTCGCCGCGGACGGCCGCAGCGTCACGTTCCACCTCCGGCCCAACCTGGCGTTCTCGGATGGCACGCCCCTCACCGCCGAGGATGTTGTCGGGAGCTGGTTGCGGATCATCGACCCGCAGAAGCCCGGGCCACTCGCGGCGCTGATGATCGACGTGAAGGGTGCCCGCGATCATCTCGCCGGACGGGTCACGGATCCGTCTGCCGTGGGAATCCGGGCGGACGGCAACGATGTGATCGTCGATCTCGACCGACCCGGTGCGGACTTCCCGGCGATCGTGTCGTCGCCCACGTTCGGCATCGTGCCGTCGACCGTGTGGCGCGACGGGGGCACGGACTTCGGTCCCGGCTCGGTCACGAGTGGCGGCTACTCGCTGGCGAAGGTCAGCGACGCCGAGCTCACCCTCACGCGCAACGAGCACTACTGGGCGGGGCCGCCGGCGATCACGACCGCGCACCTCATCCTGGACATCGGGGGCCGCAACCCGGTGACGGCCTTCCAGGCCGGCGACCTCGACTACACGGAGGTCTCGGTCATCGATGCGCCGTGGATCCCGTACGACCGCGAGCTCGGGCCGAATCTGCGCGTCATCCCCGCGCTGACGCTGACCTACCTCGGCCTCGACACCACGACCAAGCCGTTCGACGACCCACGCGTTCGACAGGCATTCGGCGAGGCGGTCGACTGGCGGAAGATCGTGCCCCTGGGGGCGTTCGCCGGGGACGTGGCGGCGGACAGCATGGTCCCGCCAGGCATCCCGGGTGGCGGCTCGCAGGACTGGCTCCCGACCTACGACCCGGACCACGCCCGCCAGCTGCTGACCGAGGCGGGCTATCCCGGCGGCGCGGGCCTTCCGGTGATCCATTTCGCCAGCAGCGGCGCGCCGATCGGCGACGCGATCGCGGCCGACCTCGAGCGCGAGCTGCACATGCAGGTCGAGCGGGAGAGCTTCGAGGATTCGCTCACCAGGATCGCCACGGATCCGCCCAACGCGTGGTTGACCGGCTGGGTCGCGGACTACGTGGGGCCCAACGATTTCCTCGGCGTGCTCCTCCAGAGCGACAGCAGCAACAACTACGGCAAGTGGTCGTCGCCCGCGTTCGACCAGGACATCGCCGACGCCCTCGCGACCCGCGATCCCACCGCCGCGCAGGCCGCCTACGAGAAGGCGCTCGCGGTGATCAAGGACCAGGTGCCGGTCGTGCCGCTGTCCGTCGGGACGACGTACGCCCTGTCACGGGATGGGCTCCTTGGCGCCACGGACAACGGGCTCGGCATCCTGCGCATCGCGGGCATGGCGTGGGCGCAATGACCACCACCGGGGCGATGCGGCGCGCGGGCCGCGTTGGCGTGCTTGCCGCGACCCTCGCGCTGGTATTCGGGCTCGCCGGCGCCCCGGCGGCGCTCGCCGCCGATCCAACCTTTGGCACCGCGACCGCGACCTCGAACTACGGCGGCGCGATCACCGTGGAGCAGTCGGCGACGATCCCCGCCGGGGTCGTCAAGGTCGAGGCGATCGTGCGCGAAGGCATCGGTGCCGCGACCTTCCTCGCGCCGATCACCACGCCGCCGGCCGGCCCGACCACGCTCCGCTACAGCCTCGCCACGCCGAAGGGATCGGTCTTCCCGAACACGCCCGTTGAGCTCGGCTTCCGCCTCACGTTTGACGATGGGCACACGGTCGACAGCCCGACCACGACGCACCTGTACGCCGACGATCGGTACACGTGGAAGACGCTCGCCGGCTCGGTCGTCCGGGTGCATTGGACGGAGGGCGATTCGTCCTTCGGGCAGAAGCTGCTCGACGTCGGCGAGCAGGCGGTCAAGAACGCGACCGACCTGCTCGGCGTCCAGGAGACCACCCCGATCGACTTCTACGTCTATGCCGATCGGACCGCGTTCTACGACGTGATCGGGACTGGCCTCCAGGAGAATATCGGCGGCCTCGCGCTCCCGGACATCCGAACGCTGTTCGCGAACATCGGCATCGGGGACGAGAACTCGTCCTGGGTGAGCACCGTCGTGCCCCACGAGCTCACCCACATCGTGTTCGGCACCGCGACCCAGAACCCGTATCACCAGCCGCTCCACTGGCTGAACGAGGGCCTGGCCGTATACCTGTCCGCGGGGTACGACAGCGGCGCGCGCTCGAACGTGGAGGGCTCCGCGCAGTCCGGCGACCTGATGCCCCTCAGCGCGCTGGTCCAGCAGTTCCCGGCCTCGGCGGATCGATTCAGCCTCGCCTACGACGAGGCCGTCTCGGCGATCGACTTCATGGTCCGCACCTACGGGCGAGACGCCCTGGTCAAGCTGATCCGGAGCTATGCGGACGGCGTCAGCGACGACGCGGCGTTTACCGCAGCCCTGGGCGTCGACACAAAGGGCTTCGAGACAGCCTGGCTGAAGGATCTCGGGATCGAGGAGCCGGTGCCATTCGGACCCGTCGCGGCACCGGCCGGGCCGCTGCCGCCCGGCTGGGTCGGGTCGCCCGGGCAGTCCGGCCAGCCGGGGCAGCCGGGACCCATTGCCACGGTACGACCAGTGCGACCACCGCGATCGCCGGGCGCCGACGACGGCTCAACGATCGTATGGATCGCGGTCGGCGTGTTTGCCATCGTCCTCGTTGCGGGGCTCCTGTTCGTCGCGCGCGGGCTGAGTCGCGGCAATCCGCTGATGCCCGCCGGCGCGAACATCGATCCCGATCCCGATCCCGATCACGACCCGCCGGAGCCTGCCGGGTAATGAGCGCGCTCGTCGGGCGGGTCCGCGCCCTGCCCAGCGTGCAGGTGACGCTGTCGATCGCGCTGCTCGTGCTCGGCTTCCTGGTCGCGGCCCAGATCGCCGCCGAGGGTCCGCGCGTGTCGTACTCGACCCAGGAGCGGTCGCCGCTCATCGAGACGGCCCTCGGGCTCCAGACCCAGCAGGAGGCGCTGAAGGCCAGCATCCTCGACCTGCGCAAGCAGATCGGCGACCTGGAGGCCCAGGACCCGGGCGCGGCGGAATCACTGAAGAAGCTCTACTCGCAGCTGGAGGACGCGCGGCTCGCGGCCGGCCTGGTCGCGGTGAGCGGCAAGGGCATCGCGTTCAAGCTGGAGGACGCCACGCAGGCGAGTGGCCCGGACGCGCTCGTGTCCGCTCAGGACGTGCGGACGCTCGTCGAGCAGCTCTGGCTCGCCGGGGCGGAGGGCATCTCAGTCAACGGCGAACGGATCGTCGGGTCGACCGCGGTCATCGACATCGGCGGCTCGATCCTCGTCAACTCGGCGTACCTCGCGCCGCCGTACACGATCTCTGCCATCGGGCCGCCCGATCTGTACGACCGCCTCCAGCAATCCGTGGCGTTCATCCAGTTCGTCCAGGGCCGGGTCGAGCCGTCGGGGCTGAAGCTGTCCGTCGCGCAGCTGGACAAGGTCGAGCTGCCCGCGTTCGCCGGGACCGTGGCGCTGCGGTACGCGCAGCCCGCGCCGTCCGGAGCGACCCCGTGACCGCGCCCCGTCGGCCACTGACGACCGGCAATCGGATCTCGGTCGGGCTCGTGGCGGCGCTCCTCGGCTTCCTCGTCGTCGGGCAGCTCAATGCGCAGCAGGCCGTGCCGGGGCTGTCCAACCTGTCCGCGACCGACCTGACCCAGCTCATCGCGAACCTCACGACCGGCAACGATCAGCTGCGTAACGAGATCGCCGACCTGACCAGCCAGGAAGCGAGCCTGTCCGACACCCACAACCGCGGCGATACGACGGTCGGCGACCTCAACAGCGACCTCGCCCGTATCCGCGCCTGGGCCGGGCTCACCGCCGTCACCGGGCCCGGCATCGCGATCACCGTCCAGGGCCAGATCGGCGGCGACGGGATCGAGGAGCTGCTCAACGAGCTCCGCAACGCGGGCGCCGAGGCCATCGCGATCGATGGCATCCGGGTCGTCACGGGCTCGGTCGTGGCGGGGCCGCCGGGCGGCCTCTCGATCGAGAACGACGCCCTCGGCGACGGGTTCGAGATCCGCGCGATCGGCAGCCCGCAGATCCTGACCGGCACGTTGACCAGGACCGGAGGCGTCATCGCCCAGATCGGCGCAACGTATCCCGGGGCGCGACTAACGGTGACGCCGCTGGAGTCCATGACCCTCGCCGCGACCGAGCGCAACCTCGACCTCACGGATGCGCAACCCAGCCTCTGATACAGTCCCGCCGATGCCAGCCCGGCCCGCGATCGAGCTGTTCCTGGGCGATGTCGTCCGGCTCCGGCGCGTCCATCCGTGCGGCTCGGTGGAATGGCTCGTCGATCGGCTCGGCGCCGACATCGGGCTCCGCTGCCAGGGCTGCGGGCGCCACGTCCTGCTCGATCGGCGCCAGCTCGAGCACCGCCTCGACGCCTTCGTGACCCGCGGCGACCCGGCGCTGAGCGCCGCCGTCACGCCTCGCTCGGCCCCGGAGGGATGACGACCGCTCCCAACGGCAGCGCCACGCCCGAGACGGGCAGCTCGGCGGCCGCGGTCCTCCGCAACAGGCCGTTCCTGCTCCTTTGGCTGTCCCAGGTGTCGACCCAGCTCGGGGTCAACATGGTCTTGTACGCCCTGACCGTCATCGTGCTGTCCGCGAGCAACCTGACCTCGGCGGTCAGCGCCCTGTTCCTGACCTTCCTCGTGCCGTCCGTGCTCCTGTCGGCGCTTGCCGGGGTCTACGTCGACCGGATCGACCGGCGGACCGTCCTCGTCGTGTCGAACGCGCTCCGCGCGGCAATCCTCGTGGGGGTCTTCGCGGCCGGCAACGACGTCGGGCTCCTGCTGCTCCTCAACACGGTGTTCTCGATCGTGACCGTGTTCTTCGCGCCCGCGGAGGCGGCGATGATCCCGGTCCTCGTCCCGCGGGAGCAGCTGCTCGCCGCGAACGGCATCTTCACGCTGACGCTCAACGGCGCCTTCGCGCTGGGCTACGCGCTCCTCGCGCCGCTCGTCGTGACCATCAGCGGCGGGCCGCAGCCGCTGATCATCATCGTCGCCGGGTTGTTCGCGCTGGCCGCGGTGTTCTGCCTCACGCTGCCATCGGACCCGCCGATCAAGAAGCCTCGACCTGGCTCGATCAGCGCCGTCACCGGCGCGGTGACCGGTGCCGTGACGGAGGCCGGGCAGGCCGTCGGGAGCGTGTTCGGCCAGCTCCGCGAGGGTATCGAGATCATCCGCGACAACCGCACGATCGCCTGGTCGCTGGCGTACCTCGGGATCTCCGCGTCGCTCATCGGGGTGGTCGCGGTGCTCGGGCCGTCGTTCGCGCGGGACACGCTCGGGCTCAGCCCGAAGGACCTGATCGTCGTGGTCCTGCCGCTCGGGATCGGCATCGTGATGGGCGTGCTGCTGCTCAACAACTATGGCAAGTACATCGCCCGGCGCCGGGCGATCGAGATCGGGCTCGTGGCGCTGGGCTTCCTGCTGCTGGTCCTGACCGTCGCGGGGCCGGTGAGCCGGCTCCTGACGGGCGTCGGGTCGCACGTGCCCGTGGTCGATCTCTCGGCGCTGACCTCGCTGGTCTCGGTCGTCGTCGCGATCGCGTTCCTCGCCGGCGTGTGTTACGGCATCGTCGCGATCTCGGCGCAGGTCCAGCTCCAGGAGGACATCCCGCCGGACGGCCGCGGCCGCGTCTTCGGGGTGCTGAACATGCTGATCTCGGTCGCAAGCATCCTGCCGATCATCGTCGTCGGGCAGATCGCGGACTGGGTCGGCACCACCGCGGTGATCCTGGGGGTCGCGGCGTTCGTGCTGATCTCCGGCGTGGTTTCGATCGTGGCGCGCGGGCCGATCCGCCCGACCGAGGGCCGCGACCTCGTCTCCGAGATCGTGCCGGGTGCGCAGCTCGACCCGACAGGCGCCAACCGGCCGATGCAGCCGCGCGAGCCGCACGGCCACTCCCACCGCGAGGCACATCGCCATGGCGAGGCGCACGGGGGCCGGGCCGGCGAGCTCGATGACCACCGCGACGGCGACGTGGGGCTGTGAGTCGGGTGGCCCTCCCATGAGTCGCGTGGCAATGTTGTTCACGGGCGGGACGATCAGCATGGTCGTCGACGCCGCCGCGGGCGGGAAGGTCCCCACCCTCGATGGAGCGGCGATTCTCGCTCGCGCGCCGGGGATTGAGTCGATCGCGGAGCTCGTGACCGTCGATCTCGGGCGCACGCCGGCGAGCCACTTCACGTTCCCGAAGCTGTTCGAGATCGCGGGCGAGATTCGCCGCTGGCAGGCGGACCCGACGATCGATGGGGTCGTCGTCGTGCAGGGCACCGACGTCATCGAGGAGGCCGCGTTCCTGTGGGACCTCGTGCTCGATGGCGGGGCGCCCGTCATCGTCACCGGCGCGATGCGCGCCGCCTCCGATCCGAACGACGACGGGCCCGAGAACCTCCGGAATGCGGTTCGCTGCGCCGCGGCGCCGGAGTTGCGCGGGGCGGGCGTGCTCGTTGTCCTGGACGGCACGATCAACCCAGCGGATGCCGTCACGAAGACGCACTCCGCCGCGCTCGACACGTTCCAGTGCCTGGACACGGGGCCGCTCGGGTTCGTGCGGAACGGGCGAGTCACGGTCGAGCGGGCGCGAGGCCCGCGCCGGCACGTCATCACGGACCGGGCCGCGGATGGCGTCGCGCTGCTGATCGCCCATGTGGCGATGGACGGCTCGCTGGTGGACGCCGCCGCCGCGCTCCGGCCGCCGGCGATCGTCGTCGAGGCGACGGGCGCCGGGAATACGGCCGCGTCGGTGGTCGAGGCGGCCGCGCGCGCGATGGGGCAGGGGATCGTGGTCGCGCTGGCGACCCGCTGCCCCGCGGGCGCCGCGTCGGATGCCTATGCATTCCCGGGTGGCGGCGCGACCTGGGTTCGTGCCGGCGCGCTGCTCACCGGCCACCTGTCCGGGCCAAAGGCACGTATTGCGCTGGCGGCTGGCCTGGGCGGCGGAATGGATCGCGCCGCGCTCGCCGCCCTGCTCGCCGACCCACCGGGCTGGGGCCCCGCCGTCGAGCGGGCGCCGCTGCCGCCACTCGCGATCGCCGCGGGAGCCGCCTGACATGCCGCTCGACATGCTCGTCACCGGGCGGATCGCCACCTTCGCCGGCGATTCCGGCTTCGGCTGGGTCGAAGCGATCGGGATTCGCGATCGGAAGGTCGCCTTCGCCGGCTCGGCCGTCGAGCTCGAGACGCGCGCCGATCCGCACACCCTCCGCGTGGAGCTGGAGCCCGGTGAGATCGCCATCCCCGGCCTGACCGACGCGCATCTCCACGTCATCGATGCCGCGCTGGCGATGACCCAGGTCGACCTCGCGACGGCGCCGACCCTCGACGAGGGGCTCGAGCGAATCGCCGCCGCCGCGCGCCGCGTCCCGGCGCCCGGCTGGATCTTCGGCGGCGGCTGGGACCAGCGACGGTGGGCCGGCTGGCCGACGGCCGAGGCCCTCGAGCGCGCGGCACCCGGACGGCTGGTGGCCCTGCATTCGTTCGATCATCACTGCCTGTGGGTCAGCCGTTCGGCGCTCGCCGCCGCCGGCATCGATGGCGCGACGCCGGACCCCGACGGCGGCGTCATCCGGCACGACGCCGAGGGCGAGCCGGAAGGCGTGCTCCTCGAGAACGCAACCGGCCTGTTGGAGCACCGCATCCCAGCGCCGGATTCCGCGGTGGTGGCCCGCGCGATTCAGGAGCTGGGGCGCGAGCTGCTCGCGCTCGGCGTGGTCGGCGCGCACGACCCGCGCTTCCTCGCGCCGGACCCCACCAACCAGGCATTCGATATGTACATGGCCCTCGCCGAGGACGGCGACCTGCCGATCCGGGTCCATGTCGGCGTGCGCGCCGAGGGCCTCGACGATGCCATCGCTCGCGGCTTCAAGAGCGGCGACCTGCTCGGCGGCCGCGACGCCAGGCGCGACGGCAGGCTCACGATGGGCTGGCTGAAGCTGTTCGCCGACGGCACGCTGGCATCGCGGACCGCCGCGCTGCTCGAGCCGGTCGAGGGCGGCACCGACCGCGGCATGTTCACGACGCCGCCGGAGCAGATGGCCGAGCTCGCGACGCGCGCCGCCGCTGCGGGCATCGCGACGAAGATCCACGCGATCGGCGACGCCGCGGTGCGCACTGCGCTCGATGTCCTCGGTCCGACGGCCGGGTCCGTCAAGCTCATGCCCCGCCTCGAGCACGTCCAACTCTGCTCCGCGGCGGATCGCGCCCGGTTCGCGGCCCTCGGTGTCGCCGCATCCGTCCAGCCGGTCCACCTGCGCGACGACGCTGCTACCGCGCGCGAGCTGTGGGGCGACCGGGCCGAGGCGAATGGCTACACGTGGCGCAGCCTGCTCGATGCCGGGGCCGTGGTCGCGTTCGGGACAGACGCGCCGGTCGAGCCGATCGACCCGTGGCCCGGGATCGCGATGGCGGTCCTGCGGCGGGATCCGTCGTGGGGCGCGGACGCGGCGCCCTTTGGTCCCGATGAGACGCTCACGCTGGAGCAGGCCCTTCGGGCCGCAACCGTTGGCCCCCACCTCACCGCGAAGGACAAGCTCGGTGGCCGGCTCGTGCCCGGCGCGCGAGCCGATCTCATCGTCCTCCCGGCGGCGCCACGCGACTCCGGTGAGCGCGGCGCGGCATTCGCGGAGGTCAGGCCACGACTCGTGATGCTCGACGGTGAGGTCGTCGTAGAGCGCTAGGGCGCCATTCCGGGAAATCCCGCATTGCGCGGAGGTGCCCTGGAGACGAGGGTGGGGCCATGGCGCTCCATCCAGCAACGCGCAGACACGTGCCACGCCATCGAGCGTCGCTGCTCGCGCTGCTCGCGGCGCTCGCAATCCTGCCGGCGGCATGCTCGCCGGAAACGATCCTGAGCACGATCTCGTGCCCCGTCTACCAGCCTCCGCAGACGCCCATGCCGGAATGGCCGAAGCAGTGCGGCGGAACCCGCTGACGCAGGTCACGACCGAATCTGGCTACCCTCAGTCTCCCCAAACCTGGAGAGACTGATGCGTAGAGTCCTCGTTGCCGCGGTTGTGATCGTCGCGACGCTGCTCCTTCCCGCCGCTGCCTCGGCGATCACCTACGGCGTGCCCGACGGCACTGGTCACGCAGAGGTCGGCGCACTGCTGGCGCCGCATGCCTTCTCGGACGGGACCTGGGAGGAATGTTCCGGGACGCTGATCTCGCCCACGGTCTTCCTGACCGCTGAGCACTGCGATCTGGGCCTCGACCGCGTCGCGGTCACCTTCGACTCGTCCTACGACTCGACCACCGGCACGACCTACTGGGGGACGTGGCACGGCGATCCGGACTACGGCAAGTCCCAGAGCGATCCGCACGACATCGCGGTGGTCGTCTTCGACGAGCCGGTGATCGGGATCGACCCGGCACGGCTGCCCCAGGCCGGATCCCTGAGCGATCTGAAGGCCGGGACGGGCATCACGTCCGTTGGGTACGGCGCGCAATCGGTGACCATCGATCATGGCCCGACCTTCCACTACGCCGACATCCGCTACGTCGCAACGGGCTCGCTCTACGCGGTGAACAAGAGCTGGCTCCGGAGCTCGATGAACCCCGCGCTCGACGATGGTGGCACCTGCTACGGCGATTCGGGCGGCCCGAACTTCCTGGGCGCCGGCTCCACGGAGACGAACATCGTCGCCGCGACCACGATCACCGGCGATTCCATGTGCCGTGCGACGAATGTCGACTACCGGCTGGACACCGCCTCGGCGCGATCATTCCTCGGCGAATTCGTCGAGCTGCCGTAATCGCCTGCTGCGGTCTGGCTTACGACGCCGTCTCGAGCCTCGCGAGCGCGTCGAGCACCTCGCCGGCGACATGGTCGATCGGCGCCGCCACGGCGTCGACGCGGATCGTGGCCGATTGGGTGAGCATCGGGTTGTAGCCCGAGCCGCCGCTGCCCGCGTTGCGCCGCAGGTCGGTGCGGACGAGCACGATCGGCTTCTTCCCATACGCGTAGCCGACCTCCCAACACGTGCCGGAGTCGGGGTCCGCGCCGTCCATGATCGCGACGAGGCCGTCGGCCCAATCGATCCCGCCGACATCGGTCGCGAAGATGCCCGCAGCGTCCTTGCCTGGCTCCTGCTCCTGCGGCAGAAAGACCTCGTGCCCCGCTCCCCGCAGCTCGGCGGCAAGCGAGGCGTTCCAATCGCGCTCGGCGGCGCTGAAGAGTGGCCCGGCGAAGTAGATCCGCATCGCCAAAGTATCGCCGCCGGGCGGGCGGCGGGCTCAATCGCAGTGAGCCTGCTCAGCGTCGCGGCTGGTCAGGTCGCGCCTGGGGCGAGGACGTGAACCGGCGGGCACACGTACCAGGCGTCTTCACTGCCACCGCCGCCGCCCATGCTCACGGTGTCGCCGACGTGCGCGACGACCGCTCCATTCGCGTCGATGATCGCGACCGATCCGGCGTCATTCCGAGCAGTCCAGCCGGTGGGCCAAACGACGAGCCCGACGGAGCCACCCGGGGTCTCCAGCCCGACGCCCGACTCGGAATCGACCGCGAGCACACCCATGGTCAGAGCGTCCATGCACAGCGATCCGGGCGGCTGAGTATCTAGCACGACTTGATTGGGGCCCGTCGGCGAGGGTCCGCCGCAGGCCGCAATCAGCAGGCCGACCAGGAGCAGCGGTGCTGCCAGACGGAATCGATGCAGCGTCATCCGTGTCAGTCAGCGTTCGCGAATGTCACTCGCGTCTGGAGCCGGCAGGTCCGTCAGGGAACGGAGCGAATGGCCGAGCCAAGCCCAATCGACCATCGCCAGACTCATGATCGCGAGACCGACGAAGAGTGTGCGGGCCGCCCACGTCACCGCCACCGCCCCTGGATCTCCGTCGATCCCGCCGCTCGCCCCGTCGTTGAAATATGCCGCCGACGGTAGGAACGACATCGCGTTGTAGGCAAACCAACCTAGCGCAGCGACGGAAAGCAACGAGCGGATCATCCCGGCCTCCTTGATTCGTTGTCGAGCGGAGTGAGCTGGATCTGTTTCGCGAGCGCATAGGCGACGTGCCGGTCGTCGTCATCGGCGGCGAACACCCGACCGATCACGAGGGCGGAATGGTGCGGCATCTCGATCCGCGGCATCCCCCCTGGCACGCTCCCAGTCCACTTCTGCTCGCAGAGGAGGAAGGCACCGGCGCCGGTTCCCGTCGTCCGCTTGCCGACATAGGCAACGTTGGCGCCACTGGTCGGGTCGGTGAACTGCACGCTGTAGTACCGACCCGCCATCTCGGGCACATGCAGCACGCTCGGGCCCGCCTTCAGGTCGAGCCAGCCGCCGACGTAGACGACATCGTCGGTACCGACCGCCATCAGGCTGCCGCTTAAAGCGGACTGGGAGGAGCGCTCGGGCACGGCGTACAGAGTGTTCACGGGGACCGGACCGCCGCCGAACCCGCGTTTGAGAATCGCGCGCTGGAACCCGCCGACCGTGATCTGTGGCCAGAAGTAGATGAAGACGAATGTCCCGAGCAGCCACACGACGAGGGCCGCCACCGCGAGCGGGATGATCCCCTCCACGCCGCGAGCGAGCCGCTGGGCCACGACCCAGGCGAAGATCAGCAGGATGATCGCGGTAACGGGATAGGGATACTTCAGGATCAGGCGATTCACGTCACGAGGCCCTGATGACCGGCGGGACGTGGTAGCTGCCGTCCAGGATGGCCGCGCCGGGCAGGTAGGCGCGGAGCATCAGCTTGAATCGGCCGCTCGGTGTCGCCAGCCAGTTCCCTGCCAGCCCCTTCGGTGCCTGCGACTGGAGCAGGATGTCGACCGAACCATCCGGGTTCGTCATGAGTCCCGAATGATCATCCACGCTCGACCGACCGGTCGGACTGCTCACGATGTACCCGACGGTGTCCGTGGCGGTGAGCGACCAGAAGGCGTCATTCGGCGGGAGATGCCCTGCCGCGAAGTGCAGGCGGTACGTCTGCTCGCCACTGAGCTTCTTCCCTGCGCCGTCCACGCTCGTCGTCCAGTAGGCGGCCTCTTCGAACACGTTGACGACCGGCAGCGCCTTCTGCAATGCGGCCCGCACCAACAGTCCGTTGCCGGGCTGACCGGCCCTGCGGATCGAACTCCAACCGTTGACGGTCGTCGTCTCCGCCCTCGCCACCGAATCCAGCAGCAGGATGGTCGTCAGGAACGCCAGGCTGGCACCGATGATCACGCCTTGGACGACACCGGAAGTCGCGACCCAGGAGAGGATGGCACTCATCTCATGCTCGATCGGTGGGATGTCATGTGAGGGCTCGTCGCGCGTCTGCGAAGAGGCCGTTGAGGATGCGGGACGTGGAGGGGAAGGCGTGAATCGTGTCGGCGAGGATCTCGATCGGGATGCGGGCGCGGATGGCGAGGACGCACTCGTGGATCGCGGCGGAGGCGTCCGGGCAGGCTATCGCGGCGCCGACGAGGGTCTTCGAGGCGCGGTCGACGACGATCGTCACGTGGCCGCGCTTGGCCTGGACGCCGTAGCCGCGGGTCGAGGTCGCGAAGTCGGCGACGAACTCGATGGCATCGATGCCTGCGTCCTTCGCCTGCTCGAGGCTGACGCCGACGAACGCCGCCTCGGGATCCGTGTACGAGGCGCGCGGGAGTGCTCGGTAATCCGGAACCACCGGGTCGCCGAGCGCCATGCGGACCGCGACCTCGCCCTGGTAGTGCGCCTGGTGCGTGTGCAGCTCGGGTCCGGCGGGGTCACCGATGATCCACAGCCCTTCGGCGACACGGAGCCGGCCGTCGTGCGGAAAGTGCGAGCGGCCGGTCATGTCGACGCCGTAACACTCGAGCCCGAGGTCGTCGATCGGGAACTCGCGTCCGACCGCGAGGAGGATCGCGTGGCCCTCGGCGGTCGTGCCATCGGACAGGTCGATCACGTGCGCGCCGTCCTTGCCGGCCCCGGCTCGCGCACGGATCGCCCGGGCGCCGAGCCGAACGACAACGCCGTCCTCGCGGAGCGCGTCGGTCACGGTCGCCGAGTTGCGCGGGTGGTCTGTCGGCATCAGACGGTCGCCCGACTGGACGATCGTCACCGGCACGCCGAAGCGGACGTAGGCCTGGGCGAGCTCGCAGCCGGTCGGGCCGCCACCGAGGACGAGGAGGCTCTTCGGCAGCTCGCGAGCGAGGGTCGCCTCGCGATTGGTCCAGACCTTGATGGCATCGAGACCCGGGATCGGCGGGACCTTCGAGCTAGACCCGACGGCGATGACGACGTTCTTCGCCTCGAGGCGATGGGTGACGCCGTCGTGCCGAACGTCGACCGCTCCCCGCTTCACGACCTCCGCCTCGCCCCGGTAGATGACCGCTCCGGCTTCCCGGAGTGGATCGACGTGGTTGGCGTCGTCCGGTTCCTCGGCGTCTGGCGGCCGATTGATCATGTAGTCGCGTCGTTCCGACGTCTGTTTCCAGGACCAGGCGGCCGCGTTTTCGTGGTGGCGCTCCGCCGAGTTGAGGAGCGACTTCGACGGGATGCAGCCGATGTGCGGGCAGCTGCCCCCGAACCAGCGCCGATCGACGATGGCGACTGTCGCGTCGCGGTGACGTGCCTCGAACGCCGCCGATTCCCCGGCCGGGCCGGCGCCGATGATCACGAAGTCGAACATGTCACGCTGATTCTGCCGCACTGCGGCGCTGGCGCCATGCCTCGTACAAGAGGACCGCGGCGGCCGCGGAGACATTGAGGCTGTCGGCCGCGCCGAGCATCGGCAGGCTTACGCCCTCGATGGCAGGGGAGTGCCACGCTTCCGAGAGCCCATCGGCCTCGCTGCCGAGCACGATGGCGACCGCCCTGGTGAGGTCCGCGTCCACGTGCAACGCGGCCGCGTCCACGCGCGACGCGACGACCCGGATGCCGGCGCCGAGGAGCCAGTAGATGACCTCGCGGGCCGTGCCCGTGGCGACCGGCATGCTGAAGATCGTGCCGATGCTGGCGCGGATCACGTTCGGGTTGAACAGGTCCGTGCCGCCGACCGCGATGACGGCCGACGCGCCCACGGCATCGGCGGAGCGGAGAATCGCGCCCACGTTGCCGGGCTTCTCTACGTCCTCCGTAACGACGACCAGTGGGTTCGCAGGGAGCACGAGGTCCGCCAGGCGCGTCGACGGGGTCGACACGACGAGCACGATCCCGTCCGCTCGATCGCCATACGCGAGGCGCTCGAACGCCCGCTCGCTTAGGTCGACACGGACCCCCGCGGGCAGCCGATCGATGATCTCGACGGCGCGCGCGCCCTCATCCGAGTCGATCATCGATCGGCACACGAACGCCTCGACGACCTCGACGCCCGCCTCGATGGCCCGCAGCGCTTCACGTGCCCCGTCGACGAGCGTCCGCCCCGCTGTCTCGCGGTCGCGACGCTCGCGCAGCGCAAGCGCAGCCCGGACTCTCGGGTTTGCCGGGCTGTCAATCACGATTGCCACGTTGCAATCTTGGCCCTTCAGCGCACACGACGTCGACGCGCCAGCCCAGGCGGCACGGGCCCTGCACCCGCCGCCCGAAGTTGCCTCCGCCCGCCGTCACCCGCCTTGCACCTCCCCGCCAGCTTCCATTTTGAGATGGTTCCATTCACGCGGAACGATCGCGTTGATACCGCGAATCGGCCGGGAACCCAGCCGCGCAATCGAGCAATTCGCGGGATCCGGCGTCGTCCCTGTCGGAACAAGCAGAGGTGGACGTCGAGGTCAGAGCGACGAACACGTCATTCCCACCGCCTGGCGAGGGATCTGAGCCCAGGGATGGCCACCGGAGAACCAGCTGCGTTCGCTTCGAACCCGATGCCACGACGCGACATGCATCCCGCCGTCGACGAATCGAGCCAACCGCCGACCGTTCCGCTTCATTGGAACCATCTCGAAAAAGGCCATGGAGGACGAACGTCCGCCGCACCTTGAGTGCGCCGAAGCCGCCGATCGCGAACGGCGCCTTCTAGCCCTCGATGCGGGCTGCCCAGCTGAGGTTCAGCTGGGCTCCGGAGGGCGCCGTCAGCGAGAGGGCTGCTGTCTCGATTGGGCGTTTGGGAAATGCCAACGCGAGCCGCCTCGCGAGTAGCGGCGCATCGGACGATTCGGAGTGGGCCGTGAGCAGCACGAAGGCGCCCGGTGCCGCGATCTCGCGACACGCCGCGAGCAGGTCCGGAAGGTCCGTCTCGAGACGCCACTCGTGGCCGCCGACGCGCCCGAACGCGGGCGGGTCGAGCACGATCCCGTCGTAGCGTCGGTCGCGGCGGGCCTCCCGCGCGGCGAACGACGTAGCGTCGTCGACGAGCCAGCGGATCGGGCGGTCGGCGAGGCTGGACAGCTCGGCGTTGTGGCGCGCCCAGGCCACCGCGGCCTTCGCGCCGTCCACGTGCGCCACGGCCGCTCCCGCGCGAGCAAGCACCAGCGTCGCCAGTCCCGTGTGCGCGAACAGGTTGAGCACCTGCGGTGGCGCGGCGGTCGCGGCCTCGGCGACCCGCGCGGCGACCTGCTGCTCCAGCCACGCGAGATTCGCGACGTGCTCCGGATACAGCCCAAGCCCGCCCGACGACGTGGGCCGCAGCTCCATCGTCAGCCCGGCGACCTCGATCGGCCATGGATCGGCCGGCCACCATCGACCCGACCAACCCGGGCCGACATCGAACCGCAGATCCGAGTCTGCCCAGGCCTCCGGCGCCAGTCGAAACCCGTCGGCGCCGGGCGCCGGTCGATCGATCGTGAGCCCGCCGAATCGCTCGAGCCGCCGCCGGACACCCGCGTCCAGCAGCTCGTACCCGATCGCGGAATGTGCCGAATCGTCCATTGCTGCAATGATGGGGCCGATGACGCGCATCCTCCTGTACACCGGCAAGGGCGGCGTGGGCAAGACCAGCATCGCCGCGGCGACCGCGCTGCTGAGCGCGCGCCGCGGCTACCGCACGATCGTCCTCTCGACGGACATCGCCCACAGCCTCGCCGACGCGTTCGACGTCCCGCTCGGCCCGGAGCCCACGGTCATCGAGAAGAACCTGTGGGGCCAGGAGCCGGACGTCTACCACAACATCGCGCGCTACTGGTCGACGATCCAGAAGTACATGGCCGAGCTGTTCAGCTGGCGCGGCCTCGACGCCGTCCTGGCCGAGGAGATGACCGTCCTCCCCGGCATGGACGAGCTCGGCAACCTGCTCTGGATCGCGGACCATGTCGAGTCGGGCGACTACGACGTGATCGTCGTGGACGCGGCACCCACCGGCGAGACCCTGAGGCTGCTGTCGCTCCCCGAGGCGAGCCGCTGGTGGATCGAGCGGATCGCGCCGATCGGGCGGCGGGTCAGCCGGATCGGGCGGCCGATGCTCGAGCGGATGATCGGCGTCCCGATGCCGCGCGACGAGGTCTTCGCGGCCGCCGAGCGGCTGCTCAATCGGCTCGACAAGGTCCACCGCTTGCTCGCGGACCCTGCGCAGTCGTCCGTGCGAATCGCGCTGGCGCTGGAGAAGCTGTCGATCGTCGAAGCACAGCGCTCGTTCACGTACTTCCACCTGTTCGGTTACCCGAGCGACCTCGTCGTCTGCAACCGCGTGCTGCCATCCGAGATGGCCGGCGACGGCTCGTTCGGCGGGCTGCGGGCGACCCAGCAGCGCTACCTGCCGGAAGTCGAGGCGCAGTACGCCCCCGTCCCGGTCCGGACCGTGCCCCAATTCGACCGCGAGATGATCGGCACCGAACGGCTCGCGGAGATCGGGCGGGCCCTCTTCGGCGACGACGACCCGACGAGCTTCTTCTACCGCGGCCGCCCGTACCGAGTCGTCGCCGAGGGCGACGAGCACGTCCTCGAGGTCCTGCTGCCGTTCACGTCGCGCGACGCGGTCCAGCTCACGCGCGACGGCGACGAACTCCTCTTGCAGGTCGACGGCCTACGTCGCACGATCGTCCTGCCGCGCGCGCTGGTGGACGCGCCGACGATGGGTGCGAAGATGGAGGACGGCGTCCTTCGGATCCGGTTCCAGGGAACGAAGTCAACGAAGTCGTCGAAACGAGGAGGCTGACCAGTGGCTGTCCCGAAGAGCGCCCCACGGACTCGGTCCTCGGCGGGCCTGCCCGATAGCGCTGCCGACATGCGCATCGCCGAGCTCGAGCAACGCCTCGCCGCCCTCGAAGGTGGCCCCGGCCTGAAGGAGCGCGGCCGCCGGATGATGGATCGCGTGATGCCGCCGGAGGCCACGAGCCACTTCTTCAATGCGGGCCGCGAGCAGCTCCTCGGCATCCGCGCCATCGTCGACTTCTGGCTCCGCCGCATCGACGAGGTGGAGTCGACCGTGACCGCTGACCCCGGCCGGGAGACGATCGAGATCGACTGACCGCGGCCGCGGCAGGCTCCGGCCCATCCATGCCCACTCGCCAGATTCCCACGCGAGATCCGGCGCGCGCCGAACCGAGGAGCATCGGCACGTCGGGCACGAGCAACGTGCTCGGCCGGGAGGTGCGCCTCCTCGGGGCGCTGCTCGGCGAGGTGATCGTCGAGCAGGCCGGTCGGGACGTTTTCGAGCTCGTGGAAGCCACCCGGCTGCGAGCGATCGCGGCTCGTCGAAGCGGCGGTGATGCCCGGGTCGCGTTCGACGTCCTTCCGGTCGATGCCGAGACGCTCGAGGGCGTCGTTCGCGCCTTCGGCTTGTACTTCCAGCTCGTCAACCTCGCCGAGGCCCGCGACCGCGTCCGTCAGGCGGCGCGTCGGGCGCGAGCCACCTCGGGCGCGTCGGACGGCGAGAAGCTTCGCGCAGCCATCCGCCGGCTCGATGACCCCTCGGTGCTCAAGCGCCTGCAGGTCGCGCCGGTCCTGACCGCACACCCGACCGAGGCCCGTCGGAGGACCCTGCTGGTCGCGCTTCGCCGGGTCGCCGGGCTCCTTGCCCAGGCGGACGATCCGCGCCTGACGCCCGCCGGCGATCGTGAGCTGCGCCGTCAGCTACGAGAGGAGATCGCCCTGCTGTGGAGGACTGGCGAGCTCCGGCGCCGGGTTCCGCGGCCGATCGACGAGGTCCGGACCGCCATGGTGGTTTTCGACGAGACGCTCTACCGGATCGCGCCCCGGCACTACCGCGTGCTTGGCGCCGTCGCGGCGGGCAAACGCACGCCACGCCTTCGTGATCTCCAGCCGCCGGTGGTGCCGCCCTTCCTCCGTTTCGGGTCGTGGATCGGCGGCGACCGCGACGGGCATCCGTTGGTCACGGCCGAGATCACTGCCGAAACGATCAGAATCCACGCCGACCATGTGCTCCGCGGCCACGAGGCAGTGGCGACCCGACTTTCGCAGACCCTCGCGGCCAAGATCCGGAATGCCGATGTGCCGCCCGCCCTCGTCGCACGACTCGCCGCGGATGCCAGGATGTTTCCAGTCCTCGCGCGGTCGTTGCTCGAGCGGTTCCCGGACGAGCCGTTCCGGCAGCGGCTGGGGTTCATTGCGCAACGGCTGCGGCGAACGCGGGCGCGCCTCGTTGCGCCGTCGCCCGGGGCCGGCGAGGCGACTTCGGGGTACACGAGTGCCGCCGCATTCGTCGGAGAGCTCCGCGAGTTGCAAAGTGCGCTTGTGGAGGTGGGCCTGCCGCGGTCCGCGTGGGGCGAGGTCCAGGACTTCGTCTGGCAGGTTGAAACGTTCGGCTTTCACCTCGCGAACCTCGAGGTGCGGCAGCACGCGGCCGTGCACCGGCGAGCGCTCGCCGCCGACGATCGAGGGGACGAGGCCGGCCCGCCTTCGCGCGCCGAGGTCCTCGAGACGTTCCGCGCGATCGAGCGTGTCCAGGCGGCGTTCGGCGGAGAGGCGATATCGCGGTACGTGGTGTCGTTCACGGCCGGCGCGGCGGACGTCACCAACGTGCTCGACCTCGCGCGAGTGGCGAACGGGGGAGGGGAGCCGGGGCTCGACGTCGTGCCGCTGCTGGAGTCGTCCGAGGCGCTCGTCGGTGCCGGCGAGCTGCTCGAGACGTTGTTCCGAGACCCGCGTTATCGGTCACACCTGGCCGCGCGTGGCGACCGGCAGGAGGTGATGCTCGGCTACTCCGATTCGAACAAGGAGTCCGGCTACGTTGCCGCGAACTGGATGCTTCACCAGGCCGAGGCGGCGCTCGTCGAGGTCGCCCGGCGCCATGCAATCGAGCTCACGTTGTTCCACGGCCGCGGCGGTGCCATCGGGCGGGGCGGCGGCCAGGTCGAGCTCGCGGTCGCCGCGCAGCCGGCCGGTTCGGTCGACGGGCGGCTGAAGCTCACCGAGCAGGGCGAGGTCGTCTGGACGCGCTACGGCGATCCCGATCTCGCGCTCCAGCACCTCGAGGCGCTGACCGCGGCGGCGGTCGAGTCACTGGCCGCGCCCGACCCGGCCACGGCGCGGGACCCGAAGGCCGGCATCAGCGCGCTCGGGGCCCTCGCGGCCGATGCACGGCTCGCCTATCGCGCGCTCGTCTACGACGACCCGGATTTCGCCGGCTTCTTCACCCGCATGACCCCGATCCGCGAGATCTCGGGGCTCCAGCTCGGCTCGCGACCCGCGAGGCGCGGCCTGACCGCCGACCGGCAGCTCGCCATCGAGGATCTGCGGGCCATCCCGTGGGTCTTCGCCTGGTCGCAGGCGCGCGTGGAGTTGCCGGGTTGGTACGGACTCGGCACCGCATTGGAGAAATTCGAGGCACGCCTAGGGGGAGCGGCGCGCGTGTCTGCCCTGTACGAGGCGTGGCCCTTCTTCCGATCCCTCGTTGATCACGCCCGCCTCGCCGTCGGCAGAGCCGACATGGAGCTCGCGAGGGGCTACGCCTCGCTCGCAACGATGCCCGGCGACGCCGAACGATGGGACCGGATCGAGGCGGAGTTCGATCGGACCCGTCGATCGCTCGACCGCCTGCCGGGGCAGGGGACTGCTGGGTCGCCGGGCTCGGTCAGCCTGCGCGCGCCATATATCGACACGCTCTCGGTCGTGCAGCTCGGACTGCTCAGCACCCTGCGCGAACGCGAGGCGCGCGACCCCGACAACTCCACATTGCCGGTGCTCCGATCCCTCATCGGGCTGACGATCAGCGGCCTGTCCGCCGCTCTGCAAGGGACCGGCTAAGCGCGATCATCGGTCGCCGCATCTGCCTCTTGTCACGGTTGCTCCGAATGTGCTCGAGGGGTCACCCCTTGATCTTCGACATGACGGCGCGTCATGACGGTCTTCGCCGCCCGGCGTAACAGGGATCACGTCGAAGTTGGGCGGCGGCGCTGCCGACCCCGGCCCTGCGCCCAACAGGAGGTCCCTCGTGCTATCTCTTCTGCGACGAGCGATTGCGCTCACTCCGGGACCCCGACGCCGCCTTGCCCTTGCAGCGGCTGGTCTCGTTGGCCTTCTGCTTGCTGGCTGCGGAGCCACGACACTGACCCCGCCTCCATCGACAGCACCGAATCCGGCCGCTTCCGTGACTCTTCCGCCAACGGCTGCGCCAACTCCGACGCCTGCGCCGACGTTCGCTGGCCTGTCCGTCGCCAATCTCATCGCGTCTGCGCGTCCCTCGGTTTCATCAAAGGAGATGCAAGCAGCCGTTGCCGCGGCCCTCGCGGCCGACACGAAGGGCCTGTGGTCTGCGTTTATGACGAGCAGTGCCACGACCTGCGGATCAGCCGAGACTGCAGTCGGTGAACGGGCTCAAAAGTGCGAGGATCTGATCAGCGCGCTCTATGGGCACTACTACGGCGACGCGGTGCATCAGGATTACGACTCGGCACTCACCGTGTACAGCTACGCGATCCATCAGCCGATCGGTTTCCTGGACTTTTCGGGAGCCGCGCCAACCGATTCGCTAGCCACCTTCAAGCAGGATCTCGACAACCTGCTCCTCGGAATCAACTGGAACAACAGCTCTGGTCAGTGAACGCGCGGAACCCACGTAACGACTGGTCGGCCGCCGGGCGGCGCAGTCGGACTAGGTTCGGACTCGTGGAGGACGTCGCGCATGCATCAACCTCGGACCCTCGTGGCCACGCGTGCGACGGCCGTGCTGACGTCGGCCTGCGCCACCCCACCCTCGGTGATTGCCTCACCGGGCGACTCTCGCCTTCGTCTGGCAAGCCAGTGCGGAGAGGGTGTCCGCGCTTCGGCCGGCGATAGAATGCGCCGGCGGCGCACGGAACTCGCGTCGCACTGGGGCGGCTAGCTCAGTTGGTTAGAGCACTTGCTTGACATGCCTCCCGACCCTGAGCGGTGTAGGCGGACGCTGCTGAGCACGAACGCCGCGAGCGAGAACCCCCGAGTTATGGCGGTCTAACTGGACGGCCCAGCTCGAATACCACGATGCTGGCCTCGGCGGTTCGACACGCCAAAGAAGCGCTGCGCATCTCTGTCGAGAAGCAGAATCTGGCGCGAGCCGAGCAGGTACGCGAGCTCATGCGCCGGGTCGGAGCGGCGGTCGAGGCGTAGGGCGACTTGCTCGCCAATCGCTGAAGCGGCCCGTGTCCCGATGCACGGTATTGCTGGGCGAATAACAGTTCCGGCCACCTTCGCACTCACCGATCACCTGTGGAATGCGGATCCGGGTGAGGTGTACGCTGACTCGCCCCGCACGCGCTGCGCCGCAGACTATGTGCGCCCTGACTCTCAGAGGGACGTCGCGCATGCATCAACCTCGGACCGTCGTGGTCATGCTTGCAACGGCTGTGCTGACATCGGCCTGCGCCACGTCACCCTCGGTGACTGCCTCGCCTGGCACCACGCCCACCGTCATCCCGTCCGTGGCCGCCTCTGTGGCAGTGCCGACCATCCTCCCTACAGCTGCGTCCCAAGAAGGTGTCGTTGTGACCCAGAAGCTGGTATTCGCCTGGCAGGATTCGACGGGCGCTTCCAGCCCCACGTTCCAGGTGATCGTGGAGTTTCAGAATCAGGGAACCGGCTGGGTACAACAATCGCCCGGCATTGGGCCGAGGTTCTCGATTCTTGGTCCGTCCGGCGCGGTCACGATCAACAACGGCGTCTTCTCGCATGCCCTTCCGGAGCTTGTCGGCCCGGGCGACAAGGGCTACCTGCTCGAGGACGGAACCTGGCCAAACACGACGGTGGCGGCTTTCGCCACCGTCGACGTGACGCTCGGTCCGGGGAGTTTCAGCCGGGTGGCAGCACCACCAGATGCATCGTTCAAGATGAATGCCATCAAGTGGGCCACCAGTGGAAGCAATCCTGGCATCAACGCATCGGGGACGTGGATAG
The DNA here is from genome assembly GCA_002413045.1 of Chloroflexi bacterium UBA5189. Taxonomy (GTDB): domain Bacteria; phylum Chloroflexota; class Limnocylindria; order Limnocylindrales; family CSP1-4; genus UBA5189. The sequence continues at coordinate 30,108 of DHWF01000051.1, forward strand.
ATCTGGGGTCAGCTCCAGTGGGGGATATCGACATTGCGGTCCTTTGCATCGGCAAGGACGGGTCGATCCTCGGTGCGGCGATGGATACGTCCGCGATTGGGGGGTACATCGGGTACACGCTGAAGCAGCCAAGGCCCTTTGGAACGGACGTTGCGACCCCGCCGCTCAAGCCAAGCGACTGCGCCAAGTCGATCGGCCTTCTCGGTCAAAGCGCGACGGACAGCAGACTAAACTAAGCACGACGTCAAGCCTGCTCGACTCGCATCGTTGTCTGCATTTGGGCGACGCGGGGATCTGGTCGCCGCATACGCCTTCGTATGGCGGAGGCCCGGACAGTGAGGGAGTCCAAGCTTCGGCCTGCGATAGAATGCGCCGGCGGCGTGACGGAACTCGCGTTGCACTCGGGCGGCTAGCTCAGTTGGTTAGAGCACTTGCTTGACATGCCTTGGGCCCTTGAGCGGTGCACCTGACGCCCTCCTGAGCGTGGTCGCGGCGAGCGAGAAGGCCTCAGTTATCGTGCTCTAACGCAGCGTCGGCAGATCGAATTCGGGCTCCTGATGGAGGTTCGACGCTTTGGGTCGGGTGGGTCGTTCGAAGCGCGGAACCGAACGGGATTGTCGGAGAAGATTCGGCGGCCGCTCGCGGGGCCAGTTGCGGGCTGGCTGCGATGCCGCCGGGCGGCGCGGGTCATGCTTGGCAGGTTTCGTTTGCGGCCTGGTTGCGGGATGGCTCCAGCCCGAACCCACGAACCGGTACCTGTTTCGCCTCAGAGCGTGACGACATTCAGGGCAGCCTTGTTGATACGGGGAACGGCACGCAGGCAATGGGGCCGTTGCCCGGCCAGGAGAGCGTCAACCAGGCGCTCGACTCGCTGGTCGCGAAGACTCGGCAGTGACCTCGTCGACCTCGGAGAGGAAAAGACCCGCATCGCACTCGATGAGGATCTGGCGGGCGCGGTCCAAAGCATCGTGCGGGTCCTGGCGGGCGCGGGCCATCGCGCGGCCGAGGTCGACCATCGCGCGAGCGGCGTACATGCGCATCCCGAGGCGCTCGAGCTCGGTGATCGCGTCCGTCAGGAGGTCGATCGCACGGAGCGAGTCCGGCTCGAGGAGACCGGCGACGTTCTTCGCAAAGGCCGCGCTCTGGACCGAGTCGGTCGATCCGTCCAGGTCCCGATAGGTCGAGGCCCGTCCCTGGTCGCCCAGCAGGAGAAATGTACGCGCGGTCTCCGGGAAGACTGCCGGAGTCGCGTCCGTGCCCAAAATGCGAATGGCATCTGTCGCTTTCGCGAAGAGAACAGCGGCGGCCGCGAGGTCGCGCCGGCCTAGTGCGACATACCCGTCGAAGAATGGAAGGAACGCAGATACCTGCGGCTCGGGATTAGCTGCGAGAATGGGCGCGGCCTGCTCCCGAAGGGCGACAGCCTCCTCGATGCGGCCACGCATGACGATCACCTTGGCCAGAGTGATCAGCCGCTGGCCCATCAATGGCTCGTCGCCGACGCGTTGCGCCAATTGCACGGCCAGCCGCTGGTGCTCCTCGGCCTCCGCGAGCCGCCCCAGGAGCTGCTCCATGTCGCCGAGGGTTCCGGCGATCCAGCCGCCGAGGGCGATGGTCCCAGACCGCAGCGCGAGCTCCAGGCCCTCGCGCAGCACCTCGGCGGTCGCCAATGGTCCCAGCGACGCCTCGCGGGCGCTGGCGATGTTGTTGTAGGCGCGCAGGAGGTTCTGGTTGTCACCCGCCTCCTTCGCCAGGCGGAAGGCCTCCTCCATCAGCTGGTGGCCGTCGCTGGATTTGCCGAGCGTGTACAGGCTTACGGCGAGCGTCTGGGTCGCCTCGGCTCGAACGAGGACGTTGTCGAGCCGGCCGGCCATGTCGATCGCCCGGCGCAGCAGTGGCTCTGCCTCGTGCCCACGCCCGCGCCGCCACAGGAACCAGCCAAGCCGATGCAGCGCGTCGGCGAGCTCGACGCTCTCGCCGGTCGGTTCGAGGATCTGGATGGCAGCGCGGCCGGCGGCCTCTGCATCCTCGTGGCGTGATTGCTGCATCAGCGGGATGACGAGACGGCCTGTCGCCCATCCTCTGCCGCGGTCGTCACCCAGGGCACTGAACGTCTCGATCGCGCGGCGGGCGACTCGTTCTGTTTCCGTGACCGCGTCGCGGCCCCACGATGCCGCAGTGTGCCCTCGGAACAGCCTGCTCTGCTCTTCGAGCGGGACCTCGACCCTGCCCGCCAGGCGCTCCGCCTCTCGGTACCAGCGCGTGCTCTCGGCGCCGAGACCGAGCGCAGTCGTGCGGCGTGCCGCCGCCCAGGCATGATCGAATGCCGCCCGCTCGATCTGCGGTCGCCGTTCGCCGAGCTCGTCGAGGTACCGAATGGCTTCGATCTCGTGGGTCGCGAGGAGCTCCGCGATCTCCTCGGCGCGGTCGCCGGCGCGATCGGCGGCCCATTTCGCAGTGCCGAGGTGCTTGTCGGCGCGCAGCGACTTCGGCAGCGAGTCGTACGCCCCGTCGCGGATCAACCCATGCCGAAAGGCAAACTCCTGCTCGTCCCGGAAGGAGGATGGGTCGTGCTGAACGACGAGCTCCTTCACCCGAAGGCGCCCGAGGGCGTCGCGTACCTCGGCAATCGGCCGTCCGGTCAGCTCCACGAGCGCACCAACCCAGAAGACGCGGCCCACGACAGCCGCGTCCTGGAGCACGGCCTTCTCGTCCCCTGGAAGCCCATCGAGGCGCGCGGCGATCAGCCCCTGAACGGATCGCGGGAGGTCGATCTCGCCGACGGTGCGCGCCACCTCCCAGCGGGAGGCTTCGGTTGCCCTGAGCACGCCGTCGTCAATGAGCTTGCGGACGATCTCCTCGACAAACAGCGGGTTGCCCTCGCTGCGCTCGACGATGATCCGCTTCAGGTCCGGCTCGATCGGCCCCGGCAACAGATCGTCGAGCATCGCCGCGCCCTCGACAGGGGACAGCGGATCGAGATAGATCGAGGTCGCATTGCGCTTCCCGCCGCCCCACGTCGGCCGCCGCTCGAACAGCTCCGCGCGGGCCGTCGCCACGACGGTGATCGGACCTTGCGCCCAGTCCGCCACGTGCTCGATGAAGTCGAGCAGCCCGTCATCGGCCCAGTGGATGTCGTCGAGGACCAGGACGAGCGGGTAGCGAGCGGCGAGGCGTTCCAGGAATCGGCGCCAGGCCTCGAACAGCTCCTCCCGGCTCATGTCGCGCGTCTCGCCCGCGCCGACGAGGGCGCGGAGCTGGGGCGCCAGGCTGTCGTCGCCGAAAAGGTCCCGGACGGCGGCCTCGGCCTTGCCAGCTGCCACCTCGGCCGGGTCGTCCTCGAAGATCTCGCACTGCGCCTTGATGGCGTCGGCCAAGGCGGAGTACGCCGTGTTTGCGTAGGCGAGGCATCTGCCTCGGCGCCAGTAGGCGATCTCCGGCAGTCCTTCCACATGGCGCTCGAGTTCGGAGGTGAGGCGAGACTTGCCCACGCCGGCTGGGCCGATCATCGTCACGAGGGCCGGCCGGCTGTCGGTCTGGACGCGCTGGAAGGTCTGCTTCAGGACGGCCAGCTCCTCGTCGCGGCCGACCAGGCGCGCCTCCATGCCCAGGCTGGGCCGCTCGCCCCGGACCCGCGCCTTGATGCGCAGGGCGCGCCAGGCCGGCACGAGCTCGGCCTTGCCCTTGAGATGGAGTGGCTCGAGGGCGCGGTACTCGATGGCGTCCTTGGTGCTCGCATAGACGGCGGGCCCAACGACGATCTGGCCCGGTTCGGCTGCCGACTGCAGGCGCGCGGCGGTGTTGACGGCGTCGCCCGTCAACATCCGGTCCCGCGGGCCGGATGCGCGTTCGAGGTCGACCAGGACCTCACCAGCTTCCACCCCGATCCGCATGCCGAGCGTCGGCTTGCCCTCGGCGGCGAAGCCGCGGTTGAGCTCGGAGAGGATGGCCTGCATCTCGAGTGCGGCGCGCACTGCCCGTTCTGCGTCGTCCTCGTGGGCCCGCGGGACCCCGAAGACGGCAAGGACCGCGTCGCCCATGAACTTCTCGAGGAGGCCCTCGTAGCGCCCGATCTCCAGCGCGAGCCGGTCGAACGTGCGGCCGACGACCGACTGGACGACCTCGGGATCCTCGCGCTCCGCGAGCGCCGTCGAGCCGACGAGGTCGGCAAACAGCGCCGTGGCGAACTTGCGCTCCTTGCGCGCAGCTACGGGCGCCGCCGTGAGCGCCGTACCGCACGTATTGCAGAAGCGCGCATCTGCGGCGTTCTCACGACCGCAGGACGGGCACATGAGCATCTGCGAACCCTACGACACGCACATCCCGCTCGGAGATCGGCGTCATGGGCTAGATGACGGCGGCACCTGCGGCGTCCGCCCGCTCACTGTTCGCGCCGGAGGAAGCCGTCCACCACCCTTGCTAGAATGCGCCGGCGGCGCGACGGAACTCGCGTCGCACTCGGGCGGCTAGCTCAGTTGGTTAGAGCACTTGCTTGACATGCAAGAGGTCACTGGTTCGAGCCCAGTGTCGCCCACCATCCTTCGCCCAGTGATCCGCACCATCGGTGCGTTGGCGACCGTGCAAGCGAGCACACGCGGCCGTACGATCGCATTGGCGGCGCAACCAGGGCAGGCATCGGTCCCCGAAACTCCGGCGGCCCTGACCGTCGATGTTGTGGAGGTGTCTGCTATGTCCCGGGCGTCCCTGCCGCGTCGGCTCTTGGCGGCAATCCTCGGCGTGTCTCTCCTCGTGGTGCTCGCGCCGAGCGTGCTTGCGAGGGGCTCATCGTTGACCGTCACGGCCTGCCTTTCCGACCCCGGCACGATCCAGATCACGATGACGTGGAGCGGCATCACCGCCGATGGCGACGGCTTCGGCGCCGGCAACCACGGGCCGAACGGCGGGGGCCTCGGCTTCTTCCAGCCGTTGCCAGCGACGGAGAGCAGCGGCACCGACTCGACCACCTTCCCGGTCGATACGTCGAATCCGTACGACACCGCAGGCGGCACGCTCTACCTCGGTGGCTTCGACAAGGCGAACGTCGTGGGCAGCAAGACGATCCACCGCGGGAGTGGCTGGGCGCCCTGCTGACCGGGCGTTAGAACCGCAACGAATCACGGCCCCGGTCTCGCGACCGGGGCCGGTTCACATCAGTCGAAGGATTCTCATACCGACCGGCGAATACCTCGCATGCGGACCGCTTCGCAGCGCCTCGGCGTCCTGGTGTGCGCGGGCCTGGTTGCCCTGCTCGCCGGCTGCGGCGCGGCGACTACCCCCGGAGCTAGTCCACCAACGGTTGTGAGCCCGTCGATCGTCGCGACAGTCACAATCACGCCGCCGCCCTCGATCCACGCACCGACCGCCACCTCCAGTCCGACCGCCGGGACGCCGAGCGGGTGCCGCGTCACCACGGAGACGCATGTCGCCACGGCGGCGACGATCCACGTGACTCAGGACAAGCTCGGATTCTTCGACTACACCGGCCCGGTCACGATCAAGTCCGGACAGTCGGTTACGTTCGTCAACGGCATGGCCGCTTACCACACCATCACGCAGGGATTCTTCGGGGCGAAGGATGACGGAGCCTGCGCGGACGAGCTCCTGCGAACCGGTGCCAGCGTCTCGATCACGTTCACGAAGCCCGGCACGTACCAGTTCACCTGCCAACCACATCCGTCGATGCAGACGACCGTCGTCGTCAAGTAGGGGCCGGCTCGGACCCCGACATCGTGATGCGCCGCACGGACGGCACCAGGACGACTCCGACGCAGACGATGAAGTTGAGGACGGCCGCGACGTACAGGGTCTGCTGCGCCCCGAGGGCAGCGGCGATCGGGCCGATCAAGGCGTAGCCGATCGGGTTCAGCGCGAGCGAGCCGAACCAGTCGTACGAGCTGATGCGCGAGAGGGCGTGCTCCGGCAGGTTGCGCTGGAACGCCGTGAGATAGAGCGTGTTCCCGATCGCAAATCCCGCGCCGACGAGCGCGCTCATCGCCGCGAGGGCGAGCAGCGGCAGCGGCACCGCCAAACCGGCGAGGAGCAGCCCGGCGGGCGTCACGACCAGCTCGCACCAGACGAGTGGCTGGCCCACCCGGATGCGGAGCGCGACCAACCCGCCGAGGACGGCGCCGACCGACTGGACCGCGAGGATCGTGCCCCACGCGCCGGCGCCCCCGAGCTGGTCCTTCGCGACGATCGGCCCGAGGACGTTCAGGGCCGGGAAGTACGTCAGCTGGAACAGGCCGAAGGCCGCGATGATCGCGACGGCCCAGGGCCGGCTCGTCAGCTCGTGGAACCCGTCGCGCAAGTCGGTGAGGATCGAGGCGGTGACGGTCCGGACGACACGCGTCAACTGGAGCGACGCGATGAGGGCCGCGGAGATGAAGAACGTCGCGGCATCGATGGCGATCGCCAACGCGGGACTGCCGGCCGCGACGATGATCGCGCCGATCGCCGGCCCCGCGATCGAGAAGACGTTGGTCGACAGGTGCAGCAGCGCGTTGCCCTGCTGGAGCCGCTCGTCGCTGACGACCTCCTTGACGAGCCCGATCGTCGCCGGCCGCGAGAGCGCATTGGCGACCCCGAACGCGATCTGGAGCAGGGCCACGTTCCACACGTTCGCTGCGCCGGTGAACAGAAGCGCGGCGGTGGCGACCTGCGCGACACCCTTGACGAGGTCACTGGTCGCGAGGAGCCGCCGCCGTGGGACCCGGTCGGCGAGCACGCCCCCGAGCAGGACGAAGACGACGATCGGGACTTCCCGCGCGAGGAGCACGATCCCGAGGTCGATCGCACCGCCGAACTGGAGGACCGCGAATGCCAGCGCGACCATCGCCATGCCGGAGCCGAGGTCGGAGATGCTCTCGGCAGCGAGGTAGCGCGCGAAGTTCCGCTCGCGGAGCGCTTCGAATGAGCTCGGCAGGCGCATGAGATCGGAGTCTACGGACGCCTCGCAGCCGATGGCGGCGCGTATCGTTCACCGATGCGTTCACTCGTCGGACTGGTCCTGGCTGGCTTCCTGCTTGCCGCATGCGGAGCCAGCAGCCCAACGGCACAGCCTGCCGCGACGACGGCTCCAAGCCAGACGACCCAGACGGCCGCCGCGACACAGGCAGCCGTGGCGACCCCTGAAGGCACGATCGTTCGCTGCCCGAATCCGGACGGCGGCTCGCTCAACTTCTGCCTCGGCCCGCTCCCGGCCGGGACGTACACGACCATCGGCTTCCGGCCCAAGCTGACCTATTCGGTTCCCGAGGGTTGGACGAACATGGAGGACCTGCCCGGGAACTTCCTGCTGCTGCCTCCGGGCAGCACGCTCGGCGGCGTGAACCCAGGCACCAGCGATTACCTTGGCGTGTACACGTCCGTCGTTGCGCCGGGGCATTGCACCGGCCATCCATCCGATACCGTGCCGGCGACGTTCGACGGGCTCGTCGGCTACCTCACCTCGAAACCGTCCCTGGCCGTGACGAACAAGCACGACGTCTCGATCGGCGGACTCACTGGCGTGGCGCTGGACCTCGCGATCAAGGGTGCGACCGGTGACGGCTGCTCCGATGGCGCATACGCGGACATCTATGTCGGGTCGCCGCCATCCGATCTCGTGCATGGCGTTATCGCGACCGAGCCGATCCGGGTGTACCTGCTGCGAAACGGCGACAAGACGCTCGCCATCGAGATGGCCGATGCCCGGCCCGGCGGCAGCGATCTGACCGATTGGTGGACGGCGGCGAGCGCGCTCGCGGCGATGTTCGAGTTCGTCGTCCAGTAGACAGCGGTGCGCTATAGTCCGGCCAACGCATCGATCGGGACACGCGATCGAGGGCAGGTCTCAGAGCGAGCCGGGCTGGTGGAAGCCGGCAGATCGACCTTCGAACCCGCACCACCCGTGAGCGGCCGGTGAACCGGCCCGGGTCCGCCCGTTAGCGCGGCGCGAGCGCCCTGCTCGAGAGCCTCCTCGGAGGCGCGGGTCGGGAAGGCGGGTGGAACCGCGGGAAGTCGAGCTGTTCGACCTCTCGTCCTGTCGTGGACGAGGGGTCGTTTCGATTCTCGGGAGGTCGATGCAATGGCGGACAACGTGAACGAGGCGGCGCCGGCGGGCGCGCCCCCTGCGGCCGACGCGGGCCACGCCGCCGGGGCGGTCGACGTGGAGATCCTCGAGGCGCCGGAGCGCGGCTCGGTCGACGAGCTGCTGGATGCGGGCGCCCACGACGAGCTCGATGCGATGCGCCACTCGACGGCCCACGTCATGGCGGAGGCGGTCCTCGACCTGTTCCCGGGCACCAAGCTCGGCATCGGGCCGGCGGTCGCCGACGGCTTCTACTACGACTTCGACGTCCCGCGCGCGCTCACGCCGGACGACCTCGCCGCGATCGAGGTGCGGATGCGCGAGAGCGTCGCCGCGAACCATCCGTTCATCCGCAGGGAAGTTCCGTTCGACGACGGGCGCGCCGCCGTCGAGGGCCGGGGCCAGACGTACAAGGTCGAGATCCTCGACGACCTCGCCGCGAAGGCGAAGGCGGCCGGGGAGGGGAGTCCCGCGATCACCTTCTACGAGCACGGGCCGTTCAGCGACCTGTGCCGCGGACCGCATGTGGCATCGACCGGCAAGATCGGGCCGTTCAAGCTGCTGTCGGTCGCCGGCGCGTACTGGCGCGGCGACGCGAAGCGGCCGGCGCTCCAGCGCATCTACGGCACGGTCTGGGCGGACCAGGAGGCCCTGGACGCGTTCCTGTGGCGCCGGGCGGAGGCGAAGAAGCGCGACCATCGCCGGCTCGGCGTGCAGCTCGACCTGTTCAGCTTCCACGACGTGAGCCCCGGCGCCGCGTTCTGGCATCCGAAGGGCCAGAAGCTGTATCGGCTGCTCGAGGATTCGATGCGCGAGCTCCAGGCTCGCCGCGACTATCTCGAGGTCTCCACGCCGATGCTGGTCAGCGAGCGGCTGTGGCAGCAGTCCGGCCACTGGGACCTGTATCGCGAGAACATGTTCCTGTTCGAGTCCGAGAACCAGACCTTCAGCCTGAAGCCGATGAACTGCCCCGAGTCCACGTTCATCTACCGCTCGAGGAAGCGCTCGTACCGCGACCTGCCGCTGCGCTACGCCGAGTACGGCCGGCTGCATCGCAACGAGCTGTCGGGCACGCTCAGCGGGTTGACGCGCGTGCGGCAATTCGTCCAGGACGACGCCCACATCTACGTCCGCCCGGATCAGCTCATGGAGGAGATCCAGGCGCTCCTGGGCGAGGTTCGCGAGGCGTACGGCTGGTTCGGCTTGACGCCACGCTTCAGCTTCGCGACGAAGCCGGACAAGGCGATCGGCGACCCGGCGCTGTGGGAGCGCGCCGAGCGGCTAACGATGGAGGCCTTCGCTGCCTCGGACATCAGCTACGAGCTGAAGCCCAAGGACGGCACGTTCTACGCGCCAAAGATCGACATCTACATCGACGACGCCCTCGGGCGCGAGTGGCAGATGGCGACCATCCAGATCGACCTGACGATGCTGCCCGAGCGGTTCGACCTCAAGTACGACGACGAGACCGGCGCCGCGGTTCGACCGATCGCGCTGCATCGCGCCATCTACGGCAGCATCGAACGGTTCATCGGCATCCTGGTCGAGCACTTCGCCGGCGCGTTCCCGCTGTGGATCGCGCCCGTGCAGGCGGTGGTCATCCCGATCGCCGACCGGCACGTCGAGCCGGCGGAGGAGCTCGCCTCCGTGCTCCGCTCGCGCGGCCTTCGGGTGGAGGTGGACGCCTCGGACAACCGGATGCAGAACAAGATCCGGCTCGCCCAGGAGCAGAAGGTGCCGTACATGCTCGTCCTCGGCGACCGCGAGGTCGAGGCGAAGACGGCCACCGTCCGCCGGCGTGGCGAGGAGAAGGGAGCCGCGCAGGAAACGCTGACCTGGGATGCCCTCGCCGATCGCTTCGCTGCGGAGGCCGCTGCGAGGGGAGCCTGACCGACCCTGTGCTATATTCCCGCGGCGACCGGGACGGCCGCGGCTTTGCCGTTGCCTGACCGGAAACGACAAGCAAATCGTTCGAGAGGGAAGCAACCATCAGCCGAGACCTGCGCATCAACGAGATGATCCGGATCCCACAGGTCCGAGTGATCGACGAAGAGGACAATCAGCTGGGTGTCATGCCCACGCCCCAAGCCCTCGAGATGGCGCAGGAGCGGGGCCTCGACCTTGTCGAGGTAGCCCCGATGGCGGCTCCGCCGGTTGTTCGATTTCTCAACTTCGGCCAGTACAAGTACGAGCTGACGAAGCGGGAGAAGGAGAACAAGCGCCGGCAGCGCTCGGTGACCTTCAAGGAAGTGCGGCTCTCGCCGAAGATCGGCGTGGGCGACTTCGATACGAAGGTCCATCGGGCGGTGGAGTTCCTCTCCGACGGCGATCGAATCAAGGTCACGGTCCGCTTCAGAGGTCGCGAGCTCAGCCACCCCGAGCTGGGGCGGGTGCTGCTCGAGAAGTTCTCGAAGCTGGTCGAAGAGCATGGAACCATCGAGCGCCAGCCGGTGCTCGAGGGCAAGTCGATGTTCATCGTCCTGGCCTCGACGCACAAGCCGAAGGTCGTCGAGCCGGGTCCGAAGGCAAATCGCCCGGACGACGGTGGCGATGGTGCAACTGACGATCCGGTAGTGGCGCCAAAGGGACCTACGGCGCCGACGAACGGAGCAGCGGCAACGCCGGCGCCGGTGGCGGCACCAGCGGAAGCAAAGGCGACGAACGGGGCGGAGGCGACGAAGGTCGCGATGCCGACAACGGGAGACTAAAGAACAGCAATGCCGAAGATGAAGAGCCACAAGGCGGCCCAGAAGCGTATCGGCGTGACCGGCAGCGGCAAGGTCATCCGAGTCAACGCCTGGCGTGGCCACCACCTCGAAATCAAGTCCTCCCGCCGAACCCGGCGCTATGCCGGCGTCTCCACGATGGACAAGACCCACGCCAAGCAGGTCCGGCGCCTGCTCCCGTACCTCTAGGAGCCCGACAGCCCAATGGCACGAGTCAAGCGCGGCGTCACCGCGCACGCCCGCCACAAGCGCCTCCTCGACGACGCCGAGGGTCGCAAGGGCACCCGCTCGCGGCTGGTCAAGCCGGCGCGCGAGGCCCTGCTCCACGCCCTCGCCTACGCGACGCGCGACCGCAAGCAGCGCAAGCGTGATTTCCGCGGCCTCTGGATCGTCCGCATCAACGCGGCTGTCCGCAAGGAAGGCTGGACCTACGGCCGGTTCATCGAGGGCCTGAAGAAGGCCAACATCGACATCGATCGAAAGATCCTCGCCGACCTCGCCGTGCGCGACGCCGGTACGTTTACGCAGATCGTCGAAGCGGCGAAGGGAAGCTGATCGAACAGCTCCCGCCCCACCGCTCGACGAGCCCTCGACATCCTCGGATGATCGGGGGCTCGTGATTCAAGGACCGGACAGCCCGTACCATCGAAGCCTCGGACAGGAAGGACCCGCGTGGAACTCGCTCAGCTGACGCAGGATCTCGAGACGCTGGCGGCGGAGACCGCGACTGCGCTCGCGGGCGCGCCCGATGTCGCGTCCCTCGATGCGCTCGAGGTCGACGTCCTCGGCAAAAAGGGCCGCCTCACCGGCGTCCTGCGCGGCATCGGTGCGCTGCCCGTCGACGACCGGCCGAAGGTCGGCGCCGTCGCGAACCGGGTCCGTGCCGGCATCGAAGCGGAGATCGCGGAGCGCCGAGCGGTGCTTGGCTCGGCCGAGCTCGACGCCCGCCTCGCCGCCGAGACGATCGACGTCACGATGCCGGGCCGACCGTTCCGGCACGGCTCGCTCCACCCGAGCATCGAGTCGATGTTCGAGATCGCTCGAATCTTCGGCCAGTTCGGGTTCGTGGTCCACGAGAGCCCCGAGATCGAGGACGACCTGACCAACTTCCAGGACCTGAACATCCCGCCGGACCATCCGGCGCGCGACCTGTGGGACACCCTGTACGTGGACATCCCCGGGCACCTGCTGCGGACCCACACGTCGCCCGGCCAGCTCCACGTCATGCGGACGATGCAGCCGCCGATCCGGGCGCTGCTCCCTGGCCGCTGCTTCCGGTACGAGGCGATCGACGCCTCGCACGGCTCGGAGTTCTTCCAGGTCGAGGGGATCATGGTCGACGAAGGCACCACCATGGGCGACCTGCGCGGCCTGCTCGACGAGTTCGCCCACGCGATGTTCGGCGCCGGCAAGCGGACGCGGTTCCGGCCCGGCTACTACCCGTTCACGGAGCCGTCCGTCGCGTTCGATGTCGAGTGCCTCGTGTGCGGCGGGCCCGGCTGCCCGGCGTGCGGCCGGAGCGGCTGGATGACGATCCTGGGCGCGGGGATGATCCATCCCGTCGTGCTTCGCCGAGGCGGGCTCGACCCGGAGCGCTACCAGGGATTCGCGTTCGGGATGGGGCCGGAGCGGATCTCGATGCTGCGGCACCGGATCACCGACCTGCGCCTGTTCCTCGAGAACGACGTCCGCTTCCTGGGCCAGTTCCGATGAGCCCGGTTCGATGAGAGTCCCGCTCTCGTGGCTCCGCGAATTCGTCGACGTCGACTTGGCGCCGGAGGATCTCGCCGCGCGGCTGACGCTGCTCGGCATGGAGGTCAAGGGCATCGAGCGGCGGGGGACCGACTGGGCGAACGTCGTCGTCGGTGAGCTCCTCGCGGTCGAGAAGCACCCGAACGCCGACCGGCTCTCGCTCACGCGCGTGAACATGGGCTCCGGCGAGCCGCTCGAGATCGTGTGCGGGGCGACGAACATCGCCGTCGGCCAGCGGGTGCCCGTGGCGCTGCCGGGGGCCGTGCTGCCGGGCAATCGGCGGATCGAGCGGACCGAGAAGATGGGCGTCGTCTCGAACGGGATGCTCTGCTCGGGGGATGAGCTGGGGCTCAACGCGGACGCGGATGGGATCCTGATTCTCGCCCCCGAAACGCCGCTCGGCGCCAAGCTGGCCGACCTGTACGGCGACGTGGTCCTCGACGTCGACGTCAAGCCGAACCGCGGCGACGCGCTGTCGATCCTTGGCATCGCCCGTGAAGTTGCCGCGTTGACCGGCGGGACGGTGCGGATGCCCGCGATCGAGGTCGCCGATACCGGCGAACCGATCGAAGGGCGGCTCACCGTCCGCGTGGACGACGAGCGGCTCTGCCCGCGCTTCGTGGGCCGGTGGGTGGATGGCGTCACCGTGCGGCCGTCACCGGACTGGGTCCAGATGCGGCTCCTCGCCGCCGGCATCCGGCCGATCAGCAACGTCGTCGACGCGTCGAATTACGTCATGGTGGAGCTGGGCAAGCCGATCCACACCTTCGATGCGGCTGCGGTGGCGCGGGACGGCAGCGGCCGGGCCGGGATCGTGGTGCGGCCGGCTGCGGCGGGGGAGCGCCTCGAGACCCTGGACCACGTCGATCGGGCCCTGGACCCGGAGGCCCTCCTCATCGCCGACGCCAACGGGCCGCTCGGGATCGCGGGCGTCATGGGTGGAGCGGCATCCGAGGTGTCAAATGCGACGCCGGCCGTGATCGTCGAGTCGGCGATCTTCGATCCGGTGAGCATTCGCCGCACGGCGTTCCGGTTCGCCCTGCGGTCCGAGGCGAGCCTGCGGTTCGAGAAGGGCCAGGAGTTCCGGCTCGCCCGAGTCGGCGCGGACCGCACCGCGCAGCTGATCCTGGCGTGGGCTGGCGGCTCGGTGGCGAGGGGCGCGGTCGACACCCATCCCGAAGAGCCGACGCCTCGACGCGTCGCGTTCCGGCCGGCGCGGGTGGATCGACTGCTCGGCACCTCGCTCGGCGTCGACGCGCAGCGGGCCGTCCTCGAGCGGGTCGGCATCGAGACGGAGGTCTCGGCCGGTCCGATCGGCGTCGCCATCGCCGCCGGTCCGACGCCAGAATCCGTGCCCGCCGGCGCCGGCCACGCGGTGCTCGCGACCATCCCGACGTGGCGGCGCGACATCGAGATCGAGGCGGACCTCGCCGAGGAGATCGCGCGCATCCACGGCTACGAGGAGGTCCCGCCGCGGCGGCCGTCGACCCAGATGCCGGCCTGGCGCGAGACGCCCCTCGCGGCGCGCGATGCCCTCCGAGGCGCGCTCGCCGGTGCGGGCCTGACGGAGGTCGTCAGCTACGCCCTCGTGTCGGCGCGGATGATCGAGGCGTTCGCCTGGACCGTCGACGACCGGCCAGCCGCGGGCGAGGCCGCGCGCGAAGGCGCGCCGGTGACCGTCACGAACCCGCTCTCGATGGACCACTCGATCCTCCGGCAGTCCCTCGTCGGCAGCCTCGTCGAGGTCGTCGATACCAACGCCAGGCACGGCCAGACGGATCTCGCGATCTTCGAGGTCGGCAAGGGGTACGGGCGCGTCGGCGACGACTCGCGGGAGTGGTGGCGCCTCGGGCTGGCGTTCGCCGGGGCGATGGAGCCGCCGGCCTGGAATCGCCCCCGCCGCGAGGCCGACATCGAGGATGCGAAGGGCGCCATCGAGCTGGTCGCAGGGCTGCTGGGCTCAGGCGTCCCGAAGTACACGCCGCTCGGCGACGAGCCGATCCTCCACCCGGGCCGGAGCGCGAGCGTCGAATCGCGCTTCGCCGACGGGTCGCTCGCGATCGCGGGCGTCGTCGGCGAGCTGCATCCGCGCCTGGCCGAGGCGTGGGACCTCCGAGCCCATCGGGTCGTCGTCGCGGAGCTGTCCGTCGCCGGGCTGGCCGGCGGCAGTCTCACGCCGGAGCGCTCGGTCCCGCTGCCACGCTTCCAGCCGATCGAGCGCGACCTCACCGTGGACGTGCCTGATCGCGTCGCCGCGGCCGCGGTCACCGACGCAGTGAGCGCTGCGGGAGGGTCTGCCCTAGAGGACACGACCCTCGTCGGCACCTATCGAGGCCATCCGCTCGGGCCGGACGAGCGCAGCCTCACGTTCCGTCTTCGGTTCGGCGCGCCGGATCGGGCGGTCGGCGAGGCCGAGATCGACGCCGCGATCGGTACGATCAGCGACGCGCTGAGGGAGAACATCGGAGCACGAATCCGCTCCTGAGCCTGTTACAGTCCCGCCGTGGACCAGCTCCAGCCGTTCGACCTCGTGATCGCCCTGGTCCTGCTGGCGATGTTCATCGTCGGGTACGCCCAGGGCCTCGTCCGCCGGATCCTCGGCATCGCCGCGATCCTGTTCTCGCTCTTCGTCGGCGCCCTGCTGCGCCAGCCGCTCGGTGAGTACCTGACCCACGAGTGGACCACGATCGTCCCGGCGTACAGCTACATGGTCGCGTTCGGCGCGGTGTTCGTCGCCGTGGCCGTCACGCTCAGCATCGGCATCCAGATCTCATATCGGCCGGCGCCGCTGTTCCCGCGCTACCCGGCCCTCGACGAGATCCTCGGCGGCCTGCTCGGCGTGTTCGAGGGGATCCTCATCCTCATCGCGATCATGCTGATCCTCGACCCGTACTTCACGCAGGCAGACGTCAGGGACCATGCCGGGATCGGCGAGTTCGGGCCGCTGCGGACCGTATTCGGGTTCCTGGACACCTCGCTCACCGGATCGATCCTGCGCCACAACCTGGTCCCGGGGCTCCTCGCGATCTTCGGCCTGCTGATCCCGCAGGACGTGAAGGACGCGTTCGCCAGGGCGCTGACTGCCCGCGCCTGATCGACGGCGACGCGTCCCGCGTGGGACGCTGCGGCGGATGACCCTCTCCCGTGAGATTCTCGCCGGACCCACGCTCGATGCCGCCCGCGCCCTGCTCGGCGCGTACCTCGTCCGCGAGGCGCCCGACGGTGCCCCGGAAGCTCGACGCATCGGGCGCATCGTCGAGGTCGAGGCGTACATCGGGGAGGACGACGCCGCCTCGCACGCGAGGTTCGGACGCACGCCGCGCAACGCCGTCATGTTCGGGCCTCCGGGGATTTCCTACGTGTACCTTGTCTACGGGATGTACGAGTGCCTGAACGTGGTCACGGAGCCTGCTGGGCGGCCTGCCGCCGTGCTGATCCGCGCCGTCGAGCCGGTCGCGGGCGTCCCGGCGATGCGCGCCGCGCGACTTGCGCACGCCCTTCGCCGGGCGGGCACGGCTGACGCCCGCCTGCGGGCCATCGCACGGATCGGCGCGCTCATGCCGAGCGGCCTCACGGCCGGTCCCGGCCTCGTCGCCGCCGCCTTCGACATCTCGCGGGAGGACACCGGCCTGGACCTGCTCGAGCCGTCGGCGCCGCTCCGTATCGAGGCGGGCGCCGCAGCGGTGGACATCGTCGCAACGCCGCGCATCGGCATCGGCTACGCCCCGGAGCCGTGGCGAAGCCTGCCGTGGCGCTTCACCGAGCGCCGCTAGCGAAGGTGGACGCTCGCTCGGTCGCGATCCTCGAATTCCCGCTCGTCCGCGCGCGGCTGGCGGACCACACCTCGTTCGGCCCGAGCCGCCGTCTCGCTGAGGCGCTCGCACCCCAGTCGGACGCGGTCCTCGTCGCGCGTGGGCTGGACGAGACCGACGAGGCGCGGGCACTGATCGAGGAACGGGCGGGCGTCGGGATTGCCGGCGCGCGCGACATCGGGCCGGCCATCGAGCGCGCGGCGCGTGGCGGCCGCCTCGATCCCGAGCAGTTCCTCGACGTCTGGGCGACGCTCGACGCCGCGGCCGGCCTCAAGCCGCACCTCGCCGACGCGCGCCGGCCGCTCCAGCGCGAGCTGGGCCGCCAGCTGCATCCGCTGCCGGCGATCACGTCCACCCTCGCGCGCTCGTTCGACCCGGCGGGCGAGTTGCTCGATACCGCATCGCCCCGCCTCGGTGGTCTCCGCGCGGCCGTTCGAGTCGCGTTCGACCGCCTCCGGCGCCGCCTCGACACCCTCGTCGCCTCGGAGCTCGGCAACGCCCTCCAGGAGCCGATCGTCACGCTCCGCAACGGGCGCTACGTCGTGCCGGTCCGGGCCGACGCGAAGGGCCGGGTCAAGGGCATCGTGCACGACGCATCCGGGAGCGGGCAGACGCTGTTCATCGAGCCGCTCGTGGTCGTCGAGCTCGGGAATGCGTGGCGCGAGGCGCAGGCCGCCGAGCAGGCCGAGATCGAGCGGATCCTCGACGAGCTGTCGGCACTGGTCGGCGCGAACGCCGGGCCGCTGCGCGAGACCCTCGGCGCACTCGCCCAGTTCGACTTCTGGGCAGCCAAGGCGCAGCTCGCCGGCGAGATGGGCGCCTCGCGTCCGGAGACGACGAAACGGTCCGAGGTCATCCTCCTTTCGGCACGCCATCCGGGCCTGACCGGCCGTGTGGTCCCGATCGACGTGCGCCTCGGCGACGGCTTCACGGCCCTCGTCGTGACCGGCCCGAACACGGGCGGCAAGACCGTGACCCTCCGGACGCTCGGGCTGCTGGCACTGATGCACCAGGCGGGGCTCCATGTCCCGGCGGCGCCCGGCAGCCGGCTGCCGATCCTCCAAGACGTCTTCGCCGACATCGGCGACGAGCAGTCGATCGCCCAGTCACTGTCGACGTTCTCCGGCCACCTGCGCTCGATCATTCGGATCGTCGAGGCGGCCGGCCCGGGGACGCTCGTGCTGCTCGATGAGCTCGGGGCCGGCACCGACCCGACCGAGGGGTCTGCGCTCGCCCAGGCGCTGCTGGACCACTTCATCAAGGCAGGCGCGCTCGTCGCCGCGACGACCCACTACGCCGAGCTGAAGGCCTACGCCCACACGACGCCCGGCGCGACGAACGCGTCCGTGGAGTTCGATCTCGAGACGCTCAGCCCCACGTACCGGCTCACGATCGGGCTGCCAGGCGGCTCGCAGGCCTTCGCCATCGCCGAGCGCCTGGGGCTCCCGCCGGCGCTGGTGGCCGACGCTCGATCGCGCCTCAGCGAGTCACAGCGCACCTTCGAGGCGACGCTGGCGCGCATCCGCGAGGTCGAGACCGAGACTGCGGAGTCGAAGGACCGCACCCGCGAGGCGGAGCTGCGTGCCGGCGAAGCGCTCCGGGCTGCCGCCGACGAACGACGGAAGGCCCAGCAGTCGCGCGCGGACACGGAGCTGCGCGCGCGGGAAGAAGCCGCGCGCCTCGTCTCGGATCTCCGGTCGGAGCTCGAGAACGCCCGCCGGTCGCTCGAGCGCGGCGCGCTCACGGGTCCGGCCATCAACAGCGTGCTGGAGCGCGCAGAGGATCGACTCGCGAAGGCGCCGGCGCCGGCATCAGCGCGTGGTGGGCCAGCGGCCACGAAGGCACCCGCGGGCTCCGCATCGCCACCGGCCTGGCGGGTCGGCGACGAGGCGCGGAGTCGGTCCGGCGGCTGGACGGGGCGGATCGCCGAGCTCGATCGATCGAAGCGCCGAGCGACCATCGAGACCGGCTCGATGCGCGTCAGCGTCGAGGTCGCCGATCTCGAGCCCGTCGAGCCGTCGAGTGGCGGCTCGGGCACCGGCAACGGCAGCGGCGCCGGGCCCGCCGGCACGAACGTCGCGGAGCTGCGGCTCAGCCGCGCCCGGAGCGTCCCGATGTCACTCGACCTACGCGGCGCGCGGGTCGACGAAGCGCTGGCGGCCCTTGACCGCTACCTCGAGGACGCCTCGCTCGCCGGTCTGGCGAAAGTCACCGTGATCCACGGCCTCGGAACCGGCGCGCTGCGAGACGCGGTGCGAACCGACTCGGCGGCCCATCCGCTCGTTCGAACGGTCCGGCCCGGCGAGCGCGGCGAGGGCGGCGACGGGGTCACCGTCGTCGAGCTGTAGGCGAGGCGCCTGGGCGGCTAGCGGCGCCGCCGCTTCGGTCGAACCGGCTTGAACCGGCGCCCGATCAGCAGCGTGAACAGCGGTGCCAGCAGCGGGAACAGGGCGATCGGCAGGATCCCGTTCGGCGGCGCCGCGGCGGTCGTCGTCGTTTGACCGCCGGGTACCAGCAGCGACGGGAGCCCGCCCGACGCCTTGCCCTTCGTGGGTGAGGGCGTCGGCGTGTCGTGCGGATTGCCGTGGCTCTGGCTGGGCGTTGGCGGCGGGGTGATGCACGGGACGATGATCGAGGGCTGTGGGGTGGGCGGCCCGCCACCCGGTCCGCAGTTGGTCAGTGGCTGGCACACTCCGGTCGGCTTGAACGCGCCGCCCCAGGTTGCCCCGAACGGGTGAAAGCCGAGGCTGTAGAAGTACATCGTCCGGGTCCTCTTGGGACCGCCACGTACGCCGGGGCCCCTGGCCGCTCGCTGGGCCCATTCCTGGGTGTACGGCTGCCACTGCGGGAAGCGGGGCTCTGCCTGGCTGAAGTCGAGGGCCGTCTTGGTCACCATCGGGCCGGTGCAGCCGTTCGCCCACAGCAGGCCGGTCGCCTGGTCGATCTGGACAGAGACGTGGAGGTTGTCCGGGCGGGTCGGCTGGGTGCCCTTGATGAACATCTCTTTGACCGTCGACACCGTGCCGGGGCCGGGGAGCATGCCGCTGAACGCGTCGACGGTCACGTCGACCAGCCCGTCCGGCCGGCTGAACTTCGCGATCGGCATCTTCTTGCTGGCCTCGGTCAGGATGCGCGACCAGACCGGCGCAGACGACGCCAGCGAGAGTGCGTCGTTGTTCGGCGAGGAGTCCGAGTTGCCCATCCAGACGCCGACTGCGAGGGCCGGCGCATTCGGGTCACTGGGGGGCGCGAGGTACCCGAAGGCGAGGGTGTCCTTGTGGTCGTTCGTCGTCCCCGTCTTGTAGGCGGCAGGCCGGCGGATCGTGCCGCTGCTCGTCTTCTGCAGGATGTCCCACTTGCCCCAGAACGGGTTGATGCTCGGGGTGGTGTTGCCGCTCAGGATGTCCGTGATGATGTAGGCCGCCTGGGGCGAGACGATCCGCTTGCCGACCTGCGTGTCGTTCGCCGTCGGATAGACCACGTTGCCGCCCTTGTCCCGGACCTCGAGGATCATCGTTCGCGGCATGAGGACGCCGCCGTCGGCGATCGAGCCGTAGGCGCCGAGCAGGTCGATCGGGTGGACCTCGATCGTCCCGATGGATTGCGAGACCACCGGGACTGCGCCCGGCGGAAAGTGCATCCCGAAGTCCTGCTCGCGGTTGAACACGTGATCGATGCCCTGGAGGAGGCCGGCCTTGATCGAAGGGACGTTCAGCGAGAATTGGAGGGCCGAGCGGAGCCGAACTGGGCCGCGCTCCAGGCCGTCGTCCTGGGTCGGCGTGTACGACGCGCCCTTCTTGCCGAACTCGGTGACGACGTCCATGAACACCGTGGCCGCCGTCAGGGTGTGGTCGTCGATGCCGATGACGTAATTCAGCGGCTTGATCGACGAGCCCGGCTGCCGGAACCCGTCCGACATGACATCGAACTGGGGCTGGAACTTGGTGTTCCCGTCGGCGTAGTACTGGCCGCTGCCGGCGTAGGCGAGGATCTGGCCGGTCCGGTAGTCCTCGATCGCGGCTGCGCCGTTGTGGAGGTTGGCGCCCTTCAGGTTGCGCAACCAGGACTGGTCGCCGGCGGAGATCCCGAGGGCCTTCCAGACCGGACCCGGGCTCTTGAGCTGGGTCACCCGCGTCGACGCGTACAGCCACTTCTCGACCGTCTGCTGCATGGTCCAGTCGAGCGAGGTCACGACCTGGTAGCCGCCGGTGTCGACGGCCGGGCAGTTGTCGGCAAGGTCCGGGCCGCACAGGATCGCCCCGAGCTGGCTCCGGATCTGCCACACGAACTGGGGCGCCTTCCAGGGCGGGGCCGCCTGCGGCGTCAGGATGAGCGGCTCCTGCTCGGCGGCGTCGTATTCGGCCGGGGCGTGCTTCGTGCCCGACAGGACGCTGCGCGTCTTCATCAGCTCGAGGACGTGGTTCCGGCGGGTCACGATGTCCGTCGTGGAGGGGACGATCAGCGTGACCTTATCCGCGGGGCAGACCTGGCCCTCCTGGAGGGTGATGCTGCATTCGCGGATCGCGTTCTTGATCAGGTCGTACTGGGTCGGCGACTGGGGTATGGCCGCGAGCACGGCAAACTGGGCGAGGTCCAGCTTGGTGAGGTCCTTGCCGAAGTACCCGAGGGCGGCGGCCTCGACGCCGTAGCTCTGGTTCCCGTAGAAGTTCTGGTTCAGGTACGCGGTCATGATCGTCTGCTTGCCGGCGTCCCCCGGGAACGCCTGGGTCAGCCGGATCGACTGGATGATCTCGCGGATCTTCCGGTCGTAGACCGTCCCGCTGAACCCGTTGGTGCCGAGGAGGCGCGCCCGAACGAGCTGCTGGGTGATCGTCGACGCGCCGCGAGGATGGCCAGAGAGCGTGTCGAGGCCGGCGGACACCACGGCGCTGATGTCGAAGCCGGGGTTCGTCCAGAAGTCCTTGTCCTCGACCGCCGTCGTCGCGTCCATCATCTCGGGCGGGATCTGGTCGAAGGTGACCAGCTGGCGGCGGAGGACCCCGAAGCGCGCCAGCTCGACCTTGCCGGTGCGGTCGTAGACGACCGAGGGCTGTTCGAAGCTGATGTCGTTCAGGAGCTGCGCGGGGTCCGGCAGGTCCCGGCTGTAGTAGGCGTACGCGGTGACGGTCCCGATGAAGCCCACGCCACCGAGGATGAGGAAGCTCGAGAACAGGAGGAGCGGGATGGCGAGCGCCGCTCGTCGGGCGGAGCCACCTCCACGTCCGCGCCTTGCGGCTCCGCTTCGGCGATGCCGCTGACGCCTCTGGAGGGCTGTCTGCATGTGCGGGCGACGATACCATAGGGTCCGTGAGGGCCTTTTCCCCCCATCGGGTCGCGGTGTCGACGGCCTTCGCCCCGATCCTGTGACGCCCGATTCGATGTCGGTTTCGACACCGCCGTCGTTCGATCCCGGCCTCGGCGGGCTCATCCCGGAGCTCCGCTGGCGCGGGATGTTCCACGCTGCCTCCGATGGGCTGGAGGCGCGGCTCGCGAGCGGCCGCACGATCACGGGCTACAACGGCTTCGACCCCTCAGGCCCGTGGCTCCACATCGGGCACCTGGTGCCGATCTTCGGGCTCATTCACCTGCAGCGCCGCGGCGGCGTGCCGATCGCGCTGGTCGGTGGCGGGACGGGCATGATCGGCGACCCGTCCGGCCGCTCCAGCGAGCGCAACCTGCTGTCACGGGAGCGGCTCGCCGAGAACGTCGCGTCGATCCGGCCGCAGCTCGAGCGGTTCCTCGACTTCGACGGTCCGCGTGGCGCACAGATGGCAAACAACCTGGACTGGCTCGAGCCGATCCACCTGCTCGACTTCCTCCGCGACATCGGCAAGCACTTCACGATCCCGTACATGCTCGCCAAGGACTCGGTGCAGCTGCGGCTCGAGGGCGGCCTGTCGTTCACCGAGTTCAGCTACATGCTCATCCAGTCGGCCGACTTCCAGCACCTGTACCGGTCGCTGGGGTGCGAGCTCCAGATGGGTGGCGCTGACCAGTGGGGCAACATCACCGCCGGGCTGGAGCTCATCAGGCGAGCGTCCGGCGCGCCGGGCAGCGAGGGCGAGGGCGCCGGCGGCCAGGCGTTCGCACTCTCGTACCCGTTGCTGCTGACTCCGTCCGGAGCCAAGTTCGGCAAGTCCGAGAGCGGCGATTCGGTCTGGCTGCACGCCGACGGGACCTCGCCGTACGCGTTCTACCAGCACTGGCTGAACACGGACGACCGCGACGTCCCCGTGTACCTGCGCTGGTTCACGCTGTTCGAACCGGCGCAGATCGGGGCGCTCGAGGCGGCGATGGCCGAGCACCCGGAGCGGCGCGAGGCGCAGCGCGCCCTCGCGCTGGACGTCACCACTCGCGTCCACGGCGTCGAGACGGCGAAGCGCGCAGTCGCGGCCTCCCGGGCGGCCTTCTCCGGCGCGCCGATCGTCGACCCGGCGATCCTCGCGACGCTGCACCAGGCCGCGGACGGCTTCGACTACAGGCCCGAGCACGCCGCCGGCGGCCTGCTCGGCTTCCTGGTGGCCACCGGCACGTTTGCCTCGCGCGGCGAGGCGCGCCGCATGATCGAGGGCGGCGGCTTGAGCGTGAACGACGTGCGCATCACGGATCCGGATGCCCCGGTGCCGGCGCCGATAAGCCACGACTGGATCGTGGTCCGTGTCGGCAAGCGCAGGCTGCGCGTAGGCCGGCGGGTCGACTGATGGCCGGCGAGAGCGCCGCCGCGAACCCGGCTGCGCCGTCGCCGGCGACCTGGGAGGAACGCTACCGGGCGCCGCGCACCGGCTGGGTTCGGATCGCCGCCAGGCGGCCCGAGCGCGGGCTCATCTGTACGAACAGCTCCGGCGTGTACCAGGTCCACCGGTGGATCGTCGGCGAGCCGCCCGGGAAGGCGCTGACGAGGAGCCCCGTTGGTCGGACCAACGCCTGGATCAGCCCCGATGGCGAGTGGGTGGTGTGGCATGCCGACGAAGCCGGCAACGAGGTGGGCCACTTCGTCGCGATGCCCTGGTCGGGTGGCGAGGCCGTCGACCTGACGCCGGAGCTGCCACCGTACGCGAGCTTCGCGGCGGACTTCGGGGACGACGGCACGTTCGTCGCGTCGATCATCGGCCACGACCGAGTCCAGATCGCGGTGATCGCAATGCCCGGCGCCGAACGCACCGCAACGCCGGCGAGCCTCCTTGACCCGGGGCCAGGGTTCGTGGTCGGCGTCGCCCGCCACGGAACGCGGGTCGCCTACACGACGACCGGCGGGCGGGGCCTGTCGACCGGCCTGCGGATCGTCGACGCGGCCTCGGGCCAGGCGCTCCTCGAGATCGATCACGCTCCTGGGGCGATCTCGCTGCACGGGTACGGGCCGAGCGGCACGGTGCTGGCATCGACCAGCCGCACGGGCACGAGCCGGCCACTCGTGGTGGAGGCGGACGGGACCGTCACCGAGTTTGCCCTGCCCGACATCGAAGACGAGCTGTTCCCGCTGTCGCTCTCGCGCGATGGGGCGACCGCGCTGCTGCTCGGCGGCCACCGATCGATCGAGCGCCTATACCTGCTCGAGCTGCGAACGGGGGTGGCGCATCGCCTCGACGGGGTGAGCGGGTCGGTGGCGCCGTCGCGCCCGGGTGCCAGCACGTTCATCGCCCCCGACGGGCGCGTGATCGTGACCCGGGAGGACGCGACGACCACGCCCGAGGTCGTCGTGGTCGACCCGGTCGACGGGCGGACCATCGAGACGCTGGTGCCCGCATCGGACGTCCCGCCCTCGCGGCCGTTGCGATCGCTGGAGATCCCGACGACCGACGGCGCCACGGTCCAGGGCTGGCTCGCCACCCCTGAGGGTCCCGGCCCGTTTCCGACGATCCTGGACGTGCATGGCGGCCCGCAGGCCAACGAATCGGATCGCTTCAATCCGGACGCCCAGGCATGGGTCGATCGTGGGTTCGCGTTCCTGGCCCTCAACTACCGTGGCTCGACCGGCTTCGGGCGGGCGTACGAGCAGGCGATCTGGGGCCGGCCGGGCCGCTGCGAGCTGGACGACATGGTCGCCGCCCGCGAGCTCTTGGTTCGGGAGGGCATTGCCGATCCCGATCGGGTCGTGCCGTTCGGCGGCTCGTACGGCGGGTACCTCACGCTGCTCGCGCTCGGTCGCCGCCCAGACCTGTGGGCGGCCGGCGTCGCGATCGTGGCGATCGCCGACTGGCGGCTCCTGTACGAGGACGGCGAAAGCCTGCGCGACTACCAGCGGGCGCTGTTCGAGGGCACGCCGGACGAGAAGCCGGAGGAGCATGCCGAGGCCTCGCCGGTGACCTATGTCGGCGACCTGCGCGCGCCGGTCCTGATCATCCAGGGCCGGAACGACGCCCGCTGCCCGGCGCGGCAGATGGAGGACTACGTGGCGCGGGCTCGCCGCCTCGGCAAGGCCCTGGAGATCGACTGGTTCGATGCGGGCCACGGGCACGGCGCGATCGACACCCGGGTTGCCTGGTGCCGGCGCTGGATCGAGTTCGTCGAGCGCTCGCTCGGGATCGAGGCAGCCTCGCCGGTCTGACGAGCTAGGCGGCGATCTCGCGAGCGGCCTGGATCAAGCGGTCGTCCTGGGCGCGGCTGCGGACGGTCAGGCGGATGCAGTGGTCCAGCGGGTGCCCGGACGGGAAGGTCCGCGGAATGAGGCCACGCTGGAGGAGGGATTCGGCGACGGTGTCGGCGGTCTCGGGTGAGTCGAAGCTGACGAGCAGGAAGTTGGTCGCGGAGGGCTGCACGGTCCAGCCCGCCCCGGTGAGGCCGGCAGCGAAGCGTGCCCGCTCCGCGATCACGTCGGCGACGCGGCTGCGGACCAGGTCGTCGTCGGGCAGGAGCGCGGCGGCGACCTCCACCGAGACGATCGAGACCGAGCCCGGCGGCCGGTAGGTGGAGATCTCGCCGATGAGCTCCGGTGTCGCGATGGCGAACCCGACACGGAGCCCGGCGATCGCGTAGGCCTTGCTCATCGTGCGCGCGACGATCAGCCGCGGGTACGCGGCGCGGAGCACGTGGTGGCTGTCACCGGCGAACTCGATGTAGGCCTCGTCGAGCAGGACGATCGGCGCGAGGCGCCCATCGGCAGCGGCATCGGTGCGAAGGGCGGCGAGGAGCGCCTCGATCCTGCCCGCGGGCTCGAACGTGCCCGTCGGGTTGTTCGGGTTGCAGAGCCAGACGACGTTCGCGCCGCCCTCGACGGACCGGACACCCGAACGGACCGCCTCGGTGTCGAGGGCGTACCCGTCCGCGAGCCCGAGCCGCGGCACTCGGATCACGCGCGCGCCGCGCTGGTCCGTGAGGATCCCGTACATCGGGTACGTCGGGATCGGGACGACCGCCGCGCCGCCGTGCGGAATGAACGTCTTGGCCACGAGATCGAGGACCTCGTCCGCGCCCGCGCCCACGAGCAGGTCCTCGTGCGCGACGCCGTAGCGCGCCGCCGCGGCCGCGATGAGCCGCCCGTAGTCCGACGGCGGGTACTCGGACAGGGCGACCTCGAACTCGCCGCCGACGAGGAGCTCGCGGACGGCGCCCGGGGGTGCCGGGGCGGTGTTCTGGTCGAACCTGACGACCTGCTCGATCGGCAGGCCGTAGCGTGCGGCGACCTCCTGGTTCGTTGCCTCCCACGTCCAGCCGGCGGGCTTCGTCGGCGACGCGAACGTCACCGGGGTCGTCTTGGGCATGGCGGGGCGATGCGCGTCAGGGCTTGGAAGGCGGCCGGCTCAGTGGCCGGACGAGCTGTCGGCGTCGTGATCCTTGCGGTGCTCGGCGACGACCTTGTCGGCGAGGTGGGCTGGCATCTCGTCGTACCGATCGAGGACGGAAGTGAACGTGCCCCGGCCGCCCGTGATCGACTTCAGCTCCGTGGCGTAGGTGAATAGCTCCGACTGCGGAACGTGCGCGTTGATCACCTGCATGCCGTCCAGGGTGTCCATACCGAGCACACGCCCGCGCCGGCCGTTCAGGTCGCGGTTGACCTCGCCCATGTACGCCTCGGGGACTCGGATCGCGACCGTCATGATCGGCTCGAGGAGGACCGGCTTGGCCTGGAGGATGCCTTCCTTGAGGGCCATCGAGGCCGCGATCTTGAACGACAGCTCGTTCGAGTCGACGGTGTGGAAGGAGCCGTCGTACAGCGTCGCCTTGAAGTCCGAGAGGGGATACCCGGCGAAGACGCCCTCCGCGGCCGTCTCCCGGATGCCCTTCTCGACGCCCGGGAAGAAGTTCCGCGGCACGGAGCCACCGACGACCTTCTCAGCGAACTCGACGCCGCCGCCCGGGTTCGGCTCGATCTCGATCCAGACATCGCCGAACATCCCGTGGCCGCCGGTCTGCTTCTTGTAGCGGCCGTGCGCGTTGGCCTTGCCGCGAATGGACTCGCGGTACGGGACGCGCGGGGTGTGCGTGAGGATCGCGGCCCCGAACTTGCGCTTGAGGCGCTCGATGATCACGGCCGCCTGAGCGTCGCCGAGGGTCCGCAGGATCTGCTCGCCGGCGTCGCTGCGCTCGACCCGGGCCGACGGCTCCTCCTCGAGCATGCGCTGGAGCGCCGGGCCCATCTTGTCGAGGTCCAGCTTGGTCTGCGGCTCGATGGCCATGATCAGCGTCGGCTCGGGGAAGGTGAGTCCCGGGAGCGTGAGCGGCTTCTCCTTCGACGACAACGTGTCGCCCGTCGCGGTGACCGAGAGCTTCGCCACCGCCCCGATCTCGCCCGCGTGGAGCTCGCCGATCGGCTCCTGCTCCTTGCCGTGGAGGAGGAGCAGCTGGCCGATGCGCTCCTCGACGCCGCCGTGGCCCGCGTTCCACGCGTGGCCCTGCGAATGGAGCGTGCCGGAGAGGATGCGCAGGTAGGTCAGCCGGCCGACGAACGGATCGGCGGCGGTCTTGAACACGCGCGCGAGGAGCGGACCGTTCGGGTCGGGCAGGATTTCGATCGTCGAGCCGCTCTTGTCGGCGGCCTTCGCGGCGCCCTCGTCGGCGGGGGAGGGGAGGTATCGCACGATGGCGTCGAGGAGCGCCTGGAGCCCGATCCCCGTCGCCGAGCTGCCTACGAGCACCGGCGCCAGGACCGAGTCCTTGACGCCCTTCCGGAGGCACACCTCGAGCTCGTGATCGGAGATGTCCTCGCCCTCGAGGTACTTCGTCAGGACGTCGTCGTCGGCCTCGGCGGCGGCCTCGAGGAGCTGGTCGCGGCGGCGGGCGACCTCGTCGGCCATGCCCGCGGGGATCGCGGTCTCGACCTCCTTGCCACCCTGGAGCTCGTATGCCTTGCGGTGGACGAGGTCGACGTAGCCGCTGAATTCGTGCGCCGAGCCGATCGCGAGCTGGAGCGGCGCGATCTTGTTGCCGAAGACCGCGCGCAGGGCATCGAGGGCGCGGAGCGCGTCGGCGTTCTCCTTGTCGCACTTGTTGATGAAGAAGCACGCGGCGGTGCCGGTCGAGCGGCCGAGCGCGACGGCCTGCTCGAGACCCGCTTCGACCCCGCCCGTCGCGTCCGTCACCAGGATCGCGCCGTCGGCGGCCTCGAAGCCCGAGATGACCTCGGCGACGAAGTCGAGGTAGCCAGGCGTGTCGAGGATCGTGACCCGGGTCCCGTCCGTCTCGAATGTCGCCACCGCGAGGCTGAGCGTCTCGCGCCGCTTCTGCTCTTCTGGCTCGAAGTCGAGGTGGGACGTGCCGTCCTCCACCTTGCCGACCCGGCCCACGGCGCCGGACTTGAACAGGAGCTGCTCGCCGAGCGTCGTCTTGCCCGCACCCGCGTGGCCGGCCAGGACGACGCTCCGAAGGTGGGGCAGATCGACGCTCTTCGCAGTCATGGGCGAGTCGGGACCTCGCTGCAGGGTGGAAGCGGCCGCCTTCGGCGTCGATCCATGATAGTGCCGGGCCGGGCTGCGTGGTCCGCGCTGCGGCTCGGGGTGGCTGGTGCTCGGTATACTGCCGCCCGATGTCCGGACACTCAAAATGGTCGACGATCAAGCGCGCGAAAGGCGTCACCGACGCCAAGCGCAGCGCGGTCTTCACCAAGGTCGCACGGGAGATCAGCGTGGCCGCGCGCCAGGGCGGCGGCGACCCCGACGCGAACTACCGGCTGCGCCTCGCGATCGAGAAGGCGCGCTCCGTCAACATGCCGGCCGACAACATCAAGCGAACCATCGACAAGGCCACCGGCGGCGGCGAGGCCGAACAGTTCGAGGAGATCATCTACGAGGGCTACGGCCCGGGCGGCGTGGCCATCCTCGTCGAGGCGGCGACGGACAACCGCAACCGAACGGCGGCGGACGTGCGCGCGCTGTTCACCAAGGCCGGCGGGGCGCTCGCCAGCTCCGGCGCGGTGGCCTGGCAGTTCGAGCCGCGCGGGCTGATCACGATCCCGGCGAACGGCCACGACCCGGACGACGTCGCGCTCACGGCCATCGATGCCGGGGCCGACGACGTCGACACCAGCGGCGGCGAGGTCGTCGAGGTCTACACGACGCCCGGCGCCCTCGAGGCGGTCCGCAAGGCGCTCGACAAGGCCGGCGTGACGGTCGACTCCGCGGAGAGCGCGATGATCGCGAAGAACACGGTCGAGGTGGACGAGCACCGCGCGCGCCAGAACCTCCGCCTGGTCGAGTCGCTCGAGGACCTCGACGACGTCCAGCGGGTCACGGCCAACTTCGACATCCCCGAGGAGCTGTTCGCCGAGGTCGCGGGTTGACCTTTCGGGCGCCCAGGTGATTGTCCTCGGCATCGATCCGGGGACGGCCGCGCTGGGCTACGGCATCGTCGAGGCCAAGAGCGGCCGCGTCCGCATGGTCGACGCCGGGACGCTGGTAACCAAGCCGGACGCCTCGCTCCCGAAGCGGCTCCTGGCGATCCACGGGCTCCTCGACGAGCTGATCGCGCTGCATCGGCCGGACATCCTCGCGGTGGAGCGGCTGTTCTTCTCGAGGAACGCACAGACCGCGTTCGCGGTGGGTCAGGCGCGCGGCGTCGTGCTGCTCGCGGCCGCGCAGGCCGAGGTGCCCGTGCGCGAGGCCACGCCGAACGAGGTCAAGGTGGCGGTGACCGGTTACGGCGCCGCGGACAAGGAGCAGGTCGGGCGGATGGTCGCGGTCTGCCTCGGGCTCAAGGAGCCGCCCAGACCGGACGACACCGCCGACGCCCTCGCGATCGCCATTTGGGCCGCGAACGCGGAGCGCCCGGGCGCCGAAGCGCTTCGATCGTCCGTGCTCGATCGCGCATCGGTGAATCCCATGACCACGAACACGGGCGCGGGCAACAGCTACGAGCGCGCGGTCCGCGAGGCGATCGCGCGAGAGAAGGCGGCGCAGGGCCCGAAACGCTCGTGATCGCCCCGTGATCGCCTCGCTCGACGGCATCGTCGGGGCGGTGACGTTCGAAGCGTTGATCGTCGAGGTCGGCGGAGTGGGGTATCGGGTCTACGCCTCCCCGTCCGTGCTTGCCGCCACGCCGCCGGGGAGCCGTCTGAAGCTGTTCACGCATCACGTGTTCCGCGAGGACCTCCAGGCCCTGTACGGGTTTCGCACGGCCGAGGAGCTCGGATTCTTCGGGCTGTTGCTGACGGTGACTGGGGTCGGGCCGAAGGTCGCGATGGCCATCGTCAGCTCCCGCCCGACCGCGGAGCTGCAGCTCGCGATCATGCAGCAGGACCAGGCGGTACTCGTGTCGATCCCCGGTATCGGCAAGCGACTCGCGGAACGGGTGATCTTCGAGCTCAAGGAGAAGGTCGCGGCGGCGGGCGTGGCCGCGGGCGTGAGCGCGCTGGGTGGCCCGGTCGCCGAGGGCGACGTCGTGGGCGCGCTGCAGGCGCTCGGCTACTCGCTCCCGGAGGGGCGCGAAGCGGCCCGGATCGGGCTCGGCATGGCGGGTGTCGGGGCGTCGCTCGAGGAGCGGGTCAAGGCCGCGCTGCGGGTGCTCGCCCGCGACTGACCGCGAACCCCGACAAGAACTTGTAGATTTCTTGCGTAATATTGCGTAGCATGTCGCCATGACACGACGACTCGCGGATGTTGCGAAGAAGGTTGGCGTCTCGGAAGCGACCGTCAGCCGTGTCCTCAACGAGAAGCCCGGCGTCTCGGAGGGGACTCGCCAGCGGATCCTGACGGCCCTCGACGTCCTGGGCTACGAGCGGCCCACCAAGCTTCGCGGCGAACGCGCCAGGCTGGTCGGGCTCGTCCTCCCGGAGCTCCAGAACCCGATCTTCCCGGCCTTTGCAGAGATCGTCTGCAGCGCCCTCGCGCAACAGGGCTACACGCCCGTGCTGTGCACCCAGACCGCGGGCGGCGTGACCGAGGCGGACTATGTCGACCTGCTCCTGCAGCAGCAGGTCTCCGGCGTGGTCTTCGCCGGCGGGCTGTACACCCAGGCGGACGCTCCCCACGACCATTACCGCCGGCTCACCGCGCGCAAGCTTCCGACCGTCCTCGTCAACGCGCCGATCGACGGCCTCGGGTTTGCGACGGTCTCGTGCGACGACGCGAGCGCCGCCGAGCAGGCGTTCCAGCATCTCGCCTCGCTCGGGCACGTTCGAATCGGCCTCCTGCTCGGGCCGCCGGACCACGTGCCGTCCCGGCGCAAGCTGGCCGCGGCGCTGCGGGCGGCACAGGCGGCGGGGATGCCCATCCCGCCGGAGCGGATCGCACACTCGCTGTATTCGCTCGAAGCGGCTCAGGCGTCGACGACCCGACTGCTGCGCGCGGGCGTGACCGGCATCGTCGCCGCGAGCGACCCGATGGCGCTCGGCGCGATCCGCGCGGTGCGGCGAGCCGGCCTCAGCGTGCCGGGGGACGTATCGGTCATCGGGTTCGACGACTCGGCGCTGATGAGCAGCATCGACCCGCCACTCACGACGGTTCGCCAGCCGATCGACGCCATGGGCCGGCTCGTGATCGAGCTGCTGACCGCCCAGATCGCCGGCAACGCCGTCGCCCACGACGAGATGCTGTTCGAGCCGGAGCTGGTCGTCCGCGCGTCCACGGGAGCTGCGCCCGCCTGATCCGTCATCCGTCCAACAATCGTTGTCAACTTCTTGCATTCTTTTGTCGGTCCTGTTACGTTCTCGGCCCGAGCCGCCGGTGGAGTGGCGGGCTTGGCTGGACGCATCGAGGGCATCCGTGACGGCTGTCGAGCGCGATGATCGGCTTCTGGGGAGGACGGCAACCGCGCCGTCGGCGACGAGCCCGGCCGCCGTGACCGAGGATCCACGCTGGTGGCGCCGGGCCGTGATCTACGAGATCTACGTCCGCAGCTTCGCCGATGCGAATGGGGACGGCACGGGTGACATCGCCGGCGTGCGGTCCCGGCTCCCATACCTCCGCGACCTCGGGATCGACGCCGTCTGGTTCACCCCGTGGTACGCCTCGCCCCTGGCGGATGGCGGCTATGACGTCGCCGACTATCGGGCGATCGACCCGGCCTTCGGCACGCTGGCGGAGGCAGAGGCCCTGATCGCGGAGGCGCGAGCCCTCGGCATCCGGACGATCGTCGACGTCGTCCCCAATCACGTGTCCAGCCAGCACCCGTGGTTCCTGGCAGCGCTCCGGGCTCCGGCAGGGTCGCCGGAGCGGTCGCGGTTCTGGTTCCATCCCGGGCGCGACGAGCACGGCGAGGCGATGCCCACGGACTGGGTCTCGAACTTTGGTGGGGCGACCTGGACGCGGACCGTCGATGCGGCCGGGCGGCCGGGGGAGTGGTACCTCCACCTGTTCGCGGAGGACCAGCCGGACTTGAACTGGAACCACCCGGACGTCCGGCGCGAGTTCGAGGACATCCTCCGCTTCTGGTTCGATCGCGGGGCGGCGGGCATCCGGATCGACTCGGCCGCCCTCCTGGTCAAGGACGCGAGCCTCCCGGAAGTCCCCGACAAGCCGGGCCCCGGCGATCACCCGAGCGTCGACCGGGATGAGATCCACGACATCTATCGCGGCTGGCGCGCCGTGGCGGACACGTATGCCGACCCGAAGGCCCTCGTCGGCGAGGTCTGGCTCGCGGATGTCGATCGGTTCGTGCGCTACCTCCGGCCCGACGAGCTGCACACCGCCTTCAACTTCGACTTCCTCGCCCAGCCGTGGAGCGCGGCGGCGCTGCGGCTGTCGATCGACCAGGCCCGCGCGGCGCACGCGCCCGTCGACGCGCCGGCAACGTGGCTGCTCTCCAACCACGATGTCACCCGTCCGGTGACGCGCTACGGCCGGGGCGACTCGTCCTTCCGCTTCGCGGCGAAGCGGCGCGGAACGCCGACGGATCTCGATCTGGGCCGGCGCCGGGCGCGCGCCGCGGCGCTCCTCACGGCCAGCCTGCCCGGGTCGCTGTACATCTACCAGGGCGACGAGCTGGGCCTCGACGAGGTCGAGAACCTCCCGCCGGAGCGCCTCCAGGACCCGATGGTCGTCCGCTCCGGCGGTGTCGATCCCGGTCGCGACGGCTGCCGGGTTCCGCTGCCCTGGTCCGGATCGGCGCCGCCGTTCGGGTTCAGCCCGCAAGACCGGCATGCCGATCCGTGGCTCCCGCAGCCATCGAGCTGGTCGGCGCTGACCGTCGAGGCGCAGCGGGCCGACGACACGTCGATGCTGGCGCTGTACCGCCGGGCGCTGGCGATCCGCCGAACGGATCCGGATCTGGCCGGCGAGGCGTTCACGTGGCTTCCCTCCGGACCGGACGTCCTCGCCTTCCGGCGCGGGCATCGATTCGTGAGCATCACGAACTTCAGCGCGGGCGAGGTCCGCGGGCCCGAGGGCGCCGAGCTGCTGCTCGCCAGCCACGAGCTTCGCGACGGGCACCTCCCAGCCGATTCGACCGGCTGGTGGCGGCTGTACGACCCACCCGGAGACGGGCCATGAGCTGCATCGCGGCAGAGGTGCGCATGGCATGACGATCCATTTCCCGAGCGCAGCGAGCACCATTGGGAACGTGAGAGGAGAAGACGAGATGTCGAGGAGACGTTCAAGGCCACCGGCAATGATCGCGGCAGTCCTGACGGCCGTGGTCGCCATCGTCGCGGCCTGCAGCCCGGTCGCGAGCCCGTCGCCAACCGCGGCACCGGGCACCGGCCAGCCTGCCGCGACGGCAGGCGCATCGAGCGCCGCGCAGGCGCCCGTCACCATCACCGTCGGCGTCCTCCGACCGGGCGCCACGCAGGAGGCAGTCGACGCGCTGAACCTCCAGATCACGGAGTTCGAGGCGAAGTACCCCTGGATCACCGTCGTGCCGCAGGAGTACAACTGGACCGCGCCGACGTTCACCGCGGCGCTCGCGGCGGGCACGCTACCCGTCGTGTTCACGATCCCGTTCACCGACGGCAAGGGCCTCATCGCCCAGCACCAGATCATCAACATCGACTCCCGCGTGCGGGCCCTCGGGTACGCCGACAAGTTCAACAAGAACGTCATCTCCAACGGCCAGGACACGAGCGGTGCGATCTGGGCTGTGCCGATCGCGGCATACGGCATGTCCCTGACCTACAACCGGACCCTGTTCACCCAGGCCGGACTCGATCCGAATAACCCGCCCGCCACCTGGGATGACGTCCAGGCAGCGGCGAAGACGATTGCCGCGAAGACCGGCATGGCCGGCTATGCCGAGATGGCAACCGAGAACACCGGTGGCTGGCAGCTGACCACCTCGACGTACGCCCTCGGTGGGCGCATGGAGACGGTCGGCGCGGATGGCAAGGTCACCGCGACCCTCAACAACGACCAGACGAAGGCCGCCCTCGCGCGCCTGCAGACCATGCGCTGGCAGGACAAC
This sequence comes from Chloroflexi bacterium UBA5189, assembly GCA_002413045.1. Lineage (GTDB taxonomy): Bacteria > Chloroflexota > Limnocylindria > Limnocylindrales > CSP1-4 > UBA5189. Next base: position 64,229 of record DHWF01000051.1, read on the forward strand.
TCGCTGGGCTCCACCTTCGACTACGCGTGGGGAACGATCAACCAGGCATTCGCCTCCGGGCAGATCGGCATGTTCACCGGTGGCTCGGACCTGTACACGGCCATGGTCCAGAACAACAACCTGAACCCGGCCGACTACGGCGTCTCCGTGATCCCGCTCGCGAGCTCGCCGACTGCCGGCGTGCTCGGCGGCGGCACGCTTGCCGCGGTCAACGTGGTCACGACCGACGCCCAGCGCGACGCGGCCGTGGACTGGATCGACTTCTACTACATGCAGAAGCTGCTCACGCAGGCCGGCGCCGTCGCCGACGCGCAGGCGCTCAAGGCCAACAACCAGCCGGTCGGTGTGCCGTCGCTGCCGATCTTCGACAAGGCGACCTACGACGCCTCCCAGGGCTGGATCAAGGACTTCATCAACGTGCCGGCGGCCCAGATGACCCCGTTCACGTCGAAGATCTTCGATCAGCCGATCGTGACGGAGCCGACCGCTCACACCCAGGAGCTCTATGCGGCCCTCGACCCCGTCGTCCAGGCCGTGCTCACCGATAAGAATGCGGACATCAACGCGCTGCTCGACGGCGCGAACAAGGCCGTCCAGGCGATCCTGGACAAGGGCTGATCCGCCTCCAATCAGTGGTACGGGCCCCGGCTCCGCCGGGGCCCGTATCGTTTCAGGATGCCGGTCGAAGGCGACGAGGTGCCATGGGCACGTTGACCGAGGCGATCCCCGCAGCCACCCGGACCCGCAGGCGCGGGCTCCGCGTGCGCCTGACGCGCGACAGCCTCGCGACCCTGCTGTTCCTCCTGCCGCTTCTCGCGGTGTTCGGCCTGTTCTCGTGGTTCCCGATCATCCGGGCCTTCGTGATGAGCGTGCAGGCAACGAACCTCGTCTCGGAGCCGACGTTCGTCGGACTCGACAACTTCGCCCAGGTGCTGGCCGATCCGCAGTTCGGCATCGCCGTCGGCAACACGCTGTGGTTCGCGTTGCTGGCACTGGTGTTCGGCTTTCCCATCCCGATCATCCTCGCCGTCGTCATGAGCGAGGTCCGACGGTTCCGCGGCCTCTACTCCGCGCTGGCCTACCTGCCCGTCGTCATCCCGCCGGTCGTGTCGGTGCTCCTGTGGCGGTTCTTCTACGACGCCTCGTCGCGCGGCGTGTTCAACACGATCCTCGGCTGGATCGGGGTCGGGCCGCTGCCGTGGCTGCAGAGCGCCGGGACGGCGATGCCCTCGATCGTGATCGAAGCGACGTGGGCGAACGCGGGCGCCACGGTGATCATCTATCTCGCGGCATTGCTCGGCGTCCCGCGGGAGCTGTACGACGCCGCCGACGTCGACGGCGCCTCGATCTGGCAGAAGATCGTCAACATCACGCTGCCGCAGCTGCGCTCCGTACTGCTCATCACGCTGATCCTGCAGCTGCTCGCGACGGCCCAGCTGTTCACCGAGCCACTCCTGTTCACGAGCGGCGGTCCGAACAACGCGACGCTCTCGATCCTGCTCCTGATCTACCGCTACGCGTTCCAGAACAGCCTCGGCGGCCAGTACGGGATGGCGGCCGCCCTGAGCCTGATGCTGGCCGCGTTCCTGGCGGTGTTCACCGCCGTGTACTACCGCCTCACCCGCGGCTGGAGCACCAGCTCGTGATCGCCTTGCCGCGCCGGGGACGGCGCTCCAGCGACACGAGCGAGCGCGGGATCGTCGCGCCCGCGGACTGGCGCCGGCCTCGGATGCGCTGGCCGTTGCTCGCGATCCAGGGCGCCGTCCTGCTGTTCCTGCTCATCGTCGGCCTGGGTCCGCTGCTGTGGATGGCCAAGGCCGCCGTCACGGCGACCCAGGACACGCTGCGCTACCCGATGGCCGTGTGGCCGCACGGCATCGACCTCGGGCAGCTTGCAACCGCCTGGTCGAAGACGCACATCGACCGCTACCTCCTCAACACCGTGGTCATCGCGGCGGGGTCCTGGGCAAGCCAGCTCATCGTGGCCACGACCGGCGGCTATGCACTGTCCGTGCTCCGGCCGCGGTTCGCTGGGCTCGTGACGGGCCTCGTGCTCGCGACCCTGTTCGTGCCGCCGATCGTGCTCCTCGTGCCGCTGTACCTGACCATCGTCCACGTCCCGATCGCCAACATCCGGCTCATCGACTCGTACTGGGCGATCTGGCTGCCGGCCGGCGCCAGCGCGGTGAACGTGATCCTGGTCAAGCGCTTCTTCGACAACCTGCCGCGCGAGATCTTCGAGGCCGCCCGGGTCGACGGCGCCGGGGCACTGCGACTGTTCTGGTCGATCGTGCTGCCGCTGTCGCGCCCGATCCTCGGCGTCGTCTCGGTGTTCGCGATCACGGCGACGTGGAAGGACTACCTGTGGCCGTTGCTGGTGATCCGTGACCCGAACCTCCAGCCCCTCTCGGTCCGCCTCCCGACGCTGCAGGCGTCCACGGATCTCGGCGTGTTCATCGCCTCACTGGCGATCTCGAGCCTGATCCCGATCCTGGTGTTCCTGCTGTTCCAGCGCCTGTTCCTGAACGGCGCCGGCCTGAGCGGCGCGATCAAGGGCTGACGTCGCGGCTGCTACCGTCGAACGTCCCGGGAGGCCGATTCGTCAGGTAGGGCATGCAGGGAACTCGCGGGTCGCGATGAGCGGGCAGGCGACAGCCGCCGGCGCCGAAGCAGATCGGCGCGTGGCGTTCGCGCAGCTCATGGACCGCGACCTCGATCGGACCTACCGGCTCGCCGGGATCATCCTGGGCAACGGTCCCGATGCCGAGGATGCCGCCCACGACGCCGTCGTCCAGGCCTGGCGGGCGTTCGGTGGCCTGCGCGATACGACGCGCTTCGAGGCGTGGTTCCAGCGGATCCTCGTGAACGTCTGCCGGGACCGGCTGCGAAAACGGCGGCGGTCACCGGTCACCGAGCTGACCCTTGCAGCCTCGCACTCGGTCTCGGATCGATTCAAAGATGTCGACGACCGCCTGGCGCTTGATCGAGCGTTCGAGCAGCTGAGCCCGGACCAGGCGATCACGGTCGTCCTCAGGTTCCACGTGGACCTGTCCCTCGACGACGTCGCCACGCGGATGGGCGTGCCGGTCGGCACGGTCAAATCCCGGCTCCACGCCGCCCTCGCCAAGCTCGAGCGCGGCCTCACCGGGGCGGAGGTCATCGACTGATGCGACCAGATCAGGAGCGCCTCGTTCGAAGCTGGCTGGAGTCGCGTGACCCCGGCGACGCCCCGGCCCAGCTCCGTGCGGCCGTCGCCGATGTGCCATTCGCCGAACGCGGGCCGCGCTTCCCGGCGCTCGCGGGACCGCCGATCCGGCTGCCGTGGCTGCACATCTCGCTCCGGCCGGTCCTCCTCGTGCTCCTCGTGATCGCCGCGGTGGTCGCCGCGCTGTCCGCGGGCTATCTCGTCCTCCGGCCGCCGTTCCCACCGCGCGGTCTGCTGGCCTACATCGCGCCGATCGCGGCCACTGGCTCGACCGGGATCTCGCTTTCGGCGGCCGATGGAAGCGAGGCGCGGCAGCTGAGCCCGACGCAGGCGAATCTTTACGACCATTCGCCGAGATGGTCGCGGGACGGGCGCACCCTCCTCTTCGCACGGACCACCGGACTCGATGCGTTCGGCTCGTGCGGCGGCGTCGGCTCGGTCGTGCTGTACGACGTTGCGACCGGGACCGAGCACGTGGTCGCCACGGGTCTCCGGCCGATGAACGACATCGAGTGGTCGCCAGGCGAGGATCGAGCGGCCTACGTCTACCCGCCGCCCGGTTGCGGCACCGAGGTCGAGCTGGGGGTCGTCGACCTCCGGACCGGGGCGGTCACGACGACGATCGTGGTGCCCCAACCGTCCGAAATCAGCCCCACCAGCCCAACCGGCGTGTTGTGGCACGTGCAGTGGGTCGGCGAGGTTGCGTCGGCCGTGCCGGACGCCACGGTCACCGACAACGGACGGGACTTCACGACGACCGCGGACCTGCCGTCCCATGACGGTCATGCCTCCATCCGGTACGCGTGGACGACGCCGGAACGAGTGCCGACCCTGAAGGCCATCAACCGCGCGACCGGCACGTCGATCGAGCTCGGGCCAGGTGGCGTCCCCGCATGGTCGCCCGACGACACCGCCATCGCCTACATCCAGCCCGGCGGATCCGCCGGACCGAAGGCGGTCGAGTTCATGCGAGACCACCTCGTGATCGCCACAGACGGAACGTGGCAGACCCGCGTCGTCGCCGATGTCCTGGTGATGGACGGGTCGCCAGCCGATGTCATCCCGGCGCTGTCGTGGACGCCGGATGGGGCCGCCGTCTACTGGATCGACGGGAGCGGCGTCCACGTTATCGACGTGGCCACCGGGCGTTCCGCGGACCTGGCGAACCTCCCGAACGCGTGCGCCGACCTCCAGTGGCAGCCGATTCCGAGGTAGTGCGTCGCCCACAATCGACCGGTGAACGATTCGACCGGCGTGAATCGTCAAGCGAGGCATGAGGGCCAGCAGGCGACCGACTCGGGTACCGGTTCTCCGGTGAGGCTCGACGCCCTTGCCGCGGATGTCGCCATTGCCCGTCCGGACGACCGGGCGACCGTGTTCCGTGCGCGCGTTTGCGGGTCGCTCGATGTCGCCTATCGACGCGCCGCCGTGCTGCTGGGCAATCGCTTCGAGGCCGAGGACGCGGTGCACGACGCCGCCGAGCGCGCGTGGTGGGCGTGGGGCTCCCTGCGGGATGAGGCGCGGTTCGATGCCTGGTTCGGTCGGATCCTCGTCAACGTGTGCCGGGATCGCCTCCGTCGACGCCGGCGCGTTGCGGTCATCGAGGTTCGTGACGCGGCCGTCGACGCGGTCGACCGCTCGGCCGGACCGCAGCTCGATCGGCTCGCCGATCGCGCCCGGATCGTCGACGCGCTCGCGGGTCTTTCCGCCGACGAGCGAGTGGCCGTCGTCCTTCGCTACGAAGCCGACCTGACCGTGCCTGAGATCGCGCGCTTGACCGGCGCTCGGGAGGGAACGATCAAGTCACGGCTCCACCACGCCCTCCGGAAGCTCCGGATCGCGCTCGACGAGGGAGGCGAGCGGTGAGCCAAGCGCGGAGCGGTGATCTGATCGAGGAACAGCTCCGCACGGCGCTCGTGGAGTTCCGGCCCGCCGACGGTGCGCCAGCGACGCTTCGAGCACGCGTGGACGCGATGCCACTTCGTCTCGGAGACCCGGGCATCGCGGGCCGCATGCGGCGCCTCGTGTCGACGCCGACCTGGGTCACGGGGCTGATGGCGGTCATTGCGATCGCGCTCGTCGCCGTCGCAGCTCGCCATGTTGTTCCGCTGCCGCAGGCGGGTGGCGGCGCGCCGGCGCCCGCATTCGACCCGACCGTGGAGGGTCCGGGCCTCGTAACGACCGTGGTGCCGACGCTCCTGCTCGCGGAAGGCATCGTCGGGCTTGTCTTCGGCCTGCTATCGCTTCGCGCCCTGTCGAGCTCGCGGCGCAGCCGACGACCCTGGTTCACGCTCACGAAGGCCGTTGTCATGGCCTCGTCCGCAGCCGTGTTCATTTGGCTGGCTTCTGTCCAGGGCGTCGGCGTAGGTGGTTTCAATGCCTGGGGTCCGGTGCTTGGTTTTGCGACCGAGGCGCCACCACCGGCGGATGGAACGTCGTCTGACCGTCAGGCAACGGTTTACCTGACTGCGGCACCGGGCAAACCGTTCGTCTACTTCTTCGTCGTGCACAACATCGGGCCAATCCCCGTCGATCTCGACGGTATCGTCGAGCGTCCCGACGCGGCGAGCGTGCTCGCACCGCGCTGGACGGCGCTCGCTTTGGGCACGGATCCGAACGCATTCGGGCAGCCCGTGGAGCAGTTGGTGCCGTTCCACCCTGTCGCCCTCGCCCCTGGCGACTACGTCACCCTCTACGTCGTCGGCAAGGTCAGTGCGTGCGCGACCGGACTACCCCCGGACCGAGCAGGCCTCTCCTATGCCATCCGAGGGCCTGACATCGACCTCACGTATTCAGTGCTGGGATTGACGGGATCGAGTCACTACCTGATGCCGACGCAGATCGCAGAACCGCTCGTGTTCGGCTGCACCGGGTAGGACGGCACAACAGCGCGGCGCTCAGGGGCGGAACAGGTACAGGACGAGCGCGATCAAGTAGATGGGCAGGAGGCCGAGGGCCATCCGGCGGGATGGCTCGAGGTCGGGGTCGCCGGTGTTGTGGAACATCCAGGTCATCGGCGGCATGGCATGGTGCTTGGCGTAGTAGGCATGCATGAAGCGGCGGCCGAGGACGAACAGCACGACGCTTAGCACCGTGATGACGCCAAGGGCGGCGAAGGCGATGGGTTGCATGCCCGCAAGCGTGGCCCTTTTCGCATCGAACATCTGTACGAATAGCGCACGAACCTGCTATCCTCGCGGCCAATGGTGGACGACGATCGGTCCCACATCCTCGCGGCAGACCTGCACGATGCGGACGTCGTCGTGGAGAGCTCGTTACGCCCCCGGAGCCTCGATGAATACATCGGGCAGCGCGAAGTCAAGGCCAACCTTTCGATCCTGCTGACCGCCGCCAAGGCGAGGGGAGAGGCGGCGGATCACGTCCTGCTGTACGGCCCGCCGGGCCTCGGCAAGACGACCCTCGCGACGATCATCGCCCGCGAGCTCGGCGTGAACGTCCGGTACACCTCCGGGCCCGCGGTCGAGCGACCCGGTGACCTCGCCGCCGTCCTCACGAGCCTCGAGGAGCGCGACGTCCTGTTCATCGACGAGATCCACCGCCTCAATCGGGCGGTCGAGGAGATCCTCTATCCGGCGATGGAGGACTACGCGCTGGACGTGATGATCGGCAAGGGGCCCAGCGCGCGGTCGCTGCGGCTCAGCCTCAAGCCGTTCACGGTCATCGGCGCGACCACGCGGGCGGGGCGGATTTCGTCGCCGCTGCGGGATCGGTTCGGGGCGACCTATCGGCTGGACTTCTACGAGGAGGTCGAGCTCACCGAGATCGTCGAGCGGTCAGCGCGGATCCTGGGCGTCGAGATCGACGGCGCGGCAGCCATCGCGATCGCGAAGCGCGGGCGCGGGACGCCGCGGATCGTCAACCGGCTGCTCAAGCGGGTTCGGGACCATGCCGAGGTCCATGGGGATGGCCGCGTTGACGAGCCGGCCGCCATCGAGGCGATGCGCCTTCTCGAGATCGACGACGCGGGACTCGATTCGACGGACCGCAAGCTCCTGGCCGCGATCATCCAGAAGTTCGCCTCGGGGCCGGTCGGCGTGCAGGCGCTCGCCGCCGTGCTGTCCGAGGAGATCGAGACGATCGAGGACGTCTACGAACCGTACCTGCTGCGGCTCGGGTTCCTCGATCGGACGCCGCAGGGCCGGATCGCGACCGAGGCCGCGAGGAACCACCTGGCGGCCCTCGGGTACGAGATCCCGCCCCCGCGTCGCGGCGAGCCCGAGGTCCTGCCGCTGTGGGACGAGCCGGGCCCGAGCAGCGGGGGCGTGTGACCGCCGTCGCCGTCGCGGGGCCGGCATCGTTCGAGGTCCTCACACCGCCGCCCGCGGACGGTAGAACACGGGCGCGGCTCGGCCGGCTGACGCTGCCGCACGGGGTCGTCGAGACGCCGCAGTTCATGCCGGTGGGCACGAACGCGACCGTCAAGGCGCTCGATCCTGACGACCTGCGGACGGTCGGCGCCACGATCGTCCTCGCGAACACGTACCACCTGTACCTGCGCCCGGGGCACGAGCGGATCGAGCGCCTCGGCGGGCTGCACCGGTTCATGGCCTGGGATCGGCCGATCCTCACGGATTCCGGGGGCTTCCAGGTCGTCTCGCTCGCGGACTCGCGGGTCATCGACGACGATGGCGCCACGTTCCGGAGCCACATCGACGGCTCGCTCCATCGCCTGACCCCCGAGAAGGCGATCGCCATCCAGGAGGCGCTCGGCGCGGACATCGCGGTCGCGCTCGATCACCCGGTGTACCCATCGTCCGAGCGCGCCGTCGTCGAGGATGCGACGGAGCGGACGCATCGCTGGGCGGAGCGGTCGCTCGCCTCCCACCAGCGCGGCGGCCACACCGGTGATCAGGCGCTGTTCGGGGTGATCCAGGGTGGCCTCGACCCGGAGCTGCGCGAGCGCTCCACGCGGTTCATCGCGAGCATGCCGTTCGACGGCATCAACATCGGCGGCCTCGCGGGCGACGAGACGCCGGCCCAGCGCCGGGCCGCGCTCGACGTGGTCGTGCCGCTCCTCGCCGACGACCCGCGGCCGCGCTACCTGATGGGTCTCGGCTCGCCGGCAGACCTGCTCGACGCCGTCGACCAGGGCATCGACATGTTCGATTCGGTGCTGCCATCGCGGGTCGCGCGGACGGGCCAGGTGTGGGTCCCGGGCGGCCGCCTCAACCTGCGCAACGCGGTCCACCTGGACGACCCGGCGCCGATCGAGGAGGGCTGTCCGTGTGTCGCCTGCCGGCAGTTCTCACGGGCCTACATCGCGCATCTCTTCCGGGCGAAGGAGCTCCTCGCGTATCGCCTCGCGACGTGCCACAACCTGACGTTCACCCTGGACTTCATGGCCCGGATTCGCGCTGCGATCGGGTCCGGCCGTTTGCCTGAATCGATGGCCGATCTGCGGCTCCGAGGGGGCCGGACCTCGGGTGCCGAGGATGCGACAATGGCGGATGAACCGGCAGGTGATCCGCAATGAAGCGGCGCCGGGTACCGTCCACGCACCGCGGAGGAAGCCTCGATGGCATCTCGAGATCGACCCGGCCGCGAAAAGAAGAAGGCGCCGAAGGACAAGTCGGCAGCGCCCAAGCTGCAGCCGATGGCGGAGCCGCCGATGAACGTCGAGCTGATCCGCAAGCAGCGCAAGCCGCGCTGGAACGAAGGCGACAATCGGGACGAGGCCTGATCGGTCACGCCCCCGCATGGACAGGAGCGTGACGCAACGATGGCGGTGATGGAACGGAACGGCGAGAAGGCCGTCGCTGAGCGCGGCCGCGCAGTAGACGCGGCGATCCTGTCGATCGAGAAGCAGTTCGGCAGCGGCTCGATCATGAAGCTGGGCGCGGCGGCCCGGCAGCACGTCGACTTCATCCCCACGGGTTCCATCGCGCTGGACCTGGCCCTCGGTGTCGGCGGTATCCCGCGCGGCCGGATCACGGAGATCTTCGGCCCCGAGTCGTCGGGCAAGACCACGGTCTGCCAGCACGTCATCGCCGAGGCCCAGCGCACCGGCGGCGTCGCGGCCTTCATCGACGTCGAGCACGCGCTCGATCCGGGCTATGCCCGCGCCTGCGGCGTCAACGTCGACGAGCTTCTCGTCAGCCAGCCCGATACCGGCGAGCAGGCGCTCGAGATCACCGAGACGCTCATCCGCTCCGGCGGAATCGACGTCGTCGTCGTCGACTCGGTGGCGGCCCTCGTGCCGCGCGCCGAGATCGAGGGCGAGAT
>DHWF01000051.1:73882-161949 GCA_002413045.1 Chloroflexi bacterium UBA5189
AAGATCGGCGTGATGTTCGGCAACCCGGAGACCACACCGGGGGGCCGTGCGCTGAAGTTCTACGCCAGCGTCCGGCTGGACATCCGACGTGTCGAGACGATCAAGAGCGGCACGGACTCGGTGGGCAACCGGGTGCGCGTCAAGGTCGTGAAGAACAAGGTCGCGCCGCCGTTCCGCGTCGCAGAGTTCGACGTCATGTACGGCGAGGGCATCTCCAAGGAAGGCGGCCTGCTGGATGTCGGCGTCGCGATGGACGTCGTCAACAAGACCGGCGCCTGGTTCACCTTCGCCGAAACGCGTCTCGGCCAGGGTCGCGAGGCCTCCAAGGAGTTCCTCAAGCAGAACCCGCCGATCGCCACCGAGATCGAATCGCGCATCCGCACGAAAGTCTCCGGCGGCGACGTCGCGTTGCCGGTTGAGGGCATCGAGGAAGCGGAATAGCGCTTGCCCGGCGGCCGTCGGCGCGAGGGGTTCAACGAGAAACGAGAGCGGCTCGGCGCGGTCGAAGATCCCGCGATCGTGCTGGAGGCGGCGCTGCGGTTCCTCGAGCCGCGCCAACGGTCGATCGGTGAGGTGCGCCGGCGGCTGACGCGCGTCGGCTATCGCAGCGATCTCGTCGAAGGTGCAATCGAGCGCCTGATCGAGCTCGGGGTGCTCGATGACGCGGCGTTCGCGCAGTCGTGGATCGAGTCGCGCGACCGCGCGCGGCCGAGAGGCGAGCGTGCGCTGCGCATGGAGCTCGCACGGAAGGGCATCGAGCGGCAAACGACGGACGACGTGATGGCCGATCGCGAGGCGAATGCGCCGGACGCCGATTCGGCCGCGGCCGCACGCCTGCTCGAGCGCAACGCGCGGGCGCTCGAGCGGGTGGGCGACCCCCGAGCGCGCCGCAATCGCGCCTACGCGCTGCTCGCGCGCAATGGCTTCGATTCAGAGACCGCGCTCGCGGCGATCAGGTCGGACGAGGCTATGAGAGTCGGCGAGCTCGGCTCACCAACGGGCGGCGATGGCCTCGGCGTCGCGGACGAGTCCGATGAGGTTGGCTGAGCCGAGGTCCACCTGCCACGGAGTGCCGATGAACGAGAGCCCGTCGAACGCGGATTGGCCGAGCTCCTGGCGGGGCAGCCCGAACTCGTCCAGCACGGGCAGCTCGATCCAGTCGAGCGCCATCCGGTAGCCGCTCGTCCAGAGCACGGTCGAGACGCCCTCCGCCGCGAGGTCCAGCTCGACAACCTCGGGTGGCGCGTAGTCGACGACGTCGGGCTCGTAGGCCGGGGCCGGCTCGCCGCTGCGCTCGATGAAGGCATCCATCCACGGCTGGAAGCGCGCACCGAAGAATGTGTCCGAAAAGCGCAGCGTGTCGGTGAGGTCCGTTGCGAATCCCGCCTTCGTGCCATCGGCGCTCAGGAGCCGGCCGGTCAGCCGGATGCCCTGCGATGCCATCCGGCGCAGGTTGACGTCGTGACCGCCGCCGTGGCCGGAGAGCTGGATGTTGCACATGAAGCGCGCGGCAGGCGAGGGGAGATCCGCCACCGAGATGAGCCCGACGCCGAATTCGTGGCCGCGGATTGCGATCTCGCGCAGCCACCAGAAGACGTCGCGGCCTCGATACCGGCGCGGCCCGCGCCCACAACGCCCAACGGCGAGGATCACCTCCCGCCCGGCGTCCCGGAGCTCCTCCGCGAGCTGGACCCCGGTCTGGCCACTGCCGATGAGGAGGACCTTGCCCGGCGCGAGATCGTCCGGGCGGCGGTAGTGATCCGAGTGGACCTGGTCGATGGATGGCGCGAAGCCGCCGCCGATCGGCGGGATGTGCGGCGTCTGGAAGGGACCCGGTGCGACGATGACGTTGCGGGCGTCGATCGAGCCGCGGCTGGTGGTCATACGGAATCGTGCGACGCCGGCGTCGATCGAAGTCAGGCGCGTGACGTCGGTGTCGAGCTCGACCGGCGCATCGATCACCCCGGCATATCGGCGGAAGTGCGCGATGAGCTCGTCGCGGTCCATGAAGCCGTCGGGATCGGCGCCCTCGTAGTCGAGGCCGGGCACGCCGACCATCCAGTTGGGCGTGACGAGCTGGAACGCATCCCAGCGATCCTGCCAGCCACCACCGGGCGTCGACCGGCGATCGAGCACGACATGCTCGCGCCCGGCCTCGGATAGCAGCCGGCTCATGACGAGGCCGGCGTGCCCCGCTCCAACGACGACCGTCTCGACCGCGCGCATCCAGCCGCAGCGTACGGGCTCCCGGCGGGGGCCGCCGTGGCCGTCGTAGTAGGCTACGCGGTGACTTCGGCGGGCCTCACGAGCTCCCCGAATCGCTGACCACAACGCGTCCGATCAGCCCTGATCGGATGGGAGGATGAAGATGGACCCTGTCGCCCTCGCCCTCGTGGCGCTGGTCGGCCTTGCCGTAGGCGTCGGCCTTGGCTTTGCCGCACGCAGCCAGTGGGCCAACCAGTCGATCAAGGCCGCCACGGAGAAGGCCGCCCGCATCGTCAGCGATGCCCGCGCCCAGCAGAAGGACCTGATCCTCGAGGCCAAGGAAGAGAAGATTCGCCTGCAGCGCGAGGCCGAGGACGACGCCCGCGAGCGCCGCGGCGAGCTCACCAACCTCGAGCGCCGTCTCCACGCGCGCGACGAGCAGCTCGACCAGCGGTCCGACATGCTCGAGCAGCGCGACCGCAAGCTGCTGGAGAAGCAGATCGAGCTGGACCGCGGTCGCGACGAGCTCGAGAAGCTCAACCAGGAGCGCATCGTCGCGCTCGAGCAGGTGGCCCACCTGTCCGCCGAGGACGCGAAGGGAATCCTCCTCGAGGCCATCCGCGAGGAGGCCGAGCACGACGCCGTCAAGCTCGCCCGATCGATCGAGCGACGGGCGCGCGACGAGGCGACCGAGAAGGCGCGCGACATCATCGTGACCGCGATGCAGCGGGTCGCCGCCGACCACACGGCCGAGCACACGGTGACCGTCGTGCACCTGCCCAACGACGAGATGAAAGGCCGGATCATCGGCCGCGAGGGCCGCAACATCCGCGCCCTCGAGCAGGCCACCGGGATCGACCTGATCATCGATGACACGCCGGAGACCGTCGTCCTGTCCGGCTTCGACCCGGTCCGGCGCGAGATCGCCCGGCTCTCGCTCATGAAGCTCATGGGCGACGGCCGCATCCATCCCGGCCGGATCGAGGAGGTCGTCGCGAAGTCGCGCGCCGAGGTCGATCTCACCATCCGCCAGGCCGGCGAGCAGGCCGCCTACGACTGCGGTGTGCCCGGCCTGCCACCGGACATCCTGAAGCTCCTCGGCCGGCTCAAATTCCGGACCAGCTACGGCCAGAACGTCCTTCAGCATTCGATGGAGACGAGCTTCCTCGCGGCGATGATCGCCTCGGAGATCGGCGCCGATGTCATGGCCGCGAAGACAGGCGGCCTGCTGCACGACATCGGCAAGGCCGTCGACCACGAGGTCGAAGGGCCGCACGCCGCCATCGGTGCCTCGATCGCCCAGAAGTCCGAGCTGCCGTTCAAGGTCGTGAACTGCATCGCGGCGCACCACCAGGAGGTCGAGTACGCCTGCCTCGAGGCGCCGATCGTGCAGGTCTCCGACGCGATCAGCGCGTCCCGGCCGGGCGCCCGTGGCGAGACGATGGAGACCTACGTCAAGCGGCTCGAGGATCTCCAGGGCATCGCCGACAGCTTCACCGGCGTCGAGAAGTCCTTCGCGGTCCAGGCGGGTCGCGAGGTCCGCATCCTCGTCCGGCCGGAGGAGATCGACGACCTGTCTGCCACCCGGCTGGCACGGGACATCGTCAAGAAGATCGAAGAGCAGCTGACCTACCCGGGGCAGATCAAGGTCACGGTCATCCGGGAGACCCGCGCGGTCGAATACGCGAAGTAGCTACTCGGGGTCGATCGGGTCCAGTGATGCCGATGGCGCTCGCTGGATGACGAACGCCGCGGCGAGGATGCCGACGCCACCGGCGACCTGGACCGCGCCGATCGATTCGTGCAGGAACACCGCGGCAAGCGCGACGGCGATCGGCGCCTGCGCCAGCATCAGGATGCCGGCCTTCACGCCGCCGATCCAGCGGATCCCGGCGAGGAACAGGAAGCTCGGGATTCCGGCCGCGACGATCCCGGTGAACACGAGCAGGGCGAACAGGCTCGGTGACGAGAACGGCAGCCATACCGACGAGAGCGCGCCGGCGGCAATCGCGAGGAGGGTCGCGATCGAGGCCGAGACGGTCAGGATCAGGGTCATCGCCTGCTCCGTCGGCACCTGGCGGTAGCCACGCCGGGCGACCAGGACGAACACCGCCTGGCTGATGGCAGACCCGATCGCGAGCAGCACGCCCACGGGGTCGAGGCCGCCCAACGCGCCCGTGCCCTCGCCCCCGATCACGACCGCGACCATGCCGCCGAGCGCGATCACGAGCGCCAGTGCGCGGGGCCGGTCGATCGGTTCCCAGCCGAGCAGCGCGGATCCGATCGCCACCATCGCCGGGAACAGGTAGAAGCACAGCAGGACGATCGCGACCGGGACCCGGGCGAACGCCAGGAACATCGTCACGTCCAGCGCGGCACCCGCCAGCGCCGCGACGCCCAGCGCAACGCGGTCATGCCTCGTCAGCGAGCGCCAGCCGACGAGGCGCCTCCCGCGGCGCAGGGTGAACAGGACGGCCACGGCCATCGCGATCGCGGCGACGCCGGACCGCCAGGTCACGAACGCGTATGGGGTCACGCCCTCGCCATACGCGGTCCTGGACAGGACCCCGAGCATGGCGAACAGGCAGGCCGCGAAGACGACCGTGAAGCTACCGAGGAATGGGCTCCGCCGATCGACCACGCCGCGATGGTAGGTGGCGGAGTTCAGCAGACGTTGTTCGCGTCGAAGCCCTGGTACGGGTACTGCGTGTACACGTTGACGTTGCCCGTGAAGGCGGGCCGCGAGCAGCGGTCGCGCGCGGCCTTGAGGCTCGACGCGCCCGCGACCCAGCTCGGATTGGCGTTGAACGCCAGCGTGCCGGCGGTGATCGTGTTCCATTGGAGCTGCGTGGAGTAGAACCCGATCCGAGCGACGCCGGCGACGTCGCGGAGGTAGGCGACCTCGCCCTGGAGCGCGGCGATGTTCAGGCTCGTATCGCTTCGCCAGCTGTTCTCCGTCTCCACATCGAGCCACCAGCGGGTCGACGATGGGCTGCCCGTCAGGCCGAGCTGCGAGTAGGCCGCGCTCGCCGTGGCATACGAGTCCTGCGCAGCGTTGTAGCCGTAGTCGTACGCGCAGTCGGCCGTGTCGAGGTTTACCGGATCGCAGTAGCGCGGCGATGTCTGGCCCGACGGCCAGAAGTGCGACACCGCGGGACCGGGGTTGCCGGTGTTGGCATAGAGCTGGCCGGTGGCGCCGCCCGCCCACGTGATCTGGCCGGCAAGGCACGGGTTGGCACTGAACACCTTGCCGCCGTTGACGCCGACGATGCCGAAGAGCGGGTTCGCTGGGTACGTGGCGCCGCACTGCGGATAGGAGATGTCAAAGCCTGCCCGCGCCTGGCCACCGCCACCGTCGCCACCGCCGTGGCCGGAGGGGCCGCCGGACGGTGCCGCGAGGCCATCGGGATTGGGAACGGCCCCGAACGTCGTGCCGGTCAGGGCGAGCTGGGCGAACAACGCCAGCGTACTGGCCAGGAGCAATCGGGAGGCGAAGCGCTGGAGCACGGGCAATCGAGAGGTCCTCTGCGTGGTCTGACCGTACGTCCGGTGGACAGATGCGTCAACCGTCATGACCGCATTCCCGATTGCGGGCAACCACCGATCGACGTCCCGGGTGGTAGCCTCCCGCGGATGCCCGACCCCTCCCAGGACGACCGAGCCGCCGGCCGCGTGCAGCTCGGCAATCCGCCGAATGGCAATGCCGCGCGCCCGAGTGGTGCCTGCCGCGTCCTGATGATCGGCGACGTCATCGGCAAGCCCGGGCGCGTCGCGGTAGAGGAGCTCCTGCCGGCGCTGCGCGACGAGCGCGGCATCGACTTCGTCACGGCGAACGGCGAGAACCTCGCCGGCGGCATGGGCCTCACGATCTCGACCGCCGACGCGCTGTTCGCGCACGGCGTCGACGTGATCACGTCCGGCAACCACATCTGGGACAAGCGCGAGATCTACCCGGCGCTCGAGAGCAACGACCGGATCCTGCGGCCGCTCAACTACGGCACGACCGGCGTCCCGGGCCGCGGCTGGGGCGTGTACCACGCCTTCGACGGCACGGAGCTCGCGGTGATCAACCTCCAGGGCCGAACGTATATGCAGCCGATCGAGAACCCGTTCCTCGAGGCCGACCGCCTGCTGGAGGAGGCCGGCGAGCCGCTGCCGCCGGTCCGCCTCGTCGACTTCCACTGCGAGATCACGTCCGAGAAGAACGCCCTGGGGATCCATCTCGACGGCCGTGTGTCGGCCGTCGTTGGCACGCACACCCACGTGCCGACCGCGGACGACCGGATCCTGCCGGGCGGCACGGCCTACCAGAGCGACCTCGGCATGACCGGACCCGTGTACAGCGTCATCGGCTTCAATCCGGCGACGGTGCTCCCGCGATTCCTGACCGGCCTGCCGACGCGGTTCGAGGTGGGGGAGGGGCCGGTGCTGCTGAACGCAACGCAGGTCGACGTCGATCCGGCGACCGGGCGCGCGCTCGCCATCGAGCGCATCCAGCGGGTCTGGGACGGGTGACGAAGGGCGCGACTCGGAAGGACCGCCACGCGCCGCCGACCGGGCGCCGGTTCGTCCCATATCCCGCCGCGTTGGACCTCCACACGCACACGCTGCGGTCCGACGGTGTCCTCACCCCCGAGGCGCTCGTCTCGGCAGCGGGCGCGGCCGGCGTCAAGCTGCTGGCGATCACCGACCACGACACGCTGGCGGGCGTGCGCGAGCTGCGCGGCTCCGGCGCGGTGCCGGCCGGTCTGGAGGTGCTCCCGGGGATCGAGCTGAACAGCGTCCTCGCGGAGCCCGGCAACGCCGGCGAAGGCGAGGTGCACATCCTCGGGCTCGGGGTGGATCCCGACGACGACGCGCTCGAGGCAGCCCTGTCGCGCCAGCGGGATTCGCGCCGGGTCCGGTTCGAGCAGATGGTCGACCGATTGCGCGAGATCGGGATGCCCGTCGATAGGGCGCTCGAGGACCAGCCGTTGACGACCGACGACGACGCCCTCGGGCGGCCGCGGCTCGCGCGGGCGCTGATCGCCTGCGGCTACGCGACGAGCATCGAGGACGCGTTCGTCCGCCATCTCTCGCGCGGCCGGCCGGCCTACGTGCCGCGCCAGGGCCTCGGCCCGCTCGACGCGATTCGGGCGATTCGGGCGGCTGGCGGCATCGCCTCGCTCGCGCACTTCGCGGAGGCGCCCAGCCACGTCCCGTTCATCCGCGAGCTCATGGCCGCCGGGCTGAATGGCCTCGAGGTCTACTACCGGTCCTACGAAGCGCCGGCGGTAGCCGGTCTGCGCGAGGTCGCGGACGAGCTGCGCCTCGTCGCCACCGGCGGAACGGACTACCACGGCGACCGCGAGACGTACGCCGAGGCCCACGCCGAGCTGTGGTTCCCCACGCCGGCGGAGGCCGAGTTCCGGGCCACGCTCCTCTAGGATGGCACGGCCATGACGACCGGGCGCCTCCTGCCGATGCTCGAAATCGCGCCGCCGCCGCCGAGCGCGGGCCGCGACGGCGCCGCTCCCGATGACGCTCGCGTGGCTGAATTCCGGCCCGAATCGCGCGTCCTGCCGCGGTTCTACGTGTGGACGCTCGGCTGCCAGATGAACCGCAGCGATTCCGAGGAGATGGCCGGCCGCCTGCTCGCGGCGGGCTGCGCCGAGGCCGCGTCGATGGATGCCGCGGATCTCGTCGTGATCAACACGTGCGCCATTCGCGAAGCTGCCGAGGCGAAGGTCATCGGGCGCCAGGGCGAGCTGGCGAAGCTGAAGCACGCGAACCCGTCGATGCGCGTCGTGATGACGGGCTGCGCCGTCCGCGAGATGGACCGCGAGCGACTCGATCACCGGTTCCCAGCGGTCGACCTCTTCCTCCGGCCGGACCAGGAGCCGGAGCTCGTCGACCGGCTCGGGCTCGCATCGGCCCAGGGGCCTGTCGGGCTGCTCGGGGGATCGAGCGGGGCGACCACCGTGGTCGGTCGAACGGTCGTCGGCGTGGCGGACCACCTGTCTGGAACGCGGGCCAGCGCGATCGAGGGCGGCGCCGTCCATCGCAGCTCCGCCGTGTCCGCGTGGCTGCCGATCATCTATGGCTGCGACAAGACGTGCACCTACTGCATCGTCCCGTTCAGCCGCGGCCCGGAGCGGAGCCGGCCGTTCGACCAGATCGTCGATGAGGCGCGCTCGATCGCGTCGCATGGCTATCGCGAGGTCACCCTCCTCGGCCAGAACGTCAACTCGTACGGGCACGACCTGGCCCCGGAGGCGAGATTCGGGCATGTCCGGACCGAGCGGTGGGCGGGGCGGCAGCTCGACCTCGGGAGCCGCCCGGACCTCGCCGAGCTGATCCGTGCGATCGACGGCCTGCGGACGGCGGACGGATCGCCGGCAATCTCGCGGCTCCGGTTCATCACGTCGCACCCGTGGGACCTGTCGGACCGGCTGATCGCGGCAATGGCCGACTGCCCGTCCGTGTGCGAGGCGCTCCACCTGCCGGTCCAGTCCGGCGACGACGCGGTCCTGCGGCGGATGGGCCGTCAGTACACGATCGAGCACTACCTCGAGCGGCTCGAGCGGATTCGCGAGGCGGTCCCCGAGCTCGCGATCAGCACCGACGTGATCGTCGGGTTCTGCGGCGAGGCGGAGGCGCAGTTCGATTCGACGCTGCGCCTCCTCGAGCGCGTTCGGTACGACCAGGTCTTCGCGGCGGCCTACTCCGAGCGGCCGGGCACGCCCGCGACGCACCTCGCGGACGACGTCTCATCCGAGGTCAAGCGGCGCCGCCTCAACCAGCTGCTCGCCCTCCAGGAGCCGATCGGGCTGGAGCGAAACCAATCGTGGCTCGGGCGGGATGTCGAGGTCCTCGTCGACACGATCGTGCCGCCGCGGACGCACGAGCACGACGACGACGGCGATGTGTCATCCGAACCACGCCACCTGGACGAGGCGCAGCAGGGCAGCGGCCTCGTCCACCTCTCCGGCCGCTCTCGCGGGAACAAGCTCGTCCACCTGACGGGTCCGGCGGGCTGGCTCGGCTCGCTCGTCGACGTTCGAATCCAGCACGCCGGCGCGTACGCCCTCAGGGGTGCTCCCGCGACGCATGGGTGAGGGGCGACCAGCACCGCCCCTCCTTGTGCTTGCCGGTGCGACCGCGACCGGCAAGACCGGCCTCTCGATCGAGGTCGCGACCGCGCTGCGCGCGGGCGGGGTCCCGGCCGAGATCATCTCGGCTGATTCGCGGCAGGTCTTCCGCGGGCTCGACATCGGGACGGCGAAGGCTTCGGTCGAGGCTCGCGCCGGGATCCCGCACCACGGGCTGGATCTCGCCGATCCCGACCAGGCCTTCTCGGTGGTCGACTACGTGCGCCACGCGCGCGAGGCGCTGGCGGGCATCGCGGCGGGCCGTGGGCTCGCGCTCCTTGTCGGCGGGACGGGGTTGTACCTGCGGGCCGTCGCGCGCGGGCTCGATGCCGAGGCGCTGCCGTTCGACCGCGAGGTCCGGGAAGGCATCGAGGCCGCACTTGCCCGCGATGGTCTCGAGCTGGCCGTGGCCAGGCTCCGCGAGCTCGCACCGACGCTGGCCTCGCGGATCGACGTCGCGAATCCCCGGCGCGTGGCCAGGGCACTCGAAATCGCCGAGCTGCGTGGCGATGCCGCGCCACCGCCGGCCCTCGGCTATCCCGGGCCCGTCAGGTGGGTCGGGCTGCGGGTTGCTCCGGTCACCCATCGCGAACGGATCGCGAATCGCGCCCACGATCAGTTCGACGCTGGCCTGCTTGAGGAGGCGCGGGCGCTGCGCGCACGGTTCGACCCGGCGCTGCCGGCGTTCTCCGCGATCGGTTACCGCGAGGCGTGGGCGGTCCTCGATGGAGCGTCGACCCTGGAGCAGGCGATCGAGCTGGATACGCAGCGGAACGTCGCGTTCGCGAAGCGGCAGGCGACGTGGTTCCGCTCGGAACCGGGTGTCGAGTGGCTGGAGGTCGGGCCGGGCGACGACTCGGCCGTGCTCGAGCGCGTCCTCGTCGTGGCGCGCGGGCTGGCGGCGGCCGAATGAGCGCGACAGCGGCGTCGCCCTTCACCGCTTCCGTGCTCGCCTTGCCGGCGGCGCAGGTCGACGCGTGGCGGATCGAGCGGCAGCTGCTCGGAAGCCGTCGGGCGGAAACGCCGGCGGAGGTCGCCCAGACCCTGGTTGGCGTGCAGGCGCAGGTCACGTCGTCGGCCGCGCTCGCGATCGCCCTGCGCACGGACGTGTCGCCGCTGAGCAGCGTCGCCACGGAGCAGACCGCGATTGCGCTCCGGGATCGACGCCTCGTCCGGTCGTGGGCGATGCGCGGCACGTTGCACCTCTTCGCCGCGACGGACGTGCCCACGGTCGCCGCTGCGCTCAGCAGCAAGGAGAACTGGCGCCGACCCGCGTGGCTGCGCTGGTTCGGGGTCGATGAGCGGGAGATGGAGGCGCTCATCGATACGATCGGCGAGGTCCTCGACGACGGCCGGCCCCGGACGCGAGCCGAGCTGGCGGACGAGATCGGGAGCCGGCTCGGCGCGAAGGTGGGCAAGCTCCTGCTCGGCAGCTGGGGCAGCGCCCTCAAGGTCGCCTCGGACCGGCACTATCTTGTGCAATCCGCGGAGGACGAGGCGGGCGTACGGTTCGTCCGGGCATCGCGCTGGGTCGAGGCGTGGCGCGTCGAGGATGCGGACGAGGCGCGCGCGTCCCTGATCGAGCGGTACCTCGCCGCCCACGGCCCGGCGACCGCCCACGAGATCCGGCGCTGGTGGGGTGTCTCAAACCTCTCGGAGGTGCGGCCGGCGATTGCCCGGCTCATCGATCGCCTGAGCGAGGTCGACGTCGATGGCACGCGAGCCTGGGTCCGGGCGGAGGACGTTGATGCGATCGCGTCTGCGCCGCCGACCGACGGCGCCGTCGTGCTGGTCGGCGGCTTCGATCCGTTCATCGTGGGCGCCGGGCTTCGGGACCAGCTCCTTCCAGCGGCCCACGTCAAGCGCGTTTCGCGGACCGCGGGGTGGATCTCGCCGGTGGTGCTCATCGATGGCCGAGCCGCCGCCGTCTGGGACTCGAAGCGGGCAGGGGACCGGCTCGCGATCACGGTGGATGCGTTCGGCCCGCTCTCGGCGGCGACGCGGCGCGCCATCGGGCGAGCGGCCGAGCGCGTCGCGGCGGTCCAGGGCGCGTCCGCGACCGTGGCCTTCGGGCCGGTCTTCACCGAGAAGGGACCGCCCCTGGTGATCACGCCAGGCGACGCCTAGCACGTCGAGCCCCGGGTTCGGGTGCCACAATGGCCCGAACCTGTTTCGGAGGCCATCGCCCGGTGCGCTCCCTGCTCGCGGGGTGGCGGGTGAGCCTGCACCGGACGCGTGCCGATTGGCCGATCGTCGCGGCGGCATGGCTGATCACGCTCCTTGCCGCCGTCCTGCTTGCTGCCGGCTTCATCTATCCGACGGCCGCCTCGGAGGCCGGGCTCCGGCGCGCGCTGGCGGATGCGCCGGCCGGGCAGACGAACGTCGTCGCGTCCATCTACGAGCCGTCGGCGGGGGCCGCGGGGATCGATCCCCCCGTCGAAGCCGACCTGCAGCGGGCCATTGCCGGGTTGGGCGGGAGCGTCGTCCGCGACTGGCGGGGGAGCGCGACGCTCGGGCTCGCGGGTCTCCCTGACAGCGAGAACGGCGACCAGGCCGTGGTCGGCTATCTCGACGACCTCGCGAGCCACACGACCCTCGTCGATGGCGCCTGGCCGGCCGATGCGGGCGACCCATCGGCGCCGATCCAGGTCGTCGTTGCCGACACCGTCGCGAGCGCGCTCCATCTCCGTGTTGGCGACAGCCTGCCCTTCGTCGCGCATGCGTCGGCGAACCCGCTGGCCGTGCCGGCGCGGCTCGTGGGCATCTTCTCGGTCACGTCGGCAGCCGACCCGTATTGGAACGACGACAACCAGCTCACCACCGGGCTCCACGAGAACGGGAGCTACCGGACGCTCGGGCCCTTCGTGACGACGCAGGACGACCTGCTCCAGCACGCTGGTCTCGCGCAGCTCTTTCTCCAGTGGCGCGTCTTCCCGAGCTTCCAGGCCCTCTCGCTGGACGACGCCAGCCAACTGCGAGCCAGCGTCGAGGGGCTGGCGGAACGGCTCGGTGTCGATACCGGTCAGCCGTTCACGGTCGAGTCCGGGTTGCCGGCGATCCTCGGCGACGCCGAGCGCTCGCTGCTCGTGAGCCGGACCGGCGTGCTCCTGCTCTTTGCCCAGCTGTCGATCCTCGCGGCGTACGCGATCGTCCTCACCGCGTCCCTGCTCGTGGATCACCGGCGGGTGGACACCGCCCTGCTGCGATCGCGCGGCGCGGGCCTGCCGCAGCTGGCGCTGCTGAGCGCCGCCGAGGGCTTCCTGCTCGCGATCCCGGCCGTGCTGGTGGCGCCGTGGCTCGCCGTCGGCGCCCTCAACCTGCTCAACGTCGCCGGACCGCTCGCCGACGTCGGCCTGCACATCGATCCGCGCGTCACGCTCGATGGCTACGTTGCCGCCGGAGCGGCGGGTCTCGCCTGCGTGGTCCTGCTCGTGATCCCGGCGCTGCTGGCGGCGCGCGGGTTCGCCGCGGAGCACGGCGGGCTGTCGCGCCAGGAGACGCGCACCTTTGGGCAGCGGATGGGCCTTGATGTCGCCCTGCTGGCCATCACCGGCATCGCGATCTGGCAGCTCCGGCTGTACGGCGCGCCACTCACGAGGAGCGTCCAGGGCGCGCTGGGCCTTGATCCGCTGCTCGTTGCGGCGCCCGCGATTGGGTTGATGGCCGGCGGCGTCCTGGCCCTGCGCGTGCTGCCGCTGCTGGCCACCGCGGCCGAGGCAGTGGTCTCGCGCGGGCGCGACCTGGTGGCGTCGCTGGGTTCGCGGCAGATGGCGCGCCGCCCGCTGCGCTACACGCGTTCGGCGCTGCTGCTGATGCTCGCGATGTCGATGGGCGTGTTCGCGCTGTCGTACGCCGCCACCTGGTCGCGGTCGCAACGCGACCAGGCGGCCTACCAGGCCGGTGCCGACGCCCGGGTCGTGCCCGGCGCCTCGATCGGCAGCCTGCCCGCGTGGGCGCTGCCGAGCGCGTATCAGGGCGTGCCCGGCGTGGCGCAGGTCTCGCCGGTCGAGCGAATCTCGGGTGGGGTCTCGTTTGCCGCCGGCGGCTCCGCGGATCTCCTCGCACTCGATGCCGCCACCGGCGCGGGGGTCGTTCGCTTCCGCAGCGACGAATCGAGCGAGTCGATCGCCGCGCTCATGCAGCCACTCAGCGCCGGCCGCCCACGACCGGCCCTCCCTCAGCTGCCCGACGGGACCACATACCTCCGAGTCGTCCCCAACTTCAAGATCACCGCGATCAGCCAGCTCGTCTTTGATCCGGCGACCCAGGAGGGGAAGGACGTTCCGCTCGATCCGGCCAAGGTGAGCGGCGTCCAGCTGAGCGTCGGCGCGGTCGTCCGGGACGCTCACGGGCTCATATACGACCTCGAGACTGCTCCCGTGGATGTAGCCGGCGTGCCCACGGCGATCGTGCTGACCCTTGCGCCGACGAAGTCCGGAAACGCCGCCGGGGTCGCGCAGGCGCAGGCGCGCCTGGACGGGCCGCTGACGCTTGCGGGTTTGAACGTCGCCGTCTGGCTGCCCCAGGACCTGACGACGACCTCCGGGGTCCTCGGGGTGGGCGCGGTGGCCAGCGGCGCAGATGCCGCCGGACCGTGGGCCGACGTCCCGCTCGCGGCCGCCGCTCTGTGGCACGCGAAGATCGCCCAGGGCCAGCAGGTCCTAGCCGACGTGCCCACCGCGCAGACGACAGGCACCGCCATCCGGCTCGGCAGCGAGGACGGGCAGGGCGCCCTGCTCGGCAATGGCCCGCAGATCGCGGCCGCGCGAGTCAGCTTCGTGCCCGCCTCCGTCGCGCCGGGCGGCCCGGTCCCGGTCCTCGTCAATCGCGCCTTTCTCGCCGCGACGACCTCCGCGCCGGGCGACACGATCACGGCGACGCTCGATAGCGTGTCGCGCCGCCTCGAGATCTCGGGCGTCGTCGAGAGCTTCCCGACCACCGATCCGACCAGGCCGCTGGTGGTCCTCGATGAATCGACGCTCGGCCTGCTGCGGCTCCAGGCGACCGGCACGACCCGCCATGCGGACGAGTGGTGGCTATCGGCCACCGATGGGGCCACTGCGGGCCTCGCCGACGCCCTCCGGGCGAGCCCGTTCGACAGCGCTGACGTTGTCACGGCGACCGATCGCGCACGCAGCCTGAGCACCGACCCGATCGCGCTCGGGATCATCGGTGCGCTCACGCTCGGATTCATCTCGACCGGTCTGTTCGCGATCGTCGGCCTGACGGTCAGCGCGGCCGTGTCGGCACGCCAGCGACGGACGGAGTTCGCGCTCCTGCGCGCGCTCGGGTTCTCGGCGCGCCAGCTGTCGGCATCGCTGTGGCTGGAGAACGGCAGCCTCGTGCTGGTCAGCCTGCTGGCCGGGACGGGCCTCGGGCTCTTGATCGGCTGGCTGGTGCTGCCCTTCGTGACCGTCACCCAGCGGGCGGCGACGCCGGTGCCACCCGTGCTCGTCGAGATCCCGTGGGATCGGATCCTGCTGCTGGACGGCGTCAGCGCCCTGGCGCTGGGGATCGCGGTCGTCGTGATCGGCGCGGTGCTCCGACGGCTGGGCGTCGGCAGCGTGCTCCGGATGGGGGAGGACTGAGCCGTGCGCGCCGTGTGGGCCGCGGGCATGCTCCTGCGCCGGCTCCGGAATGAGCGCGGGATCGTGTTGCTGATCGTCCTCCTCGTGGGGTCGACCAGCTTCGTCTTCGCGGCGGCGCCGCGATTGTTCGATCGTGTCTCCGACAGCGCGCTGCGCTCCATCGCCGAGGCCGCCCGGCCGGCGGACCGGAACCTCGCGCTCGACCTCAACTCGAGCCTGACGCCGGGCGCCGATGGCGGGGTCGCGAGCGTGCGGGCCTACGGGGATCAGCTCGCGCAGCAGATCCCACCGTCGCTTGCCGCGATCATCGGCGATCGCGTGCTGCGGGTCACGACCGTGCGCTTCTACGTCCCGCGCCCGCCGCTGATCGAGACGCACATCTCGCTCCGCTACCAGGATGGCGTGCAGGACGCGTCGCGCCTCGTGGCCGGTCGCTGGCCGAAGGACCTCGGCGTGCCGATCCACAGCGTCCCGCCGGGCGTCGCCGGGAACGGCGCGGCCGACGCGCCGCCCATCCCGCTCGAGGTGGCGCTCTCCACCGCCGAGGCCGCCGCGATCGGGGTCAAGCTCGGCGATCGCCTCAGCGTGACCCTCGACGGGAGCGATCCGCTGGTCCGGGGCGGGATCATCGTGTCCAACCAGAACACGGTGAGCCTGGGTGCGTTCCGCATCGGGCCGGTCGACGTGCTCATCGTGGGGCTGTTCGAGCCGCTCGACCCGCAGGCGGAGGAGTGGTACGGCGACCCGGGCCTGCTCCAGGTCGAGATGCACGGCTCGGAGGACAACCCGATCGCGTACGTCACCGCATACATGGCCCCCGAGACGTACCCCGAGATCTGGCAGAGCGGCTTGCCGTTCCACTACGACTGGCGTTTCCTCGTCGATCCGCAGCGGCTCGACGCCGGCCAGGTCGACGCGCTCCGGGCCGACCTCCACAGGCTCAGCCTGATCGCGGGTTCCGCGGCGGGCGCGCCGGGCACGGTGACCGTCCTCACCGGCCTGCCGGTGATCATGGACCGCTACGCGGCCGAACGCGCCCTGTCCGAATCGGTGCTGTCGATCGCGGCGATCGGGCCGTTCGGGCTGGCCGCCGGCGCGCTGGGGATGGTCGCGATCCTGCTGGTGCGGCGCCGGCGGTCGACGCTCGCCCTCGCTCGTGGCCGGGGCGCGTCGGGCGCCCTCGTCCTCGGCACGCAGCTCTGGGAATCGGTCCTGATCGCCGGCGGCGCTGCTTTGGTCGGGCTGCTGCTGGCGATCCTCGCCGTCCCCGGCCGTGACGAGCCGCTGTCACCGACCCTGGCAATCGCCGTCGGAGGCGCGGCGGTCGTGCTCCTCGTGGGTGCGAGCTGGCCGACCGCCCGCCGCTCGCTCGGGCAGCTGGAGCGTGACGACGCCCCGGTCCTCCGTGTTCCGGCGCGGCGGCTCGTCATCGAGGCGACGGTCGTGGGCGTCGCGGTGGCCGCGACACTCCTGCTGCGGCAGCGCGGCCTGACCATCGGGCCGGCGGGCACCGTCGCGCAGGTCGACCCGCTGCTGGCATCCGTGCCGGTGCTCAGCGGCCTGGCGGCCGGGATCGTCGCCGTGCGCCTGTACCCATTGCCGATCCGCGCCCTCGGGTGGCTCGCGGCGCGCCGGCGGGACATCGTCCCCGTGCTCGGGCTGCGGACGATCGGACGACAGCCGGCGTCGGCGAACCTGCCGATCCTCGTGCTCCTGCTGACCGCCGCGTTCGGGGCGTTTGCGTCGGTGGTCGCGTCGAGCCTGGACCATGGCCAGGTCACGGCCTCCTACCTGGGCGTCGGCGCCGACTACCGGATCGAGAAGATCGAGATCGTGGGGCTTGGGGAGCTGGATCCCACCAAGGTGCCCGGCGTGGAGGCAGTCGCACCCGGCATCGTCGATCCCCTCGCGGCCTTCACCGGCGCGCCCAACCAGCGTGCCTCGATCGATTTCGAGGCGATCGACCCGGTCACCTACGACCAGGTCACCGCCGGAACGCCGGCAGATCCACGCTGGCCGGTCGCGTTCCTCGCGGCCCCGACGGGTGATGGCCTCGGCACCCCGGACAACCCCATCCCCGCGATCCTGTCCAGCCGGCTGCCGGTGGGATCCGCGGACCTCGCGCCCGGCGACACGTTCCGAACGGTGGTCCAGGGCAAGTCGCTGACGTTCCGGCTCGTCGAGCGCAGGGACACCTTCCCCGGGATCGGCGCGGTCGCCGCATTCACGGTCGTCCCGTATGACTGGGTCAAGGCGGCGATCGGGGCCGGCCTCGCGTCGCCGTCGACGCTCTGGTTGCGGGCGTCCAGCGGACTGGCCGCACCGCTGGCGGCGGAGATCGCCGCGGTGGGGGAGGCGGCCCGGGTCGTGTCCCGGTACGACGCGTACGCGGCGCTCCGCGACGCGCCGTTCGGGGCCGTGATCGAGGCCGGGTACGGAGCGGCCCTGGTGACCGCGGCGATCTACATGGCGATGACGATCATCGGGGCGGTGATCCTGTCCGCGGCGCGCCGAACCCGCGACCTCGCGTTTCTGCGAACCCTCGGGGTTACCGACCTCCAGCGGCTGGCCCTCACCGTCATGGAGCACGCCCCGCCCGTCGTGCTGGCGATCGTACCGGGGGTGGCCCTCGGGATCGGCATCGCCGTGCTGTGTGCGCCCGGCCTCGGGCTCGACACATTCGTCGGGGCGACCGGCGTGCCGCTGTACGTCGACGTGCCCGCCCTCGCGATCATGGTCGCGGCCCTCGTCGGCGTGGTCGCCGCGGCGGTCGCGGCCGGAACGTGGCTGTCCAGTCGGGCGCGGCTGGCCGACGCGCTGCGCATCGGCGACGATTGACGACCATGGAGGACGCATGAGCCAGGACCGCGCGGAGATCGTCGACCTGCCGTCGAGCAGCGCACCACGCGGCGGCGCGCCACGCGACGTGTCGAAGGAGCCGGCCCGACCCGCGGTCGAGTCGCGTTCGCCGCTCGGGGCCGGCGCGCTGATCGTGTGCGACAACCTGGTCAAGATCTACAAGGTCGCCGACCTCGAGGTGGTGGCGCTCCAGGGCCTCGACCTGCTCATCGAGCCCGGCGAGTTCATCGCGCTGGTCGGGGCGTCGGGCAGCGGCAAGAGCACGCTGATGAACATCCTGGGCGGGCTCGACGTTCCGTCGGCGGGTCGGGCGGTCGTGGCCGGCCACGCGCTCGGTGACATGGGCCGCAGGGAGCGCTCCGAATACCGGCGCCGGGTGATCGGGTTCGTCTGGCAGCAGACGGCGCGCAACCTGCTCCGCTACCTCACGGCCCGCCAGAACGTGGAGCTGCCGATGCTGCTGAACGGCGTCGGTAAAGGAGAGCGCGAGGAGCGTTCGGCGGACCTGCTGGCCCGCGTCGGGCTGGCGGAGCGCGGCGATCACCGGCCGGAGCGCCTGTCGGGCGGCGAGCAGCAGCGCGTCGCCATCGCCGTCGCGCTGGCCAACCGGCCCGCGGTCCTCTTCGCGGATGAGCCGACCGGCGAGCTCGACACGGCCACGGCGCGTGAGGTGTTCGACCTGCTCCGCGGCGTCAACCAGGAGCTCGGCGTCACGATCGTGGTCGTGACCCACGACCCGCTCGTGAGCGAGCAGGTCAGTCGCACGATCGCCATCCGCGACGGGCGGACGAGCACGGAGACGCTTCGCCGGCGCGCCGTGACCGACGCGGGCGACCACCACGTGATCAGCGAGGAGTACGCGGTGCTCGATCGAGTCGGGCGCCTCCAGCTGCCGCGCGCCCACGTGGAGGCGCTGGGTCTGGAGCGGCGCGTCCGCCTCGCGCTCGAGCCGGACCACATCAGCGTGTGGCCGGATCGCGACCGCTCGGCGGACCCCGACGACCACGGCGACCAGCACCTCGACCACACAGGCAAGCCCGGCGAGATCGTGTGATGCGCGACCTCCAGTACGCGCCACCGGAGCGCCGCCTCGCCGACGAGTCGGGCCGGGCGCCGATGGTCGAGACGCATGACCTGTCGCGCGACTACCCGATGCCCGGCGGCGTGGTCCGCGCGGTCCGCGAGGTGAGCGTGCGGGTCGGCCATGGCCAGCTCGTGGCCCTGCGCGGCCGGTCCGGATCCGGCAAGACGACGCTCCTGTCGATGATCGGGGCGCTGGACCGGCCGACCCGCGGCAGCGTGGCCGTGGACGGGCTGGTGGTCTCCGACCTGCCGGAATCGCAGCTGATCGCGTTCCGGCGCACGAACATCGGGTTCATCTTCCAGGCATTCGGGCTCATGCCGATCCTGTCAGCCGCGGAGAACGTCGAGGTGCCGCTCCGGCTGGTCCGCTCCGATCCGAAGGAGCGCGACCAGCGCGTCCTGGAGCTGCTCGAGCTCGTGGGCCTCGGCGGCCGCGCGAACCACCGGCCGCACGAGCTGTCGGGTGGTGAGCAGCAGCGGGTTGCCGTCGCGCGCGCACTGGCCAATCGCCCGGACCTGCTCCTCGCCGATGAACCGACCGGCCAGCTCGACTCGAGCACCGGCCGCGCGATCATGGTCCTCCTCCAGCAGCTGATCCGGAGCGAGGGCGTGACGGCCATCGTCGCCACCCACGACCCGATGCTCATCGATCTCGCGGACCGGGTGATCGAGCTGCAGGACGGGCGCGTCGTCGACGACAGCCGGCCGACGGCCTGATCGAGGCGCGCCGGTATCCTTCGCCGGTGCCATCCACGAGAACCGCCGCGAAGACGTCGTCGAACCTGATCGACCTCGAGGTGCCCATCGAGCGGGCGTTCCTGATCGCCGTCGACACGGGCGCCGAGGATGGCTGGAACGCCGAGGACTCGCTCGCCGAGCTGGCGAACCTCGCGCTGACCGCGGGAGCCGAGGTGGTCGGCGCCGAGTGGCAGAACCGACGGCACGTCGATCCGCACTGGTACGTGGGCAAAGGCAAGGCCGAGGACCTCGTCGCGGCCAAGTCGGAGACCGGCTTCGACCTGCTCGTCGCCGACGACGAGCTCTCGCCGACCCAGCAGAAGACGCTCGAGGACCTGGTCAAGACGAAGGTCATCGATCGGAGCCGACTGATCCTGGACATCTTCGCCCAGCACGCACGCACGCACGAGGGCCGGCTCCAGGTCGAGCTGGCGCAGCTCGAGTACCAGCTTCCGCGGCTCACCAAGCTGTGGACCCACCTGTCGCGGACCCAGGGCGGCATCGGGTCACGGGGTCCGGGCGAGAGCCAGCTCGAGACGGACCGCCGGATCATCCGCGACCGGATCAAGAAGATGAAGGAGCGGGTCGACGACGTGCGCAAGGCGCGCGAGACCGCCTCGCGCGGCCGCGATCGACGCCTGATGCCCACGGTCGGAATCGTCGGCTACACGAACTCCGGCAAGTCGACGCTGCTCAACTCGCTCGTCGGCAGCACGGTGACCCTCGCCGAGGACAAGCTGTTCGCGACCCTCGACCCGACGTCGCGCCAGGTCCGGCTCGGCGACGGCCAGACGGCGATCCTGACCGACACGGTGGGGTTCATCCACAAGCTCCCGCACCAGCTCGTCGACGCGTTCCGGGCGACCCTTGAAGAGGTGAATCGCGCCGACGTGCTGATCGAGGTCGTCGACGTCGCCGATGCCCACGCGACCGAGCACCGCGCCACGGTCCAGGCGGTCCTCGACGAGCTGGGCGCCGGCGACAAGCCGCGCCTCGTCGCCTGGAACAAGGCGGACCTGCTCGCGTCGGCCGCGAGCGACCGGGCAGGGGAGGCCCCGGCGGTGGCGGGCACCGTGATGGTCTCCGCGCTGACCGGGTTCGGGCTGGACACGTTGCGCCTGGAGCTGTCCGCGCTGCTTGCCACGCTCTGGGAGGACGTCGATGTCCGATTGCCGTACACCGCGGGCGAACTGCTCGCCCGCGTGCGCGAGCGGGGCACGATCGAGCTGGACTACGGCGACCGCGATGTGCGGGTCCACGGACGCGTCGCGCCGGCCCTGGCGGCCGAGCTTCGTGGACGGACTGTGGACGGAAGCACGGAATTGCCGTCCTGAACTTCGAAACTCGTGGATAAGTGGGTTCCGGCCGCCGGGACCCCCCGGGTACATTACGTCTTGCCCAGAGGGGCCAACGAAAACCTGACGGACCCGCCGGTGCTTGCATCGGCACCCGAACCTCGTGCTTGCATGAGGGGAGGGGGTACGAGAAGGAAGCGGCGGTTCCTCTGGGCGTTTCGTTATGCGCGGAACGGCTTCCGGCCGGCGGGCGACGCGCCATCATTGGCGACATGACCGACCCCCACGCGACGCCCCACCAGATCACCACCCCGGACGGCCGCTTGCTGGACCTGTGGCTGGCCGGCCCGCCCGATGGCGACCCGCTCGTCTTCCACTCCGGCACGCCGGGCGCGGGCGTGCCCTTCGGCTGGCACGTCCGAAACCTCGCCGAGCGCAACCTGCGCTACGTCAGCGCGTCGCGACCCGGCTACGGCGACTCGACCCGGCGCTAGGGCCGCTCCGTCGCCGATGTCGTCGACGACACCCAGGCGGTGCTGGACCACCTCGGTGCCGAGCGGGCGTGGGTCGTCGGCTGGTCCGGAGGCGGTCCCCACGCGCTGGCGTGCGCCGCGCTCATGCCCGAGCGCGTCCGCGGGACCGCGCTCATCGCGAGCGTCGCGCCGTACCCGGCCGAGGGCCTGGACTACCTCGCCGGCATGGGCGCGGAGAACGTCGAGGAGTTCTCGGCGGCGCTCGCCGGCCCCGAGGCGCTGATCCCGTTCAAGGAGCGCGCGATCCTGCAGTTCCGGGACATGTCGCCGGACGACGTCGCGTCGGGGTTCGGCGACCTCGTCGACGAGGTCGATCGCGGCTCGGTCACCGGCGAGCTCGCGGCGTACCTCGCCGCACTGTTCCACGAGGGCCTCCGGACCTCGTACTGGGGCTGGTTCGACGACGACATGGCGTTCATCAAGCCGTGGGGCTTTGACGTGGCCTCGATCCAGGCCCCGGTCCACGTCTGGCAGGGCGCCCACGACCGGATGGTGCCGTTCGCCCATGGCGAGTGGCTGGCCGGGCATCTCGGCAACGCCCGCCCGCACCTGTTGACCGACCACGGGCACTTGACCCTCGTCGTCGACACGTTCCCGCAGATCCTCGACGAGCTGCTCCGCGGCGCCGGGTGACCGGTGTTCGTGGACGGGCTGTGGACGTGAACACCGGAATCGCTCTGCGAACTCGGAATCTCGTGGATAAGCCGCTTCCGGGACCCGCGGCCGCGCCGGTACATTACGTCTTGCCCGGAGGGGCCCTGAGCGATCAGGGTGGACCGGTCGATGCTCGCATCGACAGCCGGTCCGGTGCTTGCACCGGATAGGTGGTCCGCCCAGAGCGCCACAGCGGTTCCTTCGGGCGTTTCGTTGTGTCCGGCCACCGCCGCAGGCCGCGGCCAACCGGCCGCGCGGCAGGCCAGGGGAGGGCGGCGTCGTGAGCGGGCTCGCCGGCTCCAGCGGGCCGCGCCGGATCGCGGGATGGTCGGGCGTCCCCTTCACCTCGCGGCTGCCGGCGCTCGGGCTGGTTGCCGTCGTCGGGATCGCGGCGGTCGTACGCGAGACCGCTCCGTTCGTGTTCGTCGGCATCCTGTTCATCTACCTGTTCACGCGCCGGTTCGGTACGCGCTCGACGGCCCTCGCCGCCGTCCTCCCCGCCGCCGCGATCCTCGTCTGGCGTGCACTGCCGCAGCCGCTCGCGACCGCCGGCGCCGCGGACTGCGCGAACCTCCTCTCGCCGCCGGCGGTGTGGCGCTTCGCCGAGGCGTTCATCGGGCTCGCGGCGATCGCCCTCCTCGTGCTGGATCGCCGGACGTCGCTCGCCGAGCTCGGATTCCGGCGCGGCTCGCGGCGGGTGCAGCTGCTCGCGCTCGGCACCCTCGTCGTCGTCACGCCGATCGCCCTGAATGCCGGAACCCTGCTCGGCAACGCGAGCCTGGGCGGCCTGTTCTTCGGCACCTATACCCTCGACCTGACCCAGCCGCTGGCGTTCGTGCCGGCCATCGTCTTCGCGGCGTCGAACGCGTTCGCCGAGGAGCTCGCCTACCGCGGCGCGATGCGCACGTGGCTCGTTCCCAGCCTCGGCGTCGTCGGCGCGAACCTCGCCCAGGCCGTCGTGTTCGGGCTGGCACACACGGGCTCGGACTTCGTCGATGCGCAGAGCGCGATCCCGGTGATGCTCGCGATGATCGTCGTCGGCTTCATCGGCGGTGTCATCGCCAGGCGGACGAACTCGCTGACGGTGCTCGTCGCGTTCCACCTCGCCGCCGACATCCCGATCTACTTCTTCTGGGCCTGCCGAATCGGCTAGGGTGCGCGCATGTCGATCAGCTTCGGCGGGTTCGGGTTCAGCTCCCACAGCGGCCATGCGCCGTCCCCATTCGATGCGCTGAACGGCGGCCGGCTGGCGGGCTCGTCGAGCAGCCACCCGCTCCACGACGTCGGGATCGAGGAGCTCCTCAAGTCCGTCGACGGTCCGATCTCGGGCTCGATCACGATCGACGGGCAGGTCCGGGTCGGCGATCCGATCAACGGCACGATCGATCTCCTGGCCATGGAAGCCATCGACGCGCGCCACGCTTACCTGCGGCTCGTCGGCCTGCGGCTCGTCGAGGAGCGCAAGAGCGAGTCCCACCGCACCGGCAACACCACCACCACCGAGAGCTGGGTCGAGGCGGACGGCAGCCTGTTCGTGGAGAGCCCGTTCCTGGAGCCGGCGATCCCCGCGCAGATGGCGGCCGGGGCCGAGTTCAAGGCGTCCTTCGCCATCCCCGGGCCGCCGCTCGGTCCGCCGACCGCGCATCT
This sequence comes from Chloroflexi bacterium UBA5189, assembly GCA_002413045.1. Classification (GTDB taxonomy): domain Bacteria; phylum Chloroflexota; class Limnocylindria; order Limnocylindrales; family CSP1-4; genus UBA5189. The sequence goes on from DHWF01000051.1 coordinate 97,615, forward strand.
CGGCGAGGCGATCGTGGCGTGGGCGGTCGAGGTCCGGTTCGACATCCCCATGGGCGCCGACTTCCATCTGGCGACCCTCCTGCCGATCGAGCAGAACCCTGACCTGCTGGCGGCCGGAGTCGGGGACCAGGGCGGCCAGTCGATGCTGGCCTCGATGGATGTCGGCGGCGGCACGATCAGCGTCCAATCGGCGTTGCCGGCGAAACCGGGCTCGAGCCTCATCGTGCAGGCGACGTGGCCGAGCGCGGGCTCCGGATCCGGCCGGATCGAGCTGCACCGCCGCTCGAGCGCGCCGAACGGGGTCAACACGGTGATGGCGTCGTGGAACGTCACCGGCGCGGAGCTCGCCTCCGGCGCCGCGCGTGCGGAGCTTGCACTTCCGGCCGACATCGCGCCCTCGTTCGACGGGGCCAATCTCAGTCTCGGCTACATCGTCCGGGTCCTCGTCGACCGCCGCTTCATGCCGGACAACGCGATCGAACGCCCGGTGGCCGTCGTCTGAGTACGATGCCCGGATGAAACCTTGGTTTGGGCTGCACCTGCCCCTGTACACCTATCCCGGCACGTCCTCCGCCCAGCTGTTCGACCGGGTGGTCGAGCAGGCCCAGGCGGCCGAGTCGAATGGCTTCGGCCTGGTCACGGTGATGGACCACCTGTACCAGATCGGCGGGGTCGGCTCGGAGGACGAGCCGATGCTCGAGGGCTGGTCCGTGTTGAACGCCCTGGCGCGCGAGACGAGCTCCGTGCGACTCGGAACGCTCGTGACCGGCGTGACCTACCGAAACCCGGCGTTGCTGGCGAAGATGGTCACGACACTGGACATCACCTCGGCCGGCCGCGCGATCCTCGGCCTTGGGGCCGCCTGGAACGAATCGGAGCACGACGGCTACGGCTACGACTTCCCGCGGGTCGGCGAGCGGATGGACCGGTTAGATGAGGCCCTGACGATCGCGAAGGCGATGTTCACCGAGGACCGGCCTTCCTTCGAGGGGAAGCACTACCGCATTCACGAGGCCCACAACGTCCCCAAGCCCGTCCAGCCGGGCGGCCCGCCCATCCTCATCGGCGGGGGAGGGGAGCAGCGGACGCTCCGCATCGCCGCGAAGCATGCCGACATGACGCACTGGTTCCCGCTCGGCTTCGACATGCTGCGGCACAAGAACGAGGTCCTCGAGGGCTACTGCGCGGAGATCGGGCGGGATCCGTCGACGATCGAACGGACGATGGCCGCGCCGGCGATCGTTGCCCGCGACGAGGCGGCCAAGGTGTCGCTCCTGGAGGCCGTGCCGGCCGAGCGCCGGCCGTTCATCAAGGGCGGCACGCCGCAGCAGGCGGCGGAGGTCCTGAAGCAGTACGTCGACGCCGGGTTCACCGGCTTCACCTTCAACAACAACTACTACAAGACGCCCGAGCAGATCGCGCTCATCGGCGAGGTGCTCCCGCTCATCGGCGGGTGAGCCGGGATCGCTAGCTCGGGGCGATTCGCAGGCGCATGAACTCGGTGACGCGCATGAGCCCCAGGAAGAACCGAACCGGCTGGGGCATCTGGCGCCGCCGCGGGTCGACGAACAGCTCGGGCTCGACCAGGTGGACCGTCCGCCCGCGGGTCAGCAAGTCGCAGCCGCCGGCGGCCAGCACGTTCTTGACCCACTGGACATCGGAGCCATAGGTCAGCGCGAGCACGTACGAGTCGCCGTCGCGGAAGACGTTCATTGGCGTGCGATACGGCTTGCCCGACGTTCGTCCGCGGTAGACCAGGATCCCGAAGCCGGGGAGCCGGCCCGCGAACCGCCGCGACACGCGGTTGAACACGTTCGTCGTGAACGGCCGAAGGACCTGGAGCCTGGTCCGTGGTGGCATCGCAAGAGGCCGAGGATAGAGCAGGGCGCCAGTTGACTAATGTGGACTAACTCGATACCGTGCCCGACATGGAGAAGTCCGTCAACGTCCACGACGCCAAGACGCACCTGTCCCGACTCCTCGAGCGGGTCGAGGCAGGGGAGGAGATCACCCTGGCCCGCGCCGGCCGGCCAGTTGCGAGACTCGTGCCGTACGTGCGGCGATCCGAGCCTCGGCCGCTCGGGCTGTGGAAGGGGAAGATCACGCTTGCGCCTGACTGGGATTCGCCGGAGGTGAACGCCGAGATCGCGGACCTGTTCAACAAGTGATCCTGCTGCTCGACGCCCATGCCCTCATCTGGTACCTGGCCGACGATGCGAGCCTCTCGCGGGCCGGACGATCGGCGATTCAGGACCCGGCCAACGATGTCCTCGTCTCCGCAGCGACGGTCTGGGAGCTCGGGATCAAGGCAGCGCTGGGCAAGATCGACGTGCGCGAGGACCTCGTCGAAGCGGTCGAGGAGGTTGGCTTCAGCGGGGTGCCGGTCACGTTGACGGATGCAAGGGCTGCCGCTGCCCTGCCGCTGCACCATCGAGATCCATTCGACCGCATGCTCGTCGCGCAGGCGCAGCGACTCGATGCGATCGTCGTGACCCGCGCTCGGGCGTTCGCTGCATATGACGTTCACGTGCTCGGCGCCTAGGCGGTCAAGGACGCGAGGCGCCCAGCAGTCGATCGGTGGCCTCGTCGTGCATCCCGGCATACAGTCGCTTCAGAACCTCACCAAAGACGCGCTCATCGGGTGCCGCGCGCGCGAACAGGGTCATGGAAGAACGGAGCTTGAGCGCGTCCACCTGGCCGAAGACTGCCTCGGGATCCGTCGCGCCCGAGTCCAGGACCGCCTGGGCGGCCAAACGGAGCCGCGGCCCGAGTGCCGCATGCGCCAGGTACGCCTGAGCTTCATCGAGCGAGGCAATCGCGTAGAACCGCGAGACCTCGCTTCGCCCGAGTCCCTCGAGCTGGGGGAAGATGAACCACATCCAATGGCCCCGCTTGCGCCCGTCGCGCAGCTCCGTGAGCGACTGCGCGTACGTCTCAGCTTGGGCGTCGACAAATCGCTCGAGATCGAATGCCATGCGACGAGTGTGTCGCGACCGTTACCCGACGGCTCGGCGCTCGAGGTCTAGAGCCGCTCGTGCGCTGCTGATGGCACTTCCGATAAGGAGAGTTATGTCTGACGCCAAGGTGTTCTAGATTCCTGTGAGCATCTCTAGCTGACGGGACAATCGTTCTCGGTCTGACTCTTTTGGCGACGGAAATCAGTCAGATTGTCTTTCGTCTATCGGCGTCAGGTGCGCTTGCTCCCGGCGAGCGGGATGCAGAGTTGATCGGCGTCGCGAAGGAGTTCATCAGTGATCCCGACGCCTGGGTCGTGAGTCGGAGCGCGTGGGTCGCTCAGCAGCAGGAGCAGGCAAAGGCAACGCGGGAGGCAGCCCAGGCGAAGCGGGAGGCTGCAGAGGAGGAAGTCCGGGTGCGGCAGGATGCAGCGCGAGAGGCGCGATCGAGACCCAAACCACCCTCAACCTGACCGGCGATCAGCCCCGGCCGTCCCGCAGCATCCGTTCGAGCTTGCGCCGGAGCTGCTTGCTCGGCCGGCCCTGACCCCGGACCGCCTTGATGCCGGGCGCGATCTCTCGGACGACCGGCGGTGGGCTGTTGTCGACGTAGCAGGTGGCGGCGACCGACGCGCCGACGCGCGTTTCGATCGGCGTCACGACCTCGACGATCCGTTCGCGCTCGGCGATCAGCGCATGCACCACGTCCCCGGCCCGGACCTTCGTCGACGGCTTTGCTGGGTTGCCGTTGACGCGGACGTGGCCACCGTCGCACAGCTGGGTCGCCATGGGCCGCGTCTTGACGAGGCGCACTGCGCATAACCAGCGATCAATCCGTGTGTCGTCGGCCATGGGTTTCAGTTCACCAGCGCCGTGCACAAGGTGATGACCCGATCAGCTGACGATCGGTTCAGCCAAGGCCTGACCAGACCCCGACCGCCGTGAACTCGAGCGGCACGTCGATCAGGATCAGCTCGGCGGCGAGCGCCGTGGTGATCGAAAGGTCGGTTTGACGCTCGACCTTGATGGCGTCGCCGGTCCCGAGCCCCTCTCCGTCGACCTCGACCCGACCATCGATGACGTAGAGGTAGCCCCCGCGACCCGCCGCGAATGCGTGCTCGAGGTGGTTGCCCGCGGTCAGGTGGGTGACGAGCGCGCGCGCGTCCTGCGAGAGGTCGAGGCCCTCCGTGCCGGGCGAGCCCATGATCTGGAGCCAGCGGTCCGTTCGGTCATCGATGCTGTACTGCCGCTGCTGCACGCGTGTCTCGAGCCCAGTGACGCTCGGCAGGATCCAGAACTGGATGAACCGCAACGCCTCCTCGGCGGAGCCGTTCTTCTCCGAGTGCTCGTCGAAGCCGTGGGAGAAGGTCATCACCTGCGCGGCACCGGCCTGGAGCGTCCCGTTATTGCCGAGCGAGTCCGCGTGCACGAAATGCCCGGAGACGACGTACGTCAGGGATTCGATGTCGCGATGCGGGTGCATCGGCCATTCGGCGCCGGCGATGATCCTGTCGTCGTTGAAGACGCGCAGCGCGCCAACCCCCATCTGCTCCGGATCGCGGTAGCGGTCGAACGAGAAGTGCCAGCGGGCATCGAACCAGCCGCCCTCCTCGCGCCAGATCGTGTCCGCCGGACGGATGGTCAGGCCAGAGCCGCCGCCTGCATCAGGCACGAGCCGCCTCCTTCTTGAAGCTACTCGTCAACTATGACTCGGAGGCGCTACGGTCGCGAGCTGTGGCGCATCGGTCATCCGACCGACGGGCTCCATGGCTGCGCGTCTGGGTTCGCCGAAAGGAACGCGTCGATCTCGGCGATGAATGGTCCGGCACGAAGCGGCTCGACGATCGTTCGAGCCTGTCGGACGGCCGCGAGCCCTGCCTCACGATCGCCGATGCCCACGAGGCAGCGGCCGATGCCCGCGAGCCCGATCGCACGCTCCAGCGGCCACCCGCGGGACTCGAAGAAGGTCGTCGCCTCCGCGAACCCGGCCTGCGCCTCCGCAAAGGACCCTTCGGCTTCCGCGACCTCGGCCATGGCCAATCGCGTGAGCTGGCCACGCGCGCTCGGACCCGGCGGCGTGGCGCGGGCGAGGACCCTGTGCGCGAGCGGCAGGTCGCCGAGCCCACGCGCGGTCCGAACGAGGTCGATGGTGGCGAACGTGGTCGTCCCCTCGACCGTGCCATCCACGGCCTCCTCGATGACACGCCGGGCCTCGTCAGGATCGCCACCCAGGATCGCGGCCCGGGCGGCGTGGTTGGCGGTCATCGTGGGCGGCCAGCCCAGGGCGTGCGCTTGGGCAATGATCTCCCCGAAATCCGGGACCGGCTCGCCTCGGACGTCCATGATCGCGGCGCTGAGCGCGCGCGCCATCGTCGTGGCATAGCCGTCGCCCCTGGCAACGGCCCATTCCCGGATGACCGCAGCCTCGGCGAGCGCCTCGTCGTACCAGCCGCCGGTCGAGAGGAGGTCGAGTCGATTCGCTCGCAGATCGATGTCGGCAAGTCCGTGGTCCCTGGCAAATCCCAATGCCTCGTCGTAGGCGCTGCGCGCGGCCTGGATGTCCCCGACGTCGATCAGCGTCCAGGCGAGATTCGAGAGACCCGTGAGGACCTGCCGCGTGTCGCCCGTGGAGATCGCCACCTCCACGCCGCGACGCACATCGGCCTCGCCCGAGTCGTCGCGCAGCTCCAGCTTGACGACGCCAAGAGCGATATGCGCTGACGCCGGGATCGGCACGCCAAGGTGCTGCGCAGTGGTCATTGCCTGCTGTGCGATGTCGAGTCTGATCTTCGGATCCAGCTCACCGCTCATGCGCGCCTGAGCGGCCAGGAGCGCGACCAGGCCGGGACCTGGGGACGCCTCCAGGATCGGACGGGCCGCCGCAATTGCCGCGAGCGCCGCCTCGTCGTTGCCCATGCCGTGAAACGCCAGCTCTCGCGAAACTACCAGCTCGGCCGCGGCTAGCTCGTTGCCGCGCGCGAGGTGCCACGCATATGCCGCGTCGAACATCTCAACCGCCTGTGGGTACTCGGATCGCATGAGGAACGCCCCACCAAGAGCGGTGAGCACGGCGCCGCGCCGCGGATCGTCCTCCGGGAGCAGCTCGAGCGCCCGACCGAAGTGCTCGGCCGCCCGTGCCGGATTGACCCGCAGCAGATGTTCCGCGGCAGCGACCAGGGCCGTTGCCAGCTCCGCTCGGATGGCTGGCAGTTGGTCATCGGCACCCGTTGAGACCGCAAGCTCCTCGGCCCGTCGAAGGTGATCCACCACGATCTCCGCCAGGTCCCCAAGCGCGGCGCCGGCCTTGTCCGTGATCCAGGCCGCCGCAGCGCGGTGCTTCGCCAGGCGCGCGCCGCGGGACAGGAAGCCGTAGGCGACGTCGCGCAGCAGGGAGTGCCAGAAGCCGTACTCGAGCTCGTCGACCATGGTCGACGGCTGGTTCGAACGTGTGAGCGATCGTCGCTCTAAATCGGACAGGCTCGGTTCGACCGTTCCTCGATCGCGACCCTCCAGCGACGCCACGGCGCCCGACCAGAAGACGCGCCCGATCACCGAGGCGTCCAGGATCGCCGGCTTCAGCTCGCCCGGAAGCGCATCGATCCGCGCCGCGAGGAGCGCCTGGATCGTTGGCGGGACGGCTCGTTCGTCCAGGGTCACCTCCGCTGCCGAGGCCCCACGCTCTCGGACGAGCGCAGCCAGCTGCTCGGCGTACAGCGGGCTGCCCGCCGCTCGGTCGAGCACAGTCCGGAGCAGTTCCGGTGCGGCGCCGGCCAACGTCGATCCGATCAGGCCGGCGATCGCCGCATCGTCGAGCGAGACGAGCTGGATCACACGTGACGCGGGTGGTCCCGCGAGCCATTGCGGGTGGCGCTCCGCTGCCTCGGGCCGAGCCGTGACGACGAGCAGGATCGGTAGTGGGGATGGGTTCGCGACGAGCTCCAGCAGGAGCGCGACGAGCGCGGTGTCCGCCCAGTGCAGATCCTCGATGACGATGACGGCCGGACCATCGATTGCCAGGGATTCGAGGAACCTGCGCCACGCGGCGAATGCCTCCTCCTGCGATGGTGGAACTGCGTCCGTCTGCAGGCCAACGAGTGGGGCAAGGCGCTCGCGCATCCACGCCCGCAGCACGGGATCGGACTCGGTCAACGCCGCGTCGAGCTTCTCCTGGATGGTGTTCTGGTCGTCGGTCTCGAGGATCCGGGCGTGCGTCTTCACGATCTCACCGAGGGCCCAGAACGCGATTCCATCGCCATACGGCAGGCACCTGCCGGCTCGCCAGACCGTGGCCGGGGCGACCGCGTGGACGTGGCGGCCGAGCTCCCGGATGAGCCGACTCTTCCCGAGTCCAGGCTCCGCGACCACGGTGACCACCTCGAATGCATGCTTCGCGGCGGCAGACGCAAAGGCGCGGCGTAGCGAATCCAGCTCGGCGTCGCGGCCCACGAACGGGGTCGCCTCGCTGTCCTCGGCTCGGACCGCGGTGGTCCGGGCCTCCGTCGGGTGCCAGATGTGCACCGGCTCCGCGATGCCCTTGAGCGCGACGGCTCCGAGGTCGTCCCACTGGAACTCGCGGGCGGCCAGCCGGTAGGTCTGCTCGCCGACCGCGACGCCGTCCACCGGGGCGACGCCCTGGATCCGCGCCGCGATGTTCATGGAGCCGCCGGTCGCGAGGCTCTCCTCCGGGTTCCGTCCCCCGTCGACACGGACGACCGCCTCGCCCGTATGCACGCCGATCCGAACGTGCAGGTCGAGGCCTGAAACGGTCACGTCACGCAGGATCGCGAGCGACGCTCGGACTGCGCGGGTCGGATCATCCTCGTGTGCAGTCGGCGCACCGAACACGCCGACGACCGCATCACCGATGAACTTCTCGACCGTCCCGCCGTGAGACTCGATGACTCGCCTGGCCCGGCCGTGGTAGGTCGACAGCAGCCGTTCCACGTCCTCGGGGTCCAGCCGCTCCGCCATGTCGGTGGAGCCGACGACGTCGCAGAACAGCGCGGTGATGACCTTCCGTTCGATCTCCCGCCGCGGTTCCACCGCTCGATGGTACGGGCCCCCACATGGTCAGCGCGGGCTCCGAGCCCGCCCGGCCGGCGTCGTTCCCCAGGTCTCCATGGATTGGCGCAAACGGACGATGACCACCGTTCCACACCCTCCAGCATCACCGTGAGCCCGACCGGGCTGAATGGAGGAAGGCGATGCTCGGACTGGGAAGAAGGTTCATGGCCCTCGGGGCGGCGAGCCTGCTCGCGCTGGCGCTCGTGGGTGGCGCGTCGGCCGCCGCGCCGAGCAAGTTCACCGCGATCCTGGTGGACGATGGTGGCTGCAGCTTCCACATGGAGGCGTCGTGGAAGGGCGGAAAGGAGGTCGTCCGGGTCGTGTCGTACATCTAAATCGACCGTTCGCCGGTGGGCGCAGGCGCGCCTGATCTCACCGGGTTTGCGCCAGACTCGCCCGGCAGCACCCTGACGAAGACGAGCGCGTCGATCCCGTTCGGCCCCCTCGAAGTCGACACGGCGACCACGCACACGTTCGCCGCCACCGTGCAGTTCGATGGGCTCGCACGCAGCGGGCTCTACACGCTTGGACAGGTCTACACGACCGGAATCACGCTCGGGTGCAAGCTCGCGACTCCGTGACCTGAGCTCGAATTCTCGACGCCGGCCCGATCTCCTGGGCCGGCGTCGACGTTGCTAGGTGTCGTAAGAACCGCGGCAGTCACGCGCGGTACTCGCTGAGCTCGAACAAGTGACCGTCGGGGTCGCGGAGGAAGCAGCGGGTCTCGGCGCCGTTGCTGACCGGTGGGGTCAGGAAGGTGCCACCACGCGACTGAAGCAGCTCGTATGTCGCATGGCAGTCGTCGACGCGGATCGTGAAGAGACTGTCGCGGTGGTTCGGGTCGGCCGGCGGGGCGAGCGTCACCTCGGGCTTGCCGGGTGTCGGGCCGCCGCCCTCGACCAGGAGCAGCCACGCGCCGGCGAAGCTGAGCACGACCGACGAGCCATACTCGCGGAAGAGGGTCGCGCCGAGGACGTCGAGGTACCACCCCTTCGATCGCTCTGGATCGGCGACGACCAGGATGTGAGTCAGCGCGGTGTCGGCCGCCGGGAAAGCCATCGCTGTCATGGTCCCACCCACGCCGTCGTTTGCGCACACCAAATGGGTTCCGGCGGCGGACTGTCATGGCCAAATGGCATGCCCCGACCGATCCGTGGGCAACGCCCTGACCGTAAACTCGCCGCATGGGGCTTCTGACCTTCAGCATCAACGTCACCCTGGACGGCTGCGTCGACCACCAGGAGGGAATCGCCGACGACGAGACACACGCCTACTTCACGAGCCTCCTGGACGAGGGCGGCGCGATGCTCTGGGGCCGCGTGACCTACGAGATGATGGAGAGCTACTGGCCGGCCGTCGCCCGCGGCGACGAGGAGGCGCCCCCGGCGATGCGCGAGTGGGCGGTCAAGCTGGATGCCAAGCCGAAGTACGTCGTGTCGTCGACGCGAACGGACTTCCCGTGGACGAACAGCCACCTGCTCACCGGCGACCTGCGCACGGGCGTGCAGCAGCTCAAGGACGCGACCCCGACCGGCGTGCTCGTCGGTAGCCATAAGCTCGCGACCGCGCTGGACCGGCTGGACCTGATCGACGAGTACAGGTTCCTCGTCCACCCGAGGATCGCCGGCCACGGCCCCACCTTGTTCCAGGGCGGGCTGCCCAGCACGCGACGGCTCGAGCTGGTTTCGGCGAAGGCCCTCCACAACGGCGCGGTCGCCATGGACTACCGGCGCGCCGGCTGACGCACCGATGGCACCACGTCCGTTCCAGTTCATGGTCGCCTCGCGCGGAGCGCCCGATGGGCGCGCGATCACCGAGCAGGCGCGGTGGGCCGAGTCCGTCGGCTTCACGCACCTCGCCGTGCACGACCACCTGGCCCAGCGGCACGCCGTGACCCCGTTGCTGGCCGCGGTCGCGATGGCGACGGAGCGCGTCGGCCTCGTTCCGCTCGTTTACAACAACGACCTTCGCCACCCGGCGGTGCTTGCCCAGGAGCTGGCAAGTCTCGACATCATCAGCGGCGGCCGGCTCGTCGTCGGGATCGGCGCCGGCTGGAACCAGCCCGAGTACCGCGCGATCGGGATGCAGTTCGATCCGCCCGGCACCCGGATCGACCGGATGCTCGAGGCAATCGCGATCCTGCGCGGCCTCTTCGCTGACGAGGCGTTCAGCTATTCGGGTCGGTTCTACACGATCACGGACATGGATGGCGGTCCGAAGCCGGTGCAGAAGCCGCATCCGCCATTCCTCATCGGCGGCACGCGGGAGCGCGTCCTGCGGTTGGCCGCACGGGAAGGCGACATCGTCGGGATCGACCTTCGCCAGGACGGCGAGGAGATCCTGGACGCGTTCGAGGCGCGGACGGACGTTCGCATCGGCTGGATCCGCGACACCGCCGGCGACCGGTTCGAGCAGCTGGATCTCAACGTCCTGCGGACGCTGGGCGACCTCTCGATCACCAGCGAGCCGCTCAACGTGGCCGCCGACGTCGCGCGCGAGCTCGCCAGCGAGACGGGCATGGAGATCAGCGCGCGGGACGTCCTCGAGTCGCCGTTCTCGCTCATCGGTTCAGTCCCCGAGCTCGTCGACAAGCTCACCTCGCTTCGCCAGCGTTGGGGCATCAACTCGTTCCTGGTCGGCGCGTTCGGCGAGAGCGGCCTGCGCGAGTTCGCTCCGGTCGTCGAGCAGCTCAGCGGGTCGTAGGAGCCCGGCAGCATCGCGCTCGTGCCGTCGCGACGGGTGCACCTGATCCCCTGGGGCCCGTTCCTGCTTATCGGCTGGTCCGGGCTGCTCGTACCGTCGCTGGTCCGGCAGATCGAGGCGACGTTCGGGGTCGACGACGCAGCGGTTGGGATCTGGTATTTCGTGGCGGCGTCGGCGTACGCCACCGGCTCGCTCGCCGGCGGCCTGCTGACCGAGCGGTTCGGGCGACGGACCGTGCTCACGACGGCTGCCGTCGGGCTCGCGGCGAGCTGGGTCATCGCCGGCACCAGCGGCTCGTGGCTTGTCTTCACGTTGGCGGCGGCGCTCGGCGCTGGGGCGGGAGCGATCGATGGCGGCATGAACGGTCTCGTCCTCGCCATGACCGATGCCGCCGCCCGGCGGGCGCTCAACTTCCTGCACCTGTTCTTTTCGATCGGGGCATTCGCCGCGCCGCTTGTCATTGGCTGGCTGGTCGCCTCGGGCATTGCCTGGCAGCTGCCGATAGTCGCGACCGGCGTGGCGACGCTCCTGCTCGTGGCGGCACTGCTGTTGGTGGAGATCCCATCGGGCAGGCGCGAGCGTCGTCCGGACCCCTCCCCTGCCCCGACGCGCCGCGTCGCCAGCCGGCCATCGGCGCCGCTCATCCTGCTTGCCGTTGCGATCGGGTGCTACGTCGCGGCGGAGATCGCGGTGTCGAGCTGGACCGTCCGGTTCCTCGACGACGTCCCGTTCGAGACGGCAAGCCTCGCCCTGTCGGGGTTCTGGGCCGGCGTAGCGCTCGGGCGGTTGATGGCGGCCCGCTGGGGTGACCGGTTCTCCCACAGCAGGCTCGCCGCCGGCTCGGTCGCCGCCGCGGGCGTTGCCGTGATCGCCGCCGTCCTCGCGCCTTCGCCGACGGTCGCCATCGTCGCGATCGCTGTCGCAGGCTTCGCGTCAGGACCGGTGTTCCCGCTCATCGTGGCGATCGGCGGGGAGCTCTACCCGCATCGAGTCGCCGCCGTGGCCGGGACCCTCACGGCCGCCGGGGTCGTCGGCGGAATCGTCTACCCGCCGCTGGTCGGACTGATGTCGGCATCGCTGGGCCTCGGGGCCGGGCTGCTCGGCGGCGCGTGCCTTTCTATCGTTGCTGCCGGCGCGATCCTCGCCGCCGCCCGACTGGCTCGCCGGCCAGACCGCGTCGCGCCTGGACTCCCTACCTGATCTGAGCCGGGCCGCTGTACCTCTCGTACCGGCCGCGATAGCCGAGCGCACGAGCGAGCGGGGCGAGCAGGATCGCGATCGGCCCGAGGACCCACTGCGCCGGGGGCGGGAGCTGCACTTCGCGGTTGTAGGCCCTGGCGAGGACCATCATCTGGAGCGGGTTCGGCAGCCCGCTCTTGCCCACCTTCCCGTCTGCGGCCAGCCCGAAGAACGTCTCGAAGAACGTCTCCGTGTCGAGCGCGGGGCGGAACTGGACCAATGTCGCCGCCTCTTCCGTGCCGCTGTTCCACCAGGTGTGCGGCGTCCCCGCCGGGACGACGGCGACCTCGCCCGGCTCGTACAGCCGCTCCTTCCCGGCGACCTTGAAGGTGACCGGCCCCCCGCCGATCTCGAACCGCTCTTCCTGGTTCGGGTGGACATGCGGCGCCGCGATGAAGCCCTTGGGGGCCAGGTACAGGGTCATCTCGAACAGCTCGCCGCCGGTGTCCCTGGATCGCTTGCGAATCACGATGCGCTCGCCCGTTACCGGATGGACCAGCGGGCGATCCGCCGCCCCGGGCGGGCTGCTGTCGATCTCGGTGATAGTGGCCATTCCTGCGGATCGTATGCCACGCGGGTCGAGCGCGTCTGGATCCGGGTCGACAACGTCGACGTGGCTTTCGAAGTCGGTCTCGAGCTCGGGCGCCCCATGGTCGAAGTCGATACCCTTCGGGCATGGCGCTCGTGCTTGATTACATTGAGCTGGCGGTTGACGACATCGAGCAGGCCAAGGCCTTCTACTCGAAGGCCATGGGCTGGACGTTCAACGACTACGGCCCCGACTACGCGGGCATGCAGGACCCAAGGAACCCAGGGCAGGAGTTCGGGGGCCTGAACGCGCACGCGGCGACGTCGCGAGGTGACGGTGTCATCGCGCTCGCTCGAACCGACGACGCCGAGCGGGAGCTCGCGGCCATTCGGGCCGCCGGAGGCCGGATCGTGCTGGACCTGTACGAATACCCGGGCGGGCGGCGGTTCACCTTCGCCGACCCGTGGGGGAACATCCTCGGCGTCTACGAGCCGGCCACCTAGGCACTTTCGCGGATTCCTCTCGGCCCTGCTCCTACCGGTGATCGTCTACATCGTCAGCCGGCTGATCGGAGGCCGCGTCGGCGTCTGACGAGACTCGAGCTGCGCAATGCCGTCGCCGATCGGGCGCGGCGCACGGCTCGGCTGTCTCGACATCGCGTTGCTCAGAGCCGAGACAGCACCAGGGTGGCGAAGGTCGAGTCGGCGGCCGTGACCCTGGCCTGATCCGATCCGAAGTAGGCGACGCCGATGTCGATGATGTAGCCGCCCTGCTTGATCGAGAGGTCGCCGGAGACCGGGTAGCCGCTGAACGCGGCTTCTCCGAAGCCGCTCACCGGGGTAGCGCCCTGGGCATGGCTGAAGGTCTGCCAGATGGCGTCGTCGTAGGTCGCGACGGAAATACTGGCCGCGGTCGACTCCGTGTTGTCCTGCGCATCCCAGTTGCACGCGACCTGGCCGCTCGAGTCCTGCTCGAGGCCGTCCTTCATGGGTACGCCGAGAGCGGTCTGGATCTCGGCGGGCGTGAGCAACGAGCACGCCTTGATCGAACTGACGTCACCGCCACCGCCCGCCGGGGTGGCCGTCGGCGTGCTTGAGCCGCTGCACGCGGTGAGGAGTACCGCAGTCGTCATCACCAGGAACGCCCGAGCGCGGAAACCGTGCATGGAGTCGCCTCCTATCCCGTGGGCTCAGGTTCTCCGCTCGGATTGAGCGGATCCGCCGCGACAAAGATGGCCGTGCCGGCGATGGTTTGCAGCTCCACGTTGCGGAACGAGCGCCCGAGGATGTCCCGCAGGCCGGCTTCGGTGTCGTCGAGGTTGTCGAATGCGCCGCGCTTGTTGAACGCCCAGAGGAACGCCCTGCCCAGGCGCGTGTGGTTAGCCGACCTTCCCAGGACGGAGGCACCGAACAGGACGCCGCCGGGAGCCATCACCCGGGCGATGTTCTCGATGGCAAGGGACTTGCGCGCCATCGGGCCTGGCAGGCAGTGCAGGACCAGGCTCAGCGCGGCGGATTCGAACGGGCCCGGGGCTGGGAGCGGCTTCAGGACGTCTGCCTGGACAGCCGTGACGTCGAGCCGTCGAAGCCGTCTCGTGACGTAGCGAAGAACGTTCGCATTCGGGTCGAGGATCGTCACCCTGCTGTCGTCTGGAAAACCGGCGTGCTCCAGGAAGTAGCCCGTGCCCGGACCGACGTCGAGGTGAATCGGGCGAATGTGCTCGCGGTAGAGACGCACCTGCTCCTTCGTCGGGAACCGCCACACGAACCGGGCGATCGGCCCGAGGACGAGCGGGTCATAGAGCCGCAGCAGGGCGCGGCTGTAGTCGCTCTGCCCGCGGTACGCAGGGTCGTCTCGATCCACCCTCGGGCCCTCAGCTCGGCGGCAGCAGGTCTGGCCGCTCCGGACGCGCTCGCTTGATCAGATCGTTACGGGCTGACCCGCGATACCGGCCGGGCGTCGTCTCGAGGTAGCGGCCGAACCAGCGGGTCAGGTGGCTCTGGTCGGCGAAGCCGACCTCGTCCGCGACCCGGCTGATCGGCTCGTCGGTGGTCGCGAGGAGCCTGGCGGCGGCATTCACCCGGATTCGGCGCAGGTACGTCGCCAGCGACTCGCCGTAGGCGCGCCGGAAGCCACGCGCCAGCCGTTCGGGCTCGATCCCGATCGCGTCGGCGATCTCGGTCAACGACAGCGGGTCCGTGTAGCGGTCGTGGAGGACGGCACGCGCCTTGCCCAGCCACATCGGGCGTCGCTCCAGCCCGACCGAGCGGGCCACGCGCGCGACGAGCTCCAGCGCCGCCGCCTCGACCGCGAGCGGGGTGACGTCGTCCGGCTCCTCGAGCTCGTTCGCCGCCCGCCTGGCCAGGAGCTCGATGTACGGGTCCCGCACGTGCAGGAACCGCCGGGTGGCCTCGCCGACGACGGATCCGAGCCGTTCCGCCTCCAGGGTCAGGCTCAGGACCGCGGTCTCGGCGGCACCGAACCGGTTGGCATGGAGCTCACCCGCCGGCTCGACCAGAACGGTCGGCGCGAAGCAGTCCCGCTCATGCGGTTCGTTGCCGGCAAACCAGCCGCCCGCGAGAACCACGGCGATGTTGGTGTCCGGATGTGAGTGCGCCGGCAGCTGCAGGTCGGCAGGAAACCGCATGGAACTCACGCGGCCGAACGAAACCGCCAGGCCTTCAACGCGAGATGCGCCCGCCGTGACGGCGACCTGCGCTCCCATGACGGGATTGTGCCACGAAGTGCAATCGTTCCAACGCTCCCGGAGCATGCAAGACATCCGACCGCGGCGACGGCAACGTATCGGACGACATGGACACCCGGAAGCATTCGGACGTCGTCGAGGACGGGCGAGGGCGGAAGATGGGCGTGTCCGGGGGTCGCCGGTGTGCTGCGTGCGGCGTCGTCGTCCATTGGCGGATCGAGAAGTTCTGCCTGCAGCACCGCCAGCAATTCGGCGGTCACATCTACTGCATGCGCTGCCAGGCGGCGTTCCCCGCCGCCAGCTGAGGAGCGCTGCCCCTCCCCTACTCCTCGTTCGCGGCGAGGAACGCGTCGAGCTCGGCGATGAAGGGCGCGGCGCGGAGCGGCTCGCCGATGGCTCGAGCCTGACGGACCGCCGCGAGGCCGGCATCACGATCACCCATGCCCACCAGGCAGCGGCCGATGCCAGCGAGCCCGATCGCATGCTCCATTGGCCATCCATGGGACTCGGAGAAGGCCGTCGCTTCGGTGCGCCTCGATGACCCGCCTGGCCCGCCCGTGATAGGTCGAGAGGAGCCGCTCAACGTCTTCAGGGTCCAGCCGCTCCGCCATATCGGTCGACCCGACGACGTCGCAGAACAGCGCAGTGATGACCCTCCGTTCGATCTCTCGCCGCGACTCCACGCGTCGATGGTACGAAGACCGCGGGCGAGATCTCAGCTACTCGTGCTTGGATCCTGCCTCGAGGACGCGACCCAAGTGGACGCCCAGCCAGATGGCGATCACGGGGGCGATCACGACGCCCGTCGCGATCAGGAGCAGCGTCTGGACAAGATCCAGGCCATTGAGATCGAGAACGACCAGGAGGACGAGCACCGCCTCGAGCGCCGCGCCGACGAATGCGACCGGGGCGAGCCGTCGTGGGAGTGCGGGCTCCGCAAGGCACGCCTTACCGAGGTAGTACAGACCGATGGCGAACGCCGCAGCGGACGCGGTCCCGCACCACGAGCTGAGGTCGTCCATGAGCTCCGTGCCGCGCCCAACCGCGACCATGATCTCGGGTGGCACCTGCTCCCAGCCGGTGCTGCGCCACCAGGACGTGTCGACGAGGAAGGTCACCGCGTTCAGGGCCCCGAAGAGCGCGCCCACACCGAGGAAGCCCGCAGTGACCTGGACCAGCGCCCTTCGGCCGCCCGTCGCCGCGTTCACCGCAAGGGCAAGCGGAATGAAACCGATGAAGGCGACGAAGAAGATGCCGTCGCGCAGCAGGTAGTCCCACATGGTCGCGTTCCGATAGGCGAAGAACGCCACCCAGTAACGAGCCTCGTCCTGGAGCTGGCCGGCGCTGGTGCTTGCGTAGGTCGGCACCGCGCCGAGGAGGCCCTGGCTCTCAATCAAGAAGAGGATGGCTCCGGCCAGCAGGCCGACACCGACGAGGACTCCCCAGAACCGTGCGATCCGGCCCCACCGTGGGTCGATCCGCTCGTCGGGCGTCCAACCCGGTCTCGCTCCGTTCACGGTCATCGCTAGCCCCTTTCTCCCGATTCAGGCGTACCCGCGATGCAAGCTGAACACGTATGGCAGCCGGTTGACCATCAGCAACCCCAGCGGGATGCCGATGACCGTGAGGAACAGCACGTAGCTGACCGCCATGTAGATCGCGGACAGCCACCAGCCGATCACGACGAAGTACGCGAGCCGGACCGCGAGGCTGACCTGCTCGACCGCGACCGGCCGGTGGCGGACGACGCCGTCGGCCCCGGTCACGACCATATAGGCCTCGCGTCGGGGGCGGAGCGTCAGCACGGTTGGGATGCGATTGACCAGGTAGAACGCGAGCGGCAGCCCGATGATCGTGAGTGCAAGGAACCAGGCGGCGGTCAGGACGATCCCCGCCAGCCACCACCCGACCATCAGGTACCAAGCGGCTCGCACCACGAATGGCGGGCCCGGGTTGCGCACAATGGCGGTCGACGTCTGCATGCGAAGCGGATCGTAGGACCCCGCGCTATCCCTCGGCGGTCCCGAAGGTGGCTCGTCCCGCCGGTCGATACGTCTGCAGCATCACGCCGTTCGGGGTCGCCTTCGAGTGGAGCAGCTCGAGCCGATGGGTCTGGCCGTGGTCCGGGAACAGCCGTAGCCCGTCGCCGAGGACGACAGGGTGGATCACGAGCTGGAGCTCGTCGACGAGGTCGTGCTCCAGGAGCCACTGCAGGAGTACGCCACTGCCCTGCAGCAGGAGGTCTCGGCCCGGCTGCGCCTTGAGCTCGCGGACCTTCGCCTCGACGTCGCCGTCGATGACGTGCGTGTTCTGCCACGCCGGATCCTTCAGCGTCGTCGACGGCACGTACTTGGGCAGGACGTTGATCCCATCCGAGATCGGATCGTCGCCGTGGTGTTTCGGCCAATAGTTCGCCCAGATGTCGAAGGTCACCCGGCCCAGCAGCATGGCATCCATGCCCGCGTACGCCGCGGTGATGAACGCGCCGGTCTCCTCGTCG
This sequence comes from Chloroflexi bacterium UBA5189, assembly GCA_002413045.1. Taxonomy (GTDB): domain Bacteria; phylum Chloroflexota; class Limnocylindria; order Limnocylindrales; family CSP1-4; genus UBA5189. Next base: position 115,311 of record DHWF01000051.1, read on the forward strand.
CTGAACGGGGCCATCCAGCCGCCGCGCTCGAACCCGCCGCGCGTGTCCTCGTCGCGCCCGCCCGGACCCTGGTACACGCCGTCCAGCGTCACGAACACCAGTGCAGTCAGCTTCATGATCGTCGCTCCTTCGCGTCGCATGGTGACACCAAAGGCCGAGACCCTCAGTCGAGCGAGAGGGTCATCGTCCTCGGGCCACCGCGGCGATCCGGCGGACTTGGCCGCGATGTTCGGGCGCGCCGCCGGCGGTCAGGACCTGGCCGCCGCCCAGATCTTGTGGATCACCGCTCGACGAACCATCGCAACGCTCCTTCCGCACATCTCGTTCAGGGCCCGATGCCCGCGAAGATCTCGTTGCACAGGGCGCCGAATTGCTGCATGAACGCGGGCAGCGCCGTCGGATCGATCGCGGCGAAGACGCCCTTGCCCGTGGTGTGAACGCTCAGCTGGCCGTTCCCGCCGGCGATCGAGAGCTCGCAGGTGTCCTGCCCCTTGACCGCGCCGAGGTGCGGGAAGTAGCCCCCGAGCAGGTCCCAGGTCGCGTGGTCTCCGATACCACTGATCGGAGTGACGCCGGTCGTGCCCATGTCATCGTTGAGCGGGCCCTCTCCCTGGCCGACGTTGACGACCACGTTCAAGCCATCGCCGATCGATGGGTCGCCGAGGGGCCACGTGCAGTCGCCCGTGTGGTCAGTCGTGGAGGTGCCAAGGGGCGTCGAGAAGAGCGCCTGGACGTCGGCCTCGGTGAGCTTCGAGCATGGATCGAGGTCCGGCAGCCCGAGGCCGCTCGCGCCTGTCGGAGCGCCGGCTGGCGCATTGGCAACGCTGCCCGCCGACGACGGTCCCGCCGCGCCACCGCCAGAGCAGGCGGCCGACCCGGCTGCAACGGCGACCGCCATGAGGCAGGTCACAAGGGTTCTGCGCATCCTGTGCACTCCAATCGCCTGTGAAGCCGCGGCTCACGGCCTGTTGCCAGCGTCGCCGCAGTCGATCGCAGATCGGTCGCAAGGCCCGGCTGCGGCGATCGCACGCCGGCCGCGAACGCCGGCCGATCGACGCGCTACTGGCTTGAACGCACCGTGAACGCGTACGGACCGGTCTCGGTGCCCGACGAGGCGATCCGGATGGTGTAGATGCCTGCGGCCTGGAGCACGTGCCGCCCGAGGTCGTTGCAGGATCCCGAGATGTCGATGGGCGAACCGTCGGGCCCGAGCAGGCTCCACACCAGCCGACTCGTGGCGCACGTGGCCTGGGCCTCGAGGTAGACGACCTCGCCGGCGGTTGCCGGGAACGTGTAGTCGGCATGCTGGGACGTCGAAGTGAGCGCGCCGGTCACCGCCCGGCCGATCGTGATCGGACCGGCCGCGGTGGCAGGAGTTCCCGAGACCGTGCTTGGCACACCGCCAGCAACGATGCCAGCCTCGGACTCCGCGAAGGAGGCATCGCCGGTCACGCCCACGTCGAGGATGCAGTCATCCAGCCAGGGTTCCGAATTGACGCCCAGGGCACGGCAGACCGCCTCGGCACTTGCCCGCGCTGCAGGATCGAGTGAGGCAATCGTCGCGGTCGACGATGGGAAGTCGAGGTGGGTGAAGGTCGCCGTGCTCTCGCCCGCCTGGTAGTCGAACAGCGATTCGGCCTGGGAGATGCGCCAGCTGTTGCCAAACGGGTCATACAGCTTGGTCTTGAACGCGGGGTCGGTTGGGCGCAGGACGACGCCATCCCGGGTTGTGAGGTCATTGGCCGGGTTGCCGTCCTCGCTGCCGAGCAGGCCGAGCAACGTGGGACCAACCGCCGGACTCGGCACGAAGCCGAAGTTGAGGGTGGTTCCGAGGCGAGTCACGGTCAGGCGGCTCCCATCCGGCCAGCCGACGACGACTTCGCCGCCGTGGCGCTGGAGCACGCCGCCGTGGGGCAGCCGTTCCTCGATGTCCGAGGCCTTGATCGCAACGCCGTTGACCATCAGGGACGCCGGCTCGCGCGAATAGACGCCGACCCGATCCCCATCGACGTTGGCCGCGACCGCCGTGTTGTAGCTCACCGACGATTGCGGGGTCCACCCCTCTTGGCGGGCCTGAACCTCCACCTTGCCGTCTGGCGACGTCAGGGTGATGAACTCACCAGCACCCTGGAAGTCCAAATGAACTCCGTCGCCGGTGCGGAAATGGGTGTCGCCGATCGAACAAAAAGTGCACGTTTCGCCATGTGGGCCGGCACACAGGACACCGGTGCAGCTGAATCCCGACGGGCCGTTCGAGCATGTGCCGAACACGCAGAATGTACGGAGCTGCCCGGCGATGGATGGGAGCCCACAGACGCCGAAGTAACTAGTGCATGTTGCTGTTGATCCCGACGAATTGGCGGGCGGGGTCGCGGGCGGGGTCGTGGGCGGGGTATCAGGGCTCCAGCCCGGATCGCACGAACCGTCGGCGTTTGCGGGGACGCCCTCGTGGACCGTCAAACCCCCGGCACTAACGTCTCGGGTGCACTCGACGAGTCCGGTGGGATCGACATGGTTGACGGGGTCCGATCCTGCGTATTGATAGAGGTTCGGGTCGCCACCGGCGAAGTGGATCGGGTCGGGACCGGTCCACGTGCGGGTCGTGGGTTCATAGTCGCGGGCACCGAAATGCACCAGACCCGTGTCTGGGTCAGCGAGCCCGCCCGCGAAGCCGAACGGAATCGTGCCTGGAGCCGTCTCGCTCGTGATCCGGCCCCAGACGTCATAGGTGATCGCGTCGACGATCGCGCCGGTGGCGGTGTCGATAACGAATCGTGGGCTCCCGACCGCATCGGTGACGACACGGTAGGACTCGCCGCCGCGCTCGACGAGGGCGAGGCGTCCCAGGTCGTCGTAGCCGAACTGCATGACGATCGCGCCGGTCCCATCGGTCTCGGCGACGACCCTGCCGGCCGGGTCGTACAGGTACCCGGCCACGAGCTTGCCGCCGACCTGCCGGCCGATCCGCCGACCGTCGGCGTCGACGAGATACGTGATCGACCGGCCGTCGGCGAGCGTGACTCCACGCAGGCTGCCGAAATCGTCGAACGTGAACGCGGTGGTACCGCTGCTGTCGCTGCGCTTCGTCAGCTGGCCGTCGTCGGCCCAGGTGAAGGTTGCCGAGCCGTCGGTGACGAGCCGGTCGCGGTCGTCGTAGGTTGCCGTCGTCGTGCCGGCGGGCCGCTTGACCGCCGTTCGGTTGCCCGCCGCATCGTAGGTATCCGTCTCGGTGGTGGCTCCGTTCACCTTGACCGATGCGAGGCGGTCCGCGCCGTCGTAGGCGTAGGCCGTTGTCGTGGTGCCGCTGGGGGCCGTCTCCGCCACCGTCACGACCCGGCCGATGTCGTCGCGGGTATAGCGGACGTCATCCACGACCTTGCCCGAGACGGTCGTCGTGGAGCGGATCAGCCGGTCAGTCGCGTCGTACTGCTGATCGGTCTGGACGCTTCCAGCGATCGTGCGGGTAACCAGCCCCGACGTGGGATCGCGTGTCAGGGCCAGCCCGGCCACGCCGGTCAACAGACCGGCCGGATCGTAGGTCAGCGCGATGCCGGCCGATCCGCCGGCCGCCTCGCTTACGGCACGCCCGTTTGCATCGAGGGTGACGGTCACGGACCCCGTGAGCGGACCTGACCAGCCCAGCTTATCGACGACGGCGCCCGCATAACCGTAGGTCGTGGTCACCCCGCCCGGATCGATGGCCTGCGCTCGGAGATGCGTGGTTGGGTCATAGACCGCTGAACCCGTGCCCACATCGAAGGTCCAGCCGACCAGCCGCCCGGCCGTGTCGTAGGCGAGCTGAATTGCCCGCTTGCCGAGACCCGCCACGCTGATCGGCCGTCCGTCGCCGTCATAGGTGGTCAGCTCGGCGGAGGTATCCGTCCCGACTGCCGGCGGAAGGAAGGCGGTCGGGCGGCCGGCCGGGCTGGTGCCGACCGCGAACTGCAATCCGCCGGGTGGTTGGACCTGCGCGAGGCGACCGTCTGCGTCATAGCCGGTGACCAACGTCGATCCATCCGGTGCCGTCGTCGTGGTCGCCCGGCCGTCCGCGTCGACGGCGACGAGAACCACGCGACCATCGGGACGGGTGACCGATTCCTGGCCGTTCGACGTGTCGTAGCTGAAGCGCGTGGTCTGGCTGCCCGCACCCGACCCGACCGTCTGGCTGGACTCGCGGCCCTGGGCGTCGTAGGTGCGGGAGACCGTCGGACTGCTTGGTCCGGAGGAGGAGACGAGCCGCCCGTCTGCGTCGTAGCCGTCGACCAGCTTGCGGCCGGCGGGATCAACGAGCGTGGAGGTTCGGGCGCTCGGATCGAACGTCTGCACCCATGCCTGCCCGTTGACCGTGCTGGTGATTGAGCCGGCCAGCGCGTACGGCAGGCCGCCGGTCGACTTCAGGGCTTGCGCGACGTCGGTTTTGGACACGACCCCGTCGGGGCGGGTCGCCACCTGGGGCGTCAGCACGGGCGCGGACATGCCCCAGGTGTCGCTGGCCACCGTACCGAGGGCGAGTGACGACCCGTCGGCAAAGGTGATCGAGCGGGCGCCATCGGCACTTGTCGTCTCCGACGTGGTCGCCCCATCTGGCCCGACGAACGTGCGCTGGATTCCGCCGCTCTCCGCCGCGGTCCGGAATGTCGAAACGCGTCCGAGCGTGGTCGTCTCACGGATCTCGACCGTCGTTTCCGACGCGCTCCTCGCCGTCAGCTGGGCGACCCCGTCTGCATCCGTCGAGCTGGCCAGCCTACCGGCCTGGTCATAGCCGAACCGCGTCACGCCGCCGACCGGGTCGGTTTCGGACGTCACCAGGCCGCCGGGAGCCCAGCTGATCGACGTCGTGCCACCACTCGGGCTGCGCACGCCGACGAGCTGCCCGCCGGCATCCAGCTCCAACGTCGTGGCGGCGCCGTCGATGCCGACGAGCGCGGTTGGTGCCCCATCGGCGGATCGCTGGACAGCGAGGTGGGCCGGTTGCGCACCTACCGACCCATCGACGGCGCTCAGGCGCCCGGCCGCGTCGTAGGCCAGGGTCAGAAGGGTCGTTCCGAGGCGTCCGTCGACGGTCCGAATGTGGTGACCGGCCACATCGAAGATATACGCCGTTGACGCGTCGAAGCTGGGAACGGCCTGGCCCCCGGCCGCGAGCGATACGCCCGCGGCGAATCGCCACGACCCATCTCCGGCGATGAGGATTCCATCAGCCGCGTCGTAGCGCTGGAGCACGTTGATCGACCAGCCGCCGAGGCCAAGGCCGTCCGCGTCCCAGTTTGGTCGGTCCTGCCGCCCGACGGCCCACTGGCTCGAGTAGGTCAGGGCCAGATTCGTGTCGACGATCGGGATCGACAGCGTCGCTGCCTGCTGGTCGCACGGCACGTATCCAGCCGGGTCGCACTCCTCGAGACTCGTCGGCGCCACCGGGCTCGGGCCTTCGGTGGGAGAGGCGGGTGAGGCTGCAGTGGGCGGAGGAGGCGTCGTCGTGCACGACGCGAGCAGCAGAACCGCGCACGCAGTGGTGCCCAGCCTCCCGAGGACGAGCCTGGTGTGACGCAATCGGGTGGCCCGCGGACCGCCGATCACGTGCACGGCCTCATGCCGCGACACGCGTTGTCCTGACTGGAGTCACGGCTGGATCGGTGCGACCGCGAGGTGCAGGTCGGTGACGGAGGTGCCGTAGATAAAAGCCAGCGTCTGCTGGCCTGCCGTCAGGTCGACGCTCAGCTGGCCCTGTTTGGGCGTGAGCCCAGAACATGTCGGCAGGGTGCTGTCGCCGTTCGCAACGACCGAGATCTGGTGCGTCCCCGGGGTGGTTGCGAAGACCGCCTCCGACGAGCCGGATCCAGATGCGGCAAAGACGTACGGCAGCCCCGGCTCCTGGCTGGCATCGCCGTTCAAGGGCGGATCGCAGGACGCGTCGACGAAGAAGTAGTACCCAACGTTGCCGCCCGTGAGCGACAGAAGATTCTCGCCGGACACGACGCTATCGCTCGCCAGTAACTCTGCCTGGCCCGCGGCCGGTGGCGGTGCGACCGGACCCACGCCCCCGTTCGCGTCGTCGCCCTTCTCGACGAGTGAACTGACACCAAGCTCGCAGATCGGCCCGGTCCCCAAGCAGCCCGACCCGCTCTTGCCCTGGCTCGACAGGATGAGGGTCTCCTGCAGGTTCGAACCGTCGTCCTGATACCCGCCGACCCCCTTCCCATCAGTGAGGCTGAGGGCAGCGGGATCCTCCCCCGTCGGGAGCACGTACATCCGGACGATCCCGCCTGTCTCATGTGGGTGCACGTAGGCCGAGAACGAGCCGTAGGCGACCCCCGTCAGGATCGGCGTGGCGGCCTGGCCCACGGGCGTGTCATAGAGGTCGAGGGCAGGCCCCGGCGCGAGGTTCTGGTCGGCGTAGAAGTTCCCGATCCGCACCGACGTCTGGCCCGCCTGCCCTGGCGAGGACGCGCCCCCGATTGCCGGCGACCCATCAGATCCGCCAGGACTGCCAGCTCCGGGCGTAGCTCCGCCATCGGCGGCGGTCGTAGGAGCAGTGCCGGAACCACTGCAGGCGGCCAGCGCCGATGCAAGGGCGACCGCCGCGAGGCCGGTCAAGACGCGACTGCGCATGTGTCTGGACTCCGATCGCTGGATGAGCCGCGGATCACGGCCGGTCGCCAGCGTCGCGGGAGCCGATCGCAGATCGATCGCAAAGACCGGCCGGGTCGATCGCGGCTCGACCGCGGCTCGACCGCGATTCGGGGCCGCTTACGCTCGGGCGCGCCGCAGGGGCGTCGGGGCCTGGGTCGGGCGGGCGAGGTCTCGGGCGATGGCGAGCGCGGCCGTGAGCGCCGCAGCGGTACCGTTCGCCGCCGTCCCGACCACGGCGGCCTGATCCATTTGCCGCTCCGCAGGGATCGGCAGGCGGGCCTGCAGCGCCTCGACGTCGGCCGCCTCGGTCGGGGCGACCGGCTGGTGGATGGCCTCGCGGATCGCCCGCGCCTCGTCCAGCAGGCGAGCCGCGCCGTCGGTGTGGGCCAGGACGGCCAATCGCGCCACCGCCTCGAGGCCATCGGCGAGGACCCACCGATCGGTCACCGGATCCACCGCGAGCAGCGCCTCGCTGAGGTGGGCGGCAGCGCTCGCCGTGTCGCCTGCATCGAGATCCAGGCGAGCGAGGTTGATGTGCCCGAAGGCGACCGTGGTGCGCGTGCTGCCGAGCTCCCCCGCCTCGATTGCCTGCAAGGCATACCGTCGTGCGGCGCGAGGACGCCCGAGCCCGCGGGCGACCGCGGCCAGTCGGTAGCTGACGGTCCCCTCGGTGGGGCGATGGCCGAGCTGCTGGAACACCGTCAGCGCTTCCTCGCCTGCCTGCATGGCGGCAGCCAGGTCTCCGGCCTTCCAATGCGCGAGTGTCAGGCCGGCCAGGGCATGGCCGCGGGCGAGCGGGTCGCCGGATGCGACGGCGATGGCAAGGGCGCGTTGCAGGAGCGGCTGCGCCTCGTCGCGCGGGCTCTGGTCCGCCAGGAGCGACCCCAGGTGGACCAGCGTCGTACCGATCTCGCGCTCCACCCCGGCCTCGTCGAGACGAACCAGGGAGGCCTCGAGGAATTCGCGCGCGTCATCCACGTCGTCGGTTGCGGCCGCGATCGCACCGAGGCGCCGTAACGCTCGGCCTTCGCCCAGCGGGTCGCCGATCGTCGCGAATCGTGCACGCGCCTCCGTCCCCATGTCGCGACCCACCGCGAAGTCCGTAAGCCAGTAGGCGAGATGCGCGCCGCTGAGGGCGGCCTGGGCATGCAGGGCGCTGGTCGGCGCAGCGGCCGCCTCCAGCCGCCGCAGCCAGTCCAGGCCCTCGGCCGGGTGGCGACCGAGCCAGTAGTCGGTCATGGCGACGGCCATCTCGAGGGCACGTTCAGCCGGCTCCGCGTCCGGCGAGGCGGCACAGCGGGCCAACACGGCGCGTACGTGTGGCATCTCGCGGTCCAGGAGCTGCAGCGCAGCCGAGCGATCAGGGCTGGCCAGCCGACCGGCCAGTGCCGCGGCGCGTGCGAGAACAGCGTCCTCATAGTGGCCGCGCGCGGCGGTTACGAGCACGGCGTCGCCGGTCTCGAGGGTGTGGACGGAGATCGTGCGAAGGAGCTCGTAGCGGGTCGGACCGTCGGCGCTGCGGACGTGGACGAGGCTCGCATCCACGAGGCGCGCGATAGCGTCGAAGACATCGAGGTGCGGATCTGCAGGATCGATGACTGCCGCGATGAGGGCCGCGTCGGCGTCCGCGACCATGGCGGCGAGGGCGACCATCACGCGCCGCTCGAGCGGGCCAAGGCGCGCCACGCTCGCGTCGAGGGCGGCCCACAGGCCGGTCCGGCCGCGTGTCGGGCCGCCTGCCCATCGGCTCAGGTCCCTCTCGACGCGCTCGGTCAACTCGTCCAGCCGCAGCAGATGGAGGTGGCGAGCGACCAGCTCCAGGCCGAGCGGCAGCCGGTCCACCAGCCCGCACAGTCGCTCCGCGGTCGCCACCTCGTCGGCCCGCATCTCGAAGTGGGGGTCGACCAGCTTGGCACGGTCGATCAGCAGCTCCAGCGCCTCCGATTCCGCCAGCGGCCCGACCGGGATGAGCGACTCGTCGAACACGCCGAGGCGCTCGCGGCTGGTCGCCAGCACGCGGACCCCGGAGCATTCCGCGACGATGGTGTCGACCTCAGCGGCGACATCCGCCGGCCTCACCTCGCATCCATCCAGGACGAGCAGGCCGGTCGCATCCGCGAGGGCCTGGATCACGCCCTCGCGTGCATCGGTCGCCAGCGAGGACGGGGCCACGACGTCAAGGACCGCAGCTGCAACCGATCGCTCCGAGGGCAGCTGGTCGAGGGCGACATACCAGACCTCGATCGATGCGGTGCGGGCGGCCTCGACCGCGAGGCGGGTCTTGCCTGCCCCGGGCGGTCCGATGAGGGTCACGACGCGCGCCCGCGCCCACACGTCCGCCAGCGCTCGCTGCTCCCGAGCCCGCCCGATCAGCCGAGTTGAGGCGCCGGGCAGCCGCTGGCGGTGCTCGACCGTGGCCCCGCGCGCGACCGGGGGGTCGAGCGCCGGATCCTGGGCCAGGACGGCCTGCTGCATGCGCCGGAGTCCTGGACCCGGTTCGATACCGAGATCGTCGACGAGCCCGCGCCGGCATTCGGCGTACACGTCGAGCGCCTCGGCCTGGCGGCCCGCCCGGTACAGCGCGAGCATCAGCAGCTCCCACCGACGCTCGCGGTATGGCTGTTCGGCCGTCAGGCCGCGCGCCGCCGCCACCAGCCCACCGTCACGGGCGTCGTCGTCGAGCTCGGCGGCAAGGAGGTCCTCGCGCAGGCCCGCGACTAGATCCTCGATTCGTGCCGCCTCGACCTGGGCAACGGACACATGTTCGAGGTCGGGAAGCGGCCGGCCGCGCCACAGTGCCAGGGCACCGCGGAGGGCGACCATCGCCCGCCGGGGTTCAGGAGCAAGCGCCTCGCGGCCTTCGGCGGCGAGTCGGTCGAGTGCCTGGATGTCCGTGGCCGTATCCAGCCTGTACCCGTCGCCCGATGCCGGGATCGAGAGGCCCAGCCGGCGCAGCCGTGAGACGTGAGCGGCGATGGTGTGCCGCGCCGTCAGCGGTGGGTTATCGCCCCAGACCGCGGCCTCGAGCTCGTCGAACGGCACGCCGCGCCCGGCCTCCAGGCCCAAACGTGCCAGCAGACGTCGCTGCCGCCGTCCCCCCGGCGCGATTGCCGCCGGCCCGTCCCGGATCTCGAGCGGCCCCAGGAGCCCGACTTCCACAGGTGGACTCTAGCCGGGCTCGCCGGATCGAGGACAAACCTTAGCGGCCAGCGCCCCCGTCGAGCCACGCGCGGACGCTCGGGACGTGCTCGTCATGGAGGTGGCCGGTGAATTCGACGTCCACCAGCGGACCATCGATAAAGGGAATGGCTCTTGAATCCATCAACTTGGCTTGCGGAATCGTCTCGATGATCGCGACCAGGCGGTCGTACGAGTTGGTGTAGTCGTCGACCAGCTGGGCTGCCGAGCGGTCGGCATGGTGGTCGTGAATCCAGGCATTCACCGGATCGTCGGATTCATCACCGTCGAGCTCCGCGGGCCACGGATTCGGCGGATCGGATTCGCCGCGGGCGAACGCATCGAGACGCCGAAGCGTCCGGTTCCGCCAGCCGAGCAGGTGCCCGGCCATGTCGCCAAAGGTCCACTCCCCCATCGGGCCCGGCTCCGAATATCGATCTGGCCCGACCTCGGCCGCGAGGTCCCGCCAGAACTGCTGGTCGGCCCCAATGGCGGCGATCTGCTCGGCCCTGGTTCGCATCGCCCCTGCCTCCTTGTCGATGGTTGAACGATATGACGTTCGTGCCTGTTTACGCTCCTGCAAGGCCGCGCTCGTGGATCGGTGAGACCATGGTTGCCTCCCAGAACGCGCCCCCAGACGGGGGTCGCGACGCGATTCCCGCAAAGGGGGAACAGCCATGACACAGCTTCTGACCAAGATTGGCCACCGACCTGCATGGGTCGACCTCTCCAGCGCCGATCCGGCCCGCTCGCGGGACTTCTACTCGAAGCTTTTCGGCTGGCAGATCGACGTGAATCCAGATCCGAAGTTCGGCGGCTACGGTCGCGCGACCGTGCACGGCCGCGATGCGGCTGGCATCACCCCGACGCAGGCGAAGGACCAGCCGACGGCGTGGAATTTCTACATCCACACCGGCGACGTGGACTCCACTGCCCGTGCCGTCGAGGCCGCCGGCGGCAAGGTCGAGATGGAGCCGACGGACATCCCGGACCAGGGCCGCATGGCGGTCTTCAAGGATCCGACCGGTGCTTTCATCTCCGTCTGGCAGCCGACCCGCATGGCCGGCTTCGAGGTGGATGGCCCCAATACGTTCGGCTGGGCTGAGCTCCAGGCGCGCGGCATCGAGAAGGCCGTGCCGTTCTACGAGCGGGTGTTCGGTTGGACGACGAAGCGGACGCCGGTCCCCGGCGGTTCTGACTACCTCGAGTTCCAGCTCGATGGAGAGAGCGTCGCCGGGGCGACCGAGATGAACCCGATGGTCGCGCCGTCGGTGCCCAACCACTGGCTGGTGTACTTCACGGTCGACGACGTCGGCGCGGCGGCCATGCGGGCCGTCACCCTCGGCGCTCGCGAGATCGTGGCGCCCCAGAACTACGGCGGCGGTGATTTCGCGATCCTCGCCGACCCGCAGGGTGCCGCGTTCGGTCTGTACAAGTCAGCCTCGACCCAGCGCTGAGCCGGGTCCGGCCGCTCAATCGACGCTCGAGCTGACCGCTCGCGCGTCGTTCGATTCCAGGCGCCTGCCGTCAGCTCTGTGTTGACCCATGGACGGCGTCGAGGGTCCCCTTGCGTCGACGCTCGACATCGTCGAGGGTCGCGATGACGTCACGCCAGGCCTCGAGGAGCTGGCTCGCGTCCGAGGCGGCCGGGCTGGGCCGGCGCGAGGCGGCGTGCGCTGCCAGCATCGCCGTCCGCATCGCCGTGACTGTCGTCGTCGTGGTGGCCCGCATGAGCCAGATCAGCTCGAGGTTGCTCTGCTCGATCCGGCGAAGGGCGGCGTAGCCCTGGGTCGAGACGGAAAGCTGGAGCAGCAAATCGCGCCGCCGCTGCCTGGTCGCGTACAGGACCTCGTTGCGGAGGCGCGTGGCCGCCGCGGGCGCAGTGACCGAGATCGCCTCGATCCGGTCGTCGAGCGCCTCGTCGATCCGCGCGGCGATGGCGGCGCACTCGCGGATCGCCCGGATCTGGGTCCAGAGGGCGCGTTCCTGCTGGTTCAACACGCCGTTGTCGACGTCGAGCACCTCGCGCTCGGCATCGATCGCGCCGACGAGCTCGCGGATCCGCTCCTCGACGTCCTCGGTCGCGCGGGCGACCTCCTCGGCAGACCGCGATCGGTCCTTCGCGAGGCGCACGAGCCGTTCCGCGATCCGGCGCAGCTCGCGCTGGCTCGCCGCGAGCGGCCACCGATCCGCCAGCTCGTGCTCCAGGGTCCGCACGGGCTGATCGCCGAAGCGCGACGCAATGGCGGTGGTCGTGCGGATCTCGCGCTCGCCGAGCTGCTCGACGGACGTCAGCGCGCGCCGGTAGGTCGCCGAGTCCGGGTCGGCGTCGACGACGGACGCGACGAACCGCGCGGCGATGCCGTCGATGCGCTCGGCCTGGTCGGACTCGAGCGAGTCGTCGGGTTCGAGCGCGAGCTCCGCGTCCGACTGATCGGCGTCGGCATCCTCCGCGCCGGGACGACGCGTCGTCAGGCCGAGGCCCCGCCGCCGGCCTTGCCCGACGACGACTCGCTCGAGCTCGGCTTCGACCGCCCGGCCGGTCGCGAGGCTGCCGCGCCTGCCTTCACGGGTTCGACCGCGGGCGCGCTCTTACCGTTCGATTCGCTGACATGGCTGCGCGGCCCGATTGCCGGCATGAGGGACTCGCGCGCCATCGTCGTGAGGGCGCCCGCTTGCTGGATGATCTGGGCCAGGGCGCCGGTGACGCCCTCGGCGCCGTTGAGGACCGTGAACGAGCCGACGTGCTCGAACGGCGACGCCGCCGCCGCCACGATCGCCGGCAGGTTCTCGGCGATCTGCTGGGCGATGACGGCTTCCTGGTTCTGGCTCAATGCGGCGGCTCGGCGCTCGATGCCGGCCGCCTCGGCCTCCATCCGCGCTCGAATGGCGTCCGCCTCTGCGAGGCCGCGGGCGCGGATCGCGTCCGCCTCTGCCTGCCCATTGATGCGGGTGGCGCCGGCCTGCGCCTCAGCCTGGATCTTCGTGGCGGCTGCCTGGGCTTCCGCGTTCAGGCGGACCTGCTGCGCCGCGGCCTCCGCTGCGCGAATCGCGACGTCGCGGCCGGCCGTGGCGAGCGTCGTCTGCTTGTACGCCTCCGCGTCGGCAGGGCGCCGCACGTCGACCTGGAGCTGCTGCTCCTTCTGCTCCGCCTGGAGCTCGGCGACCTTGGTCTCCTCCTGGACGACCGCCTGGCGCGCGGTCGCCTGGGCGAGTGGGCCCTGCTGGCCGGCGTTCTGGTTTGCCCGGTCGATCTCGGCCTGGAAGCCGGCCTTCTTGATCTCCGTGTCGCGCACGGACGACGCGATCTGCGCCGCCGCGGTCTGCTCCTGGGCGACGGCGTCGCGATCGGCGGTGGCGCGCGCGATGCGGGCGTTGCGCTCGACCTCGGCCTGATGCGGAACCGCGAGATTCTCGATGTAGCTGGAGGGGCTCGTGACCTCCTGGATCTGGAACGAGTCGATGACGAGCCCGAACGACTCCATCTCCTGGCTGCAGCGGTCGCGGACCTGCTGGGCGAACTTGTCCTGGTCGCTGATCATCTCCTCGACGGTCAGCGAGCCGGCGATACCGCGAAGGTGGCCGACGAAGACGTTCTGGACCTTCGACTCGAGCTCGGCGGCGGGCCGGTCGAGGAAGCGCCGGGCGGCGTTGGCGATCGACGGGAAGTCGTCACCGACCTTGTAGACGACGACGCCGCGCAGATCGAGCTTTATCTTCTGCTGGCTGACGCACGGCACCTGGATCTCGCTCTCGTGGGCCTCGAGCGAGAGGGTTCTGACCTTGGTGACGCCCGGCACGACGAGCGCGCCTCGCCCGGTCACGATCCGGAAGCCCATCTTGCCGCCGGGCCCATCGAGGGCGCCGCGGGAGCGGAAGCCGGAGATGATGAGGGCCTCGTCCGGCTCGGCGATCCGCCAGCTCATGCGGAACAGCACGACGAGAACCACGAGGACGGCAACGACGATGCCGATGATCACGAACACCGCGATGTCCATCTAGGGAAGCCTCAGGCTATCGGTCGGCTCCACTTCGACGGTGCGCGCCCCCAGGGAGCCAACCACGATCACCTGGGCGTGTTTTGGAATCGATAGGGTCGCGTCGCTCGAGCGTGCCAGGAAGCGTTCGCTCCCCTGCCGGACTTCGATCAGGACCTCACCGAGATGTCCCGGGGTGATCGCTGCCGTCACCCGCCCGAGCTTGCCCACGACGTCTGCCGCCACGGTCCTCCCTCACCCCGTCGACTGCCACGACGTGACCATCAATGATAGGCCGGTCGACAAGGAGGGTACGCGCGAGCGACAGGCGCCGGCATACCCAGGGCCGTATCGTGGCGGAATGCCGGGCGAATCGTTCTTCCTGGTCTTCGGGGGGCTTGGGGTGTCGCTGGCTGGTTTCGCTGGCCTGATCAATGCGCTCGATCGGTCGCCGGAGCGCAGGTCGCCCCTGACCGCCTACCGGATTCGAACCATCGTCCTCCTCGGCTTCTCGCTCACGATCACGGGCCTGGGAACGATCGCCACGTACACCGCGACAGGCGGCGACCTGGCGGTGGCGATTCGCATTGGGACCCTGTCCCGTGTCGCGGTGCTCGTGTCCGGGCTTGCAACCGACCTGCGGCCCGGGCCCGCATGGCCCAACGAACGAGAGCGACGGTTCGCGAACCTCATCGGGGTCACGATGCTCCTGATCACCCTTGGGAACGTCGTCGTCGCGAGCCTCGGATACCTCGAGCTGATCATGCTCATGAGCCTGACCGGGCCCGTCACGATCTTCTACAACACGATCCGCGCCGCCACTGGCCCGGAAACCGATCCCGAACCGACGCTCCGGTGACCACGACACGTGTTGCCTGGCGCCGATCCGACGAGATCGAGGCCGACGAGTTCTGCACGCTGAGCGTCCGCGGCGGCGGGCTGTCGCTGGTCGGGACGATCCTCGGCGCGGAGGGCGGCCAGCCGATCCGGATCGAGTACCGCGTGCTCGCCGACGCCAAGGGCTTCACGACCGCCGTCCACGTGCGGCAGCTCGTCGGGTTCGATCAGCGCGCGATCGCGCTCCTCCGCGACGCCAAGGGCAACTGGACGGTTGACGGCCAGCGCGTCGCAGGGCTTCGGGGCTGCTCCGATGTCGACCTCGGGTGCAGCCCGTCGACGAACACGCTGCCGATCCGCCGCCTGCGTTTGGGCGTTGGCGCGTCACGGACGATCTCCGCCGCGTGGGTCCTCTTCCCGGACCTGCGCGTCGAGAAGGCCGCCCAGACCTACAAGCGGCTCGATGAAAGCACGTACCGATACTCGAGCGGCACGTTCGAAGCGGACCTCACCGTCGACGACGACGGGCTCGTGACCTCGTACGCGGAGTGGCGGCGCACCGCCTACTCCCTCGGCCCGGACGACTCCGCGCCGCTCGACGCCGTCCCATAGCGTCGGCGCACACGTCCCGGCGCTGGTGGATCTCGTGGACGATGCCGAACTAACACCCGGGGGTCGGTATGCACCAATTCCACGTGTGATCCGAGCATGCTGAGACAGCGGCGCATGCCGATCCGAGCGTGGATGGTGGTGGATTTGGGACATCTGCGCCCAGTCGATCCCGATCCGTGCGACCTTACGACCCGGGGGTGGTAGTTAGGCAGGAAGAGCGGCCAGCGGCCGGTGCGCGAGCCGCGTCGAAGCACATCTCCTCGCGCTGGGTGGCCTATTCGCGGCCTCGTACTCGATACGTGACGTGCGTGGCGCAGGGTGACGAGTTGGTCATGCCGAGAGGTCCTTGTCCTCCATCTCCCAGGCGTGGTCGAGCGTGTGGAAGGCCGAGTGCCGGATGAGGAACGGCAGGGTCCACGAGCGCATCTTCTTCGCGACCTTGCCGGCGTTGTAGTCGCGGATTGCCTTGACGTAGGTCTCGCGGTGCTGTCGGAGTTCGTCAAGCGTGAGCGCCGGGTCGTCCTCGAGCAGCACGCCGACCTGCTTCGCAAAGTCAAGGCGCTCGACGCGGAGCACATGGCGGATGATGTGATCGCGGTCGCGCCCGCCACCGCGCGGGCCGGCCCGCATTTCAGGAGTCACTCGCGCAGCCACCGCATCGAAGTAGGCCCAGGCCGCCTTCAGAAGCTTGATCCGACGCTCGAGGTCTTCCGCCTCGAGCTGACTGTGCTCGGTCGAGGAGGGCGAGAACGAGATGCCCCAGAAGTCCGTCGAGCCCGTGCCGACGCGGTTCTCCACGATCTCCAGCGGGCCCGCGGCGTCGAACTCACTGGCCAACCCGGCGAGCTGCGCGATGGGCCGGTAGCGCGGTCGATACGCCTCGAGCGTCGTCAGGGCGACCTCGGCGCTCTTCGCCCCGCGGTTCCAGCCAGGCCAGTCGAGGCTGAACGCAACGGATCGTTTGTCCCTGGTCCCGTGCTCGACGACCGTGCGAACAGGCATGTCGCGAGCGTACTACCGGGCGGCGACGGCCTCGCCCGCGTAGGCGCGCTCGAGCTGGGCGATGTCGAGCTTGTGCATGCCGAGCATCGCCTGCATCGCGCGCTCGGCCGCGGCTCGGTCCGGGCTTACGAGCATCTCGGTCAGGCGCCGCGGCACGACCTGCCACGACAGCCCGAACCGATCCTTGAGCCAGCCGCAAACACCCGGCTCGCCGCCGCTGTCGGACAGGGCGCTCCAGTACCGATCGACCTCGGCCTGGTCCTCGCAATCGATGGAGAGCGAGATGGCCTCGGTGAATTTGAAGTCCGGCCCGCCGTTGAGGCCGATATAGGAACGACCCGCGAGCGTGAACTCGACCGTGATCACCGAGTCCTTCGGCCCGCTCGGGGTATCGGCCGGCGATCGATCCACCGACACGATCCGGCTGTTCGGGATCAGCGACGTGTACAGCCGCGCGGCCTCCTCGGCCGTGCCGTCGAACCACAGACAGGGCGAGATCTTGTCCATCGTGGACCTCCTGCGTTGTGCTGCCTCCACCCTACCCCGCCGGGTTGCCTTCTGGCTTGCAGCGGCGTTACAGGTGGATCAGTCGCTGCCGCGGACCTCGTAGGTGGCGAGGCGATAGGACGCGATCGCGAGCGCGGCGACCAGCGCGATCGCGGCGTACGGCACCGCGGCGTTGCCGACGACCGAGTCGATGACGCTCGGCGACACGAGGTGGACGATGCCGCGCACGTACTCGCGGACGCTGAAGACCTGGGTGCCGGGCAGCAGGCCGGCGAGCAGGCCCTCCCAGATCAACGCGTAGCCGAGCCCGAGCAGGAGCCCGCGGCTGGTGAGGATGCTCAGGGCCGCGAAGATCGAGGCGTACAGGTATGAGCCAGCGAAGACCCCGATGCCGAGCGAGACCGTGATCCCGACGACGTCGGCGCCGGGTTCGGCAAGCAGGATGGCCGTCACGATCGTCGATGGCACGGTGAGCGCCGCCGTCAGCGTGCCGGCCACGGCGACCTTGGCGAGGACGATCGTCGTGCGGCTGATCGGCTTGGTGAGCAGGTGGACCGCGCTGCCGTCCTCCAGCTCCGAGCCGAGCGCGGCGGTCCCGAACACGAGCGCCACGAGCGGAAGGATGATCCGAACGACGAGGCCGTCCAGCGTCGGGCCGACCTCGGCGATCCCGTCCGAGTTCGCCCGCACCAGCAGCCCGACGAGGATCGGGACTCCGGCCAGCAGCAGCATGAGGACGGTCCGTCGCCGGCCGACGAGCGCTCGCAGCGTGACCCGCGCGACCTCGGGGAAGATCGTCATCGGCGGCTCGTCAGGTACGCGAAGACGCTCTCGAGGGAATCGTCGGTCGGGGCGACCTCATAGAGCGTCACCGCAGCGTCGCGGGCGACCCGGGCGACGATCCGGGTGAAGCCGCTGAACTCGGCGACGCGCACGTTCAGGCGGCCGTCCTGGAGCTCGGCGCCGAAGACGGCCGGCTCGGCCAGGAACGCGGCAGCCAGGCGCCGGTTGTCCGACGACCGGACGACGAACGTGTGCGGTCGATCGGTCATGAGCCGGCGAATCTGGCGGTAGTCGCCCGCGGCGGCGAGGCGGCCGGCGTTGATGACGAGCACCTGCTCGGCCAGCCGCTCGACCTCTTCGAGGATGTGCGAGGAGAACAGGATCGCCCGACCCTGGGCGGCCATCGACCGCAGCAGCTCGATCATGTGCAGGCGCTGGCGCGGGTCCATGCCGTTGAACGGCTCGTCGAGCAGCAGGATCGTCGGATCGTGGACGAGGGCGCCGGCGATCTTGACCCGCTGGCGCATCCCCTTCGAATAGGTGCCGATCGCGCGCCCGGCGGCGGGCTCGAGATCCACCGTCGCGATCGCGCGCGCGGCTGCGGCTGCGGGATCCGGGAGCCGCTGGAGCTTCGCGCACATCTCCACGAACTCGCGACCGGTGAGGAAGTCGTACACGGCCTCCCGCTCCGGCACGAGCCCCACGAACCGATACACGGCGGGATTGCGCCACGCCGGCTGGCCGCCGAGCAGCACCCGGCCCGCGGATGGCCGCAGCAGCCCGGCCAGCATGTGCAGGATCGTCGTCTTGCCGGCGCCGTTTGGGCCGAGCAGGCTCGTGATCCCCGCGCCGACGCTGAACGAAACGTCGTTGACCGCCACCACGTTGCCGTACCAGCGCGACGCGCGCTCGAGCACGATGGCCGCCGGGGGTCCTGCGGGCGCCGTCATGCGGTGAGGCCCTTGAACCGGCGGATCGTGATCGCGATCGATCCGGCGATGCCGCCCGCGGCGGTCACGAGGAACGCGATGTCCGGAACCGCATCGAGGTAGCCCTGGAACTGCCCGATCCGTGGCGTGTCGAAGAGGAACGCGTTGGTGCCGTCGAGGACCGACGTGGGGCTGAGGAGGACGAGCCAGCGCCCGACGTCGGCCGATCCGAGACCGACCACGATGCCCGCGACGATGCTCGGAATGATGAACAGCGCGATGATCCCGGCCACGGCGTAGGCGCGGCGCGGCGTGAACGCCGAGACCGCCATCGAGAGGCCGCCAAGGAGCCCGGCCGTCAAGGCGGCCTGCGCGATCGCGGCGGCCATCGGATGCAGGTTGTCGATCATCCCCTGCAGGACGTCCGTGGCGAGCAACGCCTGGCCCACGAACAGCAGGACCTGGGGCAGCATCTGCAGGATGAAGATCGCGACGGCGAAGCCGGCCATCCGGGCCAGCACGTAGTCCTCACGCCGCAGCGCCCGCGAGAAGTACAGGCTCAGCAGCGAGTGCCGCTGGTCGCGGCCGAACAGGTCCGGCGCCTGGGCTGCGCAGAACAGGACCACGAAGATCCCGATCGTGCTGGCGTACGTGTCGAAGCGGACCGGCAGCTGGCCCTCGAAGCCCTGGCCGCCGGGGATCTGGCGGATCAGCGCCTGTGCGGCCACGATGGCAAGCGCCGGGATGCACACGAGGACTCCGAGCGTGATCGGCGCGATCTTGGCCCTCCCACCGCGACCGATGCCGAACGACGACCGGAGCGAGTGGCTGAACAGCGACCGGATCGCATGCGCGCGCCCGAGCCGCGGGCCCTCGTACTTGCGGTAGCCGATGTCGTAGATCGAGCCGGTCTCGGCCGCGGGTGTGGCGGCGATCACAGGAACCGTCGCGTCGGCGGTCATGCAGGAGGACCCGCGGCCGGGTTGCCGCCCGGGATTGCGGCCGCTCCCGGCCCCGCCACGGCGATCGGCACCGCGGCGCCCGAGCCCGCCGGTGCGTCGCGGAACAGGTCCTCCAGTCGGTGCCGGCGCCGTTCGATCCGGAGCAGCGGCAGGCCAAGGTCCGCGACCGCGTCGCGCACGATGTCGTACGTCGCCTCACCGGCGAGCGCGACCAGCACGGCCCGGCCATCGAGCGCAACGGACAGCCCTTGCCGCGCGAGGCGTTCCGCGAGACGCGGCGTGTCCTCGTCCACCTCGACCGCGAGCGTCCCGGTGTCTTCCGTGAAGTCGCCGAGCGGCGCCGATCGGAGCAGCTGGCCGCCCTCGATCGCGACGAGATATGTGCACACCCGCTCGATCTCGTTGAGCAGGTGCGAGGCGACGATCACGGCCATCCCGAATTCCGTGCCGGTTCGATGGACCAGCTCCAGCATCTCGTCCCGGCCGGCCGGATCGAGCCCGTTCGTCGGCTCGTCGAGCAGGAGCAGGCGCGGGTCGTGCACGAGTGCCTGGGCAAGCTTTACGCGCTGCTTCATGCCCGTCGAGTAGCCGCCGATCGCGCGGTAGCGCTCCTCGTACAGCCCCACGTGCCGGAGGACCTCGGCGGTGCGCTCCCGCGCGGCGATCCAGGGCAGGCCGGACATGAGCGCCAGGTGCGCGACCCAATCGGTCGCGGTGGTGTCCGGCGGCAGGCAGTCGTGCTCCGGCATGTAGCCGACGAACTGGCGGATATCGGTCCCGCGCGTTCGAACGTCGAGGTCGAACACGGTCGCCGAGCCGGACGTCGGCTCGATGAGCCCGAGCAGGATCTTCAGCAGGGTCGACTTGCCCGCCCCATTCGAGCCGACCAGCCCGACGATCCCTGGCTCGATGTCCACCGTCAGCGAATCGAGCGCCGTCACGGACGTCCCGTATCGCTTGGTCAGTGCGCGGATCTCGATCAGGGGCACCGCGACAGCGTAGCCGCCGCAACTTTGGCGCCCGGGCGGGGCTCGACATCCAGGGCGTTGGCCGGGGTGCTCAGCGCCTCCGACGAGTCGTCGTCGGAGGCGCCCACTCCGGCGGCCGCAAGCACGAGCACGATCCCGACCAGGATCGACGCGACCGCGGCGACGGCGACGACCACCTGCGCGATGACCTTGGCCGCGACGGGATGGTGTGCTGCCAGCGCCTCGTAGCGGAGACCCGTCACGAACGCGAGGATCGCCCCGACGAGCACGACCGACGTCGACTGGTGATAGGCGCCGAGCACGACCCCGATGACGACGGCGACCACGAGCGGCATGCCGTAATGGACCTCGAACGGCGCGGGCTGCGTGTCCGCCGCGGGGATCGGCGGTATCGGGCTTGGCTGTGGCGCCGCGGTTGTCGGTCCGGGCTCGGCCGGTCGGCCCCAGACCGGCGTCGATGACAGCTGGCGGAACATGTACAGCCCGGTCCCGGGCAGGCCGACGGTCTGCCGGACGCCACGCTTGCCGAAGGTCATCTTGGAGCCGCGCGGACCGACGCTCAGCGATGGCCCGGACTTCGAGAAGTTGATCGTCAGACCGGGCGCCACCTTGACCCGGCGCCACAGGCGCATGTGCCAGCCGGCCATCAAGCAGCGGTCATGGCAGCTGCCAGAACTCGCCGGTGAGGCCGAGTCCATCGAGGATCGCCTGGTTCTGGTCGCGGGTGCGCGGCTGCCAGTCCGTCATGGAGGCGCCGCCACGCGGCCGAGAGCTCGGCGCTCCCCTGTCCCAGCGTCTGGGCGACCTCGGCGAGGGTTGGCGCCCGACCGAGCTCCACGAATCGGCGGTAGGTCGCGTTGCGAACGGCGAGGTCGGCTGGGTTGATCATCCGAACAGGGCGAATTGTCGTCGATTCCCGACCCCGTCCGTCGGTATGATCGGCGCGCGGTGGGAGGTGGCTGCGCTCAATGAAGATCGATGCGGCGCGAATCGCGCTCGTCACCGCCCTCCTGCTCGCGCTCCACTCCGGCGAGCCCACGGCGGCCCACGTCCTGTTCTTCGTCGTGCTCGGCGCGCTGCTCGCCGCTGCAACGCGCTGGCCGGTCGGCCTGGCGACGATCGTGGCGCTGTTCTTAGGAGCGGTGATCATCCGGCTTGCCGTATCGGATCGGACCGGCTCGGACGTCCTCACCGTCACGCGCGCCGCGATCGATCGGGTGCTCGCCGGCCTCGACCCGTACGGCTTCGCATACCAGGCATCCTCGCCGCCCGGCGCCCCGTTCCCGTACGGGCCGCTCGCGATCCTCATGTACATGCCGTTCCACCACGCGGCGTTCGTCCTCGAGCTGGTTTCGTCCACGGTGGTCCTGGGCATCCTCGCATTCCAGGGCCGGCTGATCGGCCTGGCCGTGTACGCCGCTGCGCCGATCGTCGTCTCGATCTCGGTCGACGGCTCGAACGACACGACCCTCGGGCTCTTGATCCTCGCCGCGTTCATGGCTGCGAAGCGCTGGCCGATGCTGGCCGGGTTCATCCTCGCCCTCGCGACCGGGTTCAAGCTGTCGGCACTGGCCTTCGTGCCGGGGTTCCTCGCCTGGGCGGGCTTGCGCGTATCGCTGGTATTCGCTGCCGGCACGATCATCGCTTGGGCGCCGGTCCTCGCCAACTGGGGCGTCGCGAACTATCTCGACAGCGTGGACAAGGCCAACGTCATCCACGCCAACCGGACGACGTTCTCGCTCGGCGTCCTCATCAAGGGGCTGACCGGCGCCCGCCAGCCGATCATGGACGTGCTCAAGTACGTCTTCGGCGCGGTCATCGCCGTGGCCGGGCTCCGCTTCCGGAAGTCGTTGGACGGCGTGATCCTCGTCGGCGTCGCCGTCTACCTCGTGGTGCTGTACGGCGGCAACTGGGGCTCATACGCCTACTTCGGCGGCGTCGCCCCCATCGTCTGCTGGCGCCTCGACGACTGGCTCGGGTTCACGTCCGTCCCCCTGCTCGACCGGCTGCGCGCGCTCCGCGAGGCGTGGCGAAACCGTAAGCGGGACGCGCCGGAGCCCATCGGCTGACCACGTCACGCATGGCATCGACCCGGGCCATCGTCTCGCGGCCGCGCCTCGTTCGGGCCACGACGGTCGTGCTTCTTGCGATCGTCCTCATGGTGGCCGGCGCCTGGGCCGTCGCCACCGTCATCGAACTCGCCCCGACCGCTCGGACCACGGCGCGCTTCGACCCGCCGGTGTGGGCCGGCCAGAACGTGCCTGGGGCGTGCTCGGGCGGCTTCTACGCCCGCCACGGCAAGACGATCGTGCTCACGATCGTCGCCCACTGCGCGGTGCCGGGCGCGACGCTGCGCGATGGTGATGGCAGGACGATCGGGGTCTTCGGACCCCGTGCGCAGCTCGCCGACTGCCCAGCTGGTCGGTTCTGCGCGCCGTCGGACTTCCTGACGCTCGAGCTCGCCGCCGACCGGATCCCGTGGGGCCACCTCAACCTGGTCGACTTGGGCGCTGGTGGCTACCGCACGTTCGCAACGGGAACCCACGCCCTCTCGTGCGCCGAGATCGCGGTTGGCGACCGCGTCGAGGTCGACGGGCGCGAGCACTATCGGCAGGGCACGGTTATCGCGAGCGGGCCGTACGAGTTCACGACCGACACGATGTTCCCGTGCATGATCGTGGCCGACGTCGCGGTCGTGGTCGGCGACTCCGGCGGCGCGGTCCTGGTCAACGGCGCGCCCGCCGGGATCACCTCGCGGGACGTCGGCGGTCAACTGGGTTTCACGCCGCTCGCCGAGGGCCTCGACAACCTCGACCTGACGCTGTGCACGACCCCCGACTGCGACCTGACGCCGGCCAGCGCGATCCAGCCCGGCTAACCTGAGCCGGATGACGCCTCCAATCGAGCTGCTCGACGTCCTGAAGGGCGGCCTGCCGCCGACCAACGGCCCCAGGCGCCACGTCGTGATCGTCGGGGCCGGGATCGCGGGCCTGACGGCGGGGATGCTGCTCAAGGAGGCCGGCCACCAGGTCACGATCCTCGAGGCGCGCAACCGCCTCGGCGGCCGGATCTATACGTACCGCGGCTTCGCAGGCACGATGTACGGCGAGTTCGGGGCGATGCGCTTCCCGCGCCAGCATCGGCTCGCGCAACACCTGATCCACGAGCGGTTCAAGCTGCCGACGAAGCCGTTCGGCATGGAGGACCAGGACACCTTCGTCTACCTCCACGGCAAGGCCGTCCGGCGAAGCGAGTTCAGCGCGACGAGCTTCGACTTCCACCTGTCGCCCGGCGAGCTGGGCAAGGATCCGGCCAGGATCCTCCACGACGCGATGCAGCCGCTGATCGACGTGGTCGGGCAGCCGAACGGGTGGCAGCAGGTCATCGACCAGTTCGATCGGTATTCGCTCCTGGGCTACCTGCTCGAACGCGGCGTCAGCGAGCACGCACTGTGGCTGCTGGGGCCCTTGTTCAATCTCGAAGGCCGGTTCCACTTCTCGCTCGTCGAGTGGTTCGCCCACTGGTACGACGACGTGTTCGGCGACCTCGAGTACATCGATGCCGGCGCGGACACACTCCCCCACGCGTTCGCCCCGATTCTCATGGACGACACGCGCCTCGGCGCCGAGGTGCATGCGATCCACCAGGGCCGCGACGGGATCACCGTCCACTTCAAGGACAGCGTCGGGACCGAGGGCAAGGTGAGCGCGGACGAGTGCATCCTCACGGTCCCGCTCGTGCTGCTGCGGCACATGGAGATCAACGGCCTCGACGTCGACAAGTGGTTCACGATTCGGAACGTCTACTACGGCCGCGCGCACAAGATCTTCATGCAGTTCAGCCGGCGCTGGTGGGTCGACGACTACGCGATCGACCACGGCGTCACGGTGACCGACCTCGCGATCCGCAACGTCGTCTACACACCGGCGGGCCAGGACCCGTCGATCGCGAAGGGCGTGATCATCGCGTCCTACGCCTGGGAACAGGATTCGATGGCGTATTCGATGCTCGACGAATCGCAGCGCATCGCGCAGGCGCTCGAGGACCTCGCGAAGATCCATCCCGAGGCGGAGACGACGTTCGAGTTCGGGATCTCGCACGACTGGGCGCTGGACCGCCACGGCGGGGGCATCGGTCCCCTCTTCCGCCCGTTCGAGATGGCGGGCAAGTTCTTCGACGACATCACCCGCCCGGTCAACCGCCTCTGGTTCGCCGGCGACGCGTGCAGCCGCCTCTCGCGCCGGTGGATCGAGGGCGCCATCTCATCCGGCGTCATCAACGCCTACGCCATCAATGCCGGCCTCCGCAACGAGCTTCCGACCGTCGAGAGCGCCCAGCCGATTTGACGAGCACAAGCGCTCGTCAGCCGGCCGCTTCGTAGGCCTCGCGCAGCCAGCCAACGAGCTCTGCGTCGATGTCGTCGAGCGAGCGGACGCGGACGCGGTTCGTGAACAGGGCGTTGAACGAATCCGCGTTTTCGAGCCGCGCGTCGTCGGGCGCGTCCGGCAGGATGAGTCCGAGATCGATGTGCTTCGCGGCGGGCTGGATCATCGCGAACTGCTTCCGGCGCCGGATGCTCACGTAGGCCTTCTTGGGCGCGAGCTCGATGTCGTCACCGAGCGCCCGAACCTGCTGCATCAGCGCCTCGTGCAGTGGCAGCAGGTGCCGGCGGGACTCGGGGTAGAGCGCGTCTTCAAGTGAGGCCGGAGCAGGTGTGGCGGCAAGCCGGTCGATCGCGAAGAGCGCCACGCGGTTCGCCGAGCCGTGGGTCATGCCGTGCTCGCCTTTGAGCATCGCCACGATCTCTCGGTGCCGCCGCAGATCGCTCGCGCGGATCACCTCGACCCATTCGTCGATCGAGCGGCCGTACGTCGACTCGATGTTTCGCAGCTGGGACTGGAGCCCCTCGGCGACGGTGGCCATGTTGGCAGGATATGCCGCCAGACGCTTATCCGATGTGGTTCAGTGCGTCGAGCGCGAGCGCCTTGTCGGCGGCTTCGATGGAGTCGGCCGTGGCATTCGACCCGAGGACCGCGGCGATTGTGTAGACCCCCCTTCGATTGCGCTTGTAGCAGCAGGGCCCGATCGATGCGTTGCAGCCCGCCAGTCAGCCCTCGATTTCCGAGTAGATCACCGCACCGGTGTCCCGATCGATGACCAGCTCCATCGTCACCAGCCCGCACGGAAGCAGCGCCGTGTCGGCACACGGCTGCTGCACGAATCCGCGGATGTCGACGGCCCACGCTGGACGCACCCGACGGGCTGCCTCCCTGGCGATCATGTCGTCCGTGAGCGAGGGAGGGGGCCCGTTGAAGATCTGCCCTGCGGCGCCCTCACGCACGTCGAGGATCGTGATCGGCGCGGAGAGGCCGGCGATCCGCTCGACGGCCGTGATCGCGTCCGATCTGTTCCGGATCGATCCCGGCGCACATCCGGCGATGACCATCGCGGTCCCGAGCGCGACGGCGAGCGTTGCAGATCGTCCTCGCATTGCCGAAACGCTGCGGCCATCGGGTCCAGGCGTCGATCCGTGGAATCCCGGAGTGGAGATGGGTGGCTGGACTGCGATGATGCGCCGGTGATTCCCGGTAGCGAGATCCGGCTCGCGGTAGTCGACGATCACCCCGTGATCGCGCGGGCGATCGAGGCCGCGGTGCTCGATTCGGCGGAGCACGACATCCGGCTCGTGGGCGTGGCCCGCACGCCGGAGGACGGGATCGAGCTCGTCTCGCGAGCGGGCGCCGACGCTCCCGACGTCGTGCTGTGCGACGTCCAGCTCCAGTCCGGCACCGATGGGCTCCGGGTCGTTGACGCCGCCACGGCGGCGGGCTGCCGCGCGATCGTGCTGACCTCGTTCGATCGCTCCTCGCTGATGCGGGCGGCGTTCGAGCGCGGGGCCGCGGGCTTCCTGGACAAGGGCGCCGAGATGAACGTGATCCTCGCGGCCGTGCGCAGCGTCGCGTCCGGCGGCACCGCGTTCTCCTCGGCGGTCCTCGATGCGGCGCGCTACGGGCCGAAGCCGCCATCGGATCGCGAGGTCGCCGTCCTCACCGAGCTCCACAAGGGCGCGACGAGCGACGAGATCGGGGCACGGCTCGGCATCTCATCGCGGACGGTGGAGAGCCACCTGCGCCGCCTGTTCGACCGATACGGCGTCCTGTCGCGGACCGAGCTCGCGGTGCTCGCGCTCCGCGAGGGCTGGATCGACTCCGGCCGGGGTTGATGGCCGGGACGCCACGCCTCGGCACGGCCGGCGCATCCAGCCGCGCGTTGCCGGCGGCGCTTGCGCTCGCGCTCGTCGTCGTGAGCGCCGCGGTCGCGCTGCGCCTGCTCGACATCGCGGCTGGTCGGTTTCCGTTCGGGACGGCCTGGTTCCCAGCCCTGTTCGCCGCCGGTGGGCTGATCGCCGCGGCGCTGCTCGTCCGGCGTGCGCCCGCGCTCGCCTGGTTCGCGATGGTGGCGGCATCGGCGATCGGGGCGATCGAGGTGGTCGGCGTCGTTCGGGACCGGCAGGCGACGGCAACGGCCCGCGACTGGCTGGTCGAGGTGGCCGTCGCCGTGGCGGCACTCGTGCTCGCCGCCGGGGTGGCCGCCGCGTACGCCTCCCGCACGCCGACCGGGATGGCCCATCCCACGCGGGCGAGGCTCTGGCGGCTTCTCGTCGTGGCTGGTTTTGGCATCGTGGTGGTTGCCGGCGCACTCGCCGTCGGCGCGGCTTCGAGCCTGGTTGCATCCGGATTCGCCACCGACGCCGGCGCCCTTCGATTGGGCGGCCGTGTCGCGGCCGCGTTCATCGGGATTGCGACACTCGGGGGCTTGTGGGCGGACCTGCGTGACCCGGTGGTGGGGGCACGGGCACGAGGTGGCGGGTTCGCCGGGTTCACGCGGGCCTTCGCCGACGAGCTCCTGCCGACCTCGACCGCGATGCGCCGCCGAGGTGTCGAAGACGAACGGGCCCGGCTCGCGGCAGAGCTCCACGCCCGTGTGCTGCCCGACTTGCGGCGAGCCGCGGCGGCCGCCGAGGCAACCGGCACGGCATCAGATCCGCTGGCGGTGGGCCTGCGGCACGCCGTCGAGGACGTCGAGGAGCTGATGCACGGCCGTCAGTCGGTCGTGCTCGACGAGTACGGACTCGTCGCGGCGCTGGAGTGGCTCGCCGAGCGCACCCAGCAGCGCCGGCCGCTCGTCGTCGATCTCGAGCTCGACGGCGCCGCCGTCGATGACCCCAGCGCGGTCACGAAGCCGGTCGCGCAAGCCGCGTTCCGCGTCGCCCAGCTCGCCGTCGACAACGTCGTTCGCCACGCGAGCGCGACGCGGGTTGTGCTGCGGCTCACGGTCGACGCGGCGCGGATCGAGCTGGCCATCCAGGATGACGGGACGGGCATCGAACCCAGTGGCGGCCGGGGGCCCCGAGCCGGTCGCGGCCTGGTCGACATGCGCGCCGCCGCGGCCGGTATCGGCGCGATCCTGCGAGTCGAGCGTCGTGAACCCGGGACGCTCGTCGACCTCGTGCTGGAGCGTGGCGCCGACACCAAAGGTGGCGCAAGAGGCGCTGATGCCGGAGCGTCTACTCCGCGCTGACCGGGCTGTCGCCCGCGCCATCCTCATCGGCAGGAACCGCCTCGGGGCGCTCGACGCGGCTCCGATGGCTGACCTCGACGATCCGCGGCGAACCGTCGCGGTCCTTCCAGCGGGTCTCGAGCTCAACGTCCTCGGTCTCGCTCGTGACCCGGACGACCACGACGACCGCCGAGGCGCCCCGTTCCACGGAGGCGATCGATGCCTCGGTGGCAGGGAGCGGCAGGAGCGCCACGACCTCGCCGAGGTTTCGGCGCAGCTCCTCGCTCAGGAAGCCGATCGCCGTATCGACATCGCCGGCAACCAGCGCGTCGGCAACCTGCTGCGCGCTCGCGCGGACGTCGTCCTCGTTCATCGGCCCATCCTAGTGCGCGGCCCCTGCCGCAGAGTTGCAGTCGCATCGCAAACGAGCCGCGTCGAATCGCAGCCCGCTACCCTCGGTATCGAGGAGAGACGATGACCGACCCGATCGACGCTGCCGGCGCCGCACCGCCCGTGCCGCCGTTGGAGGCCGGCCGCTGGCGCGGGGTCCTCGTGCTGGCGTTGCTGATCGGCTTCCTCGTGGTGGTGCTGTTCACGGTCAAGGACAACACGTCCGCGAGCGACCTCAAGGTCGGCGATTGCTTCGACATTCCCACGGCCATCTCGGTGCAGTCGGTCACCCATCACACGTGCACGGAACCGCACTCCGCCGAGGCGTTCCTGGTCACGGACTACACCGGGAGCCCGATGGACACCCCGCTCACCCTCCTCCTCGACGCCTTCGTCCAGGCCAACTGCGACCCTGCGTTCGCGACCTACGTCGGCAAGGCGCTCGCGGACGAACCCGGCCTGTCGATCGGCTACATCTACCCGGATGTGGACGCATGGCAGCAGGGCAAGCGCAGCATCACGTGCTACGTTGCGAAGAGCGACCAGAGCTCGATCTCGACCTCGCTCAAGGGATCCGCCGCGCAGTAGCTAGCCGGCGTCGCGCCGTCGTGGCGACTCGCGCCGCATCTCGGCGGCGAGGGCCTGCTCACGCGGCGAGCCGGCCGCGAGGCCCGCGATCGTGCCCTCGAAGTCCGCCTCGCTGCGGTTCTGGGTCAGCTTGCGCTTCGCCTCGAGGCGGGAGATCCGTAGCTCCAGCCCGACGATCGCCCTGATCTGCGTCTCCACGTAACCGTCGGGCGCGTCGTCGATCGACCAGGGATCCGTGCGCGCCGCCTCGTGCCGGTCGACGAGCCGGCGCACGTGGGCGAGCAGCCACTCCGGTTCGGGCCGGAGCGTGATCGTGCCGTGCGCGAGAACCGTGACGTAGTTCCACGTCGGCACGACCTTGCCGGTGCGCCGCTTCTCCTCGTAGAAGGCGGGCGAGATGTAGGCGTCGGGGCCGTCGAAGATCGCGAGCGCCTCGACCGCTGGATCGATGTCCCGCCACTGTGGATTCGGGCGGGCCAGGTGGCCGCGGAGCGTCCCGTGCTCGCCGTCGCCGGCATCGAACAGCATCGGCAGGATCGAGGCGCGCAGGCCGTCCGCCGCGAGGGTCACGAGCGTCGCCGGCACGCGCGGCGCAAGCTCGGCGAGGAGGGCCGCGGGATCGCCGACCTCGAACCGATGGTGTGCGGGCTGGTACACGTCGGCCTCCCTCGATCCGATTGTGGCATGCGGTCGAATCCGGGCCCGCGCGATCGAAGCCGGCCGTGCGATCATCGGCCGGCATGAACGTCCTGCTCTTCCTCGCCGGCCTGATCCTGCTCGGCATCGTCCTGTGGGACATCTTCCAGTCGATCGTCGTGCCTCGACCAACGCCGGGCCGGCTCCGGCTCGGGCGCTACCTGATCCCCCCGACGTGGCGGGTCTGGCGCGCCATCGGGACGCGGGCTCGCAACCCCCAGGCGACGGACTGGTTCCTGGGCCTGTACGCGCCGGGCGCCGCGATCATCCTGTTCGTCGTCTGGCTCGCGATCATCATCCTCGCGGACGGCTTGATGCTGTGGGCGCTGCGCGCCGAGATCACGCCCCAGCTCGGTGGGTTCTTCGACGCGCTGTACTTCGCCGGCACGTCTGTCCTGACGCTCGGCTTCGGCGAGATCATCGCGAGCGGCGCGGTCTCACGGGTAGTCGTCCTCGTGGCCGCGGCGACCGGCCTCGGCGTCGTGGCGCTCGTGATCACGTTCATCTTCTCGCTGTTCGCGAACTACCAGCGCCGCGAGGTGCTCGTCGTCACGCTGTCGGCCCGGGCGAAGGCGCCGCCGTCCGCAGCCACGCTGCTCGAGACCCACGCGCGGCTGGACATGATCGATGAGCTGCCCGGCCTGTTCCGCGAGTGGGAGCGCTGGGCGGCGGAGGTGCTCGACAGCCACGTCGCCTATCCCCTGCTCGGGTACTTCCGATCGAGCCACGACAACATCAGCTGGATCAGCGCGCTTGGCGCCGTGCTCGATTCGGCCGCGCTCGTGGTCACCACGATCCAGGGCGTGCCCCGCGGCCAGGCCCACATGATGCTGAAGGTCGGCGCCCACCTCGTCGAGGACATCAGCAACAACCGCGGCGAGATCGGTGAGCCCTCCGAGGTCGACGAGGCAGGCTTCGCGATCGTCTACGAGCATCTCGCCCGCGTGGGCTACAAGCTGGAGCCACGCGAACGATCCCTCCGGGCATTCGAGCGGGTGCGCCGGACGTACGCGGGCCGGCTCGAGGCCCTCGCTGCCTTCTGGGCCACGCCGGCACCGCGCTGGAGCGACCACCAGGACGTCATGCCGGGTTCCGCGATTCATGAGGCGCCTCCCGCCAAGTGAGTCGGTGGCGACTGGTTGCCGCCGCCGATCTGACGAGCGTCCGCGCGGCTCAGCCCGGCCTCAGCGCAGGATCTCGACCGTATCGCCGTCGTCCACCTCGTGGTCGCGCCCGACCCGCTGGCCCTCGAAGCGCGCCGAGGGACCCCAGACCCGCGCGCCGGTGAACGACGTCGCGAGATCCTGGTGGACCCAGGCCGCGACGTCCTCGACGGTTGCGCCGGGATCCAGCGCGAGTGGCTCCTGGTCGGTCTCGCCGTTCGTCCGCAGGCGGACCCGAATCAGCCCTGTCAGCCCCCAGGCGGCGGCCCGGAACGCATCGAGACTCGCCTCGTCGATGACCGAGACTGGCACGACCTCGAGGTCCGCAAACGCGGCCCGCAGTCGCTCGAGGGCGTGGGGCGCGGCTTCATCGAACCGCGTGGCGGCAACGAACGCCGGCTTCTCGATGCCGGCGAGCGCCACCTCGGCGCGAACGGGCACGAGGTCCCCTGAGTCGGCGTCGGCCCGGGCGCAGTAGATGATCGCGTCGGCCGATCGCAGCACGCCGAGCAGCGCCCGTCCCCCACCCCGATCCTCGTTGGCGCCCTCGATGAGGCCGGGGATCTCGACGAGCTGAACGAGCACACCACCGATCCGGGTCAGCGCCGGGATCGGGCGAAGGGTCGTGAACGGATAGTCGCCGGTCTTGATCTGGATCTCGGACAGCGCCTGGAGCAGCGAGGACTTGCCCACGTTGGGCGGTCCCACCAGCGCGATCTGCGCCGCGCCCTCGCGCCGAACCGAGATCGAGTCGCGGTGGACGGCGTTCGACCGCTGGCGCGACTCCTCGATCTCCGAGGCGAGCCACTTGCGGAGGTCCGCGTATGGACCGTTCTTGTAGTCCGGCAGCTCCGAGATCAGTGCGTTGACCTCGCGGATCCGGTCCCGGCCTTCTTTCCCTACGAGCCTGCGCTTCGCCACCTGGGCGAAGGTTCGATGCGGCATCGGCATGTCGATCTCCCGTTGATCACCGGGGACGACGCGGCGCGCACAGGCAAAAGCTGCAGCAGCGGCTCGCGTCTGTCCCGCCCCTTCCTCCGACGCTGGTTGTGGAAGGGGCCGATCAGCCGTTCTGCTTGGAGATCGTTGCGGCCCACGCGTCGATCGGACGGCGGACCAGGAGCTCGTTCATCGTCGGCGAAGGGTACACCGAGGCGGTCAGCCCGCGGCGCCCCCGCCGACCTGATCCTGGGCCCACGCATAGAGCGCGTCGTACACCGGCAGCTCGAGGGCCAGCTGATGCTGGTCGTCGAGGCCGAGGAGCGCGAAACCGTCGGCGATCGCTTCGAGGCCGCGGGACTGCGGGGTCGCGTCGGCGTCCTCGGACACGTCCGCG
This sequence comes from Chloroflexi bacterium UBA5189, assembly GCA_002413045.1. GTDB lineage: Bacteria > Chloroflexota > Limnocylindria > Limnocylindrales > CSP1-4 > UBA5189. Next base: position 147,449 of record DHWF01000051.1, read on the forward strand.
CCGTGGATGACCTTCGCCATCAGGGAGAGCGCCGGGTCATCGAGCCCATTCGCCTCGATGAGCACCTCGAACGAGCACAGGCCGTCGCGGTGGGTGTAGTCCGCGCCAGGCGCATCGAAGCTCGTCGCGCCCTCCCGCTTGGCATATGCGAGCACGTCGTCACGTGGGACGTAGATGATGTCCGCGTCCGGGTCGATGAACTTGCGGATCAGCCACGGACAGGCGATCCGGTCGGTCTTCGGGTGTTCGCGCGTGACCCACTTCACGCCGTAGGCATAACACGCCGCTGGCGACCATGCGCCTGTATCGTGCGGACGATGACCGCGTTCGATGACGCACCGCATCTCGAAGTAGCCGACCGCGAGACCTTCCGCGCGTGGCTCGAGGCGAATCACGCCACCGCGACCGGCGTCTGGCTCGTGATGAACCGGCAGGAGGCGCGGCGCACGTTGTACGAGATCACGGTCGAAGAGGCCCTCTGCTTCGGCTGGATCGACAGCACGGCCGGCCGGGTCGACGACGAGCGCGGCAAGCTGTACTTCGCGCCGCGCAAGGCCACCAGCGGCTGGGCCGCCACGAACAAATCGCGCATCGAGCGGCTGATCGCCGCCGGCCGCATGGCGCCCGCGGGGCTCGCCGCCATCGAGCGCGCGAAGGCCAACGGCTCGTGGGAGCTCCTCGACAGCGTCGAGCGCGGCGAAGCGCCGGCGGAGCTCACGAGCGCCCTCTCGGCTCGGCCGCCGGCAGCCGCCAACTGGGCCGCCTGGCCGCCCGGCGTGCGCAAGCAGGCGCTGACCTCCATCGCCCAGGCTCGCCGCCCCGAGACGCGCGCGCAGCGGATCGAGAAGATCGTCGACCACGCCGCCAGGAACGTTCGGCTGGCCTGAGCGGGCGGCCGCCGGGCAGCCTTTAGACGGTGATCACGACCTTGCCCTTGGCCCGGCCCTCGTGGACGGCGCGGAGTGCCTCGCGAACCTGGCCGAGCGGAAACCGCTGATCGATCTGCGGCTTGATGACGCCAGCGGCGATGAAGCGCTTGAGGTCGGCCACGTCGGACGGCGCGAACGCGCGCCAGCCACCCATCAGCCCCAGGCGCTTGCCGCGCGCGATCAGCCAGCCGGTCAGCGCGAGCACCGGCAGCGACAGGATCCACGGGCGGTTGCCGCCCATCGCCATGTACACGCCGTTGGGTCGGAGGGCCTTCACGAAGCCGAGGATCGACCGGTGCGCATCGACGTCGATGATCCAGTCGTACGGGCCGGTGTTCGTGTAGTCGGTGGTCGTGTAGTCGATGGCGTGATCGGCGCCGAGCGACCGCACGAAATCCATCTTCTCGGTCCGACAGACGCCCGTGACCTCGGCACCCAGGTGCTTCGCGATCTGGACGGCGAACGGCCCGACGTTGCCGGACGCACCCACGATCATGACCCTGGACCCGGGCCCGACCGCGCGCCCATGGCGCGGCCGCATGCCCTGCACCGCGAGCAGCGCGGCATGCGGGAGCGTCGCCGCGTCCTCGAATGACAGCCCCTCGGGCAGCAGCTGGAAGGCCCGCTCCGGAGCACATACGTACTCGGCGAACGAGCCGTGGCCGAACCAGAACATGTCGGCAAACACCGCGTCGCCCACCTTGAACCGGCTCGCCGTTGGCCCAACGGCCTCGATGACGCCAGCCACGTCCAAGCCGAGCTGCTTCCTCCGCGGCGCGCGCACGCCGGTGAACACGCGAAACAGCTGCGACTTGGGGAGGAGCCAGTCCAGGTCGGCCCGGTTCACCGAGGCGGCGTGGACCTTCACGAGGACCTGATCGTCAACGGGGACGGGCGTCGGGACCTCCCGGATCTCGACAACCTCCGGCTCGCCGTACGTATCGTGCATGGCCGCCTTCATGACTGCGGCTCGATGTTGAAGTTGCGCCGGAACACGTTGTCCGGATCCCAGGTGCGCTTGAGGGCCTGCAGCCTCGCCAGCTTCGCGTCGCCATAGATCGCGCGGACCTGCTCGGCGCCGTCGCGAGTGCAGCCGTTGACGTATCGACCGATGGTGAGGTCCGGCGCCACGATCTCCAGCGCCCGGTCGATCCAGACGCTGTTCGCCGTATCGAGGGACGGGTCGTCCCAGGAGCCGTCGGCGCTCAGGTCGAACGCGGCGTCGCGGCCGGTGTAGGCCATCGCGTCGTCCGCGACCCGCGCGATCGCGCCGCCCTGGACCGTGATCGAAAACGAGGCGCCGTCGGGCGCCGTCGCGGCGTGGTCGAGGAGCGCGTCGATCGCACTGGGCGCGACGTCGTTCGCGTAGGCGCTCTCGATGATCGATCGATGGCCGAAGCCCATCGCGAGATCATGCGCGGTCTGGACGTCGAGGTATGGGAGGCTTGCCTCATTGACCACGACCGGCTTCGGGCCGGCGCGCAACGCCGCCGTATCGCGCTCGACGTCTGCGGCGTTGCCGCAGTGGCTGTACCCGACGACGACGATCGGCTGGCCGGCGATCGATTCCGGGTACTCGTCGATCGGCTCCGCCCGCCCGATTGCCATGATGCATGTCAGCGCGCTGGGCATCGACGGCGCGAAGTCGCGGACGGCAGTCCATACCGCCTGCGCATCCGAGCCGCGATAGATCCGGATGCCCCGATGCAGCACCCCGGCGAATGGCTGCAGCTCGAACTCGAATGCCGTCACGATGCCGAAGTTCGCGCCGGCGCCACGGATCGCCCAGAACAGGTCCGGCTCCTCGTTCTCGCTCGCACGAACGACGCGGCCGTCCGCCGTCACGAGCTCGACCGCGCGCAGGTTGTCGATCGTCAGCCCGAACTGACGCTGCAGCCGCCCGACCCCGCCACCGAGCGTCAGCCCCGCGACCCCGGTATGGCCGATGACGCCGACCGGGCAGACGAGGCCGTGTGCCTGCGCCGCGACGTCGAGCTCGCCGAGCAGCGCGCCGCCGTTGACGCGCGCCGTTCGGCGCTCCGCATCGACCGCCACGCCGCGCATGCCGGCCATGTCGATGACGAGCCCGCCGACCGTCGAGGAGTGCCCGGTCGGACTGTGCGCACCGGAGCGCAGCGCGATCTCGACGTCCCACTCCCGTCCGAGCCGGAGCGCCGTGGCCACGTCGTCGACATCCGCCGGTCGCACCATGACGCCCGGTCGCCGGTCGATGAGCCCGTTCCAGGCTCGCCGCGCCTCGTCGTAGCCAGCGTCGTCCGGTGCGATCACCGCGCCGTTGAGCGCCTCACGCAGGCGGCTGATGTCGGCTGGTCTGATCGTCCGGCTGGGCACCCGCCGATGCTAGCCCAGCTCGGCGGCGACCTGCGCTATGCCCGAACCGGGAGGCGCGCGCCGAGTGCCCGGCCCCACTCCCGCGCTTCCTCGAGCTCCCCGTCGACCAGCGCGTCGCCCTGGGGCGCCTTGGTGCTGATGACGAAGCTCTGCGGATCCGAGACGATCTCGAAGCCGAGGCGGCGCAGGTGCTTCGAGAAGCTGCCGGCGGCTGAGCCGGTAAGGACCTTCGGCCCGTCGATACGGGTGTCGAAGGCCGCCGCTGGGATCGGTCCGGCCACGTGCTCGAGTTGCTCGAGCCATTCGCGCAACCCGATGCCGGTCGACACGAGCTGGCCCGCCGCGCGCTCGGCCGCCGACGAACGGGTCCGGGCGGTCGTCATGCCGTGGACGTGGGTCGGCCCGCCGACGACAAGCAGGTCGAGGTCGGGCTGGATCGTCGTGGCCGCATGCGACACCTCCACGACGTCGACATGCACGTGCTCGCCGAGCCCGGCCGCGACCGCCTCCGCGACGTGCCGGGTGTTGCCGAACATGGACTCGTAGATGACCAGGGCGCCCATCGTCGTTCCTCAGTGCGAGTGCCGTAGTGCTGCTGCGCGTTCACGATCGTCCAGGGCGGTGCCCGCGCCTAGGGCCGGCTGGCCCATTCGGCGCGGACTTCGTTCCCGACGCGCAACCGGAGTGGCATCGGCGCACAACCTCCGGGTTGTGCTCCCGCTTGGCAGAACCGGGCTACCTCCGGAGCGCGAACAGCGCGAGGCACTCGTAGGCGAGATTCGACGCTGCCAGGGCGGTCAGCTCGGCGTGGTCGTATGGCGGAGCGACCTCGACGACGTCGGCACCGACGATCGGCAGGCCCGCCATCCCGCGCAGGAGCAGCATCATCTCGCGCGTCGTGAGGCCGCCGGGCTCCGGCGTGCCGGTGCCGGGCGCGTGGGCCGGGTCCAGGACGTCGATGTCGATGCTCACGTAGACCGGCGAGTCCCCCACCCTGGCCCGGATCCGCTCGATGGCGGCGTCCACGCCAGCGCGAGCGACGTCGACGGTCGAGGTGATCTCGAAGCCCATCCCCGCGTCCTCGACGAGATCCTGCTTCCCGAAGATCGAGCCGCGGATGCCCACGTGCGCCGAGCGCCCCACGGCGAGCAGGCCCTCCTCGAAGGCGCGTCGGAATGGCGTGCCATGGGTGTACGCCGCCCCGAAGTACGTGTCCCACGTGTCGAGGTGGGCATCGAAGTGCACCAGGGCGATCGGGCCGTGGCGCTCGCGGGCGAGTCGCAGGAGTGGCAGCGCGATCGTGTGGTCGCCGCCGATCGCGAGCAGATAGTCCGCCCGCTCGAGCGTCTGGCGGCCGCCGGTCTCGATCGTCGCGATGGCTTCGGCGATGTCGAACGGGTTCGGCGCGAGGTCGCCCGCGTCGGCAACCTGGTGGACGAGCCACGGCTCGACGTCGATGCCCTGGTGGTATGCCCGGAGGAGCTTCGAAGCGGCACGGATCGCCGCCGGCCCGAAGCGCGCTCCGGGACGGTACGAGACGCCTGCGTCGAACGGCACCCCCAGCACGGCAACCCTGGCGTGCGGCACGTCCTCGAGTCGCGGCAAGCGGGCAAAGGTGTCCGGCCCGATGAAGCGGGGCCGGACCCGGCCGTCTGGTGCGCCGATCGGCTTGGGTGGCTCCATCGGCTCGCAGGATAGGCGGCGGGTCAGTCGTGCTCGAGCCGGACCAGCCGAATGGCCCAGCGGCACGAGCTCGTGATCTCGAGCGTGAAGTTCACCCAGGTGCTGCTGCCGGCAACGGCCCACGGGAGCGCGGAGCCGGCGACCGGGGCCGCCTTGACCGAGGTCGTCGAGGTGTCGAGGGCCGTCAGCGGTTCGAAGTCGGCATCGTCCGGCACGAGCTGAACCTTGAACGGGCAGGTCGTCGCGGTCCCCGTGATCGTTGCGGCCCAGTAGAACAGGAAGGCGTCGTGGCGTGGCATCGGCGCCGAGACGTAATTCCCCGTCCCCGCGATAACGAGGCCCGGGGCGTCCACGGCCTCGATCTCGGCCGTGGTCGGGCGTCGCTCCAAGGTCACGTACTTCGTGCTGCCGACCGCCGTCGCAATCCAGGCCGGCACCGGCTGGCCGGCCAGCGGGGCCTGGTCGTACCAGTTCGTGGTCTGGTCGTCGAGCGTCGCGCCGGCCGCCGGCCAGACGAGGTACCAGGTGATATTTCCCACCTGGAGGGGGCCGAGCTGCACCTTCACGAAGTTGCCCGTGTTCAGCCGAACCTCGCCGAGATCGCTCGCGGTCGTCCCCAGGATGAGGTACTGGTGGACGAGCCTGGCGGTCTTCGTCGGCGCCGTGCGAACGGCGAGCTTGTCGATCTGGATCTTGAGGATGTCGTCGAAGTGGAAGCCATTCGTCGTCACGGTCCCCGGCGACGGGGGGACCTCCGTCGAGCCAACGCCGGGGGTCTTGGTCGGCGAGAGCGTCGGCGGCGGCGTCAACAGGGCGCCGGTATCGATCGGGGCGGTCGTTCCCTCAGGTGAAGCCCTGGGGCTTGTCACCGGGCTTGAGCAACCCGCGACGATCGCCATGACGCCGAGCGCGCCGATCAGGCGGCGCCGGGCATTCGTGCGGAGTTCGCTGACCCCCGTCATCACTGGCGAAGCAAGCCTACGCTACGCTAGGCCGTCAGGGAGCGGCCGCATGCCGCACCAGCCATTCCGCAATCGAGGCAGAGTTGACGAGACGATCAGAGTTCGAGCGCGCGCGGCGAGTCGCCGAGAACGAGCGCATGGTCGAGATCGAGCGCGCCTGGCGAGGCAGCATTCCCGCTGACGTGGCCTCGAAGTTCGATGCGCAGGTCCGCGCATCCCAGGCCCGCGGGCCGATGCCGCCGGCGCCGAACATGGCCCCGGGCACGCAGCCCCGCCCGCCGCGTCCCGGCCACGAGCCGAAGCCCAAGAAGCTCGACGAACGCGAACGGCGCGGGCGCTAGCCGGTGCGTCGTCGCAAGGTCACCTATCCGCCGCCGAAGACGGCAACGTCCGGCGGCTCGGCCAGTGCATCGGTGGTGGACGCACGCGCAGCAGCGAACGCCAGCCGCGCGGTCTCCATCAACCTCGAAGCCAAGGTCGGCCGGCCCTCGATCGTCCAGGGCGCCCGCGTCCAGATCGGCAGCGGGCTGTACATGGGCGAGATCGCCGTCGTCGAATCGGTGGTGGGCGGCGTCATTCCCGCTGCTGTCGTCCGCACCGAAGCGGGGCGCACGCGCCGCGTCCGCACGGTCGATCTCGTGCTCTACCGCGGCGAATCACCGGCCGCTCCGGAGAGCCAACCCCAGGGTTAGTGCGATCGACGTCAGGCCCTAAGCCTGCGACGGCTCGACATTCCCTTCCGGTTGCGGGAACCCGAGGCGCTGGGCATCGCGGAACCGATCGCCGGCCTCTGTCTCGGCGCGCTGCGCATCATCGAGTGCAGTATCCGCGTCGGCCCTGTCACCGGCTGCCGCCGTTGCGCTGACCATCGCGGCTTCGGCCGTTCGGTTGGCTGCTTCCGACGCGCGTTCTGCCGCAACCTGGCTGAGCCGGGCGGCGTCGCTTGTCTCCTGGGCGGCAACTCGCGCCACCTGGGCAGCCCGCTCTGCGAGCGACGCGCTGTCGGCGTTTGCCTGGGCGGCAGCCACGTCGCGCTCGGCGGCTCGCCAATCCCCGAGCAGCTCCGCTGCAGAATGCTTGCCCAGCCTGCGGCCTTCTGCTTCAGCCATCGACCATCTCCTCCAACCGCTCGACGAACTGCAGGTCGTGTGAGACCGGAAGCGCGATCCGCTCGCGGGGGAGGATACCTACCGGGCGTTGAGGCCGGCTTGCAGTGCTCCCGCTCGGCATTGCACCGCAATCGAACGCGCGAAGCTCAGCGCGAGGGGTCGGTCCTTGCGATGCGTTCGCCGGGCATCGTCGTGAACTGGCGACTGCCGCCGCCCAGCTGCGCCGGACCGGCGCCGTTCGTCGGCCGAGACTGGTTCGTTGCGCGAGGGCCGCTCACCGATCGATGCGCAGGAGCCGCTCCTTCCGGTCGATAGGGCGCGGTTCGATGCGCCGGTGCGGGCCGCCCGGCTTCGGTGGGTCGCCCGGGCGCTCGGCGCCGCGGTGCGCCCCGGCCCTGGGGGCCAGCCCCGGCCGATGCGTAGGCGCGACTCGAGGTAGGCCGCCCGCCGCCGCGCCGGATCTCGCGGATCGGCTCGGCGCGGATCGAGCGGTCGGGCTCGAAGCCCGCCACGTACTCCCACGGGATCGGCTTGCGAAGGAGGGTCTCGATGTCGGCGAGCAGGTCCGCCTCGTCGATGCAGACGAGCGAGATCGCATCGCCCTCGAGGCCGGCCCGGCCCGTGCGGCCGATCCGATGCACGTAGTCCTGCGGCGTTGTCGGCAGCTCGAAGTTCACGACGTGCGGCAGCCCGTCGATATCGAGGCCGCGCGCGGCGACCTCCGTGGCGACCAGGATCGACGCGGTGCCGTCCTTGAAGTCGTCCAGGGCGCGGACCCGCTGGCCCTGGCTCTTGTTGCCGTGGATCGCGGTGGCATCGATGCCGTCCATGACCAGCTGCTCGGCGAGCCGGTTGGCCAGGTGCTTGGTGCGGGTGAAGACGAGCGCTCGATCGATCCGGCCGCTCTTGATGAGGTAGCTGAGGAGCTCGCGCTTGCGGTGGCGATCGACCGGGTAGACGACCTGACGGACCGCCTCGACCGGCGCGTTGCGGCGCGCGATCTGGATCTGGGCCGGGTCGTGGAGGATGGTCGCCGCAAGCTCGCGGACGTCGTCCGCGAAGGTGGCCGAGAACATCAGGTTCTGCCGCTTGGCGGGCAGGAGGCCGATGATCTTGCGGATGTCCTTGATGAAGCCCATGTCGAGCATGCGGTCGGCCTCGTCCAGGACGAGGATCTCCACCGATCGGAGATCCAGCTTGCCCTGCTCCTGGATGTCCAGGAGGCGCCCGGGCGTGGCGACGACGATCTCGGGACCGGCCTGGATGGCCTTGAACTGGGCGTCATAGCCGACGCCGCCGTAGATCGTGGTCGAGCGAACGGGCCGGGAGCGGCTGTAGTTCTTGACGAACTCCTCGACCTGGATCGCGAGCTCGCGCGTCGGGGTGAGGACCAGGCACCGGATCGGCAGGCCGCTGGCGATGAGGGCCGGGGCGCCGAATGATCGACGGCCGCCGCTGCCGCTGGCGCGGATGGGGTGCTTCGGGGTCGGGCGGTTCTCGTGGAGGAGCTGGAGGATCGGCAGCACGAACGCGGCCGTCTTGCCAGTGCCGGTCTGGGCGCCGGCGAGCACGTCGCGGCGCGCCAGGACCTGCGGGATCGCCTCGGTCTGGACCGGGGTGGGCTCGGTGTAGCCCTCGGCCGCCACGGCGCGAAGCAACTCGGGCGCGAGCCCGAGGGTATCGAATGACATGTAGAGACAGACTCCTGACTTGTCGGCCCACCCGCTGCGATCTGCAGCCGGGACCGGTCAGGGCGCTTCTACGAACGGATCAAATGAGGGTGGTGGGCAAGACCGGAGCGCTGACCGGAGCGCTCATACCGCATCTAGGAAGGACACGCTAGCAGGTTTTCCACGATCCGACCATCCGTTCGATCGCCCCGGCCACCGCCGTCGTTCGGCGCGAGCGGCGACAATGCGATTCCACGAAGGAGCATTGATGACCCACGAGCACGACCACGACCATGCCGAGCACGACCATGCCGAGCACGAGCACGGCGGCCACGAGCATGTCGCGTATCCGGAGGCGGTGGCCAACTTCCGCGCCGAGAAGGACGAGTACTTCCGCCTCGAGCACGACAGCCCGATCCCGCACGACGCCCGCCACGACTTCCCGGGTCTCCCCTACTTCCCGGTGAACGAGGCGCTTCGGTTCGACGGCCTGACCCTGGAGCCATACGCGGGCTCCGAGCCGGCACACTTCCAGATCCCGACGTCCGATGGGAAGCTGCGCGACGCCGTTCGCGCCGGCATCTTCCGGTTCGAGCTTGGCGGGGCGACGCAGACCCTGACCGGCTACACCTTCAAGGACGGTCACTCCGAGTCCGTGTTCGTGCCGTTCCTCGACGCGACGTCCGGCACGGAGTCATATGGCGCGGGCCGCTACCTCGACCTGTACCCAGAGGACGACGAGACCTACTCCCTGGACTTCAACCTCGCGTACCACCCGTCGTGCGTGTACGACAGCCGCTTCTCATGCCCACTGACGCCGGCCGAGAACCGGCTCCCGCTCCGCATCGAGGCCGGTGAGCGACTCGCGCCCGGCCACTGACCCGGCCCGGACGGCGGGAGCCGCTATGCGGCGTCGGCGCTCGGGGTGAGGCGCACCATCGGGATCGTCCGGCCCGTGACCTGCGCCGGATAGTCGGCGAAGCGCGGCAGCTGGGCCACGTGGCGGTCCCAGGCCTGGTCGCGCTCGGCGCCGGTGAGCACCGTGGCAGTCGCCGGAACTTCCTTGCCAGCGACCTCGATCGTCACGCTCGCGTCGGCGCTCACGTTCGAGAACCAGGCGGGATTGGTGGGCTTGCCATTGTTCGACCCGGCGACGAAGTACGAGTCGCCTTCGGTCGAGTACGTCAGGATCGAGCGACGGCGCATGCCGCTCTTCGCGCCCGTGGTGTAGAGCAGGAGCAACGGGTTGCCGGCGAGCGGGCCCTGGCTCGGGCGGCCACCGTTGGCGCGGAGGTCGGCGATCAGCTGCTCTTCCCAGGCGTTTGCGTCGGTGGTCATGAGGGCTCCTCTACAGAAACTGTTGCGAACGCAACGATACCGCCGGACCGCGGTTCGTGCGCTCGCGTGCCGCTAGGCTTTCGCCATGCCCGCTCCGGCGCTCCGGTCCGTCCGCGCGACCAAGTACCTCACCCCGTTCCGGGAGGGCGGCTCGCTGCCCGGACTCGTGGAGGCGGACGACGACGGCCTGTACGTGGTCAAGTTCTACGGCGCCGCGCAGGGGCCGCGCGCGCTCGTTGCCGAGGTGATCGCGGGCGAGCTCGCGCGAGCGCTTGGACTCCCCGTGCCGGAGCTCGTCTTCGTCGACATCGATCCGGCCCTGGCGGGCGTTGAGCCGGACCCGTGGGTCGGCGAGCTGCTCGAGAAGAGCCCCGGCATGAACCTCGGCCTCGACTTCCTCCCGGGCTCCATGACGTTCGATCCGCGCGCCGACGGTGCGCCGGATCCGAACCTCGCCGCCGCCATCGTGTGGTTCGATGCGTTGGTCACGAACACGGATCGGTCGCCCCGGAACCCGAACCTGCTGTCGTGGCACCACCGGCTGTGGCTGATTGATCACGGCGCGTCGCTGTTCATCCACCATACCTGGCGCGACCCGGACGCCCACGCCCGGCGCCCGCTCGAGACGATCGCGCAGCACCTGCTGCTGCCCTACGCCGCGCCGCTCGCGACCGCGCATGACCGTCTCGCGCCACTCGTGACCGAGGACGTGCTCCGGACCGTCGTCGCGCTCGCGCCAGACGAGTGGTTGCCGCCGGCTGCCGCCATCGGTGACGCGGATGCGCAGCGCAATGCGTACGTGCGCTACCTGCTGACGCGCGTCGCCGCGCGCGACGCCCTGACGACCTCGATCGAGCAGGTGCGCCGTGCCGCGTGAGCCGTTCGAGTACGCGGTCCTGCGCGTCTCGCCGCGGGTCGAGCGCGGCGAGACCGTGAACGTCGGCGTGGTGCTGTTCTGCCGGACCCGCCGCTTCATCGGCGTGCGCGCCGAGCTCGGCGAGCGCCAGGTCGGCGCGCTCGAGGCGATGGCCCCCGGCCTCGACCTGGAAGCAGTCCGCGCGCACCTCGCGTCGATTCAAGCGATCGTCGCCGGCGAGTCCTCCGCCGGCCCCATCGCCGCCCTGGCCGCCCCCGAGCGCTTCCGCTGGGTCACCTCGCCGTCGAGCACGGTGATCCAGCCATCCGAGGTTCACGGCGGTCTCACCGAGGACCCTCTCGCCTCGCTCGACGAGCTCTTCGAGAAGCTGGCGCGCTAGGCGTTACGCGCCGAAGCGGCCCCGGTGGTCGAGGGGAATGAGCGGCGTCTCGCCACGGACCTTGAGCTCCTGGACGGCCCACGAGTTGCCGTCTGGATCGCTGAAGCCGAAGAACGTGCCGCCGTCGCGCTCGTCGAAGACCATGATCTCGCTCACGGCCACGCCGCGGTCCATGAGCTCCTGGCGGGCGGCGCGCGCGTCGGCGACGACGAGCTGCAACCCCTTGAGGGAGCCGGGCTGCATCTCGTTCTGCGACGGCAGGTCGCCGATCACGATCGAGCAGCCGGAGCCGGTCGGCGTCAGCTGGACGACATGCATGTGCTCGGTGCGGGTGTCGTGGTCGAGGTGGAAGCCGACCTGGTCGCGGTAGAACGCGACGGCGCGCTCGATGTCGCTGACCGGGACGATGAGGACTTCGAGGGTCCAGTCCATGGCGCCCATGATGCCAGTGCGCGGCGGCATCGGGCAGGGCAACCGATCGGTCACACATGGTGTTCACTCCCACGATGACATCCGTGAGCTCGACGGCGACCTCGAACGTCGATCGCGTCGCCCTTGCGGCGGCCCTGACGACCGTCGTGCTGTGGGCGTCTGCGTTCGTCGGGATCCGCGCGGCGGCGATCGACCTGTCGCCCGGCGCGCTCGCGCTCGGGCGTCTGCTCGTGGGCTCGGTGGCGCTCGGGGTCGTCGTCCTGCTGCGGCGCCCGGTCCGGCCGACGCGGGCGACGATCGTGCCGATCCTCATCAGTGGTGTGCTCTGGTTCGGCGTGTACAACCTGTCGCTGAATGCGGCCGAGCGGCAGGTCGACGCGGGCACCGCGTCGATGCTCGTCAACGTGGCGCCGATCCTGGTCGCCATTCTCAGTGGCCTGTTCCTCCACGAGGGCTTTCCGCCGCGTCTGCTCATCGGCTGCCTCGTCGCGTTCCTTGGCGTCGTCGTGATCAGCGTCGCGACCTCGGGCAGCAAGCCGGGCGACGGGACGACGCTCGGCATCGTGCTGTGCTTCGTCTGCGCGATCGCCTACTCGGTGAGCGTCACCCTGCAGAAGCCGGTGCTTCGGACCGTGCCGGCGCTGATGGTGACCTGGTTCGCGTGCGTGACCGGCGCGGTCATCTGCCTGCCGTTCCTGCCGCAGCTCGTGTCGGAGGCCGCCGTGGCGCATCCCCCGGCGCTCGGCTGGCTCGTCTACCTCGGCCTGTTCCCCACCTCGATCGCCTTCACGCTGTGGGCGTTTGCCCTTGGGCGGAGCTCAGCCGGCCGGCTCGGCTCGCTGACCTACCTCACGCCCGTGATCGCGATCGTCATGGGCTGGCTGCTCCTCTCGGAAGCACCGCCGGCACTCTCGTTCGTCGGTGGTGCCATCGCGATCGGCGGCGTGATCCTGGCGCGGTCGACGTCGAAGCCGAAGCCCGTCCTGGCCGCCGCGACTGCGGTCGACTAGAGCCGGCGCGCCGCCGCCTCGACCGCGGCGTCGCCCCACCATCGGAGATCCTCGGCCGCCGTCCAGCCGCTCGGAAGGGTCAGGCCGGCGTCCGCGTCGTAGCCCTTGCGCCAGCCGCGGAGCAGCAGGCCGACGATGATCGCAAGGTCGCGTTCGGCGGCCCACTGCGCATCGTTTGGCAGCCCCGCCGCAACGCGATATCGCTCGAGCGTCGCGTCGGGGTCGAGCGGCAGGCCCGCGACGTTGCACACGAGGAACCAGCCGAGCTCGACCGCTGCGGGTGCCACGAGGGTCATCTGCCAGTCGATGAGCCAGACGCTCCCGTCGGCGGCCAGCCCGGCGTTGCCGAGCTTCAGGTCTCCGTGGAGCCCGACCCTCGGCTGGCGTGCAAGCGCCCCGAACAGTGGACGCGGATCCTCGGTCAGCCGATCGATCAGCGACCTCGCGTCGACCGCAGCGTGGCGATCGAACGCCTCCCACCCGAGCCGAAATCGCTCGCCGACGGGCAAGCCCGCCGCCTCATACCGCGCTGCCGACCGGCGGGTCAGGAGCAGGACGCGCGTCTCGAGGTCCGTCCACGGGAATGCGCTCGGCAAGGCGGCGTGCCACGGCTCGCGATGGAGGGCCGCAAGTGCCGCAAGGACCCTGTCGACCGTTGGCTCGTCGACCGGCGCCTCCCAGGTCAGCAGCGTGCTGGTGAGATCTGGCATGAGCAGGGCGATCTCGTCGCCGTCGCGAGCAACGGCGAGATGCGGCAGGCGAACGGGCGCCGGGAGGGCGGGCGCGGCACGGACGAGGAGCGCCTCGCGGAGCTCCGGGTGGTCGTTGGTGGCGCGCGCGATCCAGTCGCGGGCGAGGCTGTCGCGCTTGACGACGAACCGCGTGCCGTCGCCGCGGGTCAGGCGGGTGATTCGGGCACCGGACCAGCCGTCGTGGGCGAGCGGCTCCTCCGCGACGCCATCCAGCCCGTGCTGTTCGAGCACGGAGGCGAGATTCGGCAATTCCCCGGTCATGCCGGAGCCAGGCTCAGCAAGGCGCCGGGACGTCGCCGCTCCCGTCGGGTCCGTCGTCCACGTACACGACGTGCGAGTCCGGGCAGTTCCGCGTGAGCACGACCACGAGCGGCTCGCTGCTGGAGGCGTTCTCCTCGACGTGGATCTCGCCAGCCGGGATGTATACGAAATCGCCCGTCGACGCGCTCATCTCGTGCTCGACACCAGTGGGACCCCAGGTGTAGTGGGCGCTGCCGGAGCTGATGTAGATGCTCGTCTCGCAGGGACCGTGGTGGTGGATGCGGGTCTTGCCGCCCGGCGCGGTCGTGACGATCGACGAGTACAGGTTCGTCGACCCGGCGACGGGCGCAGACACGGCAATCGCCCGCTCCATGTCCGTGTTCTGCCCGGTCCCGACCAGGAACTCCGTCGGTTTGATCCGCTTCGCCATCGCCCGATCATATCCGCGCCCGGATACGCTCCGACGGTGATCGACCTGCCGACGCTCCCCCGAGTCGCGCTCCTGGATGGTCCGACGCCGCTCCAGCGACTGGAGCGGCTTTCCGCGGCGCTTGGCGGCCGCGTGGAGCTGTGGATCAAGCGCGAGGACCTCGGCCCGCTCGCGTTCTCCGGGAACAAGCTCCGCAACCTGGAGTTCCTGCTCGGCGCGGCGATCGCCGCAGGCGCCGACACGATCGTCACCTCGGGCCGGCGCTGGTCGAACCACTGCCGGCTCACGGCTGCGGCGGGCGCCCGACTCGGCCTGCG
>DHWF01000051.1:162066-162634 GCA_002413045.1 Chloroflexi bacterium UBA5189
CTCGGCCTGCGGGTCGAGATCGTGGTCAGCGGGCCGCCCGCCATGGCCTCGGCGAACCTGGCGCTCATCGAGTCGCTTGGCGCGACGGTCCACCAGGCCGGAACGAATGCCCGTTCGGAGCGCGAGGCCCTCGTGGCCAGCGTGGCCGCGACCGCCGGCGCAGCGGGCCGGGCCGTCCACGTCATCCCGGTGGGTGGCTCGGACGCTACCGGCGCGTGGGGCCAGGTGCTCGGCGGGCTGGAGGCGCTCGAGCAGGCCTCGGCCCGCGGCTTCCACCCCGATGCGATCGTCGTGCCCAGCGCCACCGGCGGCACGCAGGCGGGACTGATCGTCGGCGCGGCGATCGCGGCCGCGCGCACCGGAGCGGCCGCGACTCGGATCATCGGCGTGGCCGTCGCGCATCCGGAACCGGAGCTGCGGCCGCATGTCGAGGCCCTCGTTGCCGAGCTGGCCACGCTGGCGAGAATCGCCGCTCCCGCCGACCGTATCGAGATCGACGGTGGCAGCCTCGGCGAGGGCTACGGGATCCCGAGCCAGCCCTCCATCGAAGCCGCGCGCCTCCTCGCCC
>DHWF01000034.1:0-5522 GCA_002413045.1 Chloroflexi bacterium UBA5189
CTGGCTGAACAGGATCCCGTCGTTGGCGATGATCCCGACCGGCCAGCCATCGAGGTGTGCGAAGCCGCAGACGAGCGTCTCGCCGTACAACGGCTTGAACTCGTGGAAGCGCGAACCGTCGACGAGCCGGGCGATCAGCTCGCGAACCGGCACGGATCGCCGAGTGTCTGCCGAGATCGCGGCATACAGGCCGGCGCCGCCGTCCGCACCCGCCGGGTCGACCGCCGGCAGCTCCGGGTCGCGCCGATCCCACGGCGGCGCCGGTGCCTTGCGCTCCAGATGGCTGACGATCGACCGACCGAGCGCGATCGCGTGCTCGTCGTCGAGCGCCTCGTGGTCGGCGACGCCGGACTTCCGGGCGTGAACCTCCGCGCCGCCGAGGTCCTCCGCCGAGACCTCCTCGCCAGTTGCGGCTTTCACCAGCGGCGGGCCGCCGAGGAAGATCGTGCCGGTCCCCTTCACGATCACCGTCTCGTCGCTCATCGCCGGCACGTACGCACCACCCGCCGTCGACGAGCCCATCACGAGGGCAACCTGCGGGATCCCGGCGGCCGACATCCGGGCCTGGTTGTAGAAGATCCGCCCGAAGTGCTCGCGATCCGGAAAGACATCTGCCTGGAGCGGCAGGAACGCGCCGCCGCTGTCGACGAGATAGACGCACGGCAGGTGGTTCTCGAGCGCGATCTCCTGCGCCCGCAAGTGCTTCTTGACCGTCATCGGGTAGTACGTGCCGCCCTTCACCGTCGCGTCGTTGGCGACGATCACGCACGTCGTCCCTTCGATCCTGCCGATGCCCGTGACGATCCCCGCGCTCGGCGCGTCGTCGTCGTACAGGCCATTCGCCGCGAGCGCGCTCAGCTCGAGGAACGCCGACCCCGGATCGAGGAGCCGATCGATCCGCTCGCGCACGGGCAGCTTGCCTCGCTCGCGATGCCGGGCGATCGAGCGCTCGTCGCCGCCGGCGCCACGCTCGCTCACGGCTGCCGTTCGGGCGCGCAGGTCAGCCACCAGTGCGGTCATCCGATCGACGTTGGCGCGCGCGTCGTCGCTCTTCGGATCGAGTCGCGACCGCAGCACGGACATGCGGCGAGTGTACGAACCTCGCGTTGACCGGACCGTCCGCGACGGCGATGATGCATACGTCATCAAATGGAGGCGGTCGATGTCGATGGCGGGTCGAATGGTCAGGTACGCGCGCCGGCGAGCCGGACTGACGCAACGTGCGCTCGCCGCGAAGGCGGGCATCCCCCAGGAGACGATCGCCCGGATCGAGCGCGGCCGCGTCGATCCACGTGTCGGCACGCTCGATCGCCTGCTCGAAGCCTGCGAGTTCGGCCTCGAGGCCATGCCCCGCCTCGGAATCGGCATCGACCGCCCGCAGATCCGTGAACGACTCGACCTCTCGCCAGAAGCCCGTCTCGCACGGGCGATCCGGGAGGATCAGGTGATGCTCGAGTTCCGCGCGAATCTCAGACGGGTCGCGGAATGACCGAGTCGATCACGTTCGAGCCGGGCGAGCTCCTCGAGCGCCTCGTCGCCGCCGATGTCCAGTTCGTGATCATCGGCGGCCTGGCTGCGCAGGCACATGGATCGCCGTCGATCACGGCGGACGTGGACATCGTGCCGTCCTGGGATCCGACAAACCTCCGGCGGATCGAATCCGTGCTGCGTGACATCGTCGCCATCCGACACGCCGTGCCAGCTGATGCGCCGACCCTGCCGCCGCTCGACGCTCGCACCCTCCTCGCAGGCGCGGTCTTCACGCTGAACTCCAGGTTCGGGCGCCTCGACCTCCTTGCAAATCCCGATCCAGGGATTGACTACGCAGAGCTGCGAAGGTCGGCCGTCTCGGTCACCTTCCTCGGGATGCCGTTGCTGTTCGCGTCCCTCGACGACCTGATCGCGATGAAGCGCGCTGCCGGACGACCGAAGGATCGGGTCGAGCTCGAGATCCTCGGCGCTTTGCGCGAGGAGATCGACCAACGCCCGGAGTAGCGGAACTCGCGGCGGGCCGTCGCCGTCTCGCGGCCATGCAACGACTCGCCCGACTTGCCGCCGCGCTCCTGATCGTGACCGTCGCGGCGTGCAGTTCGGCGACCGCCCTGCCCGGAACCGGAACCCTGGTGACGGTGACGATGCATGGCGGCGAGTGCGCCACGGTCCCGTGCGACAGCTCCGTGTATCTCGACGCCGACGGCCATGTGCACGCCGCCACCAAGCCCCCCAACGACCTCGGGCAGGTCCCGACCGCCGTCATGGCAACGCTCACCACGGCGATCGCGCAGACCGACTTCGCGGCCATCAAGGCCCACCCATTCACTGGCCAGTGCCCGACTACGGTCGACGGTCAGGAGCTCATCTTCGACTTCGCGGTCGGTGGCGGCACCCAGCGGATCGCCTCGTGCGAGGTCGACATCGACTGGGGCAGCCCGCTCTTCGTCTCGCTCGCCGCAGCGCTCGCGCAGTGGGTGCCGATGCCGGTTACCTAGGTGGCGACACGGGCGCGTCGCCTCGCCGCCAGGAGGGCGAGGCCGAGGGCGGCGCCGTCGAGGACCGCGGCGAGCCCAACGCCACGCGCACTGATCAGGCCGGTCGCGCAGTTCATGGATGTCGCATCGGTCGGCAGCTCCATCTCGCCGTTCGAGTACGGCTGCATCTCGACCCGACTGCCCAAACCCGTTCCGTAGGTCGTCCAGCACGCTGAATCGGTGATCAGGAGTGCCGATGCTCCCGCGCCGATGAGCAGCGGGATGATCAGGATCGCGATCGCGAGCTGCGCAAGGCCACGGACCCAGCCACCTCGCGGCGATCCAGGTTTGCCGGCCGCCAGCCGGACGGCCCCGGCGAGGAAGAGCACGCTCGGGATGAGGAAGATCAAGGTCACGAGCGAGAAGGCCGTGAACGAGCCCAACGCGCTCGTGACGCCGGCAGCCACCAGCAGCACCGGCCGCCGCGCCCGAACTCCGATCAGTCCGACGACGCCCGCAGCGCCGAAGACGCCCACGATCACGACGCCGCGAGGTAGGAACCCAGGCTCGGATGAGAACGACGCAACGCCGCCGAGCAGGATGGCGAAGATGATCTGGGTGGCGCTCGCGAGGCGGCCGAGGTACTGCGATCGATCGGACATCGTCTCGAGCTCCGAACGTCAATCAGGCTACAAAGGGATAGCACGTTTCTACGCCAGAAATCTGCTATCGTCAAGGGGCAAGTTCTTCCCGGAGGTACCCTGACGTCGTGACGATCGCAACGAGCGCGGCGCGCGATCTGGGCGCGGCGGCCGCCGGCGACTCCCTCGCCGGACTGTCACCGACTGCCGAGGCGATCCGGATACGCCTCGCGGACGCGTGGGGCGAGATGGGCGCCGCGTGGGGCGTCGCGCCGGCAATCGCTCGCGTCCAGGCCTATCTCCTCACCCGGCAAGCGCCGCTCACCGAGCGTGAGGTTCGGGAGGCGCTCGGCCTCTCCCATCGCGCCGCCAGCCTGGCCCTCGCGGAGGCGGTGTCGTGGGGCCTGGTGGAACGTGTCGCGGAGCCACGGCGGGTCGGCCGGCGCGGTCCGGCCGGCGTGGCATACCAGGCCGTGGGCGACCACTGGCGCTGGTTCGGGCGGGTGGTCGCGGAACGTAAGACGCGCGAAGGCGATCCGATCATCGGGCTGCTCGAGCGCTCCGGCGAGGAGGCCGCCGCCGAGATGCGGGAGCACCCCGACGATCGCGAGCTGGCGGCGCTGCACGAGTGGCTGCGGACGTTCCTCGTGTTCGTACGGCTGTTCGATCGAGCGGTCGGGCTGGTGCCGCGACTCCAGCCGCGTGAGCTCGAGCGCGGCCTGCGCCTGCTCGGCGAGGTGGGCGACGAGACGTTCCTGCGCCTGGTGGGCCTGCTCGAAGGCCTCGACGACAGGGACGTCCTCGACCTGGTCGATGCCCTTTCGCGGCTCTCGCCGACGACCGCGCGCCGCGCGACGAAGCTGATGTCGGGGGTCGTCCGGACCGTCGTTCGGTAGGCGGTGCGCCCCTCAGGGCGTGATCTCGAGCAGCTGTGCGGCCACCAGCTCGAAGGCGTCCATGCTCCGCTCCGCCCGGCTGACCACGACCGCACCCTCCGTGGCCGCGACGACGGTCGCCGCGAGACGCGCCGCTGCGTCGCTCGCCACGCCGCCGACGATGTAGAGCTCCGCGAGCCGGGCCCGCCAGGCCCGGAAGATCGCGGCCGTGTGGTCGAGCAGCTCGTCCGAGTCGGTCGCGACGGTCACCGCGAGCACGGCACAGCCGGCCCGAAGACCAGATCGGTCGAGCACCGCGCGCCACACATCCAGGAAGAACGTGGTGACCTCGCGTGGGGGGCGGCCGTCCACCGCGTCGAGGATCCGCAGCGCTCGCTCACCCGCCAGCCCGATTGCCGCATCGACGAGCTGGTCCTTGCCCTCCGGGAAGTGGTGGTAGATCGAGCCGCGCGGCGCGCCCGAGCGCGTCAGCACGTCGTTGAACGAGGTGCCGTCGAGCCCGCGCATCGCGAGGAGGACGGCGGCGCTCTCGACCATCTTCTGGCGCGCGTTGCCGGGCACGGGCTGGCTCGTTCCTCCCCTTGACTATGACGCGTGTCATAGTCATCCTCAACTATGACAACCAGCATAGTCCGCGAGGAGATCCGCCATGCCGATGATCGACATCTACGCCCCCGCAGGGACGTTTGCGGATCCACACGGGCTCGCCACCGAGGCGGCCGCGACCGTCATGCGCGTCGAGGCCGTGCCCGAGATCCCGATGTTCCGCGAGAACACGGCCGCGTTCGTTCACGAGCTTCCGGCAGTGGCGATCTCGGACGTGACCGGCAGCTCGGCGCACGTCCGGGTCCAGGTCCTCACGAACGCGGGCGCCCTCGACCGCGACAAGCAGCTTGCGATCGTCGAGCAGCTCAGCGCGCTCGTCGCCAAGAGCGCCGGCGACCCGACGCTCGCCACGCGGACATGGGTCCTCCTGACCGAGGCCGTACCCGGCGGCTGGGGCCTCTGGGGCCACGCCCACACGAACGACGAGCTCGTCGCGGCCGCCCGAGCGGAGATCGCCCGCCTGCGCGGCGCCTGACCCTCGAAGAGCGATCGGGCGAGCACCCGGGCGGAGCTCGCAAATCGGCATGCGATAATCCGCCGGGTGCGTGCGGCCGGGGTATCCGGCAGGCCCGCGCCGATCAACCGAGGAACCCCCCGATCATGAGCCCAGACACGTCCACCTGGACGACCAAGAAGGGCCTCGCCCAGATGCTCAAGGGCGGCGTCATCATGGACGTCGTCACGGCCGAGCACGCCAAGATCGCCGAGGATGCCGGCGCGGTGGCCGTCATGGCCCTCGAGCGCGTGCCCGCGGACATTCGCGCGGCCGGCGGGGTCGCCCGCATGAGCGACCCGGCGATGATCCAGTCGATCATGGACGCGGTCTCGATCCCGGTCATGGCGAAGGCCCGGATCGGGCACTTCGTCGAGGCGCAGATCCTCGAGGCACTCGGCGTCGACTACATCGACGA
>DHWF01000034.1:5712-8660 GCA_002413045.1 Chloroflexi bacterium UBA5189
GACAAGCACGCCTTCAAGGTCCCGTTCGTGTGCGGTTGCCGCAATCTCGGCGAGGCGCTCCGGCGGATCAACGAGGGCGCCGCGATGATCCGGACCAAGGGCGAGGCCGGCACCGGCAACGTCGTGTCCGCTGTGATGCAGCTCCGCTCGGTGCTGTCCGAGATCCGCCGCCTCGAGTCCATGCGCGAGGACGAGCTGTTCGTTGCCGCGAAGGAGCTCCAGGCGCCGTACGAGCTGGTCAAGGACGTCGCCGCGAACGGCAAGCTGCCGGTCGTCAACTTCGTCGCCGGCGGCATCTCGACGCCCGCCGACGCGGCGCTGGTGATGCAGCTCGGTGCGGAGGGCGTGTTCGTCGGCTCGGGCATCTTCAAGAGCGAGGATCCCGCCCGGATGGCGAACGCGATCGTCCAGGCGACGACCCACTTCGACGACGCCAAGATCCTCGCCGACGTCTCGAAGGGCCTCGGCGCCCCGATGCGAGGCATCGCCATGGAAGCGATTCCCGAGGGCGAGCGCCTCGCAGTCAGAGGCTGGTGAGCACCGGCCTCGCGCGAGGCCAACGGTGAAGATCGGGGTCCTCGCACTTCAGGGTGACTTCGCGGAGCACGTCGCGATGCTCAGGGAGATCGGCGTCGAGCCGGTCGAGGTGCGACTGCCTGGCCATCTCGAGGGAATCAGCGGGCTCATCTTTCCCGGCGGCGAGTCGACCACGATGCGGCGGCTCATCGACCGGTGGGCGCTGCGCGACCCCTTGCTGGAGTTCGCCCGGACCGGAGCGCCGCTGTTCGGCACCTGCGCGGGCATGATCGTGCTGTCGCGCGAGATCGCCGACGGCGACGAGCCGATCCTGCCGCTGCTCGACGTCACCGTGCGCCGAAATGCGTTCGGGCGGCAGCTTGATTCGTTCGAGAGCGAGCTGTCCGTCCCGATCGTCGGCGACCAGCCGGTCCACGCCGTGTTCATTCGCGCGCCGATCATCGAGAGGGTCGGGCCCGGGGTCGACGTCCTCGCGAAGCTCGACGATGGGCGGATCGTGGCCGTACGCGAGCGGAACGTCCTCGCGACCGCGTTCCACCCGGAGCTCGCCGGGGAGCCGCGCTTCCATCGGCTTATCGCGACGATGGCGGCGGAGCACGATGACCCTGGCGAAGGAGCCGGCCGGCGCCACCACCCGACGCGCCGGGCCGGCCTGCCGAGGTGACCCGATGGCTCGTGTGGTGACCGACGGCCAGAAGGGCCGGCCGTCCGGCAAGGTCCGCGCCGCGCGACTGACCGACCTCGCCGCACTCGGCGAGCTGTCCCGGATCGCGCAGACGGAGGGCACCGGGTCGCGAACGCTCGGGCTGCCCGTGAACGGCCCGCCGATCGGGGTGTTCAGCCTGTTCCGGCTGCCGCTCGTGGCATTCCGGCCGCACGACCTGCTGTTCGTCTACGAGCTCGACCGGCACGTGTCCGGCCTGGTCCGCGTGGAGCGTGAGAACTGGCGCGACGAGTGGACGATCGTCGAGCTCGATGCGATCGGCCCCTCCGACCCGACGCGCGCCCACGGTCCCGGCGAGGTCCGCTTTCGCCTCGTCCAGCAGATCCTGCGCGAGGGGCAGAAGCGCGGCGCCGTCCGGTTCCACGTGGCCTGCGCCGATGCCGACGACAACGTCGAGCTGTTCATGCAGGCGGGCTTCGCGCGGTACGGCGAGGAGCGGGTCATGTACCGGCCGCCGGATCAGCCGTTGCCACCCGCGTGGTCGGACGAGCGGATCGCTGCGGCGCGGATCCGACAGGCCCGGCCGGTGGACGCCACGGCGCTGATGCAGCTCTATGCATCGGTGACGCCGGCGCCCGTCCAGCGCCTCGAGGGGTTCCGCATCCCCGATTGGGAGCGCCAGGGCTCGAACTGGCGGGTGCCGCGGAGCTCGCTCGCGCCGATCCTTCGGTTCGCCGACCTCGACGGCTTTGTCCAAGACAGCGCCGACAGCGTCCATCTCGACGGCTTCGTCCAGACCGGCGTGGCCCATGAGGACCAGCCGCACTACCTGCGCCTCGTCGGGCGGCCGGAAGCCAACCTTGGGCAGCTCATCGATTTCGGGCTCGGCGTGATTGCCGGACAGTCGCAACGCAACGGGTCGAGCCAACCGAATCACGGCGTGCTCGCGCCCGTGCGAACCTACGAGTCGCCGGCCGATCGTCGACTCGAGGAGCAGGGCTTCGGAGAGATCGCCACGGTCACGCTGCTCATGAAGGAGACCCTCGTGCGGGTCGCAGAATCGAGCCTCGTCCCAGCCGCCGTTCGCCACCTGGAGGTCACCCGTGGCTCGTGACCGGACGGCCGGACCCCGAGATGGCGCCGAGCGCCGAGCCGCGACCGACGACCTCAGCGTGCTCATGGCCGCGCTCCCGCCGGAGCTCGTCGCCGCCATCGACACGCTGACCGACAAGGAGCAGCTCATCGAGGTCGTGATGGACCTCGGCCGCAAGCCGGAGGCGCGCTACCCGGATTCCGAGGTCGCCCTCCTCGACCGGGAGGTCGCCGAAGCGGACATCGCGTACGTCGTCGACCACATCGGCAGCTTCGGTGACGACAACCGCGCCGGGATCGAGCGGACGCTCCACCGGATCAGCGCGATCCGCAATCGCAACGGGAAGATCGTCGGGCTGACCTGCCGGATCGGGCGCGCCGTCTACGGGACGATCGAGATCATCGCCGACTTCATCGAGACGGGGAAGTCGCTCCTGATCATGGGTCGCCCGGGCATCGGCAAGACGACCATGCTCCGCGAGGCCGCCCGCGTGCTCGCGGACGACCTGGACAAGCGCGTCGTGGTCGTCGATACCTCGAACGAGATCGCCGGCGACGGCGACATTCCGCATCCCGCGATCGGCAAGGCCCGGCGGATGCAGGTGCGCACGCCGTCGGCGCAGCACGAGGTCATGATCGAGGCGGTCGAGAACCA
>DHWF01000053.1:0-12106 GCA_002413045.1 Chloroflexi bacterium UBA5189
GATCATCTGCTCGGTCACGTCGAAGTCGCTGATCACGCCGTCGCGCAGCGGTCGGATCGCGATGATGTTCGCGGGCGTTCGTCCGACCATCCGCTTCGCCTCGGCACCGATCGCCAGGACGCGCTTGCTGCGCGCCTCGATCGCGACCACCGACGGCTCGCTGATCACGATGCCGCGGTCGCGGACGTGGACGAGTGTGTTCGCGGTCCCGAGATCGATCCCGATGTCGCGCGAGAACAGGCCGAGAAGACGGTCGAGCAGGCCCAGGGCGGAGTTCCTCGTGTGGTCGGAGCCGGACGATCAACGCGCGGAATGGGCGCGGGGAGAGGCAGTATACCCGCGCCTCCCTGATCTCCCCAGGCCACTGGTCAGGCTGCGGGCGGCGGCCTCGAGCCAGCGCGGTCAAACGAGATGCCGCGGTCGCGGAGCGAGACGTACGCGTCATGCCCGATGACGAGGTGGTCGAGCAGGTCGATGTCCAGGAGGCGGCCGGCCGCGAGCGCCTCCGCGGTGAGGTGCAGGTCGTCCGGCGACGGGGTCGGGTCGCCCGACGGGTGGTTGTGGACGAGGATCACGCCGGAGGCGTCGAGGCGGACGGCATCCCGGAACAGCTCACCGACCCGAACCAGGGACGCGCTCACGTTGCCCTGGTAGGCGGTCACGACCCGGAGCACGGCATTCTTCGTGTTCAGGATCACCACGCGCAGCTCCTCGCGCTCCAGCCGGCCCATCTGGAGCACGAGCCGGTCCGCGACATCGCGCGGCGACCGGATGGACCAGCGGCCCGCGGGCCAATCCGCGAGCAGCCGCCGGCCGAGCTCGAACGCCGCCTGGAGCTGCGCCGCGCGGGCCTCGCCGATGCCCGGGATCCCCTCCAGCTCCGGGCTGCTCGCGCGTGCCAGGCCGCTGAGCCCCTCGAACCGGGCGATCGCATCCGTCGCCACGTCGACCGCGGATCGCCCCGCCGTCCCGGAGCCCCACAGGAGGGCGATCAGCTCGGCGCCGGTAAGCCCGGCAGGTCCGCGCAGCTGGAGGCGCTCCCGTGGCCGCTCGGCGGCCGGCAGCTCGCGGATCGCGCGTCCGCGCGCCAGGACGTCGAACGGGATCGGTTCCTCGTGCACCGCCATGTCGCCTCGCCGCTGCTCTGCATCGTGATCGGCGCCCTCGGACCCGGACGACGGAAGCCCGCCGATTCCCCCCGCCATCCGGACCCGAGGACACGACGGAGGCTAGGCGGCGACCCTCACCGGCCGGTCAACTGCCGCTCACTCGCGGCTCACCACGGCCCGGAGCCGGGATCAGTGGGCGACGGTCAGCTCGCCGAGGATGATCAGGATCCCGTTGAACGCGGCGTGCAGCCCGATCGGGGCCCACAGGGACCCGGTCCGGACGTACAGCCAGCCGAGCGCGAACGCGACCGGGACGCGGACGATCCCGCCGACGAACGCGAGGGCAGCCGAATCGCGGAAGCTGTCGCCGCCGACGAAGAGCACGTGCCCGAGGACGAAGAAGACCGAGGACAGCACGATCGCCCGGGTCGCGCCACCCGACTTGCGCCACGCGCTCAGGGCAAAGCCGCGGAAGAGGACCTCCTCGGCGACCGGCGCGATCACCGCTCCCGCCGCGAGATGCAACGCGAGCCCGAGTGTCGTTCCGGTGGGCGGCAGGGGGCTCGCCGGCGCGACGCCGACGATCTGCACGGCAATGTAGCCCACCACCGAGGTCACGAGGATGATCGGGCCGGCGAGGACCGC
Organism: Chloroflexi bacterium UBA5189; assembly: GCA_002413045.1. Classification (GTDB taxonomy): domain Bacteria; phylum Chloroflexota; class Limnocylindria; order Limnocylindrales; family CSP1-4; genus UBA5189. The sequence continues at coordinate 1,755 of DHWF01000053.1, forward strand.
GCCGCCGAGCAACGCGCGCCCCGCCTCTGCGGACCAGCGGCTCAGGCCCATCTCGGCCCACGTCAGTGCGCCGGGGCCCACGACCACCAGCGCGACCACGCCGAGGAAGACGCCGGCCTGCAGGATCTCCGCGATCAGGTCGCCCACCGGCACCGGGATCGAGGGTCCGATCAGCGACAGCGGCAGCCCGACAACGAACCCCGTGAGGCGCGAGATCGAGAGGACGGCGAGGAAGACGAGGACGGGAGACGGGCCGGCGTACGCCTCGCCCGCGGCGCGGCGCTCGACCGTCTGCGAGCCGCCGAGCAGGACCAGCCCGACCGACGCCAGGAGCAACCCGACGACGAAGAGCACGCCGCCGGCGAGGCCGGTGATGCCGAAGGCGACGATGCCGATGAAGCCCGCACCGAGCAGCGTCGCGAGCCAGCCAACGACGAACAGGCCGGGGGCGTGCCGGCCGGCGATCGTGAAGGTGGTCAGGCCGAGCCGGCGGAGGGGTGGATCGGCGGCGGGATCCTCGTGCCGATCCTCGGGATCGGAGGGTTCGGTCAACCGTCCGCGGCTTGGTCCGACGCGGCGCGCGGCGCCCGCACCTTGGCGCGGAGGCGCTCGTTCACGGTTTCGATCTCGCCCGAGGCCAGGGCCTCGCGGGTCGGTAGGCTGACGATCGGCGCCGCGGCGCTAGCCGCGATCTGGTCGTGGCGCTCGAACTCGCGTCCGCACCAGGCGCACAGCGACCAGTCGAGGCCGACCAGGCGGGTGCAGTTCGGGCAGACCCGGTTCAGGCGCGTCCGGCAGGTCGGGCAGATGATCCAGGCCGCCTCGACCCGGCGATCGCAGGTCGGACAGTGCGGGATTGCCTCGATCTCGGCGAGCATCGCCTCTTCGGCGAGATTCCGCTCGTACACGTCACCGATGCGCTCCTGGGGCCGGACGATCCGATAGGTGAAGACCGCCAGCGGGAACAGGAGCGGCGTGAAGATGATGATGAACGCGGAGGCGAGGTACGGCGCGAGGGGGTTGTCCGAGCGGCCCTGCATGTCCCGGAAGGCCCAGTACGAGGCCGCCAGCCACAGCAGCACCCAGTAGATGACCACCAGCTGGATACCCAGCTTGATGACCGGGTTGTTGAAGATCGAGCTGAACGCGTCGCCGACGGCGGAAAGGATCTGGTCCATGCGGCGAGCCGGCGCCTCCCTGGTGAGCCTCGACGCGGGGGACCGCGGCGATCGGCGGGCAGTGTAACAGGGCCAAATCGGCCCCCTGGGCGATCGCTCCGACGGCCGGCGCGACGCCTGCGTGACGATGGTGCGCGATCAGTCCCGCGTCGCCTCCACCGTCCAGGCGCTGGCCCGCCACGCCAGGCCGGCGCCGAGGACCGACAGGCCAAGGATCCACGTGCCGACGAGGAGCACCAGCGCGGCGCCCAGCGGGACGATGTCGACCTGCTCGAGCACGTACGTGCGGACGTGCTCCCACGTCCGCCCGAGCGCGAGCAGGAACGGGACGCCGATCGCGACGAGGACGGCGGACGTGACGACGAGGGTCGCCAGCCCTCGGGGGTGGACCAGCTGCCGAATGGACCCGAGCAGGGCGCGACGGATCGGCGCGCCGGCGGCGGCGCGACGCACGGCGAGGGCGCCGACCGTTTCCCCGACGAGCCAGGCGAGGACGACGACGGCGACCGCCTCTGGCGCGCGGACGAACACTCGGGTTACGACCGATACCGTCGGGTCGCCGGGCGAGATCAGCTCGTCGTATGCCACGGTGACGATCCGGTACGCCGCATACGCCAGCGCAACCGCCGTGGGGAGGTGGGCCAGCAGCCGGATCCGGAACGCCTCCCCGGTCGAGATGCTCGGCCGGCTCGTCGGCAGCTCGAGGTCCTCGTCCTCCGCCGCATCCCGGGCCAGCGCCAGGTCGAACCAGGCGCCGGCAAGCCCACACAGAACTAGGGCGATGAGCGCGGCCGCGAGCGCGAGCCCGCCGATCAGCGCGCCGGCGAGCGTCTGGCCACCGAGGACCACCGTCTCGACGGCGGGCGCGAGCAGGGTCGAGAGCTGCGCAACCGTCGGCAGGCTGACCAGCGGCAGCACGACCAGCACGATGCCGCCCCGGACGAGGAATGCCGCGAGCGCCATCGCCCACCACTCGGGCCGGCCGAGGGTGGCGGCCAGCGAGCTGCGCATCGAGGCGGGCCAGGTCCGGGTCACGGCGCGACCATTATCCGGCTATCGCCGCCCGAGCCCCTCGATCGCTCGCCGGAAGGCCGTGAGGACGTCGGTCGCGAGATCGTTCGGGCGCATCGCTGCCGCTCTCGCCGGCTCCCAGCGGAACGCCGCTCGAACGACGGCCGGGCAGCGCCACGGGCGTTCCGCGTCGGGAACGCCGGCGGCGAGGCCGAGGCGAATCTGGAGGCGCCCCTCGTCCTCCAGGATCATGCCGGACAGGCCGCCGGCGAGGGCCGGCCCAAGGCGAGCGAGCGGCGGCTCCGGCGGCGGGCCCGCGGCGGGCGCCAGGTCGACGAACGAGGCCAGGTCCGGCCCATCCGCGACCCACAGGACCGCGGTCCACCAGTCGTCGGTCGGGGCGGACGGACGGCTCATGCCGACGACGAGGCGGCGCCCACCGACGTGGAGCTCCTGCTCGCGGAGGAAGGACGGCCCGGGGGCGGGCAGCCGAGCGGTCGGCTCGCTGCCCTCGGGCGGACCCGGAGACATCGGATTCAGCCGGACTTGGCCCCCGGCGCGTCGGTTGGTCCGGGCGTGTCGACAGCGGCATCGTCGAGCGGCAGGTCGCGCTGCGCGGCCGCCTGCTGCGACTTGGTCTCGAGCTCGGCGTCGATGGCCGCCAGCTCGATGCGGAGCATCTCCCGCCGGACCTCTTCGGTCGGTGGCTCGACCGTCCCGCCCGATTCATCGTCGACCGAGCCGTCGCCGGTCAGCCACGAGGTCAGGCGGCGGGGCTTGATGCGACGGACGCGGGCGATCGCGGCCGGGTCGATCTGGGTGACGCCCGCGACCTCGCCATCGGCCGCGTCGCGGAGCGAGGCACCGCAGCTTGGGCACTTGACCGCGGTGACGGGCACCGTTGCGGAGCACCACGGGCACGTCGCAGTCTCGTCGGTACCTGCTGCCTTGTCGTTCTGCTTGCGTGCCGGGCTCATGTGCTCAGACCTCGCCTATTCCCACTCGATGGTTGCCGGCGGCTTCGACGAGATGTCATAGACGACACGGTTGACCCCCGGAACCTCGTTGACGATTCTGCTGCTGATCTTGCCAAGGACCTCGTACGGCAGCTTCGCCCAATCGGCGGTCATGCCGTCGTCCGATGTCACTGCGCGAATTGCTACCACGTTCGCGTACGTCCGACCATCCCCCATCACGCCCACGCTGTGGATCGGCGTCAGGATGGCGAACGATTGCCAGACGTTGCGGTACAGGCCGGCGCCCTTGATCTCGTCGATGACGATCCAGTCCGCCTCGCGCAGCGTGTCGAGCCGCTCCGCGGTGACCTCGCCGATGATCCGGATCGCGAGGCCGGGCCCCGGGAACGGCTGGCGCTGGACCATCTGCTCCGGCAGCCCGAGCTCGATGCCGACGGCCCGGACCTCGTCCTTGAACAGGTAGCGCAGCGGCTCGATCAGCTTGAACCGGAGGTCGGCGGGCAGGCCGCCGACGTTGTGATGGGTCTTGATCTTCTGGGCCGTCTTGGTCTCCGAGGTCGCGCTTTCGATCACATCCGGATAGAGCGTGCCCTGGGTCAGGAAGTCGATCTGGCCGAGCTTCTCCGCCTCCTCCTCGAAGACGCGGATGAACTCGTCGCCGATGATCCGGCGCTTCTGCTCGGGATCGACCACGCCCGCCAGGCGGGCGAGGAACCGCTCGCGGGCGTCGACCATCACCAGGCGCATCCCGAGGTTCTCCGCGAACGTTGCCCGCAGGAGCTCCGATTCGCGCTTCCGCATCAGCCCATGGTCGACGTAGATGCACGTCAGGCGGTCGCCCACGGCCCGATGGACGAGCGCCGCCGCGACGGCCGAGTCGACGCCACCGGACAGGGCGCAGATGACCTTGCCATCCGACCCGACGGCCCGCGCGTGGTCGTCGACGCGGCGCCGGATCTCGTCGACGGTGGCCGTGATGAAGTGGGCGGGCGTCCAGCTCGGCGTGACGCCGGCGATCCCGACGACGAAGTTGCGCAACACGTCCTTGCCATGCGGCGTGTGCGCCACCTCCGGGTGGAACTGGATCCCGTACAGGTTGCGCGACTCGTCGTTGAGGCCGGCAAATGGCGACGAGTCGGTCTGGGCGGTCGCGTGGAAGCCCTCGGGCAGGGTCGTGATCGAGTCGCCGTGGCTCATCCACACCGGCTGGGTCCGGTCGAGGCCAGCGAACAGGCCATCCTCCGTGCCGATGGTGACGGTGGCCGGCCCGTACTCGCGCTTCCCGTTCGCCTGGACGTGGCCGCCGAGCTCGCTGGCCATGAGCTGGGCGCCATAGCAGATGCCGAGGACGGGGAGGCGGCCGCTCCAGACGGCCGGGTCCGGCTTCGGGGCGCCAACGTCGTACACCGAGTTGGGACCGCCGGACAGGATGATCGCGCTGGCCCCGCGCCGCTCGATCTCGGCCATCGGCGTGTCGTGCGGCAGGAGCTCGGAGTAGACGTTGAGCTCGCGGACGCGGCGGGCGATCAGCTGCGCGAACTGGCTGCCGAAATCGAGGACGACCACGGTGCCGTCGCCGCCGCCTGCGGGTCGATCGGTGGCCGCGCGCTGGGGCCCCGGCGCATGCAGCGCGGTTTCGAGATACGCCTCGACCTCGGCGTCGTCCGGGGCAAGCACGCGGTGTCCGGCGTTGGCCGCCTCGCCGTGAACCGTCTTGCCCTTGCCCGTCACGCCCGATCCAAGCCCTCGCTGCCTGTTGGCCGGCTGGCCGCCTGCGTGAAGTCTACCGGTGCAGGACGGCGCCGGGCGCGAGTTGCGGGAATGGGGCAGGATGGGCGCGTGGAGGTACCTCGATGACGCTGGTGGCCCGACTGCTCCCCCGACTCGCCCTCGGCGGATTCCTCGCCGTCGGGCTGGTCGCTTGCGGCCCCGCGACACCAACGGCGAGCCCCGCGCCCGTCACGGCGGCGCCGACGGACACGCCGGCGGCCACGCTCACCCCGGCAACGCCAACGCCAGCGGCGACAGTCACACCGCCCGCCGCGGTGACCGCGGCACCGGGGACGACCCCGTGCGGCACAACCGACCTCAAGGCGTCGCACGGGCTGGTGGAGGGGGCCGCGGGCTCGATCATCACCGAGGTCGTATTGGAGGCCGACGCGGACTGCACCGTCGAGACCTCGCCGTCACTCGGGCTCCAGGACAAGACCGGGGCGGCCCTCATCACCGCGACGCCGGCCGGGCCGGGTTCGATCCAGCTCACCGCAGGCGATGCCTACACGAGCCAGATCCGGATCGCCAACTGGTGCGAGCCGGAGCCGGCGTTCCCGCTCGCACTGGTCCTCTGGATCGATGACGAGAAGCTCATCGTGACCGGTGGGTCGTTCCCGGATGGCGGGATGCCGGGCTGCCTGGGCACCGGCGGCGCCCGGCTCGAATCGACGCCGTGGGTGGTTTCGCCCTAGCGACCGTCAGCCGCCTTCAGGGTCGGCGGGCCCGGTGGGTCGCAATCGGAAGACGGGTCCCCTGCCGAGCCGCTCCGCGGTCGTGCCGTATTTGAGGATCAAGCCGACGACGGCCGCGGACGCATCGGGCCCACCCAGCGCCTCGACAGCGACATCGAAGGTGCGGTCGCCGATGGTCACGCGCGCACGTTCCTCCGCCTCCAGGTTGCGCGCCCAGTCCGCGTCCGGGTCCCCGGCGGCGACCAGGAAACTGCCGTCCGGCGCTTCGAGGTACCCAACGGCGACCGACACGGGCCTGCCGCTCACGCGACCGCGTGTCTCGAGCCTGAGGACGGTCCCCCAGCCCGCCAGCTGTTCGCCGAGCTCGTCCGTCAGCGGCCTCGACCCTGCCAGGATTTTCCTTCGGTCGCGACCGACGGGGCGTACACCAGCTCTGCGGCCTGCAGATCGCGCAGGGTGCGGGCGCCGAGCGCGGCCATCGACTGCCGCAGGGCGCCGACGAGGTTCTGCGATCCGTCGCTGACGGTCGCGGGCCCGAACAGGATCTTCTCGAGCGTGCCCACGGTCCCGACTTTGATCCGGGTGCCCCGCGGGAGCACGGGCGACGGGGCCGCCATGCCCCAGTTGACGCCGTGGCCGGGCGCCTCGGATGCGCGCGCGAGCGGCGACCCGAGCATCAGCGCATCGGCCCCCGCCGCGATCGCCTTGGCGAGCTCGCCGCCGCGGCGCATGCCGCCGTCGGCAACCACCGGCACGTACCGGCCCGTCTCGCGCAGGTAGGCATCCCGCGCGGCCGCGACGTCCGCCACCGCGGTGACCTGCGGGATCCCGATCCCGAGCACCTCGCGCGTCGTGCACGCGGCGCCGGGCCCGACACCGACGAACACGGCGGCGGCCCCCTGCTCCATCAACAGGTAGGCAGCCTCGGCGCTGGTCGTGTTGCCAACCGCGACCGGGATCGGCATGAACCGCGTGAAGTCCGCGAGGGACAGCGGTTCGTAGCCGGTCGCCAGGTGGCGGGCCGAACTCACCTGGCTCTGGACGAGGAACAGGTCGGCGCCGTGCTCGGCGCAGAAGGGCCCCCAGCGACGCGCGGCACCCGGGGTCGCCGAGACGGCGGCCTTCGAGCCGGCTGCGTGGATCTCCTCGATCCGGCGCGCGACGAGCCCGTCCTGGATCGGTGCGGCGTATGCCTCCGAGAGGATCGCCTGGACCTCGTCATCGGGGGCGGCGGCGATCCGGTCGAGGATTGCGGACGGGTCCTCGTAGCGGGCCTGGACGCCCTCGAGGTTCAGGACCGCGAGCCCGCCAAGCTTCGCGAGCGCGCCGGCGAAGGCGGGATCGACGACCGCGTCCATCGCCGCGGCGAGGATCGGGATGGCGAGATCGATGCCACAGAACGACTGCCCGAGCTCGACGTCGTTGGGCTCGACGGTCTCGATGCCCGGGGCGAGGGACACGTCCTCGAAGCCGTAGGTCGGCCGCAGCCGATCGACCTTGGAATCGAACGCGGGCAGGGTCGTCCTCGGTGCCGGGGCGGTCTCGTTCTCGATCAAATCGGCGGTCCTCCGTGCGCCCGGGCGGTGGGGTCGGAGTCTAGCAGCGAGGGCGCTTCAGGTCGGGTCCGGCAGGCGGTAGACCGTGGCCTTCTCGGGATTGGCGAGCAGCCACTCGAGCTGCTCGATGGCGCGGTGGTAGGACGGCCACGGCACCAGCTCGTGCGCCTCCCCGGGCGAGCACCACTGCAGGTCGTCGTGCTCGCTGGAGATCACCGCGGTCGCCCCTGGGCGGACGCGCGCCGCGAACACGACCTCGCTCCAGAGGCCATCCACGGTCGCCTCGTGGAACCAGTTGACGAGGTCCGTCTCGAAGAACGCCTCGATGTCGGCGGCGACCAGTCCCGTCTCCTCGGCGACCTCGCGAAGTGCGCCGGCGATGATCGTCTCGCCGGGCTCGAGCCGCCCGGTCACGCACTGCCACAGGCCTGGATACATGCGCCCCTGCGCGCGCCGGATGAGGAGGATCTCCAGCCGATCGTCCACGAGGCGGTAGATCCAGCACGCGACGAGATCGGGCCGCAGCGGGCTCATCGGTTCGTGGCCAGTCGATCCGTAGCCAGTCGCTGCGTTGCCTGCTCCCGTGGCCGCGATTGGAATCGGATTTGGATCGCACCTTCGGTCGGCTCAGCGACTTTCCGCTTGGAGTGAACGTCCGAGGCGCGATCGGTACCCAGCGCGAGGGCCGGCGCCGTCCGCTTCGTCGTCACCGTGCTCAACATCGGACTGAGTCGCTCCCCGGAGCCGCCGAATTTCTGCGAAAGCGTGGCCAGCGCCGGTCCGGGCCCGGCAATCGCGTTCGATCCGTTCATTTGAAGCGGAAACGTGCGCAGCAGGAGGTCCAGGGGATCGGGGTCCACGTGCCGGAGTATGCCCGGCTCCCCAGCCTTTCCCTGGGCGTGGCTCAGGGCTCGACGAATTCGAACAGGCGCACAGCTGCCGGCAACGGCTCGGAGATTCCCGTGAACCGCTCGACGCCGACGCTGGACGGGCTGTCAGGGACCCGGATGAATCCCTCGTGCCGGAAGCCCGCCGCGCGGAACCAGCGGCGAATCGCCGGGGTGAGGTCCGGCGGGCGGCGATGCCGCGTCCAGATCACCGTGGCGCCCTCGGCGCACAGGGCGGGCAGAGCGCCGACGGTGCGCCGGATGTCGTCGTCGCTGATGTTTCCGAACACCCCGCAAGCGAGCACGAGGTCGGCCGGTGCCGCGCCAACGTATGCGGAGGTGATGCCGGCGTCGCCTTCCCTGACCTCGAGACCCGTGAGTCCGGCCGCAGCGATGCCATCCCGAGCCCGACCGGCGAGCGTCGGGTCGAGCTCCACGAGGCGCCCGCGCACTCGATCGCCGACCCCGAGGCGGGCGATGGGCTCGAGCAGGTCACGGCCCTCGCCGCTGCACATGCTGAGCACTCGGGTCGGCGCGTCGCCGCGCTGCTCGAGGACCCGGGCGACCTGCGCCTGGACGATCGCCAGCCGGCGGGTGAGCGCGCTGTTCGCATCGGCGTAGGCGCGGTGCCACTCGATCCAGTCGCGCGGCGCCTGATCACCGGTCATCGGCGGCCACCCGCCATCAGCCGGGAGTCGACGCGCCCCCGCAGCCGCCACATCGCCACGATCCCCACGAGGGGCCCCAGCGCCAGCGACCCGAAGGCGATGCGCCAGGCGGTTCCGTCGCCTGGATTGATCAGGCCGATCCCGATGATCGTGACGCCGGTCAGCACGAAGCCGGACGCGAGCTGCACGGACAGCGCGGAGCCCGCGGTGCCGGGCGGCGAAAGCTCGGAGATCGCGGCCGAGAACTGGGCCGAGTCGGCCACCACGGTGATTCCCCACACGACGCCAACGACCAGCAGCAGGAGCGGCGAGTCGCCGAACACGAAGCCCACGGCCACCGCCGATGTGCCGCTCACGGCCATGGCCGCGATCGTGAGCGTCGTGCGGCCGAGCCGATCCGCGAGCGCGCCGGCCACCACGCAACCGATGCCGCCCGACGCCACGATCGCGAAGGCCGCCAGCGCCGCGGTTGCGGCGTCGTGGTCGCCCGAGGCCGCGAATGACGCCGCGATGAACGCCGGGACCCACGTCCACATCGCGTACAGCTCCCACATGTGGCCGAGGTAGCCCAGGTTGGCGAGCCTGACCGAGCCCGATCGGAACGCGGCCGCGGCGATGGCTGGGCTGAACCGCGATGCCGGCGTCTCGAGCGGCCCGGCCCGCCCGAGGGCCAGCACCAGCAGCCCGCCGAGAATCGCCACGACCGACGTCGCGGCCACGAGGACGTGCCAATCGGAGCCCGCGAGGGCGCCCGCGGCCCTGACGAGGTGCGGCAGCGCGGAGCCGATCGTGAGCGCGCCGATGAGGACGCCGATCGCCAATCCGCGGCCGACCCGGAACCAGCCGGCCAGGAGCTTGACGGCGACCGGGTACACGGCCGCGATGCCGGCGCCGGTCACGAATCGGAACGCCAGCGCGCTCGTGACATCGGTTGCGAGCGTCGCGAATCCGAGGTTCGCCGCGGCGCTGACGGCGACGCCGAGGAAGAACAATCGCGGCCCGGGCACCACGTCGACGACGCCCGCCGCCGCAAGCGCGAACGCGGCCACCGCGAACCCGAGCTGGACCGCGACGGTGAGCAGCGGCAGCTGGAGCCCGGTCGTGTGCCAGTCGGCCGCGAGGAGCGGACCCACCGCCGACGCGCTGAACCACGGCGCGAACGCGAGCAGCGTGCCGGTGGCGACGATTGCCAGCGCGCGCCAGCGACCGGGCGGGTCGCCAGCGGCAGCGGCGGCTGGAGCTAGAGCCGCTCGAACCGGTCGACCGGGAGCACGAACACGGTCGCCCCGCCGACCTCGACCTCGAGCGGGTACGGCATGAAGAACTCGCCCGGCTCCATGATCGGCGGCATCGGGTTGACGACCTGGGTCCGTGCGGTGCAATGCTCGGCGATGATCGACATCACGTCGGACACGCGGTCGTCCTCGACGCCCAGCATGATCGTCGCATTGGACTGCTTGAGGAAGCCGCCCGAGGAATGCAGCCGGGTCGCGCGGTATTCCTTCTCGAGGAGTCCGTCGACCAGCGCGCCGGCGTCCTCGTTGTGGATGATCGCGACGACCAGCTTCACGGCCGGGAGTATAGGCCCGGGATCTGGCGCCTCCTCGATC
>DHWF01000053.1:12258-25304 GCA_002413045.1 Chloroflexi bacterium UBA5189
CCTCGATCGGTTGTTCGATTGACGGGCATCCCCGCCGGTGTACGATCGGCCCGCCTTGACGCCCGACCCCCTGTTGCTTGCGGCGATCCGCGCGGTAGCGCGCAGCGGTGACCCCGACGCCACGCTCGACGAGCTCCTCGAGATCTGCCTGCGCGCGGCCGGCGCCGAGCGCGCGGCGGCCTTCCTGTGGGTGGCGGACCCGGGCGGCCTCGCCATCGCGGGCTCGCGCGGCTATGCGCCGGACGACCTGCCGGCGCTCGAGGCCGCGGTCGCCGTGCCTGATCACGCCGTCCAGCTCGCCGCCCAGGAGCGCATCCAGACGACATCGAAGGCCAACGGCGGCCGGGTCCTCTCGGCTTGGCCGATCGTGGTCGGTCGGGACGGCATCGAGGAGCCGATCGGCGCCCTCGCGGTCGAGGGACCGGCCGCCCCGGACGGCGACGTCGCGCAGCGACTCGGGGCCCTGGCGGACCTCGCGGCGGTCGTCGTCGACCGAGCCCGGCTTGGCTCGCTGGCGGACGAGCGGATCGACTGGGCCGAGCGGGTCGCCAACTCGGACCAGCTCACGGGGCTTGCGAATGCCACCACGCTGTCGAGAGTCCTCGAGCTCGAGATCGCCCGCGCGGCCCGCCAACGCTCGGAGCTGTCGGTGGCCGTCTTCGACGTCGACAACCTGACGGATTACAACGACGCCAACGGTCGGCCCGCCGGCGACGACGTCCTGCGCGAGGTCGCGGCGGTCGTCGGCCAGTCGGTGCGACTCGTGGACACGGTGGCGCGCTGGGGCGGCGACGAATTCATGCTCGTGGCGCCCGGTGCGACGGGCACGACGGTGGTCCGACGGATCGTCGAGTCGGTCGCGTCGATCACGCTGGCCGGCAATCGGCGGGTCACGATCTCGGCCGGGCTCGCGCACTTCCCGAACGATGGCACGAGCAGCGAGGCGCTCTTCGACGCCGCGCACGAAGCGCTTCTCGCCGCGCGCGCCGCCGGTCCCGGCACCCTCGCGGAAACGGCTCGCTCGAGCTAGCTCGACTGCGGCGCCGCCCTGCCGGCGGCGATGATCGGCAGCGTCGGGGTCGTGGCCCCCGGCCCCGGCTCGAGGGTCAACGCGACGGTCACCCCATTCCCGAGCGACGAGTGCGGCGTAGTGAACCAGGCCGACCCGCCCGACCCGACGGTGAACCCGCCGATCGGCACCGGGGCGCCCGTGCCGGCGATGAGCCACGCCTCGTAGACCTGGGCGCCACTCGTCGGCATGAGCTCGTGCATCACCAGCGCGACGTTGCCATCGGCGCCAACGGCGGCAAGGCCCGACGGGCCGGTCGCGCCGGCAGGGGTCGCGAGCACCGCGAGCTGCGCGCCGGGGCTGGCGGCCTGGTCGAGGACGGCGGCCACCCCGTTGCGGTAGGTCGAGAGGTCGTTGACCTGGTCACGCAGCTGGACGTTCCAGACGCCCAGCGCCACGACGGCGAGGGCCGCAGCGAGGCTGATCGCCGCCCAGACCGGGCGCCGGAACAGCCCGACGGATGGGCGACCGGCGGGTGGGATGGCAATCGCGACCGGCGTCCGAGCCTGGCTCGGCATCGGGGCCGTTCGGCGCGCAGCGGCCACCCGTTCCGATTCCGCGGCAGCCCGGATGCGCGCGCCGAGGTCGGCGGGCGGCTGGACGGCGTCGACCGAACCGAGGAGTGCCGGCACGACGCCGCCGAGCTCGGCGAACTCGGCGTGCGCCTCGGGGCAGCCGGCGAGGTGCCCGCGGACTGCGGCGGCCTGGGCCGGCTCGAGGGCGCCGAGCACGAAGGCGGCAGCCAGCTCGGTCGCGTCCGCGCAGTGCAGCCCGCCGATCAGGTGGTCAGCCACGATCCACCCCGATCGCGAGCATGGCGGCGCGCAGGCCCTGGAGGCCGAGACGGAGCCTGCCCTTGACGGTCCCGAGCGGGACGCCGGTGCGCTCCGCGATCTCGGTCTGCGTCAGCCCGTTGAAGTAGGCCAGCTCGATCGCCTCGCGCTGGACCTCGGAGATCCGACCGAGCGCGTCCTGGATCGCGGCGCGGTCCAGCCCGTCCGCGACCTCGGTCCACGTGTCCGGCATGACGAGCGGCTCCGGCAGGCCCGCCTCGGATTCCGGGAGCTCGGTGGTCGGCCGGCGGCGCCGGATCGAATCGATGGCGCGGTGGTGGACGATCGACAGGAGCCAGGTCCGGACCGTGCCGCGGCCATCGACGTACCGCGCGGCGTTGCGCCACGCGCCCAGGAAGGATTCCTGGACGACGTCTTCCGCTGCCGCGCGGTCGCGGGTGATTCGATACGCGATCGAGAAGGCCATCGCTCCGTACTGCTCGTACAGCTGATCGAGCGCCCCGAGATCGCCACCTGCGAGGCGGTTCATCGTCTCCCGATCGGTCCGGTCTACATCGGGGCCGGGTCCGCTGCGGGCCACGATCTCGGGCTCGCTCATCGGGGTCTTCGCAGGACGCGCGTCTTCGGTTCAAACCGGACGCGACGGCGGTTCAACACGGGGGGAGTGTACCGAGCGGCCGGACGCCCACCGCGGCTCGCATTTCGCGATTGATCCGCGGCTCTGCGGCCCGCGTAGCACGGGCGAGGACGGGCGCCAATGCCCCGTTCGACGCACACCAATCCCCGGCCGAGCGCTGAACCCTGACGCGTCGGTTCTGTGCCTTGCTGTGAATTGGCCCTGGAGGGGAATCGATGCAACGGCCTTCACTTCGTACCGGAGGGCTGCTCGGCGCAGCCGCCCTCATCCTGGCGATCGGCGGGGCGCCGCTCTTCGTGTCAGGAGCTGACCACCTCGACGCGCCGGCGCTCGGCCACACGTCCAGCGGGTCGAGCGTGGATCTGCTCTCGACCCATGGGGATCGGGACATCAACGACGTCTACGTCTTCAACAACGCGGCCAAGACCCGGACCGTGTTCGCGATGACGACCAACCCGGCGGTGAACGTGCCGACGGTTGACTCGATGGCGAACTTCGGGACGAACGTGCGGTACGTGATCAACGTCGATCGCACCGGCGACGCCGTCCAGGATCTCGCCTTCGTCTGGCGCTTCGGCGCCGCCGGCGCCAGCGGCCAGCACTACACCGTCACGCGGTATTCGGGCGCGAACGCCCGCAGCCTCGCGATCGGCGTCCAGATCGGCTCCGGCTGGACCGGCGGGACGGGGATCGGAAGCGCCACGGGCAACGCGAAGGTCTTCGCGGGCGTCCGGGCGGATCCGTTCTTCTTCGACCTGCTCGGCTTCCTCGGGACCGTGCTCCATGTCGGGACCGCCCAGCTCGGTGGCTGCGCGATCGTTCCCCCGGCTACTGCGCCCGACTGCGACTTCTTCTCACCGCTGAACACGAACGCCATGGTGCTCGAGCTGCCGAACGCTTCGATCGGCGGCACGAACATCGGCGTATGGGGCACCACCTCCTACTGGAGCGGCAGTGCCTGGGTCAAGGCCGACCAGATGGGTCGACCGGCCATCAACACCGTGTTCAACAACAAGTACGTCGGTGGCGCCAACACCGGCACGCAGAAGGACCTGTTCAACACCACCCCACCGTCGCAGCAGAACTCGTCGTCCCTGCCGTTCCACGGCAACATCGTCGGGACCCTGGAGGGCATCAACGGCCTCCTGGGCCTTCCCTGCGCGGGCTACGACGCCACGACGGCCAACGCGATCGCCAACTTCCTCCTGCCCGACATGCTGACCTACAAGGTCGGCTCGAAGGCAGACGGGACGGTGTTCAACGGCCGGGCCCTGTCGGATGACGTCATCGATGCCGAGCTCGCCGTCACCACGAATCAGTGCGTCACGAGCGACAACGCCGATGCCTCGCTCCACACGTACCTGACCTCGTTCCCGTACCTCGGCGTCCCGCACTGACGCCCACGCCCCTGGGGGAGTGCCGGTCCCCGGCCTCCCCGCAGGGGCATCCGATCTCCTGCCCCTTTAAGCCGATCAACTGAGGTCCAGAGCGAACCACGATGACCGCCATTGCCGCGCCCCAGCAGCCCCGACCCAGACTTCGCCGGATCCGGCCCGTCCTCGTCGTTGGTGCCGCGATCGCGATCGTCGCCGGCTCCTACCTGCAGTCGGCACTCAGGCCGGCCCCGGTCAGCCAGCCGATCACCCCGGTGGTCGCCCCCGAGCAGCCGGCGCTGACCGGCCCGGGCGACGCGCCGACGGGCGGCAGCGCGGGCATCGCGGCGATCGACCACTCGATCAAGAACTGGGCCACGAACCTCGCCCGCAACAGCAAGGACTTCCTCTCGGCGACCTACATCGCGACCCTGTACGAGGCGCGCGGCCGCCTCACGGGCGACATCGGCGACTACAGCCGAGCCCAGACGGCCGTTGAGCAGGCGCTCGCCGTCGTCCCCGACTACGCGACCGCCCAGGTGCTCCAGGCGCGGCTTCGCCAGACGCTCCACGACTTCCCCGGCGCGCTTTCGGCCGCGCAGGCAATCCTGAAGAAGGACCCGGCGGTCCTCCAGGCGATGGCGACCGAGGGTGATGCCCAGCTCGAGCTTGGCGACGTCAAGGACGCAGCCGCGACCTTCGCAGCGCTCGAGAAGGCGGCTCCCGGTGCGGCAGTCACAGCCCGCCTCGCACGCCTTGCCTTCATCCAGGGCGACACGACGTCCGCGACCAGCCTCGCGGCGCGCGCGTGGACCGAGGCAACAGCCGACGGCCAGACCGGCGCGAGTCTCGGTTGGTACGCCTACCTGGCGGGCATGACCGCGATCAGCACGGGCTCGCCGGACGCGGCACTCAGCTGGTTCCAGAAGGCCCTCGCCGTCTGGCCGGACAGCTTCCTCGCCCTCGCCGGCGAGGCGCGCGCGCAGGCCGCGCTCGGGCACACCGACGCCGCCATCGCCGCGTATCAGCAGGCGATCGCGATCGCGCCCCAGCCGGATTCGCTGACCGCCCTCGGCGACCTGTACGCCCTTCGCGGCGACGCGAAGCTCGCGGCGAACCAGTACGCGACCGTCGAGGCGATCGGTCACCTGGCTGCGATCAACCAGCAGGTCTACAACCGCCAGCTCGTCCTGTTCTCGGTGAACCACGACCGCGACCTCGCGTCCGCGCTCACCCTCGCCGAGCAGGAGCTCGCGGTTCGCAAGGACGTCTACGGCTACGACGCGTACGCGTGGGCGCTCCTCGCGAACGGGCGCGCAGTGGACGCCAATGCGGCGATGACGACGGCCTTTGCCTTCGGGACGCGCGATCCGCTCCTCCTGTACCACGCCGGCGAGATCGCCCTTGCGCTTGGCAACACGGCGCAGGCGCGTGACCTGCTCACCCAGGCCCTCGCCATTACCGGCGGGCTCGACCCGCTCGCGGCCTCGAAGGCGACGGCGTCGCTGGCGTCGCTCGAGGCGGCCCGATGAGACGCCGGCTCGCGGGCCGGCTGGTTGGGGTCCTCGCAGCGCTCGCGCTGGCGATCCTGGTCCCGGCCGTCGCGCTCGCCCACCCGCTCGGCAACTTCACGATCAATCACTTCGCGGGGATTCGCATCGCCACGGATCGAATCTCGCTCGACGTCGTGATCGACCGCGCCGAGATCCCCGCCTTCCAGGAGCAGCAGCAGCTCGACACGGACGGCGACGGCACGCTGTCGACGGCCGAGATCGAGGCGGCGAGGGCGCCGGAGTGCCGGACCCTGGCGGCGGATCTCGTCCTGACGGTCGACGGCCGCGTCGTCGCGACCACCCTCGTCGCCGCCGGCTTGTCCCTGCCGCCCGGCGCGGGCGGTCTGAACACGATGCGCCTCGTCTGCGAGTTCGAGGCTGCCCTCGCCGCGCCGATCGCGGCGGGCACGACGGTCACGTTCGAGGACCGCTCGTTCGCCGAGCGGATCGGCTGGCGTGAGATCGTCGTCCTTGGCGACGGCGTCCAGATCGGCGGGCCGGCGTTGGGGGCGCCGGCCAACGCCGACGGTGTCTCGGCCCGGCTGACCAGCTATCCGAAGGATCTCCTGACGACGCCACTCGACATGCGCTCGGCCTCCGTCTCGGTCACGCCGGGCGGTGCAGGCTTCGCTCCATGGAGCGCGCCGGACGCCCAGCTCCTCGCCGGGGTGGCACCGGTCAACCAGGCGATCGGTGCGAGCGCGGTCTCGTCCGTCCCCGGCGGGATCACCGACAACCTCGCGGCGCTGGTCGATGTCCAGGACCTGAACCCGCTCGCGATCCTCGTGTCGCTGGCGATCGCGTTCGGGCTCGGTGTCGTCCACGCCGTCTCGCCGGGGCACGGCAAGACGATCATGGCTGCGTATCTCGTGGGCGCGAAGGGCTCGAGCCGGCAGGCGGTCGGGCTCGGGTTGGCAGTCACGATCTCGCACACGCTCGGCGTGCTCGTCCTCGCGGGGATCACGCTGGCCGCGTCGAGCATCCTCCCGCCGGAGCGCCTGTACCCGATCCTGGGGGTCTCGTCCGGCGGGCTCGTGATCCTCATCGGGTCCTCGCTGCTGTGGAACCGGCTCCGCGCGATTCGGCGAACCCGTGCCGAACGAGCGACGTCGCACAACCACGGAGGAATGGACCATCGCGCTCCCGGACCGCGGCCGCACCTCCACGGGCCTGACGTTGCGCACGGCCACGCGCACGCCGATGCGCACGGCCACGCGCACCCCCATCCGCATGCGCCACTGCCCACGGACACGACGATCTCGTGGCGCGGCCTGATCGCCCTCGGGCTGTCGGGCGGGCTGGTGCCGTCCGCCTCGGCGCTGATCCTGCTGCTCGGCTCGATCGCCGCCGGTCGCGTCGGCTACGGCCTCGTGCTCGTGCTCGGCTTCGGGCTGGGCATGGCGGTCGTGCTGGCGGGGATCGGGCTGCTGCTCGTCCACGCTCGCCGGCTCGTGGAGCGGCGGCCGGCGATTGCGTCGTTCGGTCGGATCGTCGTCCCGGTCCAACTCGCGACGGCGTCGCTCGTGGTCGTGCTGGGCATCGTGCTTACGACCAACGCCATCACGCAGGTCGTGCTCTAGCGGCGCCCAGGACTCAGAGGGCGGCGAGCACCGCGGCGATCACGTCACCGGCGACAGCCTCGATGGGTCGCGACGAGTCGATGACCCGGAAACGGACCGGCTCGGCCGCGGCGAGGGCGAGGAAGCCCGCCCGAACGCGCTCATGGAACGCTAGGTCGAACGAGGCCTCGAACCGATTGCGGGAGGCGCCCCGTTTGCGTCCGAGCCCAACCGTCGGTGGCACGTCGAGGAGGACGGTCAGGTCGGGAACGAGCCCGCCGGTCGCGACTGCCGCGACTGCCCGGAGCTGCTCCACCGGGAGCCCGGCGCCATAGCCCTGGTAGGCCAGGGTCGAGTCGGTGAAGCGAGCGCAGACGACGATCGCCCCGCGTTCGAGCGCCGGGCGGATGACCTCGGCCACCAGCTGCGCCCGCGCCGCATTGAAGAGCAGCGCATCGGCGCGCGGATCGATCGGCGCCGCGCCCTCGTCCGCCCGCTGTGACAGCAGGATCGATCGGAGCCGCTCGCCAAGCCGCGTCCCACCCGGTTCCCGTGTCGACACGACCTCCCGCCCGCGCCGCTCCAGCTCGGCAACCAGCTGCTTCGCGAGCACGGTCTTCCCGGCCCCCTCCGGGCCCTCGAGCGTGATGAACCGTCCGCGCATCGCCGGAGTGTATTGCGGTACGCTCCGGCCCCCGACATGAAGGACCTTGCGGACCGCGCCCTCGATACGGCTGCCCAGCTGGGCGCGACGTATGCGGACGTGCGCGTCATCCGGCGTCGCGACGAGTCGATCTCGGTGAAGAGCGGCCGCGTCGAGGGCGTCGCGATGGGCGAGAGCGACGGGTTCGGGGTTCGCGTCCTGGTCGACGGAGCGTGGGGCTTCGCCGCGTCGGACACGCTGGAGCTGGACGAGGCCGATCGGATCGGCGCGCTGGCCGTCCGGATCGCCAAGGCGTCCGCCACGGCACTCCGCAACCGGGTCACGCTCGATGCGCGTCCGGTCGCGACCGGGACGTTCGAAACCCCGGTCGTCGAGGATCCGTTCAAGATCCCGCTCGAGGCCAAGATCTCGGACCTCGTGGCGGCCGATCGCGCCGCGGGTCGCGTCAAGGGCGTGTCCTTCACCGAATCGATGTATGCCGCCCACCGCGAGTGGAAGACCTTCGCCGCCACGGACGGCAGCTTCACCGAGCAGATGATCACCCAGGTCGGGGCTGCCGTCGAAGCCAACGCGATCGAGCGCGACGAGCACCAGCGCCGGAGCTACCCGGATTCGGGCGGCGGCTACCAGGCCGGCGGCTACGAGTACGTTCGGAGCCTGGACCTGCTGGGGCACGCCGAGGAGGTCGGCGAGGAGGCGGTCGCGCTGCTGACCGCGCCGCAGTGCCCGCCCGGCAACCGGACCCTGGTCCTCGACCCGTCGATGCTGTACCTCCAGCTCCACGAAAGCTGCGGCCACCCGACCGAGCTCGATCGCGTATTCGGCACCGAGGCGTCGTACGCCGGGACGAGCTTCCTGACGCCCGACAAGCTGGCCGAGGGCTTCATGTACGGCTCGGAGCTCGTGACGATCGTCGCCGACGCCACGGCGGCAGGCGGGCTCGGGACGTTCGGCTGGGACGACGAGGGCGTCGCGGCGCAGGCGGTGCCCCTCATCCAGAACGGGAAGTTCGTCGGGTACCAGTCCAGCCGCGAAACGGCGCCGCGCGTCGGCAGGCAGTCGAGCGGCGGCATGCGCGCCGACGGCTGGAACCGGATCCCGCTCATCCGGATGACCAACGTGAACATGCTGCCAGTCCCCGGGATGAGCCTCGACGAGATCGTCGCCGACACGGACGACGGCCTGTACCTGGCGAACAATCGGAGCTGGTCGATCGACGACCGACGCTTGAACTTCCAGTTCGCGACCGAGGTCGCCTACGAGATCAAGGGCGGCGTGAAGGGCCGGCTGTTCAAGAACTGCACGTACACGGGCATCACCTACGAGTTCTGGCGATCGTGCGACGCGGTCGGCGACGCGCGCAGCTTCGTGATGCTGGGAACGCCGAACTGCGGCAAGGGCGAGCCCTCGCAGTCGGCGCGGGTCGGGCATGCGGTGCCGGGCGCGCGCTTCCGCAACGTGCAGGTGGGGGTGGGCAAGTGGTGACCGCGCGCGAGCCCGAGTCGGCTCTCGCGCTCGCGGAGGACGTGCTGGCGCGCGCACTGCGCATTGGCGCGACCGAGGCGGAGGTGCTCGTCGTCGCCGGCGATTCCTCGCTCACGCGGTTCGCCAACAGCGAGATCCACCAGAACGTCGCCGAACGGAGCGTCACCGTCAACCTGCGCTACATCGTCGGGCGCCGGATCGCCGTCGTCTCGACCGGCAAGGTCGATCCGGAGGGGCTGCGCTCGCTCGTCCATCGCGCCGCCGCGATCGCCCGCAGCTGCGAGGAGCTCGAGGACTGGGCGGGCCTGCCCGCCCCCGCCGAAGGCATGGGCACGATCACCGGCGGCGTTCCCGCGTGGGCCGCCGGCACCGCCGACGCGACCCCCGAGTTCCGCGCCGAGGGCGTGCGCGCGGTCATCGCCGCCGCCGATGCGGCCGGCGTCATCGCCTACGGCTCGTTCTCGAACGATGCCGAGGCGGTCGCGGTGGCCAACTCGGCGGGCATCCGCGCAGCGGAGGGACGCACGTCCGCGCAGCTGCTCACCGTCCACATGTCCCCCGACGGCGGCACCGGCTACGCGGAGATGGTGAGCATGGACGCCACCTCGATCGACGCGGCCGCGCTTGGGCGCGAGGCGGCCACGAAGGCCCGCGCCAGCGATCACCCGGTCAGCGCGCTCGCGGGCGACTACCCGGTCGTGCTCGAGGAGTACGTGGTCGTGGACATCACCGACCAGCTCGGCTACGTGGGCTTCAACGCGCTGTCGGTCCAGGAGGACCGCTCCTTCGCCGAGCCGGGCCGGCGGATCGGGTCGGACCTGGTCACGATCGTCGATGACGGGTCGGACCCGCACGGCCTGCCGATGTCGTTCGACTACGAGGGCGTCCCGAAGCAGCGGGTGGCCCTCGTGGACGCCGGCATCTGCCGCGATGTCGTGTATGACTCGCAGACCGCGGCGCGCGCCGGGCGCATGTCGACCGGCCACGGCCTGCCGGCTCCGAACCCATGGGGCCCGTTCCCGCTGAACGCGGTGATGTCCGCCGGCACGACCTCGCGCGAGGAGCTCATCGGCGGGCTCGAGCGCGGCCTGCTCGTGACCCGGTTCCACTACACGAACGTGGTCCACCCGAAGCTCGCGATCATCACCGGCATGACCCGCGACGGCACGTTCCTGGTCGAGGGCGGCAAGATCGTCGGGCCGGTCCGCAACCTCCGGTACACGCAGTCCTACCTCGATGCGCTGGCGGGCGTCAATGCCGTCAGCTCGGAGCGCAAGACCGTCCGCGGCTTCCTCGGCGCGGCGGTCGTGCCGGCCCTGCGCATCGACGGCTGGACCTTCACCGGCGTCACCGAGTTCTGAGCGGGCGCGGGCCGATGCTCGACGTCTGGGTCTGCGGGACCTGCCACTCGATCAATCGCGAGCGCGCAGACAAGTGCTACAAGTGCGGCGCGCCGCGCAGCGCGGCGACCGGCCAGGGGGCCGGCTTTCGCCAGGATCGGGCAATCCAGGCCCGCCTCGTCGCGCCGGTTCGGAACACGTTTCCGCTCGCGGCGGTCGCGATCGTGTTCATCCTCGGGCTCGCCGGCTTCGAGATCGCCACGTCTGTCGTCGAGATCCAGCTCGCGCCGCAGGCCATCGCGGCCCTCGACTCGGCGCTCGGGGGCGGCCAGCTGGACACCGCGTCGCTTGATGCCTTCGCGGCCGGGCTCGACACCTACGTGGTGGCGACGCTCCTGTGCTTCTTCGCCGGCTGGCTGGCGCTCGCCGCGTGGCTCAGCCTGTCCGTGGCGAACATCCCCGGGCTCGGCGGCGGGGATCCTCCGGTTGACCCGATCCGAGCCTTCTTCTACACGCTGATTCCCGGGTACACGTTCCGGCACGTGCCGCGGATGATCCAGGCGCTCCTGTACCGACTCGATTCTCGGGCCGGCGGCGTCCTCGTCGCCATGCTGGCGTGGATCGGGCTATTCGGGGCATTCGTCTTCTCGTACGTCGCCGGCGTGTACATCGACATCCGACTCCAGAGCGATGCCTTCAACGCAGATTCCGTGGACGAGTTCATCCGGTCGGCGAAAGGCCTGCTCGATGGGGCGGTCATCGTCGACGTCGTGACGTCCGGGATGATCGCGATCGGTGCGCTCGCGCTGGCGGCAACGATGCTCAGGATCGAAAGCCGCCGCGCCGCTCGCGAGCGCGAGATCGAGGAGGCGGTGGGCACGGCGTGAGCGACGAGCGCGGAGACGTCCGAGCGCGGCTCGGCTGGCCTGCCGACTCGGCCACGCACCGAACGATCCGGCGGCTCTGGCAGCGCCACTCCATCGCCGAGGACCGGCGCGACATCGATGGGCTGATCGCGACCCTCGCCCCCGAGTGCGTCTACGCAATCGTCGGGACGGAGCTCCGATGGGAGGGCCACGACGGTGCCAGAGCGTTCTACGCGGAGCTGTTCGCCGCGTTCCCGGATAACCGGTTCGCGCTCACGGACATCGTGATCGGGCCGCAGGGCGTGTTCGAGGCTGTCGTGCTCGAGGCGACGCACCTGGGGCCGTTCGCGGGACTGGAGCCCACGGGTCGCCGAGTCCGGTTGGAGCTGGCGATCCTGTTTCCGTGGGACCCGGCATCCCGGCGCTTCATGGGCGAGCAGATCTTCATCGACCGGCAGGCGCTCGCCGGCGCCGACTGAGGCGAGCTACCGCCAGGGGCTCTTGGCGGGATCCGGGTAGAGGCGGACGCGCCGGTACGGTTCCCGGCCACGGGAGCGGGAGACGAGATTGGCCCGCTCGGCCATCTGGTGCTGGAGGCGCCGGATATACGCGTTCTGGGGCGAAAGCTCGACCGCCTCGGCACGGTTGATCACGAGCCCGATCGCCTCCTCGGTCTCGCGCAGCGCCTGATCGCGCGGGTCGATCTCCAGGGCAAAGATCGAGGTCAGCGAGGACTGCATCTGGGGGATCGTGTTCGTCTTGAGGACGTAGATCGGCATCGCCCGCTCCTCGGCCTCGCGCACCATCGGCGTCTTCTGCTTGTACTCGCTGCGGATCGTCATCACGACGTCCGCGTCGTCCACGTCGCGCGCCACGATCACCGGCAGCTGCAGCTCGCGGATCGCCTGCTCGAGTCGCTTGCGGCTGATGCCCTGGGGCAGGACGCGGAGCGTCGGCAGGCCCTCGGGCTCGAGGACCCGGAAGCCGGGCATGCCATCCTCGGCGGCGCCGTCGAGGGCGCCGTCCAGCAGCGCTGCGTCGTCATCGTCGTCGACGTCGTCGGCGATGTCCGCCGCATTGATGGGGCCCGTCCCCTCCTCAGCCTTGAGGGTGGTGATCGCCTTCGTGGCGGATTCCCGCCATTCGCGCTGGCGCACGAGCTCGCGTGCGTCACGGGCTCGCGTGTCCGGCGGCGGGACGGTCCCGCGCTCGAGCGGCCCGCGATCGGCGATCTCGCCGGCGACGAACGGCGCCTCGGGCCGCGGACCTGCACCTGCCGCCTGCCCGGCGGCCGCGGCTAATGACCCGGACGGCGAGCGTCCCGGGCGCCACGAGCCGGACGCGCCGGGCCGAAACCCGGCTCGCGCGCCACGCTCGCCGCCCGGCAGGAACGCCGAGCCGGTGCCGCCGCGAAAGCTCGAATCACGCCGCCAGCCGGGCTCGGTGCCCCATGAGCTGCCCTGCCCGATGAGCCCGGAGAACCGGTCGGGGGCGATCTGCTCGCGCGGTGACGGCCGCGGCCGCGACTGCGAGCGGTGGACGCCCTCGTCGTCGCGCCAGCGGAGCTCGGGGGAAACCGCGTCGCCGCGCAGCATCGAGTCGACCGTGTCGGCCACGTCGGCGTGGACGAGCACGCGCTCGCGATCCTGGATCTCGATCACGACGTCGAAGGTCGGCGGCGCCTTGCGCTCGAGGACGCTCTTCTG
>DHWF01000055.1 GCA_002413045.1 Chloroflexi bacterium UBA5189
CCGACGATCCGGACGACCATCGGCACGTCGCGCTCCTGCTGCGCGCGCGCCTCGATCAGCCCGCGCGCGACCTCGTCGCCGCGGGTGATGCCGCCGAAGATGTTGACCAGGATCGCCTTGACGTTGCGGTCCTCCAGGATCAGCCGCATCGCCGCGGCGACGCGATCCGCCTTCGCCCCGCCGCCGATGTCGAGGAAATTGGCCGGCTCACCGCCGGCGCGCTTGACGAGGTCCATCGTGGTCATCGCGAGGCCGGCCCCGTTGACCATGCAGCCGATGTCGCCATCGAGCTTGATGAACGTCAGGTCGTAGCGGCGCGCCTCGACGTCCGCCGGATCCTCCGCGTCGAGGTCCCGCAGCGCCTCGTGGCCAGGATGCCGCGAGAGCGCGGAGTCATCGAGGGTGATCTTGGCGTCGAGGCAGACGAGCCGCTCGGCGAGCTTGCCGTCGGCGCCGTGCTCGCTGATGACCGCGAGCGGGTTGATCTCGACGAGGTCCGCGTCGTTCGCGACCATGGTGCGGAGGAGGCCCTTCGCGATCGCGGCGCCCGCCTTCCAGTGCGCCCCGAAGCCGACCTTGAACGCCAGCTCGCGGGCCGCGTAATCGGGGAGGCCGAGGAGCGGGTCGACGTGCTCGTAGACGATCGCATCAGGGTTGTCGACCGCGATCTGCTCGATCTCGACGCCGCCCTCGGCGGAGCCGATGAACATCAGGCGCCTCGTGGACCGATCCAGGAGGACCGACAGGTAATACTCCTTCACGATCTGCGCGGCCGGGCCCACGAGCACGCGGCGCACCGGCAACCCCTTGATCTCGACGGCCAGGATCTGGGCGGCCACGTCCTCGGCCTCGTCGGCCGTTGCCGCGAGCCGCACCCCCCCCGCCTTGCCGCGCCCGCCGACGAGCACCTGCGCCTTGATCACGACCTTGCCGGTCGCGTTCGACGGGTCGGCGAGGTACTTGACCGCGGCGGCCCGCGCCTGCGACGGCGTGCGCGCGACCTCCCACGGGGGGACGGGCAGGCCCTGGGCGACGAGCAGCGACTTCGCGTCGGCTTCGTGGATCTTCACGGGACGGCGATGGTACGCGCCGCGGGCTCATCGCCGCCGCGAGGGGTCAGCGACGACCCAGGTGAATCTCCCTGGCCTGCGCGAGCCGCTCGACGGCGGCGGTCGTCTTGCCGACCGACCAGACGATCGCGTCCTGGTAGCCGAACGCCTCGAGCTCGTCGAAGAGGTCGGCGAGGCCCTGGGCGTCGGCGTCGGTGCCTTTGGCGTCGTCGCCGAGCTGGCCCGGCTCGTGCAGCCGGACGCCGACCGTCTTCCGCAGTGAGGCGCGGTCGCGACCGGCTGCCTCGAGCGCGGCATCGATGGCGGCGGTGCGCTCGCGGAGCGTGTCGTCGATGCGGCCGTACCAGGCGGTGTTCCAGGCGTCGGCCCAGCGCGCCGTGAGGCGGAGCATCCGCTCGCCCTTCGAGGCGATCAGGACCGGCGTCTTGCGCGCGGGCGGGGGCAGCAGCTGGGCGCCCGCGTACCGGCTCCACTTCCCCTCGAAGTCGACCGTCTCGCCGCGGAGGAGGCGATCGATGACCTCGATGTCCTCCTCGAACCGGCCGACGAGGTGATCGAACGGGTAGCCGAAGGCGGTGTACTCGGGCTCATGCCAGCCGGCGCCCATCCCGAGGATCAGCCGGCTGCCGGAGATCGTGTCGAGGGTCGCCGCCATCTTGGCCAGCAGCCCGGCGTTCCGGAACGAGGTGCACATGACCAGCGCGCCGAGCTCCACGCGCGGGACCACCGGCGCGAGAGCGGACAGGATCGTCCAGGCCTCGTGGAGGCCTTCGTCGGGTTCCGGCGGGAACTTGAAGATGAGGTGGTCGTAGACCCAGATCGAGTCGAGCCCGACGCGCTCCGCGAGCTGGGCAAAGCCCACGGTCTCGGCGAAGGTCGGGGCGCGGCCGTCGGCGACGTCGCCGTAGGCCAGGGGGACGGTGACACCGATGCGCATCGGCGGAGTCTATCGGCCGGCGGCGGGAGGCCGCGGCTAGAATGCGGGTCATGCCCCACCGCATCACCCTCATCCCCGGCGACGGGATCGGCCCGGAGCTGGCGGAGGCGACCACCCGCGTCCTCGACGCCACCGGCCTCGATTTCGAATGGGAGGTCCAGGAGGCGGGCGAGGCGACGATCGCGAGCGAGGGCACGCCACTCCCGGATCGCGTGCTCGAGTCCATCCGGCGCAACAAGGTCGCCCTCAAAGGCCCGATCACGACCCCCGTCGGCTCCGGCTTCCGGAGCGTGAACGTGGCCCTGCGCCAGGCGCTCAACCTGTACGCGAACCTGCGGCCCGCACGATCGATGGTCGGCGTCCAGAGCCGGTACGAGGATGTCGACCTCGTGATCGTCCGCGAGAACACCGAGGACCTGTACGCGGGCATCGAGCACATGGTCGGCAAGGACGCCGCCGAGAGCATCAAGATCATCACGCGAGTCGCGTCGGAGCGGATCGCCCGGTTCGCGTTCGAGTACGCCGTTGCCAACGGCCGCCACAAGGTCACGGCCGTGCACAAGGCGAACATCATGAAGCTGTCGGACGGGCTGTTCCTCGAGTCATGCCGGACGATCGCGGCGGACTACGACGGCCGGATCGAGTTCGAGGACCGCATCGTCGACAACATGTG
>DHWF01000056.1:0-217 GCA_002413045.1 Chloroflexi bacterium UBA5189
TGGAGGACAAGGGCGGCACGATGCGCCTCGGGCTGTACCCCGCCAAGCTGACCCCCGGCTCGAAGGCCGCCGCGGCCTACGGCCAGGAGGTCATCTACGAGCGCCACCGCCACCGCTTCGAAGTGAACAACCAGTACCGCGCGATTCTCGAGGGCGCCGGCATGATCCTGTCCGGCCAGTCGCCGGACGGCCGCCTCGTCGAGATCGTCGAGCTCGC
>DHWF01000056.1:453-60754 GCA_002413045.1 Chloroflexi bacterium UBA5189
CCGGAGCGGCCGCACCCGCTCTTCGACGGCTTCATCGGCGCAGCGCTGGCCGAGGGCATGGGCGCGCCTGCGGCTCGCGCCGAAGAAGTTACGCCTGCGGCTCCGGCATCCGCTGAGCAAGTCCTCACCTCCTGAGCCGCTCCGTCTGACCACGCTCCTTGCGATCGGTTTGCTGATCATTGCCGGCCTCTTCGTCGGCGCGTTCCTGATGCTCGGGCGACGCAGGATGACCCCGGCCTGACGTGTGCTTGCAAGGCCCGCGGATAGAATCGTCGGACTGACCATCGCCGACCCAGGCCGCCCGGGAGTCCAGATCCATGAAGCTCTTCCTCGACACCGCAGAGATCGACGAGATCCGGACCGTCAACGCGTGGGGCGTGCTGGACGGCGTGACCACGAACCCGACGCTCTTCTCCAAGATCAAGGGCAAGACCTACGACGAGGTCCTCCAGGAGATCTGCGCGATCAACAAGGGGCCCGTCTCGGCGGAGGTCGTGGCTGATGACGTCGACGGCATGCTCAAGGAAGGCCGCCACTTCGCGAAGCTCGCCGACAACATCTACGTGAAGGTGGCGATGTCCGAGAACGGGCTGGAGGCGATGAACCGCTTTCGCGCCGAGGGCATCAAGACCAACTGCACCCTGATCTTCAGCGCGAACCAGGGCCTCCTGGCCGCGAAGGCCGGGGCGTCGCTGCTGTCGCCGTTCGTCGGCCGCCTCGACGACATCAACGAGGAGGGGATGAACGTCATCCGCGAGCTCGTCGAGATCATCACCATCCACGAGATCGAGGCGGAGGTGCTCACCGCGTCCGTCCGCCATCCGCGCCACGTCACCGATGCAGCGCTCGCCGGCTCGCACATCGCCACGCTGCCCTTCAAGGTCTTCCAGCAGATGGTCCACCACCCGCTGACCGACAAGGGAATCGTCCAGTTCAAGAGCGACTGGGAGACCGCCCGCGCCGCGATCGCCGCCAACGCCAAGGGCTAGCCGATGAGCCGGTGCAGTCGCCGGAAGGTCGGGCGGAAGCCGAGGCCGCGCCAGGCACGGTCGGCTTCGATGTTGGCCGAGCGCCAGTCGGTCGCGATCGACGGATAGCCCGTGTCCCTGGCCCAGGCGAGGATCGCCTCGCCGAGCGCCCGTCCCGCTCCGAGGCCGCGCGCCTCCGGGAAGACCGCCGCGTAGGCGAGGAACGCCGCACCGGGAGCCGCATTCGGCCCGCGATGGCCGCCCGACACGGACAGTGCGCACCCGATGCCGGAACCGACGACGGCCCCGTCCTGGGCCGCGACGAACCACGTGTACTTCGGGTCGTCGAGGTCGGCCTCGACCTCGGCCCGAACCTCCTCGAGCGGCTCCATCTGGAGCGTCGAGAAGACCGGCGAGCTTCGGAGATGCCTCGGCAGGACCAGTTCCAGCTCGGCCAACGCGTCGATGTCGTCGCGGGTCGGGGCTCGGATCACGAGCTCCGATCCGGGCACGACACCGAACGCGGCAACGGGCACCTCGCGGATTGCGTGGACGTGCTGCTGTCCGAAGTCGAGACTGAACCACGCGTCGACGAGCCCGCTGTCCGTTGCCGGCACGAGCACATGGTGGTTCGCTCGGCCGGCCGCGACCCACTGGCCGGCGAGCACGGCGTACATGTCCCGCACGATCGCGGGCTCGGTGGCTGCGTGGCCCGCCGCCTCGACCCACACATTCGGGCCCCAGACCGCCGGGTCCTTCTGCTGGCCGATCATGTAGCCGGCGATCTCGCCGTCGCGCCGCGCAACCACGCCCGACGCGAGGTCTGCCGCCAACGCTTCCTCGATCGCACCGCGCGCCCCATCGACCGATTCGAACACTGGATCCAGCAGCGGCTTGACGAGCCGGTGGCGGCGGTGGCGGTCGGCCAGCAGCACTGCTGCACCGTCCAGCGCAACGGGTGTGAACGGCTCGATGGTGAGCTCGGATCGGGCGTCGGTCGGCATGGGCGGCACATGCTAGCGGCGGCGCTTGCGAGATGATTGACGAGGCCCGTAGCCGAGCCTATAGTCACCGCATCCCCACCCCGGTCCGCAAGCGGACACGTGTTGGCGTGGGCGAGCCCCTTTTCGTTTCCCAGCAGGTGAACCCCATTCAGATGCCAGCCCCAGATCAGCGCACCATGCGCACCAACCGCCGGCCGCGCCGGCGAGGACCGATGGGTAGCAGCGGCGGCGGCCGCGCTCCGGTCAGCGAATACGACGAGATGCAGGAGCTCGAGGCCGCGCGCGAGCGCAACGACCTCGACGTATCCGACCTCCTCGAGATGAGCGTCACCGAGCTTCGTGCCGTCGGGCGCGACCTCGAGCTCGACTCGCGCGCGGACAACAACAAGTCGGACCTGATCGACGGGATCCTCCAGCGCCAGACCGAGCGCGCGGGCCTCGATTACGCGACCGGCATTCTCGACGTCGTCGATGAGGGCTACGGCTTCATGCGCCGGCACGGCCTCCTGCCGAGCCTTGAGGACGTCTACGTCAGCTCCAGCCAGGTGCGCCGGTTCGGTCTCCGCATCGGCGATCGCGTCTCCGGCGCCGTGCGCGCGCCGCGCGAGCAGGAGAAGTACTGGGGCCTGCTCCGCGTCGACTCGGTCAACGGCGTCGACATCGAGACGGCCCGCAACCGGCCGGTCTTCAACGACCTGACCCCGGTCCACCCGGACGTCCTGCTCAACCTCGAGAACGACCCGAAGAACCTCAGCCAGCGCCTGGTCAACCTGGTCAACCCGATCGGCAAGGGCCAGCGCGCGCTCATCGTCAGCCCGCCGAAGGCCGGCAAGACCATGCTCCTGAAGGCGATGGCCAACGGGATCACCGCGAACTACCCGGACATTCTCCTCATGGTCGCGCTCATCGGCGAGCGGCCCGAGGAAGTCACCGACATGCGCCGGAGCGTCAAGGGCGAGGTCATCAGCTCCACCTTCGACGAGCCGACCGAGAACCATACGCACGTCGCCGAGATGGCCCTCGAGATCGCCAAGCGTCAGGTCGAGACCGGCCGCGACGTGGTCATCCTCCTCGACTCGATCACTCGCCTCGCACGCGCCTACAACCTGGCGCTCCCGCCGTCTGGCCGGACGCTGTCGGGCGGCATCGACCCGATCGCCCTGTATCCCCCGAAGCGGTTCTTCGGTGCGGCCAGGAAGATCGAGGAGGGCGGCTCGCTCACGATCATCGGCACATGCCTGGTCGACACCGGCTCGCGCATGGACGACGTGATCTACGAGGAGTTCAAGGGCACCGGCAACTCGGAGCTCATCCTCGACCGCAAGCTCGCCGAGAAGCGGATCTTCCCCTCGATCGACGTCATGCGTTCGGGCACCCGCCGCGAGGAGCTCCTCCTCGAGGAGGGCACGCTCAAGATGGTCTGGACCATGCGCCGGATGCTCTCCGCCGTCGGGTCCAACGAGGGCATCGAGCTGCTGCTCAACCGGATGGCCAAGACCGAGAACAACGTACAGTTCCTGGCCGGCCTCACCAAGAGCCTCGACTCCTAGCGCGCCGGTTATCATCGGCCGGGCCGCGTCGACCGGCGCGCCGGCGCACCGGCGAACGGGCCACATGGCACGGTTGCAAGGGACCTGTGGCGGGTTTGCACGCTGCCGCAACGCCGTGGTAAGGTCCGGGCAACGTCGCAGCTCACGGAGAGAGTGAGCTCGGCCGCGAAGCGAGAACCCAGCTCAAGATCGCGACCCGCTGACGGTCCAAGACCCCGGCTGAGCCCGCGCGACTGCGCGCACCGGACCGTCTCGCCAGGAGAACGTATTGCTGAACCCCATGGGGGGCGCCCTGCGCGCCATCGTGCAGATCGCCTCCACCGGGGCCGACAATCCCTCGACGGGACCGGCCAACCCCGCGACCGCGCGACGTGCGCATCGACGTGCCATCGGTGTGGCGCGCTTCCTTGCTGACACCATGACCGCGACGCCGCGCGCACGCCAGCGCACGAAGGCCGTCGCCCAGAAGCACGTCCACGAGCGAGCCGAGACCGCCGCGCGCCCCGTCGAGCCCCGCAAGGCCGCCGCACGCGGGCGCGTCTTCCGTCGGCATCTCGTCCTCCGCCTCACCTCGGATCGAACGCTCCCGATCGCGATCGCGCTGATCGTCCTCACGGCGGCAGGCGTCAGCCTGGCCCCGGCGGCGGCCCCCGTCGGCGCCGCCCAGCACTCGATCGACGCCGCAGGCGCGGTCGACCCGGCGGCCGGCGTTCGCCTGGCGGTCGGTGGCGGGCCGGGCGGTCCCGCCGGCGTCGACGGCCCCGCGGCTGACGTCCAGATGACCGCGACCGTCGACGACGGCACGCTCTACAAGCCGGTCGCCGTCGACACCTCGATCAAGTCATCGGCCGGGATGCTCCAGCAGTACACCGTCAAGACAGGCGACAGCCTCACCGGGATCGCGAGCCGCTTCGGCGTCTCGATGATGACCGTGTGGTGGGCCAACCACCTCACCTCGAAGGACGCGCTCCACGTCGGCCAGGTCCTGCTCATCCCGCCGGTGAATGGCCTGGTGGTGACGGTCAAGGCAGGCGACACGCTCGATTCGATCGCCGCGGACAACAAGATCGATATCGCCGACATCATCTCGCTCAACGACCTCCAGGATCCGAACCTGATCGTCGGCCAGGTCCTCGTGCTGCCAGGCGCCAAGGGCGACCCGATGCCGACCCCGACCCCGACCAAGCGCCCTAGCAGCGGTAGCAGCTCCAGCGGTGGCGGCTCGTTCGTCTACGTCAGCGGGCCGTGGGCGTGGCCGGTGCCGGGCGGCTACATCAGCCAGTACTTCCACTACGGCCACCTCGGCGTCGACATCGCGGCGCCGTACGGGAGTGCGATCGTCTCGCCACGCGCGGGCACGGTCGTGTTCGCCGGCTGGAAGGACAACGGCGGCGGCTACCAGGTCTGGATCTACCACGGCAACGGCATCTACACCGGCCACCACCACATGTCGAAGGTGCTCGTGTCCGCCGGCCAGACCGTCGCCAAGGGCCAGATCATCGGCCGTATCGGGCAGAGCGGCTGGGCCACCGGACCCCACGACCACTTCGAAGTGTGGGTCGGCTACCCCTGGAGAAGCGGCTCCTACCGCATCAACCCGCTCCGCTACTACTAGCCCCTCAGGCGACCCGGCGGTCGGGGGTCGGACCGCCGTCTAATGGGGCGTCGCCTCGGTCCTCCGAGGGCTCCGAGGTTGCTGCCCTCGGCACCGCACCCCAACCGCCGGGATACCGCCGTGGCATGGCTCGTCGAGCCAAATGGGGTGGGATGGATCCACTCCGACCCGTGAGAAGATGAGGGTGAATGTTTCTTGATCGTGTGAAGGTTTTGCTCAAGGCGGGGGATGGCGGCGCGGGGGCTTCGACGTTTCGGCGGGAAGCGCATGTCCCGCGCGGCGGACCGGACGGTGGGGACGGGGGCCGTGGGTCGTCGATCGTGTTCCGCGTGGACGCCGGGCAGACCACGCTTCGCGACTTCCAGTACCGGCACCACTACCGGGCGACCCCGGGCGGTGGCGGCCAGCGCGCGCGCCGGCACGGCAAGGTCGGCGATGACCTGGTGCTCGACGTACCGCCCGGCACGGCCGTCTACGACGATGCGAGCGGCGAGCTGATCGCCGACCTCGTTGCGGTCGGGCAGGAAGCGATGGCCGCGCGCGGCGGGCGTGGCGGCCTCGGCAACGTGCACTTCGCCACCTCGACCCACCAGGCGCCGCGGCACGCTCAGAAGGGCGAGCCGGGCGAGGAGCGCTGGATTCGGCTGGAGCTGCGCCTGATCGCGGACATCGGCCTGGTCGGCCTGCCGAACGCGGGCAAGTCCACGCTCCTGGCGGCCCTCACGGCCGCGACGCCCAAGATCGCCGACTACCCGTTCACGACCCTCGAGCCGAACCTCGGCGTGATGGACCTGGCGGGCGACGGCGGCATCGATGCCGATCAGCGCCGGCCCACCGTCGCCGACGTGCCGGGGCTCATCGAGGGCGCCAGCAGCGGGGCGGGCCTCGGGCACGCGTTCCTGCGCCATGTCGAGCGGACGCGGGTGCTTGTCCACGTCGTCGACGGGGCGAGCCGTGATGCGGGGTGGGACTTCGACGTGATCCGCGAGGAGCTGCGCGCCCACGATCCGGTGCTCCTCGAGAAGCCCACCCTGGTTGCGTTCAACAAGATGGACCTCCCGGCGGCCTCGGAAGCGTGGCCTGCGTTCCGTGCGGCACGGAAGCGCGATTCGCTGCGGACCGTGGCCATCTCGGCGGCGACGGGCGAGGGCATGGACGCGTTCCGGTCCGCGATCGCCGAGCTGCTGCCGCCACTCGAGGACGAGTCGCTGCCGGAGCCGTCAGGCATCGTGGTCCACCGGCTCGATGCGGCGCCCGACCGCGTCACGATCCGGCGCGAATCGGAGGGCGTCTACCGCGTCGTCGGCCGGCGGATCGAGCGCCTCGCGGCGCAGACCGACTTTACGATCGAGGAGTCCGCCGAGCGATTCCAGCGCGATCTCGAGCGCCTCGGTGCGGACGCCGAGCTGCGGCGCGCCGGCATCGAGCCGGGCGACACGGTCATCGTCGGGTCGGTTGAGCTTGCCTGGGAGGCCGAGCCCTGGAGCGCGCGCCGGTGACGGAGCGACCGTCCGTCGGCCTGATGGGCGGCACGTTCGACCCGATCCACGTCGGGCACCTCGCGATCGCCGAGGAGGCGCGCGACGCACTCGGTCTCGATCGCATCGTGTTCGTCCCCGCCGGCCAGCCGCCGCACAAGGCCAGCGGCGCCGTGACCGCGGCCGAGCATCGGGTTGCGATGGTCGAGCTCGCAATCGCCGGCAACGACGCGTTCGAGCTGAGCCGGATCGAGGTCGAGCGACCGGGCCCGTCGTACACCGTCGACACGGTCGAGGCGCTCGCTGCCGGCGCCGACCTGACGGTGATCCTGTCGGTCGAAACCTTTGCGGAGCTGCCCGCCTGGCACGAGCCCGAGCGCCTCCTCGCAGCCGCCCGCGTGGCGGTAGTTCCGCGTGAGGGCTACCCTGCCCCAGACCCCGCCTGGCTCTCGGCGACCTTCCCCGGTCGCGAGGACCACGTCACCTACCTCGAGGGCCCCCGGCTCGGGCTCTCGTCGACCGCGCTCCGAGCGCGGGTCGCCGCCGGCCGCTCGATCCGGTACCTCGTGCCGGACGCCGTCGAGGCCTACATCGTCGCAAACCACCTCTATCGGAGGACCGCCGCTACGTGACCGCATCAGTCCGGAACCCGAGGGGCCTGCCAACGCGAGGCACCCCGCCGCCGCCCCCGCCCGCCGTGGACATGCCCGCGCTCGACCTCGCGCGCCGCATCGTCGAGCTCGCCGAGGACAAGAAGGCGGCCGACATCGTGCTGCTCGACCTCAGTGGGCTGACCGCGATGGCGGACTACTTCGTGATCGCCTCGGGCGGCTCGGAGCGCCAGCTCGACGCCATCGCGGACGGCATCATCTCGGGGATGCGCGACGAGAAGGTCCACGCGTTCGGGCGCGAGGGGACCGCCGCATCCCACTGGGTGCTGGTTGACTTCGGGTCGGTCGTGGTCCACGTCTTCACGCCGCCGGAGCGCGACTTCTACCAGCTGGAGCGGCACTGGTCGGAGGCGAAGACGATCCTGCGCGTGCAGTAGCACGCGCACCCGCTCGGCGGCGGTACGGGGGGCCGGAGTACCCATGGGTCATGTCCCCCGAACGGGGCTGGCCGCAGCATCCGGGTATGTCCGCCGCTCGAGATCGCTGTCCCGCCTGCACCCGGCTCCTGGTGAGCTCCCGGTTCGACGCAACGTTCCGGATGCCCGACCAGAGCGAGCGGCTGTGCTTCGGGGTTCCCGGCGGCCTGTGCGCCGATTGCCACCAGCTGTACATCGACCCTGACCTGATCGAGCTGCTCGACCTCGCGCCCGGCCGGTGCACCTTCGCGATCGAAAGCGACCTCGTCCTCCAGGAGCGCGCCTGGTCGATGTGACGGGTTCGCCCGTCGCGAGCGTCAGCTCGTTGCTACCCGATCCGTGATCCAGAGATCGAACGCCAGGCGGTCGCGCGCCTCCGTCGAGGCCCGTCCGCCGACGCCCTTCACCTGCGCATCCAGCTCGACCAGGCCGTCCAGCGCCGCGTCCAGCTCCGGCCCGGTCCACGCCATCGCCTGACCCGCGAGCGTCTCCGCGCGGAACGGCTGGAGGCGCATCGACCGGACGAGGGAGCCGGGCGACTCGCCACGCTCTAGCCGGTCCTGGACCTCGATGAGCTCGCGCAGCCGCCGATGCAGCACCGCGAGCAGCACGGGCGCGGGCTTGTCCTCGATGAGTCGCTCGAGCAGCTCGAGCGCGCGGCCACGTCGGCGTTGCCCGACCGCGTCGACGAACGCCCAGACTGAGCCGGGGACCGCTTCCGCGACGAGATCCTGGATGTCGCCGACCGTGATCGGCCCTGGGCCGACGTGGCGCAGTGAGAGCTTCTCCAGCTCCATGACCGCGAGCCGGCCCTGCTGCTGGCGCTCGACGTCACCCTCGCGCACGAACCCGCCCACGCGGGTCGCAAGCTCCCTCGCCGCGCCCGGCCCGACCGCGATCTGGCGCTCGCGGGCGCGCGCCTCGATCCATGCGGCGAGGGCGTCCTGGCGCGGCGCGACGAACGGCCGGACGTCGCCGCCGACGGCGCGAATCGCCTCGGCGATCGTCTTGCTGGGCGGATCCTTGACGCCGGAGTCGGTCTCCTCGAGGACCGCCAGCCCGTTGCCCGGCGCGATGGTCCGGAGCGCGCCCAGGAACGCGTCGCGCTGGTCGTTGCTGCGGACCAGCCCGCCGGCGCCGCGGAGGATCGCGACGCTGCCAGAGCCGAACATCGAGCCGGTCGCAAGGCGCTCCCGAATCTCACCGAGGAGGCGGACGGGATCGCCGCGATCCGTCTCGGGTCGCCAGCGCTCCGGAGCACCTTCCGGGAAGCGGTTCGCGTCGGCGCGGAACGCCTCCAGCGCGGCGTCGAGGCCATAGGCGTCGTCGCCCCAGTAGTAGGCGAGGGGAGCCGTCCCGCGGGGCGGCGCGGTCGCCGAGGCCCGGGAGGTCTCCATCGGGTCGATGGTAGCGGAGGGCCATCTCCGGACCCGCGGGTGGCGCCGGGATTCGGCCGAGGCGGGGCGGCTCGGCGCGGATCGCCGCGGCAACGGCCGGGCCGCCGAGGATGACCCGGGGCGGCAGCGGCGACATCGGGCCGACGGGTGGGCGCTCGATTGAGGCAAGCGTCGCGGACGGGCCGGGATTGATCCCGCACAGGAACGCCGCGGCCGGCGCGGCGACGGATGCCTTGGTCGGCTGGGCATTCTGCCTCGGGCCGCTCGCTCGAACGCGCATGGCGGCCCCATCGAACGTGACCTCCACCGTGCCGTCCAGGTCCGTTCGATAGGTGCGCCCGGCGAACTCGCGGAGATGCTCGATCGTCGCCGGCGCCGGGTGGCCGTACGGATTGCCAAGCCCCGCCGAGACGATGGCGACGCGTGGCCGCACCGCCTCGAGGAAGGGCACGGTGCTGGCCGTGCCGGAGCCGTGGTGGGCGACCTTCAGGAGGTCGAGCTGCGGGAGGCCGCGGGCGAGGAGCTCCGGATCGACACCCTGCTCGACGTCGCCCGCGAGGAGGAAGCGGTGGCCGTCGACGTCGCCGAGGAGGACGATCGACACGTTGTTGATCGCCGTGCCGCCATCGGCGGGATGCAGCGGCACGCGGTTGGCGTCCGGCCAGAGGACCTGGAACCGGATCGAGTCCAGCGCCAGGTGGTCACCGGTCGACAGCCGGCCGTGCGGTGGGCCGCCGTTCGCGAACACCTCCGCCCAGGCCTTGTATCCGGGTCCCGGGCCGATCATGCCAGGCTCGTAGACGCGCCCGACTCGATACCGGTGCAGCAGCGCCGCAAGGCCCGCGACGTGGTCCTCGTGGGGATGGGTCAGTACGAGGACGTCGATCCGACGGTCCCACGGCGGCAGGCGCTCGTCGAGCGCGGTGAGCATGCGGTTCGGGTCCGGGCCGCCGTCGATCACCAATCGGCTTCCGCGGCTGCCCTCGACGAGGATGCCGTCACCCTGCCCGATGTCCATGACCACGATCCGGGTCGCGCCGTCCGGTCGATGGGCGATCACGATTGCGAGTCCGATCGTCGCGCCGGCGAGGGTCATCGCCGCGATACGCGGTAGGCGGGATCGCCGAATCTCGCTCCCGTGCCCGCGCTTCCCGGCGCGAGCCGGCGAAGCGCCGCGTGGGTCGCGGGGAGCTCCTGGCGACGTGGTGCTCTTCGCTCGAAGCCACGCCAGGAACCGGTCGCCCCAGCGCGCGATGGCGAGCACGAGGCCCAGCGAGACCCCGGCCGCAACCGAATCCCAGGGCGGCGCGAGCGTCAGGCTCGCCAGCGGCAGCGAGGCGCCGGTCCGGACGACCGTGACCATAGCGGCGTACAGGACCCACGCGGGTAGCCCAACAATTGTCGCGACGACGCCCGGGAGTCCGAACCCCACCGCGGCGCCGACGACCAATGCCAAGGCGCCGGTCGCCATCGCCGGCGGCACGAGCGGCACCACGATCAGGTTCACGAGCGGTGCCACGAGCGACAGCCGCCCGAACTCGAGGAGGACGACCGGCATCGTCGCGGCCTGGGCGGCGAACGATACGCCGAGGATCTCGGCAACCCAGCGACGGACGCGTCGGGGCTCTGGCCCGGCGAGCCGCGCGGTGAACTGTGTCCCCCACGCGATGATCCCGGCAGTCGCCAGCACGGAGAGCCGGAATCCCGCGTCGTCGACCCAGGCCGGATCCAGGAGGAGCAGCACGGTGCACGCCCAGCCGAGCGCCGCGGCCGCCGATCCAGGCCGGCCCAGCTCGCGAGCGAGCAGTGCCACGCCCGCCATGCCCGCCGCGCGAACGACCGATGGCGACGGTCCGACGAACGCCACGTACGCGACGATGCCAAGCGCCATCAGCAGCGCGCGTCGGCGGCGCCGGACGCCACCCGCGAGCGCACCCAGCGTCGATGCGACGATCGCGATGTTCCACCCGGAGATGGCCACGACGTGGCTCGCGCCGGCGGTCGTGAACGCGGCCGCGAGGTCGCGGTCGACCCGGTCACGCAGGCCGATGAGGATCCCCGCGGCGAGGCCGGCTTCCGGTTCCGGTAACGCCCGGTCGAGCCCGTCCGAGGCCGAGCGCCGAATGTCCTCGAGCGTCCGCGCCAGGGTGCCGTCGGCCGGCAGCAGCTCAAGCATGTCCGCCCGCAGCGTCCCGATCGCGCCGATGCGCGCGAGGTAGGCGCCGTAGTCGTCCGGGGACGGTGGCCGGATGCTCCCGTGGACCTGCACGCGGTCGCCGGGCACCACCGACGGGTACCACGGCAGCGTTGCGGCGACCAGGACGGGGGCGTCGCCCTCGAGGCGGATCGTCGCGGGGCGGTTGCCGTCGCGCGGGGCGCCCACCGTCTCGACAACGCCAACCCATGGCCCGGCACCCGATGGAATCGCGACCGGCGCCGTGCCGGCTCCGCCGCCCGCGGCACCCCGAACGCCGATCACGAGGAGCCCCAGGGCAAGCGGGACGAAGCGCCCGGCGACCTCGGGCGCATGGCGATCGCCAACGGCACCATGGAGCGCGGCTGCCGCGCATAGCAACGCGACCCCGATCGAGCCGACCACGAGACCCGTCGTCGCATCGAGGAGGAGCGCCCCCGCCGCGATCCCGACCGCGAGCCAGGCCGTTCGCGGCACCTCAGCCCACCGTCACGAGGGCCTTGATCTGGTCGAACGTCTTCTGGCCGACGAGGCCCCGCGTCCGCAGGTCGTCGACCGCCTTGAACGGTGCCTTCGCGCGGGCCTCGATGATCTTGCCCGCCGTGACCGGCCCGATCCCGGGCAATGCGTCCAGCTCCGCCTCCGTCGCCGTGTTCAGGTTGACGAGCGCGCCGGCGGAGCCACCGCCGCCGCCTGACCCGCCGCCTCCCGATGACCCTCCACCGGTGCCCGTCGACGGGGCAACGTCGTCCCGAGATGGCACGCGAACCTGCTCGCCATCCTTCAGCGGGGCCGCCAGGTTGAGCGCGGCACCGATCGCATCGGCGTCCACGCGTGGGCCGAAGCCTCCGGCGGCCGTGATCGCATCGCCCACCCTCGAGCCGATCGGGAGGTGGTACACGCCGGGTCGAACCACGGCCCCGACCACGTCGACGACGATCTGGCCGCCCGTCATGTCCGGCCCGCTCGACCCAAGGAGCGCGTCGGTCACGCCTGGGCCGGCAACCGACCCATCGCCGGACTGCCCGAGCGCGAGCACGATTGCCAGCGCACCGACGCCAAATGCGGCCGCGAGGCCCGCAATCGCGACGCGAGGACTGGCAAGCGTCGAGCCCTGGGGGCCTGGCGTGCTCGGTGGCTTCGACGTCGCCGGGTCGGCGTGGGACGCAGGCGCATCGAAGACACGCCACGGCGTCGATTGCTGCTCCACGGGCGCCTCGTCCGGCGGGTTTCGGGCGGGCGAGATCGATGGGGCGGCGGCGAGCGTTGGAACTCGGCGGGCGGCTCGTCCAGCTGCTCGACGGGATGTCGACGGGCGACTCGGCGGGCCGGAAATGAACGTCCCGTCCGTCGGGGCACTTCGTCGGACGGGACGTCGCCCGAAATCTACCGGGGGACGCTTATCTGCGGCTTATCTGTGCGGCGGATCGGTTCGTTGGGATGGAACGTTCCCCGGAGGATTGTCGAGGTTGCCGGTCCGCCTAGACTCGGCGGCGATGGGTCGGTTGGAGACCCGTGCGCACGAACCAAATGGCAACGTCAAATCATGAACGACGGGAAGTTAACGGCTGGGAGCCCAAAACCCGAGGACATCGACCACTGCCGCCGTGGACGCCCTCGCGGTGCGACCTTCATTCCTCCCGCGTCGTCGGCTACTAGGTCGCCGCGCCTGACGGCTGACGATGCCTGAGGTCCGGCAGGCGCTCCGATCCGCCCTTGCGTCCTCGCGCCAGGCATTCGCCAACGATGCCA
Organism: Chloroflexi bacterium UBA5189; assembly: GCA_002413045.1. Lineage (GTDB taxonomy): Bacteria > Chloroflexota > Limnocylindria > Limnocylindrales > CSP1-4 > UBA5189. The sequence continues at coordinate 13,499 of DHWF01000056.1, forward strand.
TCCGACGCCTCGGGATCTCCTTCATGCTGGGGGTTGCGGCGGACACGGCACTGTTCGTGGTCAGCCTGGTCACCGTGTTCGATCGTGGAGGGCCGCTGGCGGCGGCGATTCTTGGCGCGGTCCGGATGGTCCCCGCGGTCATCGCCGGCCTGCTCACCGGCGCGATGCTCCAACGCTTCCGTGGTGACCGAATCCTCATGGCGCTCGGCCTCATCCGCGCCGTCGCTGCCGGGCTTACGGGGGTGGTGATCGCCACGGCTGGGCCCACCATGGCGGACCACCAATTCACGATGGCCATGCTGTTCATCCTTCCCAGCGTGGCCGCCGGAGCCAACGCTCCCGTCCGACCAGTCCAGGCCACGCTCATGCCCGCGCTTGCGCGCAGCCCGGACGAGCTCGTCGCGGCGAACGCGACCTGGAATGCCGTGAAAGGGCTCGGCGCGTTCGGTGGGCCGTTCATTGCCGGCATCCTGATGGGCCTGAACATGTACGCCGCGGTGGCGGTCCTGGCCGGCGTCGCGTTCCTCCTCACCGCCTACCTTTCGGCCGGGCTGCGCTTCGAGCAGGCGGCCGACGCATCCGGCGGGGGCCGACGGGCCACCGGCGGGCTCCGATTCATGGAGGGCCTGCGGCCGATCCTGCGCCAGCCGGTGCTCGCCTGGTCGTTGCTCGGGTCGTATGGCCAGGTCGTGACCCGCGGGCTGCTCAACTCGCTGGCGGTCGTCGCCGCGATCGACGTGCTCCGCATGGGCCAGTCGGGCTTGGGGCTGCTCAACGCGGCGCTCGGGCTCGGGGGACTCGGCGCGATTTTCATGATCTCGTCGAATCGATCGCCACGCCTGATCCGGACGGAGACCCTGTCGCTCGTTTTCTGGGGCCTGCCGATCGCGGCTATCGGCGTGTTCCCGCTTCCTGAGGTCGCCCTGGCGGCAATGGTGCTGATCGGGGTCGCGAACGCTACCTACGACACCGCGCTGTACACGATCTTCCAACGTGGTTCGAAGAACGACGATCGGGCCACGGTCATGTCGTTCCTCGAGGCGGTCATCGGGGTGGGGACCGTTTCCGGCAGCCTCCTTGCGCCGATCCTGCTGCTCTTCGGGAACCGCGAGGCCCTGGTGATCGGCGGTTCGCTGCTGCCGATCCTGGCCGCCGTCATCTACCGGCGGATCGGTCACACCGATCGGGTCATCGTCGTCGATGAGGGCCTCGTCGATCTGCTTCGGAAGGTGCCCGAGTTTGCGGAGCTGCCGCTAACCGCCGTCGAACGCCTCGTGGAGGGCCTCGTGCCGGTGACGGCGCCGGCGGGCAGCGCGCTGATGACCCAGGGCGAGCCCGGCGACCGGTTCATCGTGATCGCTGACGGCGAGATCGATGTGATCGTTGACGGACGGCAGATCCATCGCCTTGGACCTGGTGCCGGCGTCGGCGAGATTGCCCTCCTGCGCAGGCGCCCAAGGACGGCCACGGTCAGAGCAGTCACGGACGTCCGCGGCTACGGCATCGACGCGATGACGTTCCTGTGTGCCGTTTCCGGCCCGGCCGCCGCTGCGGTGACGGAGCAGCTCGTCACCGAGCGAATGGCGGACGCGAACCCCGTTCCGTCAGGAGCTTCGGACTGATCCGTCGTCCCGCTTCAACGGTCCGGGTTCATGACCTCCAACACGTAGTAGAAGACCGCAAGCGCGAGCGCGGTGAGGATTACGACGAGTCGCCAGTCGATTGAGGCCGGCACCCCCACATACTCGCTGTCTGCGGATGCCGGCAAGGCGAGGAGAAACAGGGCCAACAGCGCCGCGCTCGTCGCGGCAATCGCACGCCTGTGCATGACGGACTCCCCAGCTCGGAGATGGGTCCCGCGCCATCGTGCTGGAGCATCGCAGCGTTAGAAGCAGACGGCAACCCGGGCGACTGAAGGGGGCGATCCCCGCCGGCGGGGCTTGTCCCGGCGCCCGGGGGCGCTCATGCTGCGCAACGTGCCGATCGGCGATGCGTCGTCCTGGTTCGGCGCGCAGCATCACATTCGGATCGTCTCGATCGACGTGGGCGACGGACAAGCGGTGACCTTTGTCTGCGGCGGGGACCCCGCGGGCGCCGACGCGTTCATCAAGCTCTCCCAGGGAATCATCGACTCGCTGACGTTCCCCACGCCATGACCACCGAGCAAGTCGTCCTGCTGGTCGTCGTCGCCATCGGCGTCGTCGTCCTGATCAACCTGGCGATCTGGATCCCGGTCCGTCGCCGGTTGCGGGCGCAGCCCGCCCAGCTCAGCGCCGAGCTCGCGTCGGCCGGTGAGCACATCGTCCTCGGGCCGGAGGCCGGGATCTATCGCGGCGGGACCGCGAGCAGCTACCCGAAGACCGGTGGCAACGGCACGATCGCCCTGACCGACCGGCGGCTCGCCTTCCGGCGGGCGCTTGGCGGACCGATCGACATTCCGATCTCGCAGGTCGGTGCCGTTCGCAAGGATCGCTGGTTCCGCTCCGGTGCCCGCATGGGGCAGGTGCACGTGATCGTGGGGCTCAGGTCGGGCGGTGAGGTCGGGTTCTACGTGCGCGACGCCGATGCGTGGCTCGCAGCCCTGGGGACGCAGGCCTAGCGCTGCTCCCAGGGCACCCAGCGGGTGCCGTCCCACCAGCGGTGCCATGTCCTGCCGTCACGCCCGCGGGCGTACACATCCAGGCGATCGCCGCCGGAAGACGACGACGCTGGCGTCGCTGCGGGATCCAGCTCGCCGCCAAGCGATTCCCAGGCGTGCCAATAGGTGTGGTCCCAGTAGCGGTTCCAGAGCTCGCCGTCGTCCATGACGGCGAAGACCTCCATGGCGCCCTCGGCCCAGGCGACAGCCGTTGGGATCGAGGCGAGGAGCCCGCCGAGCGATTCGGGCTCCGTCCAGACGCCGTCGACGGCCGCGGAATGCCAGAGACCCCGGTCCTCATCGACCCAGAAGAGGTCGAGGCGTCCGGGGCCCCAGGTGGTTGCTGCGAGCCCGCGCGGTGCGTTCATCCCGATGGACGATACGCCGATCAGCAGGCCGGCAGGGCGTTCGCGCCGCTGCCGTTGGTCAGCTGCGTCTCGCGGACCAGCTCGACCTCCGGATCGAGCGATCGAGCCGCGGAGGCGAGGAGCCAGCCGATGCTCCGGCGCCAGGCGGGCACGACCGCCTGGGAGGTAGTGCTGAGCTTCGCGCGCCGACGGAGCTCGGCTTGCTCGATCAGCTCGCGCTGATGGATCGCGATGAGGTATGGAAACAGGGCGTTCATGGTGGTGGTTCTCCGGAATGCATTGGGTTGGTCAGGATGAGAAAGGCCCGGGCTAGCGGGCGTGGTCGTCGCCATACGACGGGCGGGAGTCCGTGCCCCAGATCGCGCCCGCGATGCCAAAGGCGGCCATGATCCCGATCGACAGGACGATTGCGATGAAGGGAGCCATCCGGCACCTCCGTTTCTCACTCCGTAACCCATGTTTTGGGCTTTTCAGGTTACTCGTGAAGATTACCCTCTTGCGCGTAACCTGTCAAGCGGTATAGAGTGGTTAGCACCATGTCGAACATCAACCCCGCAGAGCATTCCCACGGCATCGATCTCGAGTCCGCGCTCGACTTCCTGAACACGCTGCACCCCGGTCACGGCCGAACCGATGACCAGCATCAGACCGACGAACACCTCGAGCGCCCGACGGACGCCGCGATGTGGTTCCTCGAGCACGACCTCGTCCACCCGGACGCCGGCATCCGCCTCGGCGACACCGACCTGGCGCGCATCCGCCGCGTCCGGAGCGCCCTCCGCGAGGTGGTCGACTCGGTCGTCGAAAATCGAACGCCCGACGCTGACGCGGTCTACCTGGTCAACGCCGTCCTCGAGCAGCGTCGCCCGACCCGCCTCGAGCTCGACGGCACCGCACTTCGCATCGGCCACCGCCATGCCGAGACCCCCGTCGACGATGCGCTCGCGCTCATCGCGGAGGCGATCGTCGAGGAGCTCGCCACCGGCCGGCCCGAGCGCCTCCGCGTCTGCGCGAACGATCGCTGCCGGTGGGCCTTCTTCGACTCCTCACCGACGGGCCGCCGCCGCTGGTGCGACATGCGCAGTTGCGGCAACCAGGCCAAGGCCGCCCGCCACCGCGCCCGCCTCAGGGAGGCAGAGCACGGCCCCGACCACGCCCACGAGGTCCGCCCGAACTAGTCCCGCCCGGCGAACAGCTTCCAGTGCCCCTCGGAGATGACGTCGATCCTGCCGTCGACGACCCTGATCGCGGTCTCGTCGTCGATCGCGTAGGTCGGATTCGATCTGCGGGCGGCCCAGATCTCCGCGTTGGGCATCGAGTTCTGCGGGGACCGCTCGATATCCACGTGGGGAAAGATCGAGAAGTCAACCAGCCCCAGCGCCCGATCGTCGGCTACCGGAAGGTTGCTGGCCGGCGCCGGCGGCTCGCGGCAGAACCAGTCGTCGTACGCCTCGCCGAAGGTGGGGGTCACCACCATGCTCCCGGCGCTCACGCCGACGTAGACCGTCTCGCGCAGCGACGGCAGGAGATCCGCGAGTCCTGATCGGCGCATCCAGTAGCACAGGTACAGGCTGTCGCCGCCGCTCACCAGGAGAGCATCGGTCTGCTCGAGCATCGGGACCCACGGCTCCCGGTCGAGGCTCGGTAGGGCGGTGAGCTCCAGCACGCCCATCGACTTCCAACCCAATTCGACCAGCGGGGTGCGAGCCTGGCCAGCGATGAACCGCCACGCATGAGCTGGACCGCCGCCGCCGTGCAGTGCGGTGGGAATGCACAGGGCGCTGGACTCGGCGATCGGCTTGCCCAGGAGGTCCACCAGGGATTCGGTGATGCTCGCGTTGGTGACGCCGCCGGACGTGAGCAGAAACTTCACGCTTTCCCTCCTGGACGAGTCACGCAGCGAGATCGATCTGCGCGCGGATGGCACCAGCGACCTGCATTGACGCCACTTGTTCCCGGGATCTCACCTTGATGTGCCGGATGCGCTTGCCCGTGCCCTCGATCAGGCCATCCGGGTTCGGGAGGAGTGCGCCACCGGCGAGCTGGAGGTTGACCCAGCCGGCGTGCGGGATGAGCGCGAAGAGGAGGTCGCGCATCTTCATGCTCCGCCCGAACGCGAGCAGCCCGTTGCCCGGGTCGTACTCGACGACGACGTCCGGCAGCTCATGGCGAATCGCCGTCTCGAGCGACCGCGCCGCCGCCTGCACCTCTGGCGTATGACTGGCAAGGTTCTCGTCCCAGGTGGCGAACTTCATTCCCGGATGACAACGTTCACGAGCCGCCCGCCGCCGGCCTGGATGACGCGGTCGGGGGCGCGGCCGGCGAGGATCGCCTGGACCTTCGCGGAGGCCAGCGCGGCGCGCTCGATCGCGGCCGCGTCCGCATTCGCCGGCACGACCACGCGGTCGCGGACCTTGCCGTTGACCTGGACCGGGATCTCGCGCGTCGACTCGGCGACGGCCGATTGATCGACCGTCGGCCAGCGCTGCAGGTGCACCGTCGACCAGGCCTCGCCGCGCACGTCGGCACGGCGGGACCACAGCTCCTCGGTGATGTGCGGCGCCGCGGGCGCCAGCATGAGGAGCAGCAGGCGCATCGCCTCGTCCCACTCGGGGCCGCCGGCGACCACCGAGCCGCGGTAGCGGAACAGCGTGTTCGACAGCTCCATCAGCTTCGCGACCATCGTGTTGAAGTGGAAGCTCTCGTAGTCTGCGGTCACGTCACGCAGCGTCTTGTGCGCCGCGGCGCGCAACGAGGCTCGCGCGACAGCTTCGTCCTGGCCGTCGGGCAGCGTGCCGGCGTCGGGATCGCCCGGCTCCTTGTACGTCGGGTCCAGGGCCAGCGCCCAGACGCGGTTCAGGAACCGGTGGACGCCGCCGATGCCGGTCGGGCTCCAGGGCCCGCCCTGGTCCCACGGGCCCATGAACATCAGGAACAGCCGGACCGTGTCGGCGCCGTATTTCGCGATCAGCTCGTCGGGATCCTGGACGTTGCCGCGCGACTTCGACATCCGTTCGCCGTCGGCGCCCAGGATCTGGCCCTGGTTGAAGACGCGCTTCCAGGGCTCGTTCTGCTGGACCATGCCGAGGTCGCGCAGCATCTTGGTGAACTCGCGGGCATAGAGCAGGTGCATGACCGCGTGCTCGGCGCCGCCGGTGTACTGCTCGACCGGCGTCCAGCCCTCGACCAGGTCGTGGTCGAGCGGGCCGTCCTGCTTCCGCGGCGACAGGTAGCGATACCAGTACCAGGACGAGTCCATGAACGTGTCCATCGTGTCCGTCTCGCGTCGCGCCGGCTCGCCGTCGATCGGGCAGGGGACGTTCAGGAACGTCTCGTCGCGTGTCAGCGGGTTGACGCCGCTGCCCTCGTAGTCGACGTTGTTCGGTAGGCGGACGGGCAGGTCCGCCTCGGGGACGGGCACCGCGCCATGGGTCGGGCAGTAGATGATCGGGATCGGCGTGCCCCAGTAGCGCTGCCGGCTGATCAGCCAGTCGCGCAGCCGATAGGTGATCGCGGCCTTGCCCTTGCCCTGGGCCTGGAGAGCGGCCACGATGCGGCGCCCGCCCTCGTCGGCCGCCAGGCCCGTCTGCTCGCCGCTGTTGACCAGGACCTCGTCATCCGAGTGCGCGATGTACGCGCCGGCGCCGTCGAGCTCGCCCGACTCCTCGCCGCGCCGAGCCACGACCCGCCGGATCGCCAGCCCGAACTTCCGCGCGAAGGCATAGTCGCGCTCGTCATGGGCCGGGACGGCCATGATCGCGCCGGTGCCGTAGCCGCCCAGGACGTAATCGGCGACGAAGATCGGGATCCGCTCGCCATTGACCGGGTTGATCGCCTCCGCGCCGATCAGGACGCCGGTCTTCTCGCGATCCGTCGAAAGCCGCTCGATCTCGGTCTGTGTCCCGGCCTTCGTGACATACGCCTCGACCGCCTTCCGGCGTTCTGGCGCAGTCAGCGCGCCGACCAGCGGGTGCTCCGGCGCGAGGACCATGAACGTCGCGCCGTACAGCGTGTCCGGCCGGGTGGTGAACACGGTCAGCGGTTCGCCGCCGGCGTGATGCGGCGATGGCGCGGTCTCGAAGACCACCTGGGCGCCCTCCGACCGGCCGATCCAGTTCGTCTGCATGATCCGGACGGGATCCGGAAACTGGATCTGCGAGAAGTCGAGCAGCTCGTCGGCGTACTTCGTGACGCGCAGGTACCACTGGTCCAGGTCGCGCTTCTCGACCTTCGCGCCGCACCGCCAGCAGTGCCGGTCGACGCCCTCGACCTGCTCGCGGGCGAGCGTCCCGTCGTTCGGGCACCAGTCGACCGGCGACTTCGCCCGATAGGCCAGCCCGGCCTTCAGGAACTGCAGGAAGAACCACTGGTTCCAGCGGTAGTAGTCCGGGTCGGCGGTGACGACCTCGGCGTCCCAGTCGAAGCGGGCGCCCATCGTCCGGAACTGGCGCCGCATGTTGTCGATGTTGGACATCGTCCAGTCGCGCGGGTTGATGTTGTTCTTGATCGCGGCGTTCTCGGCCGGCAGGCCGAAGGCATCAAACCCGATCGGCAGGAACACGTTCTTGCCGTGCATGACCTGGAACCGCGCGATCGCGTCGGTCGGCGTGACGATGTACCAGTGCCCGATATGCAGGTCGCCCGACGGATACGGGTACATGGTCAGCAGGTAGTACGGCGGCCGGCCCGACTCGTCGAACTTCGTCCGATGCAGCCCGAGCTCCTCCCAGCGCGCCTGCCAGCGCGGCTCGATCGACACGGGGTCATACCGCTCGATCCGGGTTCGCTCGTTCGATTCCGGGGCCTGGGTCATGGGTCGGGGCTCCTGGTGGCATCACGGGGTAACAAAAACCCCTCGCCGCCGCGGGCAAGGGGTCAAGGATAGCCAGCCACGTTCGTGGCTCGGCTATCCGCCGGTAAGGGAGAGGGCCGTATTCGGGGTTGGTGGAGCTACGGGGGTTCGAACCCCGGACCTTCTGAATGCCATTCAGACGCTCTCCCAGCTGAGCTATAGCCCCATCCGGAGCGCGGAGTATACCGGGCCAATCACAAGTACTAGTCGAAGGTGCAGGTGTGCAACGGCGGGACCCGGGGTATTCTCCCGGCGCGGGTTGCCCCCAGGGACGGCCCGAGCCACGCACGCAAGAGCGCGGGGGTCCAGGACCGACATATGTCGCTGCTCGAACGGCAGCTGAAGGCACAGCAGGCCGAGATCCAGCGGGCCGAGCCGCCGCCCGCCGAAACGGTGGAGGCGCCCCCGGGCACGCTTGTGCCCGCGATCATCCCGCCCGTCGCCGCGAAGTCGGCCGTCCCGCGCAACACCGTGCGCGAAGAGATGCTTCACGACATCCGCATCCGGATGCAGGGCGAGGTCATCAACGCCTTCGACACGCTCCTCGACGGCACGTCCACCGATACCCGAAGCAAGATCGAAGGCATCGTCGACCGGGTCATCGAGGCCAATAACTTCGCGGTCACCCGCGACGAGCGGATGAAGCTCGTCGAGGAGATGCTCAACGAGATCACCGGCTTCGGCCCGCTCGAGCCGCTGCTGAACGACCCGACCATCACCGAGGTCATGGTCAACGGCCCGGACCACATCTACATCGAGCGCAAGGGCAAGATCATCCGGGTCGACTCCTTCTTCCTGAACGAGGAGCACGTCCTCCGGATCATCGATCGGATCATCACCCCGCTCGGCCGTCGCATCGACGAGACGAGCCCGCGCGTCGACGCCCGCCTGCCCGACGGCTCTCGCGTCAACGCGATCATCGCGCCGCTGTCGCTGATCGGGCCCGTGATCACGGTCCGCAAGTTCTCGAAGACGCCGTACACCGTCGACAACCTGATCTCGTTCGGCACGGCAACGCCCGAGATGTTCGAGTTCCTGCGCGCGTGCATCGAGGCCCGCCTGAACGTCTTCGTGTCCGGTGGGACCGGCTCCGGCAAGACGACCTTCCTGAACGTGCTTTCGTCGTTCATCCCGAATGACGAACGCATCGTGACCATCGAGGACGCGGCCGAGCTCCAGCTCCGCCAGGAGCACGTGATCACGCTGGAGGCGCGGCCCGCGAACATCGAGGGTGAGGGCGAGGTCACGATCCGGGATCTGCTGCGCAACGCGATGCACATGCGGCCGGACCGGATCATCGTCGGCGAGTGTCGCGCCGGCGAGGCGCTGGACATGCTGTCGGCCATGACCACCGGCCAGGACGGGTCGCTCTCGACCGGCCACGCCAACACGCCGAAGGACATGCTCCGACGCCTCGAGACGATGGTCCTGATGACCGGCTACGAGCTGCCGCTGCGCGCGATCCGCGAGCAGATCGCCTCTGGCGTCGACCTCCTCGTCCACACCGGGCGCCTCAAGGACGGCTCGCGCAAGGTGACCAACATCACCGAGGTCTACGGGATCGAGGACGACGAGATCCTGACCCAGGACATCTTCACCTACGTCCAGACCGGCATCGTCGACAACAAGATCCAGGGTGAGCTGAAGCCGACCGGCATCCGCCCGACGTTCATGGCCCAGTTCGCCCGCACCGGGGTCACGCTGCCGCCGGGCGAGTTCGGGATCCCACCGGAGGACCCGGCCAACCCGGTCCGCGTCCAGAAGGGCCGCTTCGGGCTCAAGGACGCCTCCGAGACGTCCGACGCGTCGGTCGTGAAGCTCGGCCTCGGTCGTGCCGTGAAGGCCGGCGGCATGGTCTACATCTCGGCCATCGGTCCGATCGATCCGGAATCCAAGCGGGTCGTCCGCGGCGGCATCAAGGAGCACGCCCGGCAGTGCCTCATCAACCTGACGGCGCGGCTCGCGGAGGCGGGCACCTCGATCGAGCATGTCGTCTGGGCGAACTGGTCCCTGCGCGAGCCGTCCGACTTCGAGATCTTCAACGAGGAGTGGGTCAAGGTCTTCCCCGCCGACGGACCCGTCGGCCAGGCGACCGTCCTGCCACCGCTCCAGCGCCGGGCGGGATTCCGCTGCGTGCTCGGCGTGATCGCCGAGCTGCCCGCCCCGACCGGCGGCTGACCCCAAGGAATCAGGAGGCCGGCCAGGCGATGCCCGGCCGGCCAGTTCGAGCGAGGGGAGCTCGCTAGCGCGAGGCCATCGACATGCCGCCCGGCTTCCAGGCGGCGTACAGGGCCCATGCGCCCACGACGAGGTGGAGCAGGTCGTCGGCCGGGAACTCGAGGTTCGCGAGGCCGAACGTGTTCGGCGCCGTGTTGCCGGCGACGATGACGCCGTACACCGCGAAGAACAGGGCCACGATCCCGAGCAGGATCACGATCCAGCGGTAGTACGGCGCGAACATCGTGTTGAGCCCAGGGACGAACACGATTGCCAGGGCGATGACGCCAAGCCCGATGTGGGCGTAGTTCTCGCCGTTGTCCAGCCAGAAGGCCGGTGTTGCGGTAGCGCTATTGAGCGCGAATAGGCCGATGATTCCGAGCAGGAGCAGGACCACCCCGCCGTAGGTCAGGAACCCCTTGGGGGTGAAGATGCTGGACATCATGGGGACGTCTCCGTAGCGGGAAATGGACGGGACGGAACGTCAGCTGTCGGGAGTCGGAGCCACGCTCGCGTCCGGGCAATGCCGCCGCTGGCGACAATGGGACGAGCAGCGATCCAGTCTCTCCTCATGGGCCAGCCGCTTGGGCGCGGCGTTTTCGTGCCCGTTGGCGCCCATCTTGCACGCGTCGTCAAGTAGGATCGTTGCCGTGCACGCTCACGCGGTGCTGATGCTGGCGGCGACGGCGCTCGTCGGGCTGTTCGTCGTGATCGTCGTCGCGGTCACGATCCTCCAGCGCCGCGGCCGCCTCGGCGAGCCGGGACGCACCGTGCCGTTCGCGACGTATGGGCCCGTGATCGCTGCCGCGTGCTCCGGCGGCGCGGCCGCCGTCCACCTGTTCGTGGTCGGCGAACATGCCTCGCTGACCGTCGCGGAAGGCTCGCCGAACGCGGTTGCGTTCCTGTGCTCGATCGGGGCGGGCACGACCCACTTCTCAGGCGCGGATCCGTCCCTCGCTGGCTTCCTGCCGCTCGGCGTGCTGTCGATCGGGGCAATCGGTGCCCAGGGCGCGTTCGCGGTGCCGCGCGTCTGGCGCCATCGGCGCCTGCTGCTCCTCGGGCTCGCGGTCACGGCCATCGCGCTGGCGGTCGCGATCGCGACCCGGGTCCTCGCCGCGGTGGCCGCGACGACGGCCGGCGGCGCGCAGCCGGTCGCCTACACGGACGCGCTCGCGATCGTGTTCGACCTGGGCCTCCTCGTCGTGATCGGCCTGCTGGCGTTCGGACGGCCGCGCGCGCTCGTGGCGCGACTGCGGGTCTCCGCGATCGACGCATGGGTCGGCACGGGGCTGGGCGTCGGCGCCGTGGCCGTGTTCACGGTCGCCGGGTTCCTCCTCGCGCACGCCACGCACTGACCCGGGGAGGCTGTCCGCGCGATGGGGCGATCCGAGGCGGCTGACAGCGAGCTGGTCCCGAATCAGGTTCGGCTCGGGCCGCGCACGGTCGAGTACCGGCTGCGGCGGTCCGCTCGATCCCGGGGCCTGCGCGTCACCATCGACGGCCGGGATGGCCTCGTCGTCTCGGTGCCGCCGGCAACCCGCCGTGGCTGGACCCGACCGGAGCCCCGGATCGAGACGTTCCTCCGCGAGCGGCAGGCGTGGGTGCTGCGCCACGTCGACGCGCTGGCACGGGAGCGAGATGCGGCACGGGCCCGCGGCGGCGCACGCGACGGCGGCCGCATCCCGTATCGCGGCGAGCTCCACAGGATCCGCATCGTGCCCGCAGCCATCCGAGGACGCCGCTCGATGGTCGAGCGAGCGGGCGGCGACGACGAGGACGAGCTGATCGTCTCGCTCGCGACCGGCGAACGACGGCCGCTCGACCGGATCCTGGCGGCGTGGTTCCGGGACCGCGCCGCCGAGGCGATCGATGCCGCCGTTGCCGCGTACGCACCGGCGCTCCGGGTCCAGCCCGCGGTGATCGACATCCGCGACCCGGCGACCCGCTGGGGGAGCGCGTCACGCAAAGGCCGGCTGATGTTCTCGTGGCGCCTCGTGCTGGCGCCGCCTGGGGCGCTGGAGACCGTCGTCGTGCATGAGCTCGCCCACCTGCGCGTGTTCGGGCACGGCCCGGCCTTCTGGGCCCTCGTTGCCGCGCGCCGGCCGAGCCACCTCGCCGATCGCGCGTGGCTGCGCCGGAACTCGCACGCCCTGCACGGCGCCCTCGAGGCGTTCCCGGAACAGGGCGCCACCTCGGACGCGCGAGGCGCCTGACCTCCCCGGAAAACGGAAGAGGGCCCGGTTGCCCGGGCCCTCCGTCCGATTGATTGACGCTTTGGGTTGGTTAGCTGCGGGTCCTCGCCTCCGCCTTCGGCGCCGCGGGCGTCATCACGATGATGCTGGCGACGAGGAAGAACAGGACCGAGAGGAGCAGGAGCATCGACTTGACGTCGCTGCCGTGCGGCCCGGCCACGATGCCGTCCATGTCCGTCGCGGCCTGGCTGGCACTCGGTGCGTCGGTGGCGTCACCGACGACGAGCGAGGGCTGGACGGTGGGCGCGGCCTCAGTCGGCGGCGCCTCGGTCGGCGGCGCCTCGGTGGGCGGCGCCTCGGTCGGCGGCGCCTCGGTCGGGGGCGCCTCGCTCACGTCCGGACCCTGGTCAAGGGTGACGGAGCCGCTGCCGCTCGCGTCGTGGACGGTCGTGCACGCGCCGGTCCCGTGGCAGGCGGTGACGTTCGCCGTGTTCGAGTCGCCGGGATGGACGTTGGCGACCGTGCACGTGTAGGTCCACGTCTCGCCGGGCGAGAGCTTGCCATCGCTGCCGGTGTCCCCGGACGGGCCGGTGACCGTGCAGCCGGCCATCGTGTCGGACACGACGACGGTCTGGAAGAACCCAGTGCCGGTGGCCGTGACCGACACCGTGAAGTCGACCGATGCGCCCGCGGTTGGGACCGCTGGCGGGTTGGCCGTCTTCGTGACGCTGATGAAATATGTCGGTGGGGCGGCGATCGCAGCCGAGGTCGCCATCGACAGGAGCCCCGCCGCCGCAAACAGTGCGGCCAGCTTCGTGCGCCTGGTCATCGTTCCACTCTCTCCCTGTGCGCTGGGGCCCGATCGGGCCGATTGATGAGTGCCGCCTTGCGCTCGAGTGGGCACTCCCCGCGCAGGGTTGATCGGGACGATAGGTGCGCTTGTGGTGCGTGTCGTCAACCTGAAGGTCACCGCGCCGGGCGGTACTCCAGCACTCCCGCAGACCACACCGGACCCTCGGGAACCGCACTACACCACACACGCCGGCGGTCACCATGCCTGATGCGCGCGGGCGCCTGGCAACGAATCGAGCACCGGGGAGATGTTGGTGGGCCGGGGCAGAATCGAACTGCCACAGTCGAAGACGAGGGTTTTACAGACCCTTGGGCTCACCACCTGCCCAACCGACCCACGCGGCGAAGCTTCGCGGCGGGCGGTGGGGCCGGGAGCCGCGAGCGGCGGCTAGTCTGCCAGTTTCGCGGACTACGCGTCGACCGCGGCGTTGCGATCGAGCAGGCGCCGCACGGCCTCGACTAGCGGCTTCACGTGGACCGGCTTCGGCAGGAAGCCGTCACAGCCCGCGTCCATGGCCGCCTGCACGTCCCGTGGCAGCACGCTCGCGCTGACGAGCAGGATCGGTACGGCACCCAGGCGGTCCGAGTTGCGGATCTCGGGGATGAGGTCGAGGCCGTCGCCGTCCGGCAGGTGCCGGTCGAGCAGGACGAGGTCCGGCGTTGTCTCGGCGAGCAGCTCGCGGGCACCAGCGAGGTCGGGCGCGATCCGGAGCCGGTAGCCCGATCGACCGAGGATCGCCTCGAGCAGGGCAGCGTTGCGCGGCTCGTCCTCGACGGCGACCAGCAGGGCCGCCTCCGACCGCTCGGCCGTCATGCCGGCGAGCCCTTGCGCGACAGCCAGGCGTGCATCGCGGCGAGGGCGTCGTCGCCCCGCGCCAGCACGCCCTGGACGTTGCCGTTGAGGCGCGTCTTCGCCTCCGACTGGAGCCCGCCGGGCGTGGTCATCCAGACCGGGATGGACGATGTCGCGTCCTCGTGGCGGAGTGCCGCCGCGAGCTCGAAGCCATCCATGTCCGGCAGCGTCGAGTCGAGGAGGATCAGGTCCGGGTGGTCGGTGACCGCGCGCTGCCTGCCGGCCGCTCCGTTTGGCGCGTGGATCACGCGGAACCCGTCGGGCTCGAGCAGCTGGCCGTATCGGGTGGCCGCTTCCGCGTCGCCGTCGATGACGAGGACCGTGACCGTCCGCGTCCGGACCTTGGTCGTGAAGGTCAGGCGGCCGAGCGCCTCGAGCAGCGGCTCCCGCGAGATCGGCTTGACGAAGTAGTCGACGGCGCCCAGGGCGAGCCCGAGCTGGCGATCGTCCACGACGGACACGACCATCACCGGGATCGACCTGGTCAGCGGATCCGCCTTCAACCGCTGCAGGACCTCCCAGCCGTCGATGTCCGGCAGCAGGATGTCGAGCAGGACGGCGTTGGGATGCGCGTGCGCCGCCCACGCGATGCCCTGCCGCCCCGTGGTAGCCAGGAGGACCGCGTAGCCGGCCCCATCGAGATGCACGCGCAGCAGCTCGCCGGCAGCCGGGTCATCCTCGATCACGAGGACGGTCGGCTGGCCCGTGGCCACGGCAGGCGGGAGGGCCGCATCCGGCTGGACGGGTCGATGGAGCGGGAGCTGGACCGTGAACTCGCTGCCGACGCCGACCTCCGAGCGAACGCCGACGCTCCCACCGTGGGCGTCCACGAGCTGGCGGGTCAGGGCAAGTCCGAGGCCGGTCCCCTCGTGATGGCTGGTCGCAGTCTCGCCGTCGCCCTGCTGGAACGCCTCGAAGATCCGCTGGTGATCCGCCGGCGGAATGCCTCGCCCGTTGTCGGCAACGGCGAGCTGGACGCCATCCATGCCGTTGAGCGACACGCCCACGCGGATCTCGCCGCCGTCCGCGGTGAACTTGATGGCGTTCGAGACGAGGTTCAGCACGATCTGCCGGACGCGCGACGGGTCGGCATCGATCACGACGGGCGCGAGGTCGAGCTCCACCGTCTGGTGCTTGTGGTCCGCGAGCGGCTGCACGGACGCGATCGTCAGGCGGACGAGTGCATCCAGCTCGAACGGCACTGGCTTCAGGTCGAGCCGGCCGGCCTCGACGCGGGCGAGATCGAGGACATCGTTGACGAGCTCGAGCAGGTGCAGCCCGGAGCCGTGGATGTGCTCGGCATAGCTCGTGACCGTCGCGTGATCCGGTGGCGCCTCGGTGTCCTCGGCGAGGAGCTCCGAGAAGCCGATGATCGCGTTCAACGGCGTTCGCAGCTCGTGGCTCATGGCCGCGAGGAAGTCGCTCTTGGCGGCGCTCGCTGCCTGCAGGTCGCCGATGAGCCGCTCGCGTTCCACCAGGAAGGCTTCCCGCTCGGCGGCTCGGAGGGCGCGATCAACCAGCAGTCGCGTGAGGTCGAGGTCGTCCTCCAGGAACAGGGCGTTGACGGGCAGGTCCATCTCCAGCCGGCCGTCCGGCCAGCGCTGCGACTCGAACGGGATCGCGACGTGTCGAGTGCCGCGCTCCGGCGGAGGGACGGTGCGGGTGTGCTCGAGCACTTCGACTCGCTGGGCACCGGAGGCGCGGCCCACGGTGCGCGTCAACAGCTCCCAGATCTGCTCCACCGGCGAGCCGGACGGGATCGCGGTGAGGTCGCGGATGAAGGCGTACAGCGTGGCCTGCTGGCTGAACCGGCGAAGGCCGCGGGGTGGTGCGAATGCCACCAGGTACCCGACGGCCGCGAGCAACGCAAGGACGCGGCCCAGCACGCTCGCGACGGCGGCGCCGGACGAACCCGGCGCGCTCGTCAGGCCGCCCGCGAGCAGCACGACGATGCACAGGTCGACCAGCCCCGTCGCCAGGGCCGCGGTCAGCAACCGCGATCGTGAAGCGCCGGCACGCTCTCGTGCCGCGAGCGCGAAGCCGATCGCCGCAGCACCGGCAACGATCAGGAAGTAGGCCAGCAGGCCGAAGGCGAACGCGAGGTAGGTGCTGGAGCGGGTCTGGACCCCCTGCGCGGCGAGCACGAACACGCTCGCGGTCAGCACCACGTCCACCGCTGCGACGACGAGCAGCACCGACCGCGGGACGCGGCGGATGTAGCTCACCAGCCACAGGATCACGAGCGGCAGGCTGATGATCGCGGGGATGGTGATCACGCTCGAGAAGGCAGCCAGCGGCGGCGCCACCAGGCGCAGGATCGGCGCGATCAACACCAGCGCGATCGTGCCGAAGACGATGACGACGGCACGTCGGACCGGACCCCGATTGCGGAGCCAGTCGACCAGCGTCACGGCGAAGACCGCGAAGAAGACGAGGTCCAGCGAGATGCTGAGGAGCGTGTCGAAGGTCATGTCAGACCGCGGCGCGGAGGGCCTCGAGCGCGATCACGCCGGTTGCTCTCTGGCTTCCCACCTCGCGCTCCACGATGGGAA
This sequence comes from Chloroflexi bacterium UBA5189, assembly GCA_002413045.1. Lineage (GTDB taxonomy): Bacteria > Chloroflexota > Limnocylindria > Limnocylindrales > CSP1-4 > UBA5189. The sequence goes on from DHWF01000056.1 coordinate 30,023, forward strand.
CGAACAGCTCGACGAGGCCTGGGTCGAACTGCCGGCCGGACTCGCGGTTGATCTCGACGAGGGCCTCCTCGATGCTGCGCGCGGGGCGGTAGGGTCGGTCGTGGATGATCGCGTCGTAGGCGTCGACGAGCCCGACGATGCGGGCGCCCATCGGGATCTGGACGCCGCGCAGCCCGTCCGGGTAGCCGCTGCCGTCCCAGCGCTCGTGGTGGTGCCGGACGATCGGCGCGAACTCGGAAGCGGTCGCCAGCGGCTCGCAGATGCGCTCGCCGATGAGCGGATGGAGCCGCATCTCGGCCCATTCCTGGCGGCTCAGCGGGCCGGCCTTGGTCAGGATCGCATCGGAGACGCCGATCTTGCCGATGTCGTGGAGGAGCGCGCCGAACACGAGCGCCTTGAGCCCGCCCGGGTCGATGCCCGACTGCATCCCGAGCTGATGGGCGAGGCCCGCCAGCCGTTGGCAGTGGAGCTCGGTCGTCGAGTCCTTGGCCTCGACGGCGTTCGCGAGGGCGGCGATCACGCCGTGGGCGCCGACCATCTCGGCGGTCACGCGAGCGAGGCGCAGGACGCTCCGCACGCGGGCCATCAGCTCCGCCTCGTCATACGGCTTGCGAACGAAGTCGTCGGCGCCCGCATCGAGCCCGGCGACGACGTCGCGCGAAGCGGTCTGGCCGGTCACGAGGATGATCGGAAGGGCGACGGTCCGCGGATCCGCCCGCAGACGGCGGCAGACCTCGAGCCCGCTCAGGCTGGGCAGGCCGACATCGAGGAGGACCAGGTCGGGCTGTTCGTCGGTTGCGGCGCTCAGGGCGTCCCGCCCGTCGCTGACCATGACGGACCGAAAGCCCGCCCGGTCGAGCAGCCGCGCCAGCAGCGCGCGATTGGCCACGTCGTCTTCCGCGACGAGCACGAGTTCGCGTTCGAGGGCCAAGGGAATCGCGGGCCTCCGGTCACGCGGGAAAATCCCCGTCGGCCGAGTCTGGCCGGGCCGGCGCGCACGGGCAACCGTACGAAGGTCAGGGTGGGTGGAATGGTGGAGATGAGGGGACTCGAACCCCTGACCCCCGCGATGCGAACGCGGTGCTCTCCCAGCTGAGCTACATCCCCACGCGGGGCCGGAGTCTAGCACGGGGTCCCGGCGGCTCCGGTCCAGCTGCGGCTCCGGCGGCGCGACCTCGGATCGGCGCGGTTCGGATCGGCGCCGGCTCGGATCGGGCCACCGGTCCGGTCGCGGCGCGCGGGCCTTCTGCTTCCCGATGTTCACCGGGTGAACAGATTCGGCACTTCGGAGGGCATTTGCGTTGGACAGAGCCCGCCGCACGTGCCAACACCGGTTGGTTCGTGCTCAGGGACTGGGCTCTCGGCCCCGTTGGCGGGCGTTTGCCTGGTGCTTCGAGGCGGAATGGCCCGACAACCCCCAGAAATGCTCATGTGGTGAACATCGGTGACCACTTGCCCGCGCCGGATCGAGGACTGGCCCAGTCCTTGTCATTGCTGGTTGATTCATTCGAACAGATGTTCGATACTGAAGCGGATGGCGACTCCCTCGACTGATCTGGCCACGGCCCTGGCGACGCTTCGATCGCGCTGGGGCGCGGCCGCGCCCGGCTATGCCGGCGAGGTCGTGGGCGCCCTCGCCACGGTGCCACTCGCGGAACCGGATGGGCTCCCGCAGCCGGCCGGGGCCCCGAGCCGGCAGGCCGACCAGGATCGTGTGCTGTCGACCGGCTTCGCCGAGCTGGATGCGATCCTCGGGCCCGGCGGCGTGCCGCGGGGCATGGGCGTGGCGATGCGGGGCGGCGCCTCGAGCGGGCGGACGACGCTCGCGCTGCGACTCGCGGCCGAGGCGCAGGCGGCCGGCTCGATCGTGGCCTGGCTGGACCTGACCTCGACGCTCGACCCGATCGAGGCCGTCGCGCGCGGGATCCAGCCCGAGTGGCTCGTCGTCCTGACCCCGGCCGATCCCGAGGAGGGCCTCGCCATCGCCGGCTCGCTGCTGGCGGGTCGCGCGGTGGACCTGCTCGTCATCGACCTACCGGCGCGATTGCCGGCGAAGGCGCCGGCCGGAGCGGCGAGTCGATCGCCGGGGGGAGCGGCGAGCCGCTCCCCGAGTGGCGGCAGCTCGGGAGCGAGATTCGCCGATCGACTCGGGCGGCTCGCCGCGCTCGCGCGACGTGCCGGCATCACCCTCGTCGTGCTCGAGCCACCGACGATCGCGAGCGGTCACGGGTCGGATGCGCGCGGGGCGCTGGCGTCGGCCGTCGGCGAGGCGACCGGCATTCGGCTCGAGCTGGCCCGGCGATCGTGGATCCGGCTCGGGCGCGACGTGGTCGGCCAGCGAACGGAGGTGATGGTCGCGCGCAATCGCGCCGGCCCACCGGGTCGCCGCGCGACCCTCCGGATCCTGTATGCGGACGGCGGCGAGCGCGACGCCTGCCTCCGCCGCGACGACCTTCTTGCCCCCTTCTCAGTGCCCGGGAAGCGGAACGATGCGACTCCTCCATCTCCATCGCCAGCATCTCCTCCTCGACTTCGCGAGGCGGCGCCTGCCCTCCGGCTCGTGGCCGGCGGGGCCGGTGGTCCTCGGCGGGAAGCCGTGGTCGAACGGGAACGTCCTCGACGCGGATCCAGCGGCGCGGGCGCTCGGCGTCCGGCGCGGGATGCCGCTGGGGTCGGCGCACCGGCTGGCGCCGGAGGCGACCTTCCTCGACGCGGATCCGGAGGCTGATCGCGACGAGCTCGAGGCCGCCTTCGAGCGCCTCGCCGAGCTGAGCCCGGCAATCGCCGGCACGTCCGACCCGACCGACGTCGCGTTCGGGCTGCTCGAGGCCCAGATCGACGGGCTCGAGGGCCTGTGGGGCCCCGAGCCGGCGCTCGTCGAGCACGCCAACGCGACCCTCGAGCCGGCGCTGGCCGGCCGCCCGAGGGCGGGGATCGCCGGCACGCGCTTCGCCGCGACCGTGGCGGCCCTCGCCGCCGAGCCGGGCTCGCTCGTGTCGGTGCCGCCAGGCGCGGAGGCCGTCTTCCTCGCGCCCCTGCCCGCCTCGCTGCTCACCCCCGACGCGGAGATCCGCGCCCGGCTGCGCAGGTTCGGCCTTCGCCGGATCGGCCAGGTGGCCGACCTCGCCGCGTCGGCGCTGGTGGCGAGATTCGGCGAGGAGGGGGCCCGCATCGGGTCTCGCTCCCGTGGCATCGAGGTCGACCCGTTCCGGCCGCGCCGGGCGCCGGAGCGGCTGCTGCTCGGCCTGCCGATCGAACCCGCGGTGGTCGAGCTGGAGGCAATCCGGTTCGTGCTCCGCCGGCTGGCAGTCGCACTCGGGGAGAGCCTGGCGGCGCGCGGGCTCGCCGCGGAGCAGGGCCGGCTGCGCCTCGAGCTGGACCTCGCCTTCGCCCGGTCCGGGACCCCGCCGGAGCTCGTCATCGAGGGCCGCTTCCCGGAGCCCACCGCCGACGCGGAGGCGATCGAGCGGCTGCTCCTCGCCCGCCTGGAGCGGACCCCGCCGCCAGCCGCGGTGGCCCGCCTGGAGCTCGAGCTCAGCGGGGCGAGCCCCGCCGTCGGCCAGCAGCTCCCGCTGTTCGTGCCCCAGGCGCTGCACGGCGCGCGGCTCGCCTGGCAGCTGGCGCGGCTCGCCCTGACCTACGGCGAGGATCGGATCCGGCGCGTCGAGATCACCGATCCGGAGGCGCCGCTCCCGGAGCACCGCTGGGCCTGGCGCGATGTCGGGCCCGCCACGCGGTGAGCGTTTGATGACGCGCCTGCTACGAGGTCATCCCTCGATCAACGTCGAGGTCGACGCCGGGCAGGTGGTCGCCATCGCCTGGGCGGACCGGCGCGAGCCGGTCGAGGTGTGCAATCGCTGGCGCGTCGAGGAATCCTGGTGGCGCGAGCCGATCGCCCGCGACTACTTCAAGGTCGTCGGCGAGCACTGGCTCGCCCTCATCTATTTCGATCGAGTCGCGGGCTCCTGGCACCTGGAGCGCCTCTACGACTGAGCCAACGCGGCGATGGCCGCGCACGGCGCCACGGTTACACGAAGGGGCAGCTGGCTCCGTAGAGGACCGCGACAGTGGATGCGTCGCCGATCGAGTGCACCGTGATCTGGGCCTTGCAGTCGCCCGCGCTGGTCGCGTTGACCACGATGCTGCCGTCCTCGAGCGGGCCGTCCTTGTTGACCGTCCAGCCGGCGGTGTTGAGCGCACTGACGTAGCCATCGGCGACGTCGCCCGCTGCCGCGGTGACGACGAGCTGCGCGCTCGCCGGGCCCTGGCCGGTGTCGGTTGCCGGCTCGGCCCCGGAGGGCGACGGGAACGAATCGGGCACGTCGTCCCAGATGCGACCCCAGGAAGTGTCGGTCTGGGTCGGCAGGCTGGGCGCGATGGTGGGCGGGATCGTCAGCGCCGGCCCGGTGACGAGGGCGTCGGTGGATCCGCTGGACGAGCCCGGCGCACCGGACGAGCACGCGGCAAGCGCGATGACGGCAGCGGCGCCGAGCGCCGCGAGCGACCAGACGCGGTTCATCACGCCGATAGTAGAGCGTGACGCGAAGCGAGACGTGAAGGGACCCCGTCGCCCCCAGTAGCGACGGGGTCCCTTCGAGCGTCGATTGCCCGCTCACCAGGCGTTCGACGGGTCGTGGCTGGCTGATTGGGCCTGCCTCGAGGTGTGGTCAGCGGCTGCTCGCTGCCAGGGCCGCCGGGAGAATGACGAGGATCAGGAGAACCGCGAGGAGGAGCATCGCGGTGGTCCTCGTCAGGACGACGGCCAGGTTGCGGAAGTCGGTTCCCACGTGCGTCAGACGCGACGGATTCGCGGTCTGTTGCGCCGTCTCATGGTAGAACGTTTGTTCTATAGTGACGAGCCCCTCGGACGCGGAGAGCCAGATCGGGCAACCCCATGCAACGGACGTACGCGGAGCTCCACAGCCACACGAACTTCTCGTTCCTGCACGGGGCGTCCCCGGTCGAGGACATGGCCGAGCGGGCCGCGGCGCTGGGCCTGTCCGGCCTGGCCGTCACCGACCACGACGGGCTGTACGGCGTGGTGCGCTTCGCCACCGCGGCGCGGGCGGCGGGGGTGCACCCGGTCATCGGCATCGAGATCGAGCTGCTCGACGCGGCCGCCCCGGACCCCGCCGGCATCGTCGTGCCGGTGCGCCGGCGGCCACGAGCGCGTGGGCCGGAGCCCGGAACGGGGCTCGCGGCCGTGGTGGAGGGGCTGCCGGCACGGCCGCGCCCGACGCGGACGCGCCTGCCCGGCCATCGATCGATCGTCAAGGAGGACCTCCGCGGCATCGGCTCGCGCCAGCGCGGGCCGCATCTCGTCCTGCTGGCGCGTAACGCGGCAGGCTATCGGAGCCTGTGCCGGCTCGTCTCCCGCGCGAATCTCGACGGGACCAAGCGCGTCCCCAGGTTCAGCCATGCCCTGCTGGAGCAGCACCACGAGGGCCTCCTCGCGCTGTCCGGCGGCCGCGATGGCGAGATCGCGCGCCGGCTCCTCGTCGGCGATCGGGCCGGAGCGCGGGCCGCCGCGGAGCGCCACGCGCGGCTCTTCGCGGGCGGCGATTCGCCGGGCGATTCGCCGGGCGATTCGACCCGCCAGGCCGGCTACTTCGTCGAGCTGACCCACCACCTGCTGCCCGACGACGACTGGCTCGTCGCGGAGCAGGCGGCGCTCGCCGAGGAGCTCGGGCTGCCGGTCGTGGTGACCAACGACGTCCACTACGCCCGACCCGAGGACCGCGAGCTGCACGACGTCCTGACCGGCATCTTCCACGGTCGAACGCTCGACGGCCTCGCCGACCTGCGTCGCCCCGACGGCGAGTCGTACCTCAAGTCGGCGGATGAGCTGGCGGCGCTGCCACCGGGCAACCCGCCGGGATCGCCGGTCGAATCGGATGCTCGGACGGCTCGCGCCTGGGCCGAGGGCATCGCGACCTCCGGCGAGATCGCGGCGTCGTGCACGGTCGACCTCGCGTTCGAGCAGTACCGGTTCCCCGGTTTCGCCGTCCCGAAGGGAGAGACGCCCTTCTCCTACCTGTCGGAGCTGTGCTGGGCCGGCGCCCGCAGGCGCTACCACCCGCTGACGTCCGAGGTCATGCAGCGGCTCGCCCACGAGCTGGGCGTCATCGAGCGAGCGGGCCTTGCCGAGTTCTTCCTGATCTGCTGGGACCTGATGCGTTTCGCGAAGGAGCAGGGCATCCCGGCCCAGGGTCGCGGCAGCGCGACCAGCTCGATCGTGTCGTACACGCTCGGGATCAGCCGGGTCGAGCCGATCCAGCACAATCTCCTGTTCGAGCGCTTCATCAACGAAGGCCGGACGACCTACCCGGACGTCGACATCGACTTCTCCTCGGAGCGGCGCGAGGAGGTCATCCAGTACGTCTACCGCCGCTACGGCCCCGAGCACACCGGCATGGTCTGCAACCTGGTCACGTACCGGGCGCGCTCCGCGGTGCGCGAGGTCGGCTACGCGCTCGGGTTTCCGAGGCCGCTGGTGGATCGCGTCGCCAAGGCGCTCGAGACCTACGACAGCGTCATGGTCCGGCGCGACCTCGAGGCCGACGGCGGCTTCGCCGAGTTCTTCCGACGCCCCGGCGAGGGCGGCGCTGCCGCGCGCGCAGGCGATGCCGCGCTCGCCGCCGCCGCGGACGCCGAGGTCCACGGGCTCGTGGACGGCATGGGCCAGCTCAACAAGCGGGCCCCACTCGTCGGCAAGGTGCCGCCCTGGCGCCAGCCCCCGAAACCGGCCGATCCGAACACGCCGCACCCGTTCGCGTGGCTCGGATCTGGAGCCGAGGCGAGCCGCTCCAAAGTTTCTGGCCTAACTACCACCCCGGGTTCCTTAGCCAGATCCACTGATGCGCTGGGTCCTGATTCGCCACCTATCGGTGTCGAGGACCGCTCGTTCCGAGCGTGGGACGGCTCGAGAGACGGCAGTAGCGACGCGCACGACGCGCCCGAACCCTCGTTGTTCGTGACTACGTACCCCCCGGTGGTAGTTAGGCAGGAAGCGGCGCCCGACGACAAGTGCCCCACGCTCGGGCCGAGCGCGTCGGGGATGTGGGAGGAGGCGCCGGAGTCGCCGCCGGCGATCCGACCGGGCGGGCGCACGGATGACGAGGGCGGGCCCGGCGACACGCCGGCGAGCGTGGCCTGGCTGCGGGCCGGGCGCGGCACCGGGTACGCCACGGGGCCTCGGCAGGCGGTCGCTCCGGGGACGGTGGATGGCCGGCGCATTGATCCGGAGTCCGGCGCGCTCGAGCAGCCCGCGCGGCGGACGGACCGGCTCGGGCGGCCGAACATGTGGGATCCGCCGGCGCCGCGGGTGAACGCGATGGGCCGCGGCGGGGCCCAGAGCTCGGTGGCGAGAATCGAGCCGGAACCGGCGGCGCAGCCGCGCGGCGGGAGCACCGTCGGGATGAGCGATTGGGAGCGCTGGCTCGAGTTCTGCGCCCGGATCGACGGCTTCCCGCGCCACCTCTCCATCCACTCCGGCGGGATGTTGGTGACGGCGGCGCCCCTGATCGACATCGCGCCGATCGAGCGGGCGACGATGGTGGATCGCGTCGTCGTCCAGTTCGACAAGCGCGACGTCGAGGAGCTCAAGCTCATCAAGCTGGACCTGCTCGGGCTCGGGATGCTCGCCGCGATCGACGAGACGGTCCAGCTGATCGAGCACGACTGCGGGACGTGCGTGATCCTCGACGCGATCCCGGAGCAGGTCCCGGAGGTCTTCGAGATGATCCAGGCGGCGGACACCGTCGGCGTCTTCCAGATCGAGAGCCGGGCCCAGATGCAGACGCTGCCGAAGTCACGGCCGAAGACGCTCGACGATCTCGTCGTCGAAGTCGCGATCATCCGGCCGGGCCCGATCCAGGGCAACGCGGTCCATCCGTTCCTGCGCCGCAAGCAGGGCCTCGAGCCCGTGACCTACCTCCACCCGAGCCTCGAGCCGGTCCTGCGGGACTCGATGGGCGTGATCCTGTACCAGGAGCAGGTCATGCGGATCGCGATCGAGGTCGCCGGGTTCACGCCGGCCGAGAGCGACGGCTTCCGGCGGGCGATGGGCACGTGGCGCTCGAACCGGGAGATGGAGAAGCTCCACCAGCAGTTCCACGACGGCTGCCTGCGCCAGCCGGGCATGACCGAGGAGATCGCCGAGGAGCTGTTCCGGCAGGTCTCGGCGTTCGCGAGCTTCGGGTTCGCGAAGAGCCATGCCGCGGCGTTCGCGCGGACCGCCTACGAATCGAGCTTCCTCAAGGTGTTCTACCCGGCCCAGTTCCTGGTCGGGCTGATCAATGCGCAGCCGATGGGCTTCTATCCCGTCGAGGTGCTCGTCAACGATGCGAAGCGGCACGGGGTCGCCGTCCTTCCGGTCGACCTCAATGCGTCGACCTACGCGACGACGACCGAGTGGGTCGGGCGCCCGGGCGAGCCGCTGCCCGAGGGCTCCGGCATCGACGCGCGACCCGAGCCGATCCGGTCGCCGGCCTGCGTCGTCCCGAGCGCCGAGGCACGGGAGCAATGGGTATCCGAGAGCGCGATCGGCTGGGGCGTCCGGCTCGGGCTGCACCTCGTGAAGGGGATCGGCGAGCAGCACGAGGAGCTGCTCGACACCGAGCTCGCGCGGGGGCCATACGTCTCGCTCGCCGACGTGGTCGAGCGAACCGGGCTGCCCGAGGAGACGATCGAGCGGCTGATTCGCACGGGCGCGCTCGATTCGCTGGGCCGTCCGCGGCGCGAGCTCCTGTGGCAGCTCAGGGAGGTCACGGGCGCATCTCGCGGGAGTGTTAACGGCAAGGGCAGCCGTCGCGGAGCTCCGGGTCGCGCGGCTGGGCGGCCGCTGGACCTGCACCTGCCCGCCACCGCGGCGCCCGATCTGCCCGCAATCAGCGAGCCGGAGCGGCTCGGCGATGCCTACGCCGTGGTCGGGCTCGACGCGAAGCGGCAAGTGATCACGCTCTTCCGCGACGCGCTCGATCGGCTGGGCGCGGTGACCAATGCTGCCCTCGCCGAGCGCAAGCCGGGGCCGGTCAGGATCGGTGGCCTCGTCGTGACGCGCCAGCACCCGATGACCGCGAAGGGCACGGTCTTCCTCGCCCTCGAGGATGAAACCGGCATGGTCAACGTCACCCTCTGGCCGGACACCTGGGCACGCCTCCGTGGCGTCGTTCGCCGCCACGCCCTCCTCCTCGTCGACGGCGACCTCCAGCGCGAGTCATCGGTCGTCAACGTGATCGCGCACGAGGTACGCGCGCTCACGGAGGTGGCGGAGCGGGCGGGCGGCCCCGAATCGCCGCAGGGCGTGCGCCAACTAGGGCATGCGGGGATGCGCCGTCTGGGCTAGGCCCGCCCCGGACTCAGCCGACACGGCGATGCGAACGAGGCTCTTGATCGCCCGTCGGTCGTCCATCGCCTCGTAGCCGTCCACGATGTGGTCGAGGTCGGTCTCGAAGTCGAAGACCAATCCGGGGTTGATTCGATCGGCCAGGACGTCCTCGAGCAATGCCGGGAGATAGCGTCGGGCCGGCGCTACACCGCCCCGGAGCCCGACGTTCCGGAAGATCACCACGTCGATCGGGACCTCGACGTCATGGGGCGCGCCGACGGCGCCGACCATGCCGCCGGACCTGGCAATGCCGAACGCGGTCGACATCGACTCGCCGGTGCCGACGCACTCGAGCGCCGCCTCGACCCCGAGGCCGCCGGTCAGGTCATGCACCGCGGCAATTGCGGCATCGCCGCGCTCCTCGACGATGTCGGTCGCCCCGAATTCGCGGGCAACTGCCTGCCGAGCCGGGTTCCGCGAAAGCGCGATGATCTGCCCCGCGCCGAGGCGCTTGGCGGCGAGCACGGCAGACAGGCCCACCGCGCCATCCCCGACAACCGCGACCGTCATGCCCGGACCGACACCCGCGCTCGCCGCGGCGTGGTGGCCGGTGCAGGCCACGTCGGACAGCGCGAGGATCGAGCGCAGCGTCTTGTCGGAGTGGCCCGAGCCGGGCACGTTCACCAGGGTCGTGCCGGCGAACGGCACCCGGACCGCTTCGCCCTGCCCGCCGTCGATGCCGTGGTTGCCGTAGCCGCCGCCGTGCAAGCAGTTCGAGAACCATCCCGCCCGGCAAAGCACGCAGGTCCCATCGCTGTAGGTGAACGGCGTCACCACGAAGTCACCCGGCCGAAGGTCGCGGACCTCCGAGCCCACCTCCTCGACGGTCCCGATGAACTCGTGTCCGATGGCGCCGAGGTCGTGCGGCGACAGGCCGCGGTAATACCAGAGGTCCGACCCGCAGACGCAGGCGAGGGACACCCGGACGATGGCGTCCGTCGGGTTCTTGATGACGGGGTCCGGCCGTTCCCCGACCGTGATCTTGCCCGGGCCCCCGAAGATCGCTGCTCGCATCGCGCCTCCTCCGCTATCTTGCGCCGGTGGTCGAGGACGCGATCGCGAAGCGGCTACGGCGTTCCTGTGATCGCGATGACCCGACCGAGGTCCGTCGCGACGTAGAGACGATCTCCAACGATCCCGATCGCCCCCGGCTGACCGCTGACGGCCTGGGCCCAGATCTCCGTACCGGCATGCTCGTCGACGGCGTAGATCGTCCGATCGCCCCCGGCGACGTACACCACGCCACCAGCGATCGCGACGGCGCTCCCGACGGGGCCGCCGGTCTTGAATCGCCATCGAACCAGTGGCGTCGAAGCTTCCGGGCGCGTGTCCAGCGCGTAGACATTGCCATCCGCCGAGATGACGATCGCGAGGTCCGTGTCGAACCCTCCGACATACACCTCCTGCCCGGACGGGGAGGCCCATGTCCACCGCGTCTTGCCGGTCGATGCGTCGAGTCCGTACACGGCGTGCGGCCCGGCGGTGCCGAGACCGCTTGATGCGAGGACGACCCCGTCGCGGACTGCTGGAGTTGCGATCTGGCCGGCGTCGAGCGTTCGCTCCCAGCGTTCCTGGCCCGTCGCGGCGTCGATCGCCTTGAAACGACCGCCGTCGGCGCCCGCGAAGACGAGCCCGCCGCTGACGGCCGGTGATCGCGTGATCGCGCCGCCGAAGTCGAAGGCCCAGCGCTGCTGGCCGTTGGCGAGGTCGATCGCATACAGATGCCCGTCCTCGCTGCCGACGTAGACGACCCCGTCGGCGATCGCGGGGGAGGAGCGCACGCTTCCGTTGGTATGGAAGACCCAGCGCTCCGCTCCATTCGTCGCGTCAAGGGCGACGACATCTCCGGCATCGTCGCCAACGACCACCAGGCCGGTCGCCACTGCCGGTGACGTGCTCGCGGGTGACCCGAGGTTGACCGACAAGAGCGCATCGCCCGTGGCTGCGCGGAACGCGGTGACGGCGCCGCTCCCGTCGGCCACGTAAACGACGCCGCCGACGATCGCCGGCATGTTGGCGACGATCGGTCCGGCGACCGGCTGATCCCATGCGATCGTCTCGGTGGTCGTGGGACCGGGTCCGACGACGACGCCGGTTCGCGCCGGGCCGCCTCGGAACATCGCCTCGTCGACGATCGCCAGCTCGGGCACGATCGACCGGTGGCCGATCACGACGAAGACGGCGAGCAGGGCGAGCATGGCGAGGACGGCCGCGATGGCCAGCAAGCGAAGCCGTCGATCTGTCGTCGACACCGCGAGGACCAGCACCGGCCGGCGCCGCTGCGGCGTGGCGTCGATCTCAAGCCGAATCGCCGCCGCGAGGTCCAGCGGCGCGCGGACCGTCGCGGGCGGCGTGAGCGCGTGGCGGATTGCGCTCTCGGTGAGGTCGAACCGCTCGCTCATCGTCGTTCTGCTCTCAGGGCAATCTCGAGCGCACGCCGCGCGTTCGAGAGGCGCCACTTCACGGTGCCGACAGGCCGGCCCATCTGCCGGGCGATCTCGGCGAGTGGCTGGCCGTCGACGTAGTGCATCGCAAGAATCGAGCGCGTCGCGACGTCGAGGCGGGCGAAGGCCGCCCGGATCGCGTCAGCTTCGGAGAGCCCGTCCACTTCGGAGCGGCTCGCGGGCACGTGGTTGGCGATCGGATTGACCGGATCGTCCATCGAGATCTCGCGGACCGAGCCGCGTCGTCGACTACGCAGGAGCATTCGGCAGCTGTTCACCAGGATCTGCGACAGCCAGGGATCGAAGCGGGCCTGATCCCGAAGCCTGGGCAGCTCCCGCCATGCCTGGACGCAGGCGTTCTGGGTCGCATCACGGGCGTCTGACTCGGTCCGCGTGATGGCGTAGGCCATCCGGAAGAGGCGGTCGAGACGGCCACCGAGCAGCGCGTCGAACGCGTCGGCGTTGCCGCCCACCGCGAGCGCGAGCAGCTCGGCATCCCCGATCCCGGAGACCGCCGAGCTGCGCGCGACACTCAGCATCGAACCGGAGCGTACGCGACCGGATGCGGGGACTCGATCAGGGCAGCGCCACCGCTTGGATATACGGCCAGCCCGTGTAGTTCGGGCCATCCGCCGCGAGGTAGAGGGTCGTTCCATCGGTCGAGATGCCGATGCTGGCGTCGCCGTTCGACCATTCGTTTAGGACCGCGCCCGACGTCGCGTCGAGCTCGATGAGCCCGCTCGGGAGCGAGGGGTTCTCCGGGTGCGTCCAGCCGCCATAGAGATGACCGTTTCCGTACGCCAGCTGCGGCGGGAAGTCCCCGAGCGCGCCCCAATCGACCGCCAGCTGGCCGATCGTGTTGCCGGCGTCATCCGTCACCAGGACACCCGACTCGTCGATCGTGTACCACTTGCCCGCGGGCGCGGATCGAGAGAAGAAGAACGAGCCCGGGAACTTGCGAAGGAACTTCCCGTTCGTGTCGAACACCTGGACGTCACCTCGGGGATCATCGCCCACCCAGACGGATTTCCCGTCTGTGGCGATGCCCTTGGGGCTCCCGAACTGGCCGTTGCCGGTCCCGAAGGAGCCCCACTGGAGCACGAACTTGCGGTTCTTGTCGAACTTCTCGACGCGGTAGTTGCCGTTGTCGGCGACGTAGAAGCTGCCGTCCGGCGCGAAGGCGATTGCACCAACCGAGTCCGGCGTCGGGTCGTGGGTTGTCAGCGCGAGCTGGCCCGGCCCGCTGCCGGCCGTGCCCCAGGCCTCGAGGAACTTGCCGTCCGGGCTGAAGATCCAGTACTGGTTCTGGCGGGATGCGGCGACCCAGACGTCCTTCGTGATCGGGTCGACGGTCGGCCAGTAGGTGGCGAGGCCCTTCGCAGTGACGGGACCCGCTCCCTGCCAGAGGACCTTCAGGCTCGGAAGCGGCGACGCAGTGGGGCTGACTGGCGCCAACGTGGCCGCTTGCGTCGCGATGGCGACCTGCGTCGGGAGCGTCGTGGCCCCCGCCGGGGACGGTGCCGGGCTGGCACCACCGCCACAGGCGCCGACGAGGACGGCCGTCGCCGCAATCGAGACGACAGCCCGGATGCCCCGGGATCGAGCGGTGCTCCTGGACATTGCGGCGACTCCTCCATTCGGCATTGCTGACGATTCGTCACCGGGCGCCCTCGCGGGCCCGGTCGGAGGTGTGATGCCGGGGAAGCCGCCGCGGTTGGCCGATTCTTCCGGATCGATCACGGGAGCGTCCCGCCGATGGCGTACAGCGTGCCGAGATCGGTGCCGACGAGCAAGAGACCCCCGGCGACGGTCGGACCGTAGGGATTGCCCTTGATCGGAACGCTCCACAACTGCCGGCCGGTGGCCGCGTCGATGGCGATCGCCGCGCCGCCGTTCGTGGTCGCGTACACCGCGCTCGCAGCAACGACTGGATTCCCTTCGATGACGCCTTCGACGTTCGTCGACCAGGCCACCGCGCCGGTGGCCGGGTCAAGCTCGGTCACCGTTCGGTCCTCGCCTGTCACGAACGCCGCCCCGCTCCGAACCGCAGGCGTGTAGACCGGCAGCCCGGCCGCGCTCTGGTACTGCCAATCGATCGCTCCGGTACCGAGATCGAGGGCGACGACGTGATGGATCCCGTCGCCCTGGCCGTCGAGACCGGTTGCGGCGAACACGCGGCCTTCGGCAATCGCCGGGGTCCCGACCCGTCCGGCGTACCCAACCGGTGTCCGCCAGCGGAGGCGCCCGCCCGCGAGATCGAACGACGCGACGGTTCCGGACCTTGTCCCACCATTCGTTCCGACCACGACCGCCCCCTCGCCGATGGCGATCGAGGAGATGACTGGGTCGCCCGCGCTCGCTGTCCATCTGGTGGCTCCCGTCGACAGGTCGACCGCCTCGACCGTCCCGCCATCGCTTCCGAAGACCACGAGGCCGTCGCCGTCAGCGGGCGCGCCGGCCACGCGGCCATCGGTGGCCACCGACCAAATCGCCCGCCCGGTTGCCGCATCGAGGGCTCGAAGGCCGTCCGTGGCGGTACCCACCACGACGATGCCATCGACAACCTCGGGCGTGCTGAGCGGCGAGGTGGAGATCGATTCCCGCCAGCGCAGCTGCCCGGATGCGAGGTCGAACGTCGCGACCGTGCCATCGTCGGCCGAGACGAAGGCCAATCCTCCGGCTGTGACGATCGCCGTACGGATCGGGGCGCCGAGGCTTGCCGTCCACGCGACGGCGGCGTGATCGATGGGACCAGGTCCCGGCACCACGCCTGTCCGCGCGGAGTTGCCCCGAAACGCCGGGACATCTTGGCTCACAGCGCTCGCGGACGTGGACGTGGAGGCCGAGGCGGAGGCCGAGGCTGAGACTGGCGCCGACGGGGCCACCGACGCAGCCGGCCCACCGCCCTGGTCGCAGGCCGCACAAAGAAGAAGCACGAAGAGGGAGCAGAGCGACGCCGTGCGCATAGCGAGTTCTCCCGAGCGATGTGGTCGCTGGAGAGATGCGCGGGCCCATCGTCAGGTTGGCGTGGGTGCAACGCCCGCAGGGAGTACTGCCCGGGCTCGGCTCATGCGTCCTCAATCAATCCCGGCGCACGCCGAGATGCGCCGGCTGGGATTGACGGGCGAAACGAGGAAGCGGCGCCCTTGCGGGCGCCGCTTCCTGATCGCCAGGGTGAAGCTGGGGGGTTACGGGTATGAGAGGACGCACCCACCCGCGTTGCTGTTGAACGCGTTGCTCCACAGCGACTGCACGGGGAAGCTCCCGCGGCCGATCGCGACGCTCGCCGAAGCCCCTTGGCTGCCGGTGCTGATCCAGGCGCACTTGTCGCCGTTCTCCGCGCCGCTGCCGTCGAGCCACCCGCCGTTCGGGAAGATGTCGGTCTCCGTCTCGGCGAACTCATGGCCTCCGACGATCGTGATCCCGGCATTCGCGCCGAGGCCATTGAAGTTGGCCCCGCAGCTCGCTCCCGCGTCGGTGATGTACGGCATGTTCGTGTAGGCGATGTTGCCGTAGGTCGAGGACGTCGAGCTGTGCCAGGCGCAGTACTGGGTCCCGAACCCCGAGGCGTTGTTGCCGGTCGCGGTTGCAATCATGTACTGCACGTGCGTGTTCGCAGACGCCGAGATATTGCCGAAATGCTTTGCAGCGTTGACCGCCTCGGCAGCGAGCTGTGACTGGGACGGCCGAGACGGCGCGGCGCCCGCGTTGTCGACGAAGGTCCCGCCGAAGACGCCACTCGCGTTCGACGCTGGTGTCCCCGCGCCGTTGCAGAACGTGGTCCCGGAGGCGACGCCCTGACAGTATTGGGTTACGGAGTTGTTCCAGGAGCTGCCACCCACGCCGGACAGGAAGCTCTGGAGGATGCCGGCTTCGCCGGACGGGTCATTGCTGTTCCACTGGCTGCCCCAGAGGACGAGGTACACCTTCGGGTTCGGGCCCGTGACAACCCCACTGCCACCGACGCCGCCGTGGTAGGTGAGCTCCTTCGACTTCACCGGACGAGCGTTGTGCGTGGCACCACGCGGGGGCATGTAGATGCTCGGGCGATCCGCTCGCGCGGGTGCGCCGGCTGAAACGGCCCCGACGCTGGCGAGGGCGAGCCCGAATCCCGCGGTCAGAGCAAGGAAGCGCTTGGCAGGAATGCCGACCATGAGCCAGACCTCCACGTTTGCCGCAGCACGGCTGCGAGGGACGATCGGGCGTGATGGATCCACCCGATCTGTTGGGCGGGACTCTACTACGACAGAAAGCCGAAGTCGTTGATCCGGGTCAACGGTTCCGGCGTTGTCCGGCTCGCTAACGGCGGGCGGCGCGCTTCTGGGGGTTGCCCTTCGCCGGCGCTGCGCGCTTCGGGCTCGACAGCGACAGGAAGCGGCGGTACCAGGCGGCCGCGGCTGCGAAGAGCAGGCCGCTGATCGGGCCCGTCACGAACGAGAGGATGAGCAGGTTGGGGACCTGGTCGGTGGGGATGGGCGTGCCATTCTGGGCCGCCAGCGTGCTCGCGAGCAGGGTGAAGACGATCCCTTGCTCCAGCCCGATGATGAATCCGAGCAGGTAGCTCGCCCGGGGAGCGAAGAAGCCCGCCACCAACTGCGGCGCCAGCGCCGATCCGGGCAGCGCCAGCAGCTGCCACGCGAACTCGGTGCCGGTGTAGTTGGGCAGGATCAGCTGTCCCGCGGCCCCGCCCAGCACGAGGACGACCGAGACCAGGAACGACCAGTGCGTGAGGAGCTTCGGCAGCGCGCGGAGATCCTCGCGAATGTGCGCCGGGTGGTAGGCGCCGCGGACCGCGGACATGAAGCCGGGCCGGCCGGCCGATACCGGGTTCGGGCGATCGTTCGGTCGTGGCGTCGCCTTCGCGGTCGAGGCGTTCGGTCGAGCGGCGGGTGAAGCCGTCTCGATCTCGCCCTCGGGCGCCACGGTCGACGCCTGGCGATACCGCCGGCGGGCCTCCGAACGTCCGGTCTGCTTGGCGCGGGCCACGATTCCTCCTTCGATCCCGGGATGGCCGTCTCGGCCGGTCCGCAATCGTACGCGACGGCGCGGTTGCCCGGCAGTGATCGGGGAGTAAGCGAGAGATGAGCCGGCGTCGATCCCGGCCTGCTACAACCCGGCGAGCCGTCCCGCCCGCCTCGGTGGCTCCCGCCCGGAGGTCGATCGTGGAGCGTCGTCTCGCGCCCCTCGCCGCGCTGTTCATCGTCCTGTCGCTCGGCGGGGTCGCATTCGCCGCTGGCTCGGCGTCCGCGCCGGCGCCACTGGCGGCCGTCACCTGGCCGGTCTCCACGCTGCTCGTCTCGGAGATGCAGACGGGCGGCGCCTCCGCGTCGGACGAGTTCGCCGAGATCACGAACGTCGGCCCGGCGCCGGTCGATCTTGCCGGCCTCGAGCTCGTCTACGCGACGTCGACCGGGAGCACGGTCACTCGGAAGGCGTCGTGGACGACGTCCCTGATCCTCGGGATCGGGCGCCACCTGCTCGTTGCGAACACGGCCGGGATCTATGCCCCGCTTGCCGACGCCACGTACAGCGGCGGATTCGCCGCGACCGGCGGCGCGATCGTGCTCCGAGCGATCGGCGGTGCGCCGGTCGATGCCGTCGGCTGGGGCGATGCAACCAACGCGTTCGTCGAGGGTTCGACCATGGCGGCGCCCGCCGCGAACTCGAGCATCGAGCGCAAGCCCGGCGGGCTCGCCGGGAACACCACGGATACCAACTCGAACGCGGCCGACTGGTTCACCCAGGCGTCGCCGAACCCGCAGTCCCTCGCGGCGCCGCCGGTACCCGCGCCGGGCGCGTCGCCGACCCCGGTTCCGACCCCGAGCCCCACGGCCGCCCCGACCGACACGCCCGCGCCATCGGCCACGCCCGTGCCCAGTGTCGCGCCGACCGAGACACCGACCGAGACACCGACCGAGAGTGCGCCGGTCCCGACGGACACGCCCGCGCCCAATGCCACGCCGGAGGCGACGCCATCGAGTACGCCGGAGCCGACGCCGACGCCCACACCGACGCCGACCCCCGAGCCGACGGCGACCCTCATCCCAACCACGGCGCCGACCCCGACCCCGTCACCCACGCCCGAGCCCACGCCGGTCGCCACGCCCACGCCCACGCCTGCGTCCACGCCTACGCCGGCTCCCACCGCGACACCCGTCCCGGTCGTCTCGATCCTCGATGCACGCGCCCAGGCGAACGGCACGACCGCGAGCGTCATGGGTGTCCTGACGACGCAGCTCGGCGCACTCGAGGCAGGTCGCAAGGCCTTCGTCCAGGACGACACCGCAGGGATCGCGCTGTACCTCGACGCCGCGGTGACCGACGGCCTTCCCGCCGGGACGCTGATCAGCGTCGGCGGTGTCGTTGACGACCGGTTCGCGGAGCGGACGCTCCGGGTCAATGTTGCCGACATCGTCGCGCTCGGCCAGGCGGCGCTGCCGCCCGCTGCCCTGGAGACGACGGGCTCGATCGGCGAGCTCGTCGAAGGCGGCCTGGTCACGGTCCAGGGCACGACCGTCGGATCGTCGACGGCGCTCACGGACGGCCTCGCGCTCATGGTCGACGACGGCACGGGACAGGTTCGCGTGATCGTGGGGCCGAACGCGCTCGGAGGCCTGAGCGTCCCGAGCGGGACGTCTGTCATCGCGACCGGGCCGGTCGGGCAGCGGGACAGCACTGGCACGGGCCTGGCCGGATACCGCGTCCATGCAACCGAGGCTGGCGAGTTCGCGATCGTGGCCACTCCTTCGCCGACGCCCGGCCCAACGGCGTCACCAACCGCGACGCCCGCGCCGACGCCGACTCCGGCGCCAACGGCCGCCCCCACGCCAACTGCAACTGCTTCGCCTGCCCCGACGGCCACCCCGACGGCGACGCCGGCGCCCACCACGGTCCCGTCACCGACACCGACCGCCACGCCGATCCCAACCCCGAGCCCCACCGCCACGCCCGGCCCCACGCCACCGCCCATGATCACGGTCCTCGAGGCGCGCGGCGCGCCCGTCGGCACCACCGTGACCGTCGCCGGCGTGGTGACCGCGGAGGGTGGCCGGCTGGGCCTGCCGCCGCTCATCGCGATTGCTGATGGCACCGGCGGGATCGTGGTCCGCCTGCCGGACGGCGTTGCCTCGCCGGCCCGTGGCACCACGGTCCTCGTCAAGGCCGCGCTCGCGGATCCGTATGGGCAGCTGGAGCTGCGACCGACGGCAACGGGCTTCAAGGTCACCGGGCAGGGCAGCCTGCCGACGCCAGCCCACCTCGCGGCGAAGGACCTCGGCGAGGCGACCGAGGCCCGGCTCGCCGAGCTGACCGGCACCGTCGTCGCCGCGCCGACCAAGGGCACCAGCGGCGACTTGACCTTGGATCTCACGGATGCGGCCGGCACGCCATTCCGGGTCATCGCCGACGCGTCGAGCAAGATTGCCGCCTCGGACCTGGCGAAGGGCCACGCCTACCGGCTGACGGGCATCGTCGGCCAGCGGGCATCGCGCAAGGGCGCGCTCGACGGGTACCGGCTTTACCTGCGGGACCGCGCCGATATCGTCGCGGCCCCGGCGGCCGGACCTGGCCCCAGCGGTACTCCCGCCACGGTCTCGCCCATCGCCACGGTGCTCGCGCTCGCCGATGGCAAGTCGGTGGCGATCGAGGCCACGGTGACCGCGGGCGTCAGCCTGCTCGACTCGAGCGGCCGGCGGATCGTCGTCCAGGACGCCACGGGCGCGATCGAGGTGTACCTCCCGTCGGGTTCGTCTGCCCCGGCGCCGGGCACGAAGCTCCACATCAGCGGGGTGACCGGCCACGCGTGGAGCGCGCCGCGGATCGCGGCATCGACGGTGACCACGATCGCCGGCGGGACCAGCGTCGCGCCGGCCGGTCTCGCGCGAGCGCCCGGCGAGCGTGACGAGTGGCAGCTCGTGCGGCTCTCGGGCACGATCCTCAAGGTCGAGCGACTCGGCGATCGATGGCGGGCCGAGATCCAGCTCGCGGACGGCGCCAGGGTGCCGATCCAGGGACAGGCAGGCGCCGGGATCCCGTCGACCGCCCTCGTCTCCGGACGGAAGGTCACGGTCACGGGCATCGCGAAGCGGCCCTATCCGACCGCCAGCGATCGTCGGTTCGCCGTGCTCCCGCGGAATGGCGCGGACCTGGCGATCGGACCGTCGGGTGACGGCGCGGCCTCGGGAACCGCTGGTTCCGGCTCCGGCGCGAACGCGGGGACGGCTGCCGTGGGGAGCCCCGCGATCGACGTCACGCCGGATACGGACCTGGCGGCCCTGCTCGACCACGTGGGTGCTCGCGTGCGCGTGGGCGGCCTCGTCGCGCGACTGGCCACGGGCGGCTTCGACCTCGACGACGGCACTGCCATCGCCCGAATCGAGCTGCAGGGCGACATGGCCACGCTCCTGGCGAGCCTCCACCAGGGCGACGCCGTCGCGGCGACCGGGGTCGTAGCCCTCGTCGAGGGCACGCCGAAGGTGATCGTCGGTGACGATGGCGTGCTCGTGCGGGTTGGCAGCCTCGGGCAGGCGCTGCCGATCGGCGGCTCCGGGGCGGCGCAGGCCCCATCGGCGAGCCCCAGCGGCCAGGGCACGATGGCCGCCGACACCGCCGGTCTCGGGTTCGGCACGGCGCCAACCAGCCTGCTCGCCTTGGCCGCGATCTCGCTGCTGTCGATCCTCGCGACGGTCCTTCGGAGGCGGCTGCTTCGGCGCCGCCTCCGGGTGGCGCTGGTCGAGCGCCTCGCCATGCTCCGGTCCAGCGCGGCCTGACCCACGCCCCCGAACGGGCCGCCGCACGGGCTGAGCACGAATCGTGCTTGACGCTCGTTCGAACGCGCGCCTACGCTTGAGCACAGTTCCGCAGCCGCGGGCGAACGAGGAGGAGAACGGGCTCTTGCCGAACGCGGACCACCGCGTCGCGCTTCCCGAAGGGGAGCGGCAGTACCACATCGATCTCGGCCCGGGCGAGCTGGCCGAGTATCTCCTCCTCCCCGGCGACCCAGATCGAACCCCGAAGATTGCCCGGCTGCTCGACGACGTCGAGCTCGAGCGCCGGCATCGCGAATTCGCGTCGGTCACCGGCACGTACCGTGGCCAGCGCGTGTCGATCGTGTCGACCGGTATCGGAACGGACAACGTCGAGATCGTGATGGCCGAGATCCTCGCCATCACGAAGCGGCCGACGCTCATCCGCGTCGGCTCGTGCGGCGGCCTCCAGCCGGAGATGGCACTCGGGGATCTCGTGATCTCCACGGCCGCTGTCCGGCTCGAGACGACCACGAGCTGGTTCGTCCACGACGGGTATCCCGCCGTGGCGGACTATGAGGCGGTGATCGCCCTCATCGAGGCCGCCGAACGGCTGGGGAATCGGTATCACGTGGGAATCACGGCCACGGCACCGGGCTTCTTCGGTGCGCAGGGCCGCCCGATCCCGCAACTCCCCATCCGGTACCCTGACCTCGCCGAGGACATGGCGCGCCAGCGTGTCATGAACTTTGAGATGGAAGCCTCGGCGTTGATGGTGCTCGCGGGCCTGGCGCGCTGTCGGGCCGGGGTGGTCTGTGCGGTCTACGCGCAGCGCACCACCGGCGACTTCGTGACCGGGGCCGCAAAGGACAAGGCGGAAGCGGCCTGCGTGGAGACGGGGCTCGAGAGCCTCCTGATCCTCGCGGACATGGACCGCCGCAAGCAGGCAGCAGGGACGGATCGCTGGCGACCGTCGCTGGGACTCTGAGCGCAGCGTGACTCCGGGCACCGAGCTCGGGGCGCAACGGAGCTTCGGGAGGACCTGAACCCATGGCCATGGCCTACTGCGTCAAGGACAAGATGAAAGTCGAAGTCCAGAACCCCGTGCAGATCACGATGAAGAACGGCAAGAAGGCCCTTTCCGGCACCTGTCCCAAGTGCGGGACCAAGGTGTTCAAGATCGGCGGCTAGCCACTCCTCATCTGGCACCTTGAGACCCCCGCCGGGCGACCGGCGGGGGTCTTGGTTTTTCCGGTCGGAATGGCCCTGTCGCCAGGACCGGGCGCACGGGACAATCGTTGCGCCGGTGGGTCTCGCGACCCTCGGCTGCTAAACTCGCACGTGCTCCGAACGATCGAAACCAGAGGCTTCGCCCTGTCCTCCCTGCCAGTCATCGCCGTCGATCTTGGCGGCACCCGGATTCGCGCGGCAGTCGTCCTGCCCGACGGGTCGCGGCTCGCCCGGGTCGAACGCCCGACACCGAGCGCAGACGGCCCGAGCGCGGTCCTTGCCGCGTGCCGTGACGTTGCGCGCCGCGCCCGCAAGGCGGCGCCAGCCGACGTGGCCGCGACGATCGCCGGCATCGGGCTGTCGTCGCCCGGACCGGTCGATCCCGAACGGGGCGTCGTGCTCGAGCCGCCGAACCTCGGTCCGCACTTCCGCGACATCCCGCTCGCGGCAGACCTCGCGGCCGCCGAGGATCTGCCCGCGTTCCTGGACCGCGACACCAACGTCGCGGCGCTCGGCGAGCACGCCTTCGGCGCGGCCCGCGGCGAGAACGACTTCATCTACCTGACCGTCTCCACCGGCGTCGGCGGATCCATCTTCACCGGCGGCCAACTGCTCCATGGGCCGGATGGCTTTGCCGGCGAGCTCGGACACGTGCCGGTCGGGCTCGATGGGCCGCCATGCGGCTGCGGCGGGGTCGCGCATGTGGAGGCCTACGCGGCTGGCGCGTCGCTGGCTCGGATGGCCGCGGAGCTCGTCGCCACCGGCGGCTCGGCGTTCCTGGTTGCCCGGGCCCGGACGCTCGGCAAGGACGAGGAGCTGTCGGCCAAGGACGTCGCCGAGGGAGCGCTCGCGGACGACCCCGCCTGCATGCGACTCATGAACGACGCCCGCCGCGCCGTCGCCGCCGGCTGCGTGGGCTACGTGAACGCGTTCAACCCGCACCGGATCGTCGTCGGCGGCTCCATCGCCGAGGCGGAGGGCGACCGGATGCTCGGCCCGATCCGCATCGCGATCGCGACCGAGGTGTTCAGCGTCATCGGGCGGCTCGTGCAGGTCGTACCGGCCGCCCTCGGCGGCGACGTGTCACTCGCCGGCTGCCAGCCGCTCGTCATGCGCCGGCTCGCCAATCATGATCAGCGTTCCCCAACGACCATCAAGCGACCGGACAACCCGGTCGCCGTGCCAGGAGGTACTCATCCATGACCGTCCGCGTCGGCATCAACGGGTTCGGGCGCATCGGGCGCCAGTCACTCAAGGCCATCATCGAGCGCGCGCCACACCTCGAGGTCGTCGCCGTCAACGACCTCGTCGACACGAGCATGAACGCGCTGCTGTTCAAGCACGACTCGACGTACGGGGCCTACCACGGGACCGTCGAGCACACCGACGACGCGCTGATCATCGACGGACGCGAGATCAAGGTCCTCCAGGTCAAGGACCCGGCCACGCTGCCGTGGGCCGATCTCGGGGTCGACGTCGTCCTCGAGTCCACCGGCCTGTTCACGGACGCGGAGAAGGCCCGCGCGCACCTCGCGGCCGGCGCGAAGAAGGTCATCATCAGCGCCCCGGCGAAGGGCGAGGACATCACGATCGTCCTCGGCGTGAACGAGGATCGCTACGACCCGGCGACCCACGACGTGATCAGCAACGCCAGCTGCACGACGAACTGCCTCGCGCCCGCCGCCAAGGTCGTCCACGACCTGCTCGGCATCGAGCGCGGCCTGATGAACACGATCCACAGCTACACCAACGACCAGCGCATCCTGGACGTTGCCCACAAGGATCCGCGCCGGGCCCGCGCCGCGGGCCAGAACATCATCCCGACGTCGACCGGCGCCGCCAAGGCACTCGCGCTCGTGATCCCGGATCTCAAGGGCAAGTTCGATGGGTTCAGCCTGCGCGTGCCCACGCCGACCGTCAGCGTCGTGGACTTCACCGCCGACGTCTCGCGCTCGACCAGCGTCGAGGAGCTCAATGACGCGTTCCGCGCCGCGGCGGCTGGGCCGATGAAGGGCATCCTCGGGGTGTCCGACGAGCCGCTCGTCTCGTCCGACTTCCGGGGCGATTCGCGCTCCTCGATCATCGACTCGGCGAGCACGATGGTGCTCGGCGGCACGATGGTCAAGGTCATCGCCTGGTACGACAACGAGTGGGGCTACAGCTGCCGCTGCGCCGACCTGCTGAGCCTCGTCGCCTCGAAGCTGCCGAGCGGTGCGGGCCGCCCGGCTGGCTCGGTCGCCTGAGCGCCGGCATGGACAAGCTCACGGTCCGCGACGCGGACGTCACCGGCAAGCGAGTCTTCGTTCGCGTCGACTTCAACGTCCCGCTCGAGGACGGCAAGGTCACCGACGATTCGCGCATCCGCGCCGCGATCCCCACGATCCACTACCTGCTCACCCACGGTGCGCGGGTGATCCTCGCCAGCCACCTCGGCCGGCCCGACGGCAAGGTCCAGGACGGCCTCCGGCTTCGACCGGTCGCCGAGCGGCTCTCGCAGATCCTCGGCCGCAACGTGCCGGTCACGGGCGATGCCCTCGGCATCGGCACGGTGGACGCGGTCAAGCGCCTCCGCAACGGCGAGATCCTGCTGCTCGAGAACCTGCGCTTCCACGCCGCCGAGGAGAAGAACGACCCGGCGTTCGCCCGCCAGCTGGCCGACTACGCCGAGATCTACGTCAACGACGCGTTCGGGACGGCCCATCGCGCCCACGCCAGCACGGTCGGCGTGGCACAGCTGCTGCCGGCCTACGCCGGCTTCCTGATGGAGCGCGAGCTCGCGATGCTCTCTCGGCTCATGGAGCACCCGGCTCGGCCGTTCGCCGCGATCGTCGGTGGCGCCAAAGTATCGGGCAAGCTCAAGGTCCTCGACACGCTGATGGCCAAGGTCGACGTGCTCGTCCTCGGCGGCGGGATGGCGAACACGTTCCTGCTCGCCCAGGGCAAGGCCGTCGGCAAGAGCCTCGCCGAGCACGACATGGTCGAGGAGGCGCGGCGCGTCCTGGCTGCCGCCGAGAAAGCCAACGTGAACGTGATCCTCCCGGTCGACGTCGTCGTCGCGAAGGAGGTCACGCGCGGCACCGAGTACAAGACGATCCCCGCCGAGAAGATCCCGGCCTCGTGGCACATCGTCGATGTCGGGCGGACCACGCTCGACCTCATGGAGGCGGCCCTGACCGACGCACAGACCGTGTTCTGGAACGGACCCCTGGGCGTCTTCGAGATCCCTTCGTTCGCCCACGGCACCCGGGCCATCGCGCGGTTCCTCGCGACCCGCACCGACGCCGGCGCGACGGTCGTGGTCGGCGGTGGCGACTCGGTCGCCGCGATCCAGCAGCAGGGGCTCGCGGATCGGTTCACCCACATCTCGACCGGCGGTGGCGCCTCGCTCGAGTTCCTCGAGGGTCGTGAGCTGCCGGGCGTGGCCGTGCTCCAGGATCGTCCGGTTGCCGAGCCGGCCGTCTCGAAGCGCGCCGCTGCCGCGAAGGCCGGGAAGGCCGCCAAGGTCGAGAAGTCGGCCTCGGCGGCGTCCTGACCATGGCGCCGACGATCACTCGCGTCCACGGGCGCGAGATTCTCGACTCCCGCGGCAACCCGACCGTCGAGGTCGACGTCGCGCTGTCCGACGGTTCCTTCGGCCGTGCGGCGGTGCCGTCCGGCGCCTCGACCGGCATCAGCGAGGCGGTCGAGCTCCGCGACGGTGACAAGCGCCGCTTCGGCGGCAAGGGCGTGACCCGCGCGGTTGGCGCGGTCAACACGGAGATCGAGCGGGCGCTCGTCGGGCGCGACGGGCTGGACCAGGTCGCGATCGACGAGGCCCTGATCGCCCTCGACGGCACGCCGAATAAGGGCCGCCTCGGCGCAAATGCAATCCTCGGCGCGTCGCTCGCCTGTGCGCATGCGGCAGCGGCGTCGGCCGGTGTTCCCCTGTATCGCCACCTCGGCGGCGAGGCAGCGACGACCCTCCCCGTGCCGTTCTTCAACATCCTCAACGGCGGCAAGCACGCGGTCGACTCGACGGACTTCCAAGAGTTCATGGTCGCGCCCGTCGGCGCCGCCACCTTCGCCGAGGCATTTCGGGCGGGCGCGGAGGTGTTCGCCGCCTTGCGCTCGCTCCTGCACGAGGCGGGACACTCCGTCGGTCAGGGCGATGAGGGCGGCTTCGCCCCGAGCCTGCCGTCGAACGAGGCCGCCGTCGAGATCATCCTCCGCGCGATCGAGAAGGCCGGCTACCGGCCCGGCGAGGATGTCGCGCTGGCGCTGGACCCCGCGGTCAGCTCGATCCTCGTCGAGGGCACCGGCGCTGGCGACATCCCGGGTCGCTATCGGCTCGAGACGGAGAAGCGCACGCTCGACACCGCCGAGCTCATCGACCTGTGGTCGAGCTGGCTTGACCGCTACCCGATCGTGTCCCTCGAGGACGGCATCGCCGAGGCCGACTGGCCTGGCTGGCGCGCGCAGACGGATCGCCTCGGCCGGCGGGTCCAGCTGGTTGGCGACGACGTGTTCGTCACGAACCCGACGTTCATCGCCCGCGGCATCGCCGAGCACTCGGCGAATGCCGTGCTCATCAAGCTCAACCAGATCGGCACGCTGACCGAGACGATCCGGGCGATCGACCTTGCACGAAGCGCCGGCTGGGCCGCGATGGTCAGTCACCGCTCCGGCGAGACCGAGGACACCACCATCGCGGATTTCGTGGTCGGGCTGGGCACCGGGCAGATCAAGTCCGGCGCGCCCTCGCGGTCCGAGCGGGTCGCCAAGTACAACCGGCTCCTCCGGATCGAAGAGGACCTCGGCAGCTCGGCGCGCTACGCGGGCCGAGCCGCCCTCGCTCGCACCGGCGCCGGGGCAACCACCGCCCGATGATTCGTCGCTTCGTCGATCGCGGGGCGATCGTCGCCGCCTACGTCGGGATCGGGATGGCGATCACGATGGCGATCAGCTTCCTGCTGGTGATCCCGATCGGGCCGGCGTACGTGCTGCTGTCCGTGCCGGGCGGGATGATCATCGGCTACTACGCGAACGCGCGATCCGCCCGGCTTCGCGGTGCGTGGCGGCGGATCCTTCCGAATGCCCTCCTCGCCGGGACGGTCACGGGCCTGACGCTGGCGATCCTCCTGCTCGGGACGAAGGCGCTGTTCTTCTACGGCGACAGCGGCTACCCCGATTTCAACCGAACCGATGCCGGCGGCGTCGCGTTCGGCGAGACGTGCGTGACCGGTGCCGACTGCGTCTATCACCGCTACGTGAAGGCGCAACCCCAGGACATTGCGAATGCCGGCGTCACCGACGCCGCGTCGTTCTCGACCGTGTACTGGAATGAGCAGTTCTCGGCAGCGCGGCTGCTCCTGGGCGCGACCACGGGGGCTGCCCTCCTCGGCGGGTTCCTGTTCGGGATCGCCGGCCCTCGCCGCAACACCGCCCTCCCGAACGCGGCCGCCGCTCGCGCCTGACGTTTTCGCGCCCGCCGCGGCGAATCTTGTGCCGGACGATGGGTGACACGCACCGTACGCATTGACCCGCCGGCAGGTTGCCGGCGGGGCGGAGCGGGAGTGGCATGGACACCGACCTGGTGGTTTGCAAGAACGCCGGCGGGAGCCTCGCTCCGCCGGCGTTTTCGATTCGTCTGGCGCTCCCGCGCCGCTGACTACTTCGAGGTCTTCTTCGCCGCCGGCTTTGCCGCCGCCTTTGCTGCGGGTTTCGCGGCCGGCTTGGCAGCGGCCTTGGCCGGTGCCTTTGCCTTCGCGGCGGGCGCCGCCTTCTTGGCCGCGGGCTTTGCAGCCGTCTTCGCTGCCGGCTTCGCGGCGGCCTTGACCGGCGCTGCCTTGGCGGCGGCCTTCGGCGCGGCGGTCTCGGCCGCGGCCTCGGAGCGCGTGGTCTTGCTCAGCGCGGCGCGGGCCTTGCCGGCAGCCGTCTGGGCGCCCTTCGCCTTGCCAGCCTTGCCGGCGGCGATGCGGGCCTTGGCGGCCTTCTGCGCCTGCGCCTTGCCGACGCTCTTGGTCTTGCCCTTGACGACGACGTTCGTGCCGGCGAGCAGGTCGTTGACCTTGAGCGCCAGGCGGGACTTGCGGCGCGCGGCCGCGTTCCTGTGGATCGCCCCCGTCTTGGCCGCGCGGTCGAGCGCGCTCATCGCCTCGGCGAGGCTTGCCTGCGGATCGTCGTCGCCGGGGTTGCCGGCGATGTCGAGCGCCGCACGGACGAGCGTCTTCGCCGTGGCACGCCGCGGTCCGAGGACCTCGTGGCGTCGCTCCGAGCTCCGGACGCGCTTGAGACCGCCCGGTGATCGGGCGCCCGTCCACTTGCGGGGCGTTCTGGCCAAGTGTTGGAACCTCTCGTTCGACTTGGAGTCAGGGCATCGGGCGCGAGTCGGGCGCCGGACGCGAAGGCGGATGGTACCAGAGCCGGGCGATGTGACACCCTCCCCGGATGGTTGCCATCCTCGGCGGGCTCGGCGCGGCGCTCTCGTGGGCGTTCGCGACCCTGGCGTCGTCCCGCACGAGCCGGATGATCGGCCCCATGTCCGTGCTGGGCTGGGTGATGACCGTCGGCCTCGTCGTCGCGATCGTGCCGGCGCTGCTCGCCCGACCCGTCGATCTCGGGTTGCCACAGCTCCTCGGCCTGGTCGCGCTGGGGTTGTTCCAGAACGGCGGCCTGCTGCTGGCCTATGCGGCTCTTTCGATCGGCCGGGTCTCGATCGTTGCTCCGATCGTCGCGACCGAGGGTGCCCTCGCGGCGGTCATCTCCGTCGTGCTGGGGGAGCCGCTCGCGCTGTCGACCGCGGTGATCCTCGTGGCGATCGCGATCGGCGTCGTGCTGGCCTCGATCGAGCGAACTCGCGGCGACGGTCTGGTCGACCCGAGCCGGACCGCCCACGATCTTGCCCACCCTCGCCTCGCGATCTTCCTCGCGATCGCGGCGGCCGCGACGTTCTCCTTCGGGCTCGTGCTCTCGGGGCGGCTGGGCGCCGGCGGAATGCCGCCCGCATGGGTCATCGTCGCCACGCGGACAGTCGGGGTGCTCCTGATCGCCCTGCCGCTGATCGTGACGCGACGCTTCCGGCTGACCCGTCCGGTCGTTCCGCTGGTCGTGCTCGCGGGCATGCTCGAGGCGCTCGGCAGCGGGATCTACGTCGTCGCGGCGAGCACCGACATCGCGATCGCGGCCGTGCTCTCGTCGCAGTTCGCCGCGATCGCGGCCGTCGGCGGGTTCCTGCTCTTCGGTGAACGGCTGCAGCGCGTGCAGGTCGCAGGCGTGGTCGTGATCGCAGTCGGCGTTACGGCGCTCGCTGCAGCGCAGGCGTAGGCGGACCGCAGGCTGCCGGCCTGGGCGTCGACCGATCGATGGGCGAGAATGTGCGCGCACTGAGCGACGACCTTGACACCGTTCGCGCACAGCTCGTCGAGCTCATCGACGCGGTCGGGGCGCACATGCGGTTCGATGCTGCCGTGGCGGACTTCCCCGTCGATGATATGAATCGGGTGATCCCGAACGGCGTCTACACACCGTGGCACCTGCTCGAGCACATCCGGTACGCGCAGGCCGACATCCTCGACTACATCCGCAACCGGACGTACCTCGCGCCGACATGGCCGGACAACTACTGGCCGGCGCGCAACGCCGTCGCCACGCCGACCGAGTTCGCCAGCACGATCGCCGACTTCCGCCGCGACCAGGCCGCGCTTCGCGATCTCGTCGCCGATCCCTCGACCGATCTCCTGGCGACGATCCCAGGGACGCCGGGACATTCGATCCTGCGCGAGATCCGGGTGGTCGGCGCGCACAACGCCTACCACCTCGGCGAGTTCGCGATCCTCCGCCAGGTCATGGGCACCTGGCCCGCTGACCGCACGAGCTAGCGAAGGCCCGCCGACAGCCCACGCAGCGCGGCGTAGTCCGCCGGGTCGTGCTGGACGATCACTCGCGCCCTGGTTGACGCAACGAGCGCCTCCACGCGGTCCATCGACGCCAAGGTCTGCGCCTTGTCGATGTTGAACGTCGGCCCCCGCCGGTGGGTGCGGCTCTCCACTATGTGCCAGAGGTCGCCCGACAGCACCACCGGACCGGTCACGGGCAGCCGCAGGAGCAAGACCGTATGGCCGACCGTGTGCCCGGGCGCCTGCGCGATCACGACCGACCCATCGCCGAATACGTCGTGGTCGCCGGAAATGAGGTGCGTTTCCGCCCGCTCGAGCGCGCCGTAGTCGTCCATCGCCGCCGTCGCACGGCTCTCGTCGTCGAACATGACCGCGCGCTCTGCCGGGTTGACGATCCAGGTCGCGCCGGCGAACAGGCCGGCATTGCCCGAGTGATCCCAGTGCCCGTGTGACAGCGACACGTACCGGATGTCGCCGGGCGCCATTCCGAGCGCGGCCAGCTGGTTGATGAGGCTCGGGCCCGCGGTGGCCCAGTCGCCGAGGTCCGTCCGCGTCCGGGACATGCCCGTGTCCCAGACGAGCGCGCCGCCCGGATGGCGGACGAGGAACCATGGAACGGGCAGCTCGAAGGTTCGTCCGTCGTAGGCACCATCGTCCGTGAACTCCGCGGCGTCCGTGCCCGTCGCGCGGACGAGCCCGCCGTCGAGCGCGTATAGCCGAAGGTCCGTCGACGTCGTCATCGACCGAGCATGGCACGAACACGAGCCACCCGGTCACGCCCGACTAGACTGCCGCCTCGTGACCATCCCCCAATCGCGGCTGCGCAACTTCTCGATCATCGCCCACATCGACCACGGCAAGTCGACGCTGGCCGATCGACTGCTCGAGCTGACGCACGCCATCGACCCTCGCCAGATGACGAGCCAAGTCCTCGATTCGATGGACCTCGAGCGTGAGAAGGGGATCACGATCAAGGCGCGCGCGGTGCGCTTGGAGCACACCGCCAAGGACGGGCTCGTCTACGGCCTGAACCTCATCGACACGCCCGGCCA
>DHWF01000024.1:0-41884 GCA_002413045.1 Chloroflexi bacterium UBA5189
AGGTTGGCCGAGGTCAGCTGCTCGCGCGCGTCGCGCCCGATGCGGACCAGCTCGCCCTTGCGGTGCGCGAGCTTGGTGTTCTTGGGGACCTCCGGATCGTGGCCCATGAGCTTGAGGAACTCGGCTTCCTTGCCGGCCATGACGAGCCGTTCGAGGGCCGGGAACGCCACGCCGTCGCGCGTCCAGTCGTAGATCGCGCGGAGCCCCACGTTGTCGCGGGAGTCGAGGTCGCCGTTGTGGACGGCGAGGTACGCCCAGTCGAGCAGCGTGAGGAACGCCGCCGGCGCGGCATGCTCGGGCGACGCGCCGTTCGCCGCGTCGGCATCGACCGCCTCGGCGTACGAGTGGAGGAGCTTGCGCGCCTCCTTGAGGAGCTCCTTGGTCCCATCCGACTGCGCATCCTTGGCGGCGCGCGTCAGGTGGAAGTCCGGCGGGGTCACGAGCAGGTCGGCGGCCTCGACGGCCGAGACGCCCTCGCGCACGAGCCGGTGCGCCTCGTCGCCGAGCGGCAGCCGATGCTGCTGCTTGAGCGTCCGGGTCTTCGTTTCGGTGTTGTGGGTCGTCCACTCGTGGAGCGAGACGATGCCCTTCCACGGCTCGTCGACGAGCTGCTCCCCGAGCTCGATGGCCTTCGCCAGGACGACCTCTTCCTCGGCGGTCAGCAGGGCGACCTTGCCGATCTCCTTGAGGTACATCCGGACCGGGTCGTCGATGCCGATCATGTCGGCGGAGAGCGCCTCGAGCTCGGCCGCGGTGGGCTCCTCGAGCTCCTCCGCATCGAGCTTGGCCGGGGCGTCGACGGGCAGCTTCGAGGCGCGCGCCTCCGCGTCCTCGCCGACGACCTCGACAGTTGCGTCGTCATCGGCGTCGTCGGCGACGATGGCGAGATCTGGCTCGTCCTCGTCCTCGTCCTCGTCGTCATCGACATCGTCGAGCGCGGCGCGGGATGGACGCAGGCCCGCGAGCTTGGCCTCCTCGAGGTCGGCCTTGCCCCGACGGGGTCGGGTCAGGACGGCTTCGACGAGCTGCTGGTCAAGGGGATCGATCGGCATGGCGGCTTACCTCCGGGTAGTCGTGAGCAGGTGGGTCTGGTCGCGCCGACGGTGGAGCGACTTTCGGGTTTCATTCATGAGCTGGCTTTCGCGCAGGAGCTGGTCGATCGACGGGCGATCGGCCGTCTGCTCGGCCTCGGCGAGCGCCGAGGCGATGTAGTCGGCGCGCTCGTCGAGCGCGCGCTCCTCGAGATCGATGGTGAGGCGCTCGACCTCGTAGGCCAGGTCGGCCTGCGAGAGCTCGCGCGGGTTCGGATCGCGCCGGGCGATCACCGCCTGGGCGAGGGCAGCGGTCTCCGGGTCGAGACCCTGGATGAGTGCAGTGAGGCTGAACGGCGGGTGGACGCCCTCGTCATTCGGCTCGCGGGCAAAGACGACCGCCCGGAACAGCTCGCGGGCGACCGTGCTCGGGAGCTGGTCGGGGCCGACCTCGTCGACCATCCGGAGCTGGAGCTCGGGCACGAGCAGGAGCAGGCGCAGGAACTCCGCCTCCTGCGGCAGGACGCCGCGGAGAATCTCGCTCACGGGCAGCGAATCGGCTGCCGACACGATCGACTCCGCGGAGAACCGCGAGCCGCCGTCGGACGCGCCGGTTCGGGCCGGCCCGGACAGCGTCGCGCCGTTGGCGAGACCCGACGCTCCCCCGACCCGAGCCCCGCGGAGGACCTCGAGCAGCACGCGCTCCTCCACGCCCGATACGCGATGGACGAGCTGGAGATAGGCGTCGCGCATCACCGGGTTCGGGACGGCGCGGATGGTCGGCATGAGCGCGTCCACGAAGCGTGCCTTGCCGCCCGGCGTCTTGAGGTCGTACGTCTTCGCGTAGGTGTCGACGAGGTACTCGACGATCGGCTGGGCGGTGCGGACCTCCTCGCGCCAGCGATCTGGCGAGTCGCGCAGCAGCTCGTCGGGATCCTTGCCGTCCGGCAGCCGCACGACGCGGACCTCGTCGAGCTCGATGCCGCTCTCGGTGGCAGCGAGCTGGCCGATCAGCGACTGGAGCGCCTGCGCGCCGAACGTGCCGGCCTTCTGGCCGGCCGCATCGACGTCATAGGCAAGCGCGATTCGCTTGGCATATCGAGTCAGCAGCGCGACCTGCCCCGGCGTCAACGCCGTCCCGAGCGAGGCCACGACGTTGTCGAAGCCGGCCTGGTGCGCCATCAGCGCGTCGGTGTAGCCCTCGACGATCACGGCCTGGCCGGACTTGCGCATCGAGCTCTTGGCCTTGTCGATGAGGTACAGCGAGCGGCTCTTGTCGAACAGCGGGGTGCCCGGCGTGTTGAGGTACTTGGGACCGGTGTCCCGGCCGCCCTCCCCTTCCTTGCCGAGGATCCGGCCACCCATGCCCGTCGCGGTGCCGTTCTGGTCGCGGATCGGGAACAGGACGCGGCCGCGGAACTTGTCGATGACGCCGACGCCCCGCTGCGGCGATCGGGCCGGCGAGGCGAGGCCCGCCTCGACGAGCTCGTCCGGCTTGATGCCGCGCTTCTCGACGAGCGTGCGGCTCATCGCGTCCCAGCCCTCGGGCGCCCAGCCGAGCTGGAACGTCGAGATGGTCTCGTCGGTGAAGCCGCGGCCCTTGAGGTAGTCGAGCGCTGGCTTGCCGAGGCTGGTCGACGTCAGGACCTGGTGGTAGAACGCGATCGCCGTCTCCATCACGTCGCGGAGCCGGGCACGGTGGGCGTCCTCGCGCTTCGTCCGCTCGTCGATCTCGACGCCCGCCTTCGTCGCGAGCACGCGGAGCGCGTCCGGGAACGACACGCCATCGCGCTGCATGACGAAGCTGAAGACGTCGCCGCCCAGCCCGCACCCGAAGCACTTCCACGAATCCCGGCTCGGGGTGACCGTGAACGACGGGGTCTTCTCGCCGTGGAACGGGCAGAGACCCTTGTAGGTCGTGCCCGCCTTCTTCAGCTGCACCGTCTCGCCGACCACGTCGACGATGTTCAGCCGACTCTTGACTTCCGCCGCTACGCCGCCAGCCGTCTCGTTCGCCTCCAGATTCGCCCGTTCATTCCTACGTCCGGGAACACGCCCCGGTTCCCGCCCGAGCGCGACCACCCGGACATGACTGTCGGCCTGTCAAGACTTGACAAGCCGTTGGAGGGAATCATAGCACGTGTCAACCCCTCTTGACAAGATCGTTTGTCAATACTGGGGAGGGGTATCGGCGGTGGCGCCTGCCACCCATGTATCGGCGTTCCGAGCAGGGTGACGCAGCCCAGTTCTCACGCAATTCACAGAATGCGGCCACAGTCTTCCCGACATGAACCCGTCCGCCCGCCCCCAGACGAGCCGGAATCGCGATCGGGCGGTCGCGCGGATCGAGTCGATCACGACGCGCGCGGCCGTCCTGGCCAGCATCGCGACGGTCGGCTTCGGCGGCCTCGCGGCGTTCACCTACAGCGGCACTTCGGACACAGCCGCGGCGGCGGATACGACGGGCCAATCGGTCAACGGCTCCAGCAACGACACGACCGCCACCGACCCCACCACGAACGGCAACGGGACGACCTCCGGGCTCCAGGCCACGCCCGCCCCGATCGCGACGCCGAGGCACAAGGCCCACGTCACGAGCGGCGGCTCGGGCCACTGATGGCCCCCGCCACGTACGCCGACATCCAGAGCACAACCTGGCCCGCCCTTGGCACGAACGCGGACCTACTCGTCACCGGCGACCTCGACCGGGCCCGCGCAGCGGTCGAGGCGGTGCTCGGCGAAGTCGACGCGACGTACAGCCGCTTTCGAGCCGACAGCGAGCTCATGGAGCTCAATCGCCGCAGCGGCGAGACGGTCGCGCTGAGCCCCCTCCTGGCACGCGCCATCGGCGCGGCGATTCGCGCCGCCCAGCTGACCGACGGGCTGTGCGACCCGACGATCGGCCAGGCGTTGCTCCGAATCGGCTATGACGACGACTTCAGCGTCGCCGCCGCGTCGGGCGCGCCGATCGAGCTGCGCGTCGAACGCGCGCCGGGTTGGCGCACGCTCCGGTTCGACGCGAACGCGCAAACGATTCGCGCGCCGGAGGGTGTCTCGATCGACCTCGGATCCACCGGCAAGGCGCTCGCCGCGGACCTTGCCGCGGAGGCGGCGGTCGCAGCGATGGACGGCGGCCGCGGAGCGGGCGGCGGCGCCCTCGTCAGCCTTGGCGGCGACCTCGCGATCGCGGGCGCCGTACCCGTCGATGGCTGGCACGTCCGGATCGCCGAGGACAGCACCCTGCCGCCGGATGCCATGGTCCCGGGGCAGCCCGCCGAGGTCGTGACGATCCGCGCCGGCGCCCTCGCGACCTCGAGCACGACGGTTCGCCAGTGGCGCCGCGGCAGCGTCACCGTGCATCACCTGATCGACCCGCGGACCGGCCTGCCCGCCCGCAGCCCGTGGCGGACCGTGTCGGTCGCCGCCGCAACCTGCGTCGATGCCAATGCCGCTGCGACCGCCGCGCTCATCCGCGGCGACGACGGCCCGGCCTGGCTCGAGCGACTCGGACTCGCGTCGCGTTTCGTCCGCGCGTCCGGGAGCGTCGTGCGAGTGGCCCACTGGCCGGCGGCCGCCGCGTGAGCACGCAGATCCTCTGGTTCGCCACCCGCGGTGCTGGCATCGTCTCGATGCTCCTCTTCACGGCGGTGGTCGTTCTCGGCGTCATCACCACGATGCGCTGGCAGTCCGATCGCTGGCCGCGCTTCCTCACCGTCGAGCTCCACCGGACGATCTCACTGCTATCGGTTGTCTTCCTCGTCGTCCACATCCTCACCGCGATCCTCGATCCGTTCACGAACCTCGGGCTGGCGGCCGCACTCGTCCCGTTCGCCTCGTCGTACCGGCCGCTGTGGGTCGGGCTCGGGGTGCTGTCGGTCTATCTCGGCGTCGCGGTGCTCGTGACGAGCCTGCTCCGGGAGCGGGTCGGGCTGCGGCTGTGGCGTGCCGTCCACTGGCTCGCCTACGCCTCGTGGCCGCTCGCCCTCGTCCACTCGATCGGCTCGGGGAGCGACGCCACCGCGACGTGGATGCTGGCCGTCGACGCGCTATGCGTGGTGCCGGTCGCGATTGCCGTCGCCTGGCGCCTCATCTACGCCCGGGGCTCGAACCGGAGCGTGCTGACCTCGGTCGCCGAACCGGGTCGGGGCGCCTGACCATGAGCCAGCCCTCGCTCCTTCCGCGCCTGTTCGCCGGGCCTGCCCTGCGCGGCGGCTCGGAACCGTATGCCGCCCACGTCGAGCGCCTGGGTCGGCTGCCCGCGATCGGCAGCGGCACCGGCCTGATCCGGGAGCTCGACGCGAGCGGGCTGCTCGGACGAGGTGGCGCTGGTTTCCCGGTCGGGCGGAAGTGGCGCTCCGTGGCCGAGCGCGGCATCGGGCCTGGGGCGGTCGTGCTCGTCAACGGCGCCGAGGGCGAGCCGCTCAGCCACAAGGATCGAGCGCTCCTGCTCCTGCGCCCGCACCTCGTGCTCGACGGGGCGGAGCTTGCGGCCGAGGCCGTCGGCGCCGACGAGATCGTGCTGTACGTCGGCGAGCGTCACGAAGCCGCGGCGCAATCCCTGGAGCGGGCGGTCGCCGAACGCGCGAAGGCGGAACACGGTCGTCGCCACGCCGGGTCGCGGGCGGGCATTCGGCTCCTCCTCGCGCCGGATCGCTACGTCGCCGGCGAGGAGTCTGCCGCCGTGCACTTCGCCAACGATGCCGACGCCCGTCCGATCGTCACGCCCCCGCGCCCGTACGAGCGCGGCGTGGGTGGCCTCCCCACCCTCGTCCAGAACGTGGAGAGCCTCGCCTACGTGGCCCTGATCGCGCGCCATGGGTCGAGCTGGTACCGCGAGCCGGGTCGCGGCGAGACGAGGGGCACGACGCTGGTGACCGTCACCGGACCCGACGGACGGCCGCTCGTGCACGAGATCGAGCTCGGGACGACGATCG
Source organism: Chloroflexi bacterium UBA5189 (assembly GCA_002413045.1). Classification (GTDB taxonomy): domain Bacteria; phylum Chloroflexota; class Limnocylindria; order Limnocylindrales; family CSP1-4; genus UBA5189. Next base: position 5,966 of record DHWF01000024.1, read on the forward strand.
CCGAGATCGCGCGCCTCAGCGAGACGCCCGTCCTGCAGGACGAGACCCAGGCCGTGCTGCTCGGGGGCTATTTCGGGCGCTGGCTCGGTGCGGGCGAGACGTGGGACACGGCGCTCGACCCGGCAGCGATGAAGGCGAGCGGCCTGTCGATCGGCGCGGGGGTCGTGTCGTTCCTGTCGGCGCGGACGTGCCCGGTCGTCGCAACCGCACGGATCGCCGACTACATGGCGCGCCAGAGCGCGGCCCAATGCGGGCCGTGCGTGTTCGGGCTCCGGTCGATCGCCGAAGCGATGATCCGCATCGCGCGGGTCGAGGCTCGGCGGGACGACCTGTCGAACCTGGAGCGGTGGGCGGCCCAGGTCCGCAATCGCGGCGCCTGCCGCCACCCAGACGGCGCCGTCGGCCTCCTGTCGAGCGCCCTCGAGACGTTCGGCTCCGAGGTCTCCCGGCACCAGCGCGACCGCGGCTGCTCGTTCGTCGAGGCCCGCACGATGGCCCCCGTTCCGCTCCGGAGGGTCGCATGATGGCTACCGTCCAGCTCCAGCCGGCGCACGGCCGGCCCCTCGCACGCGGCGAGATCCGCCTCGAGGTGGACCGGATCGCCTGCGACGGCTTTGGCATGTGCGCCGAGCTGCTCCCGGAGATCGTCGAGCTCGACGACTGGGGCTACCCGATCGTCCACTCGCTGCTGCCGAAGAAGCTCCTGCCGATGGCCCGGCGCGCGGTCGACGTGTGTCCCGTCCTCGCCCTTCGGATCCGTCAGGGCCACTGACCGGGTAGCATCGGCCGCGGTGCAACGGCCGACGGGAATCCGCAGCGATCCACGACCCCGCCGGGACGTGAGCAGCGGCCGTGGCGTGAGCGATCGCGGCTTCCGCGCCGACATCCAGGGACTGCGGGCGGTCGCCGTCCTCCTGGTCCTCACCTACCACCTGTGGCCGACCACGGTGACCGGCGGCTACGTCGGCGTGGACGTGTTCTTCGTGATCTCGGGCTTCCTGATCACGGCCCACCTGCTCCAGCATCCGCCGAGGCGCGGCCGAGACCTGCTCGAGTTCTGGGGCCGCCGCATCCGGCGGCTCCTGCCGGCCGCGTTCGTGGTGCTGGCAGTGACCGCGATTGCCAGCCGCCTCGTGGCGCCGGACACGCAGTGGGCTTCGATCGCGACCCAGACGATCGCGTCAGCGTTCTACGTCCAGAACTGGGTTCTCGCCGTGAACTCGGTCGACTACCTCGCGGCCGCCGAGGCCCCGACGCCGGTCCAGCACTACTGGTCGCTGTCGGTCGAGGAGCAGTTCTACGTCGTCTGGCCGATTCTCATCCTCGCCCTGTTCTGGTTCGCCGGCCGGGCGCGAATCTGGCCGCTGGGGGTCACCCGGGTCGCGATGCTGGCCGTCATCGCCGGCTCGCTGTACGTCTCGATCACGGCGACCGCCGCGGACCCCGCCAACGCGTACTTCATCACCCCGACCCGCGTGTGGGAGCTGGCGGCGGGCGGCCTCGTCGCGACGCTGCCATCACTTGGCGCGTGGCGCATCCCCGATCGCGTGATCGACGTCGCGGCGTGGATCGGGCTGGCGATGTTGCTCGTCGCCGGCGCCGTGATCTCCGCCGACACCCCGTTCCCGGGCTACGCCGCGATCCTTCCGGTCGCTGGGACGGCGCTCGTCATCTTCGCCGCCGCGACCGGCACGTGGTCCCCCACCCGGTTCCTGCGCCTGCGCCCGATCCAGCATCTCGGCGACACGTCGTACTCGATCTACCTGTGGCACTGGCCGCTCATCGCGCTGTGGCCGTATGCCTTCGGGCCGATCACCCCCGTCGGTTCGGCGGTGATCATCGTGGTCACGATCGGGCTCGCCTCGATCACGAAGGTGTACGTGGAAGATCGATTCCGGTTCATGCCGTCGCTCCAGCCGCTGTGGCCCACGTTCCGGTTCGCGGTCGTCGGAATGCTCGTGCTGGCCATCGCCGGCAGCGCCCAGCTGCTCGACTCGCAGCTCCGGCTCAACGCCGCGCTCGCGAGCGTCGAAAACGGGACGGACCTGCCGGACACGCTCGATCCGGGCTCGACCGACGACCTGTCGACGGCTGCGCCCGGGTCACCTGGCGCGTCGGGCCAACCATCCTCGGGGGCGACGTCGGGGATCACGTCGTGCATCGGCGCCGCGGCGATCATCCGCGGCTTCGATGCGTGTCCACAGAACCCGGCCGCGAAGATGATCCCCGCGCCCGTCGCCGCGAGCGCGGACAAGTCCGACGCCTACCGCGACAACTGCTGGAACTACGCCCCGTTCGCGGGGCGCAAGACGTGCACCTACGGAAGCGGCCCGATCAAGGTCGCCCTGGTCGGCAACTCGCACGCCGGCCAGTGGCTGCCGGCGCTCGAGGTCCTCGCCAAGCGGCATGGCTGGACCATCACGACCTACCTCGCATCGCAATGCAACGTCACCGACGCGGCGCTGGAGTTCTACTCGACCGCCAAGTCGAGCGGGTGCACCACGTACGGCGCGTGGGTCGTGTCGCAGGTGAAGGGCAAGGCGTTCAACCTGGTGTTCTGGTCGGAGCGGCAGTCGGTGACCACCCAGGGGGATTCCTGGTCGGCGACCGAAGCGGCGGCCGAGGCGGGCTACACCACGCTCCTGCAGGCCCTCAGCAAGGCGGGCACGAACGTCCTCGTGGTCCAGGACACGCCGTTCCCGAACTCGTCGATCCCAGATTGCCTGGCGATCCACACGTCGAACGAGACCGCCTGCGACGGCACCCCATCGAGCTGGGCCTGGATGAACCCGCTGTACGACACCGCCATGCGCCTCGCGCTCCCGGGGATCTCGACGATGGAGAGCCACCACTACCTGTGCACGACTACCGTGTGCCCGGCGGTCATCGGCACCGTGGTGGCGTATTTCGACGGTTCGCACATGACCGCGACGTACGCGCGAACGCTCGCGCCGTTCGTCGACGCACCGATCGCGGCCGCGCTGCAGCTCGGGCGTTAGGCCTCCTGGATCGAGGTGGGGGCGCCGTGGACGGCCGGGATCGAGCCGAGGCGGCCCGCCTGGTAATCGCGAACGGCCTGGATCACCTCGTCGCGCGTGTTCATAACGAAGGGACCCATCCAGGCGACCGGCTCCCGGATCGGACGGCCGCCGAGGATGAGCACATCGAGGCTCGGGCTGCGCGATTCCTGGCGGCGCGCGTCGAGCGCGGAGATGGTGATCGCATCGCCCGGCCCGAACACCGCCAGCTGGCCCGTCCGGATCGGCTGCGGCTCGCTGCCCGCCGCTGACCCGCCCGCGAGCGAGCCGCCGGCGCGGAACGAGGGCGCCGCCCCGACCGTCCCGACGCCGTTCATCACGTAGACGAGCGCGTTGTAGTCCGCGCGCCACGGGAGCGAGAGGCGGGCACCGGGGCTGAGCGTCGCATGGACGAGGGTCATCGGTGTGTAGGTCGAGCCCGGACCCGCGAGCGTTGCGCCATCGGGCCCGGCGATCTCCCCGGCGATGACGCGAACGAGGGCGCCGCCATCGGGCGACGTCGCGAGCGCGACCTGGTTCGCGCGGATGTCCTGGTACCGAGGCGCCGACCACTTCTGCGCGGCGGGCAGGTTCACCCACAGCTGGAAGCCGTGGAACAGCCCGCCGCTCGCGACCAGCCAGGCCGGTGGCTTCTCGATGTGCAGGATCCCGGCGCCTGCCGTCATCCACTGCGTGTCGCCATTCGTGATCGTGCCGCCGCCGCCGTTGGAGTCCTGGTGCTCGAAGACGCCGTCGATCATGTAGGTGACGGTCTCGAACCCGCGGTGCGGATGCCACGGCGTCCCCTTGGGCTCGCCGGGGGCGTACTCGACCTCGCCCATCTGGTCGAGATGAACGAACGGGTCCAGGTCGGCCAGGTCGACGCCGTGGAACGCGCGCCTGACGGGAAAGCCCTCGCCCTCGAAGCCGGATGGCGCGTTCGTGATCGAGACGACGGGCCGCTGCCTGGCGCCGGCCGGGTCGGACTCGGGGATGCGCGGCAGGACGGTGATGTCGGGAACGGTGATTGCAGGCATGCGCAAATGATTGCGCAGTCAACGACTTTCCGTCAACCAACCCACGGCCAGGTCAGCCGATGTGGATGTTCACGTTGATCCCGAGAACGAAGACCAGGACGATCCACGTTCCGATCGAGGCAATCAGGAGCACGATCCGGGCGATCGTCCGGTCGGTTGGGGTCGTGTTGGCGGCGACCCGCTCGGAGAACGCCGCGAGCGCCACGATCAGGAACGAGAACAGGCCGCCGATGATGGCGCCGAAGAACAGCATCGCGAGCACGCCCCCAGTGACCGCGAGGACCCGAACGACCCTGCCGCGCGGAGGACGGCCCTGGATGCGATCGACGTCGGCGCTCCCGATCACCATCCCCGTCAGGATCGCGAACGGCCATGCGAACACGGTGATCAGGGAGACGAGTCCGATCGCCACGCCGATGATCCCGTGGTAGGCCAACCTGAGGCGTTGTGCAGCTGGCGCAGGCATCGGGGCGGGGACGGTCGATTGGGTGTCGGCCACGGCGTTCTCCTCTCGATCCGAAGCGACGCCAGCGTACTGCGGCGCGCCCGTCGCGACGCCGACGCAACACGACACGCACGCAGGGAGGCTTCTGGTCCACAATCTGGGCCATGCAGGGTCTGGATCTCCTGGGTTGGATCATCATCGGGCTGCTCGCCGGCTCGATTTCGGGCTGGTTCGTCGGGACGCGCAGCGTCCAGGGCTGCCTGCCCACGATTGTCGTCGGCATCCTCGGCGGCGTGGTCGGCGGCTGGCTCGCCCGCCAGATCAACGATCAGCCAGTGTCGGGCTTCATCGGGGCGCTCGTGTTCGCGATCATCGGCTCGATCGTGATCCGCCTGATCCTCCGCGCGATCGAGGGCAGTGGCCGCCGCTAGCTGCGCTGGGCCCATGGCGCGGGCCACCATCCGCAAGATGTTCCACTGGGCTACGAACGCGACGAGGTTCTGGCCCGAACCCCCCGAATTCGACCCGAATCGCCCGTTGCCGACAGATTCACGTCGAAGTTGGCACGCCACGGAAACAAGAACGACGAGGTTCAGGGTCAGCGGGCGTCGCGGAGGTGCAACGTCGTCGAGTTCGTATCCCACGGGAACATTCCCGCCATCGAGTGGCCCGGCGGGGCGGTCGGTGCAGGTCTGCAGGGAGTCGGAGCGCGGGTACCGGCGATCGCGCCTAGGCTCGCCGAATGACCGACCTTCTGGATGCCCCTATCGTCGCTGCGCCGCCCGTCGTGGAGCCTGCGCGCATCGACGCGTCGGCGAAGATCGACGAAGCCGCGCTGCTCCTTGAGCTCGAGCCGGAGGTCGGCCGGCTGTACGACCGGCACGCCAGCATCGCCCAGGAGTGGTTCCCCCACGACTTCATCCCGTACCGGCTCGGGCGGGACTTCGACAGGGAGCCGTGGACCCCGGATCAGCCGCGGCTGACGGGTGTCGCGCAGACCAGCTTCGAGATCGGCCTCCTCACCGAGGACAACCTGCCGAGCTACCACCGGCTGATCCACGGCATGTTCGGGCGTGGCGATGGAGCCTGGCTGAACTGGGTTGGGCGGTGGACCGCGGAGGAGGGCCGCCATGCGATCGTGCTGCGCGACTACCTCACGGTCACCCGCAACATCGACCCGATCGCGCTCGAGCGGGGCCGGATGACGCAGCTCCAGAACGGCTACGAGATGCACTCCACGGACACGCTCCACGGCCTCGCCTACGTGACCTTCCAGGAGCTGGCCACGCGGATCGCGCACCGGAACACCGGCCGCTACTCGGATGACCCGGTGGCGGACAGGATCATGGTCCGCATCGCGACCGACGAGAACCTGCACATGGTGTTCTACCGCGACGTCCTGTCGGCGGCCCTCAAGCTCGAGCCGAGCGCGGCTGTTCGCGCCATCGTCGACGAGGTCCTCGCCTTCAAGATGCCGGGCGCCGGCATCCCGGGCTTCCTACGCAAGGCCGCCCAGATCGCGAAGGCGGGCATCTACGACCTCAAGGTTCACCGCGACGAGGTCCTCATGCCGATCCTCCGGCACTGGAAGATCTTCGAGCTGCCCGGCCTCGATGCCGCGGCCGAGGAGGCCCGACATCGGCTCGAGGAGTACCTCGCGAAGCTCGACGAATCGATCGCCCGGTTCGAGGAGCGGCTCGCCCTCTCGTCGGTCCCGAGGATTGCCGCGCTGAAGTAGGGCTACCCTATTTCGAACAGGTGTGCTATGATTAGGGCTCGCCGCCGCGATTCGTGACGACGTTCCGTGTGGTCCCTCCTTCTCGAACAGGCCGTGCGTTCTGTGTTCCCTTGTTCGGGAAGTTGGAGGTCCTCATGACCACCGGAACCATCAAGAAGATCGTCGCCGACCGCGGCTTCGGCTTCATCGCTGCCGAGGATGCGAAGGAATACTTCTTCCACCGCGGCGGGCTCGACTCCACCCTTGACTTCGATCGCCTCGTCGGCGGAGAGAAGGTCAAGTTCGAGATCGAGCAGAGCCCCAAGGGCCCGCGCGCAGCGCAGGTCTCTGCGGCCTAAAGGGTCTACACCAGCCGGCGCGCCCGCCAGGGCGCGCCGGCTACACACGAGTCAGCCGGCGGCCGCTCCCCCGAGCCGGTCGCCGGCCTGTCTCACTCCACGCTCCGTGGGCGCAGCGTGCGTTCCTCCCTCGGGACGGCGCGCGGCGAACAGCCCGAGAGGAGCTACTCCATCGTTCGAACGGCCTTCGTTTCCACCTACCCGCCACGACGCTGCGGGATCGCGACCTTCACGCACGACCTTGCGGCAGCCACCGGCGGTGGCGAGATCGCGGTCCTGCACCCGCTCGAGCAGCCGCCCTTCTACCCGGTCGAGGTCGAGCACCGGATCCGGAAGGACCTCGCCTCTGATTACGTCCGCACTGCCCGCTCGCTGAGCGATTGCGTCGACGTCGTCTCGATCCAGCACGAATACGGCATCTGGGGCGGCGAGGACGGCGAGCTCGTCATCGACTTCGCCCGGACCCTGCGCGTGCCCGCGGTCGCCACGCTCCACACCGTCCTCCGAGAGCCGTCGCCGCACCAGCGATCGGTCCTGAAGGACCTCGTCGACATCGCCGAGGCGACGGTCGTGATGTCGAGCGCTGCCGCCGACCTGCTCCACACCGCCTACGGCGTCCATCCAGACCGCGTCCACGTCATTCCGCACGGCGTTCCGAGCCTGCCGCTCGTCGAATCCGCGACGGTCAAGCCCGCGCTCGGCGTTGGCAATCGCGACGTGATCCTGAGCTTCGGACTCCTCGGGCCCGGCAAGGGCTGCGAGCTGGTGATCGACGCGCTCCCGGCCGTGGTCGAGGCCAACCGCGCCGCGCTCTACGTTATCGTCGGCGCCACCCACCCGAACCTGCTCCTCCACGAAGGCGAGGCCTATCGACGCTCGCTCGTGGATCGCATCCACGCCCTGGGCATGGAGGACCACGTCCAGTTCGTCGATCGGTTCGTCGGCAAGAACGAGCTCACCCAATGGCTGGCGGCGGCGGATGTCTTCGTCACGCCGTATCCGAACATGGCCCAGATCGTGTCCGGGACCCTGTCCTACGCGATCGGCGCCGGGCGCCCGGTCGTCTCGACGCCCTACGCCTACGCGAGCGAGCTGCTAGCTGACGGCCGGGGCGTCCTCGTGGAGGCGGGCTCCTCCGAGCGATTTGCTGCCGCGCTGATCGAGCTCCTCGGCGACCCCGGTCTCCGGGCCGCGATCGGCCGTCGCGCGTATGCGCACAGCCGCCGGATGGTCTGGCCGGCTGTCGGCGCCATGTACCGCGACCTGTTCGCTTCCGTTGCGGCAGCCGCCCCCACGGCCAACGAGCCGTCGGCGATCCCCGTGATCAACGCTGCCGAGCGCGAGCTCGAGCCGGTGGCCGCCCGTGCTTGAGCTCGCCCCGCTGCACGCGATCAGCCGGTCCCACCTCGACGTCCTGAGCACCGACCTCGGGATCATGCAGCACGCGATCGGGTCAGTCCCTGATCCGAAGCACGGCTACTCCACCGACGACGTGGCTCGCGCGCTCCAGCTGGACCTCCTCCATCGCCGGACCCTCGGCTGGCCGGCGGTCGCGGCGAGCGCCTGGCGCAACCTGCGCTTCCTGGACGCGTCGTTCGACACGCGCATCGGCCGGTTCCGCAACTTCCGGACGATGAGCGGCCACTGGATCTACGCCGCGCCGTCAGAGGACACCCAGGGCCGGGCGATGCTCGCCCTCGGCGAGACGATCGCCGCGAACCCGGACCGGCCGATGGTCGCCGCAGACCGCTCGATCGCGAGCGCCGCCACGACGCTGTGGGAACGGGCGCTCGCTCGTGCCGGCACGGTCACGGCGCTGCGGGCCCAGGCCTCGCTGCTGCTCGGCTGCATCGCCCGGCTTGCTGCCGGCGCCGATGCCGAGACAACGGCCCTCCTCGACAGGCTCGCGGCCAACCTCCAGCGCGAGTTCGACGCCAACTCGACGTCCGACTGGCCGTGGCCGGAACCCATCCTGACCTATGAGAACGGGCTCCCCCCCCGCGCGCTGATCGCGGCGGGCCAGCACCTTGGTGACCGCGCGATGGTGGCCACCGGCCTCCACGCGCTCGACTGGCTCATGAGCGTCCAGACGGCGACGGACGGCCACCTGTCGCCGATCGGCAACGAGTGGTGGCCGCGCGGCGGCGTCCGCTCCCGATACGACCAACAGCCGATCGAGGCCACCGCCCTCCTCCTGGCCGCGGAGACCGCGCTCGCGGCCACCGCAGACCCGCGCTACCTGGCGGTGGTGGAGCTGGCCTATGCCTGGTTCCTCGGTGCGAACGATCGCGGCCTGTGGGTCGCCGATCCGGCACGCGGGTCGGGCTCCGATGGCCTGACGCCGGGCGGCCTCAATACCAACGAAGGCGGCGAGTCGACCCTGATGTGGCTCATCGCCGCCGAGCACATCCGCGCGATGCGGCACGCAACGCTGGTCGCCGAGACCGCGGCCGCGGCGGTGCTGGCGGCTGCAACCGAGCTGACGAATGCTGCGCCGGCGGCCGCGCCCCCGAACGACGGCAACCCGTTGCCCGTCGCGACGGCCGTTCGTTGACCCGGCAGGAGCCGCTCTTCCAGCGTTCGACGCACAACCCGATCCTCACCGCCCTCGACGTCCCCTACCCCGCCAACACCGTCTTCAACCCGGGCGCAGCGCGCGTCGGGGCCGAGACGATCCTGCTGGTCCGGATCGAGGACCTGCGCGGGATCTCCCAGCTGCAGGTCGCCCGAAGCGCCGACGGCGAGACGAACTGGACGTTCGATCCAGAGCCGCTCCTCCGCGCCGACGTCGACCGCGACCCCGAGGAGACCTGGGGCTGCGAGGACCCCCGCCTTACCTGGCTGCCCGAGCGCAACGAGTGGGCGATCGCGTATACCGCGTACAGCCGGCGCGGCCCGCTCGTCTCGCTGGCGACCACGCATGACTTCCGCAGCGTCACCCGGCTCGGTCCGGTGATGCCGCCGGAGGACAAGGATGCGGCCCTGTTCCCACGCCGCATCAACGGGCGCTGGGCGATGATCCACCGGCCATCGCCGCTGCGCGGGGGCGCGCATATGTGGCTGTCCTATTCGCCGGACCTGCGCCACTGGGGCGATCACAAGCTCATCCTGGAGGCCCGCGATGGCGCCTGGTGGGACGCCGGCAAGATCGGCCTCGGGCCGCCGCCGCTCGAGACGCCCGAGGGCTGGCTCGTCATGTACCACGGCGTCCATCTCACCTCGGACGGTCCGATCTATCGCGTCGGGCTCGTGCTGCTCGACCTCGAGGATCCCGGCACCGTGCTGCATCGGCTCGACCAATGGGTCTTCGGGCCCGAGGCCCCGTATGAAGTCACCGGCGACGTCGGGCGGGTCGTGTTCCCGTGCGGATGGGTTCACGACGAGCCGTCGGACCGCCTGTTCCTCTACTACGGCGCCGCGGACACGAGCGTTGCGCTTGCGATCGCGAAGTTCTCCGACGTGCTAGCACGGGTGAGGGCTTCGCCGAGGCTCGCCAGCACCTGAGACAAGGCCCGGCGCGCGTTCGTATTCGCGATTTCGGACCTGCTCCCCACATCTCCGCGGCGATGCGCGTTGCGGGAATACGAGTGGGCCCCCACCGAGCGTGCCGCCGCCAGGCGCCCGCATATTCCCCCGACGCGCATGGCCGAACGTGGGTCTCCCGACGGCGGGTTTTCGCGAATACGACTGGTGCTGAACAACTGCGCTACCCCGCACCACTGCGGCCGCTCGGGTACAGTCGCGCCACCGTGATCTGCGCGATGTGCTCGACCGAGAACCCGCCCGACACGAAGTTCTGCCTGAACTGCGGCTCGCGCATGGGCTGCCCCACGTGTGGCGCCCCGATCGTGCCCGGCGCGAAGTTCTGCGGGAACTGCGGGACGAGGCTCGTCGGGGCTGACGGCGCGAGCGCCGGCGATGCGAGCCCGGCCGCGGGCACCGCCGCCGGTTCGGGGGTGCCGCGCACCGCAGGCGCAGCCGGGGGCGGCGGGCACACCACCGAACGCCGCGTCGTTAACGTGCTGTTCGCCGACCTCGTGGGGTTCACGACGATCTCGGCCACCCGCGATCCCGAGACGATCCGCGAGCTCCAGAGCCGGTACTTCGAGCGAACCCGCGAGATCGTCGGCCGCTATGGCGGCGTCGTCGAGAAGTTCATCGGCGACGCCGTGATGGCGCTGTGGGGCGCTCCGACCGCCCACGAGGACGACGCCGAGCGCGCGGTCCGCGCCGCCCTGGACCTCGTCGAGATGGTGCCCGTCATTGGGCGCGAGATGGACATCGACCTGCAGCTGCGGGCCGGCGTGCTCACGGGCGAGGCCGCGGTGTCCGTCGGGAACGAGGCGGAAGGCATGGTCACCGGGGACATGGTCAATACCGCGTCGCGCCTCCAATCGGCCGCTGCCCCGGGCACCGTGCTCGTCGGGGAGGCGACCCGGCTCGCGGCCGGCGAGGCGATCGCCTTCGAATCCGCCGGAGACCAGGTCCTCAAGGGCAAGGCCGAGCCGGTTCCCGCGTGGCGCGCGTTGCGCGTCGTCGCCGAGCGCGGCGGCGCGCGACGGCCGGACGCCATCGAGCCCCCGTTCGTCGGGCGCGCGGACGAGTTGCGCTTCCTGAAAGAACAGTTCCACGCGACCGGCCGCGAAGGCAAGGCCCGGCTCGTCTCGCTGGTCGGGCAGGCCGGCATCGGCAAGAGCCGGCTTGCATGGGAGCTGGAGAAGTACCTCGACGGCGTCGTCGAGAACGTGTGGTGGCACCGCGGCCGGTCGCCGAGCTACGGCGAGGGCGTCACGTTCTGGGCCTTGAGCGAGATGTTCCGGCGGCGGGCCGGTCTCGCGGAGGGCGATGATGCGGAGACGACGCGGCGCGCAGTCGCCGAGATGCTCAAGCAGCATGTTCCCGACGAGACGGAGCGCGCCTGGATCGAGCCTCGCATCCTCGTCCTGCTCGGCGTCGGCGAGACGACCCAGGGTGGCTCCGCGGAGCTGTTCGCCGCGTGGCGAACGTTCTTCGAGCGGCTGGCGACGACAGGCACCGTGGCGATCGTGATCGAGGACCTGCAGTGGTCCGACGACGGCCTGCTCGACTTCCTCGAGCACCTCCTCGACTGGGGCCGCTCCAGCCCGATCTTCGTGCTGACCCTGGCCCGGCCGGAGCTCCTGGACCGGCGGCCCGGCTGGGGCACGGATCGTCGGGGCGCCACCGCGATGCGCCTCGATCCCCTGCCCGCTCCGGCGATGCGCGAGCTCCTCGACGGCATCGCGCCCGGCCTTCCAGAACGGGTGGTCGCCCGAATCCTCGAGCGTGCCGACGGCATCCCCCTGTATGCCGTCGAGACGGTTCGCATGCTGGTCGCGAAGGGCCAGCTCGTCGAGCGCGACGGGCACCTTGTCGCGGCCTCGGATGCCCCTGGCGGGCTCAACCTTGCCGATCTCGAGGTTCCGCCGACACTGCAGGCGTTGGTCGCCGCCCGGCTCGATGCGCTGCCGCCTGCCGATCGCTCCCTCCTGCAGGATGCCGCCGTCCTCGGCCAGAGCTTCACCGTCGAGGCGCTCACGGCGATGAGCGGCGAGCCGCCCGAGGCGCTGCTGCCCCGCCTCACCGCCCTCGTCCGGCGGGAGATCCTGACCCTCGAGACGGACCCGCGCGCGCCGACCCGCGGCCAGCATGCCTTCGTCCAGGCGCTGCTCCGCGAGGTGGCGTTCTCGACGCTCTCCAGGCGGGAGCGGCGGGCTCGGCACCTCACGGCGGCACGCTACTTCGAGTCCATCGGTGACGAGGAGATGGCCGGGGTCATCGCGTCCCACTTCGTCGAGGCCTACCGTGCTTCGCCCGAGGGACCCGAAGGCGAGGCCGTCGCCACCCAGGCGAGAATCTCGCTGCTCGCGACCGCCGACCGCGCCAACGATCTCGGCGCGATCGTCCAGGCCATCGACACGCTCGGCTCGGCGCTGGAGGTCACGCCGGACCCCGCTCAGCGCGCCCGGCTCCTCGAACGGATCGGCCCGCTCCAGACGTTCCACTCCGACTGGGAGGCGGGCTACGCAAACCTCGCCGCCGCCGTGGACGCGTACACGAAGCTCGGTGACCGGATCGGCGTGATGCGGGCAACGGGCGTCCTCGTCGCCGAGCACATGAGCGCCGGCAGGATCACCGACGCCGAGAAGCTGACCGCCGAGATCGACGCCGAGCTGGAGGCGCTCATTGCCAGCGCCCTCGAGCAGCACGCCGACGCGGACCGCGAGGATCTCAAGGCGGCCGCATTGCTGGCCGAGACCATGGCCCGTCTCGACTTCCGGCGCCAGCACTACGCGGACTCCGTCCGCTGGGCCGACCGCGCGCTCGCGCTCGCCGAGCCGCTCCGCCTGGACGAGACGATCGTCCAGGCGCTCGTGACCAAGGGCACGTCGATGGGGCTTGGCGGCCAGCTGCGACAGGGCATCGCGCTGCTCGAGGGGGCTGCGCTCGACGCCACCGCGCATCGCCTGAACCTCGCCGCGCTCCGCGCCCTGAACAACCTCGCCTCGTTCACCTCCGGCATCGATCCTCGGGCATCGCTCGAGCGGACCAGGCTCGGCGTGGCGACCGTCCGGCGGCTCGGCCTCCGATCGTTCGATGCGTACCACTCCCTCAATGGCGTGGGCGCCGGCGAGTCGATCGGCGAATGGGCCTGGGTACGCGAGGCGGTGACCACGATGCTCGAGAGTGATCGCGAGCCCGCCGAGACCGAGTGGCTCGAGCACGCCCGCGACTATTTCCTTATCTGGACCGGCACGCCGGACGTCGCCCGCGTCGAGCACCTCCGAGCAAATTCCCGAAAGGACAACGACCTCCAGGGCGTCCGGAGCACTTCATCCGTCCTGTCCAGGATCGCATTCGCCGCCGGTGAACCTGCCCGCGCACTCGAGCTGCTCGAGCCGTTCCTCCACGATCCGGCGCTTGCCGGTGCGTGGGACTTCGAGTGGTTCGGCCGGGTTGCGTTGGCGGCAGGCAGGCCCGATGTCGGGCACCAGATCCTCGAGTTCGTCGGCTCGGGTCCGGGCGGCGTGGTCGATCACCACCTCGAAGTGCTTCGGGCCGGGCTCGCGGCGATCGAGGGTCGGCGTGACGACGCGCTGGCGCTGTATCGATCGGCGCTCGCCGGCTATCGCTCGTTCGGCGTCCGGTTCAGCCTCGCGCTCACGATCGTCGACATGGCCAGGCTGCTCGGCCCCGATGATCCCGCCGTGCGCTCCGTCATCGACGAGGCTCGCGAGATCCTGGAGGAGCTCGGCGCGCGGAACGTGCTGGCGATGCTCGATGGGCTCGAGGCCGATGGGGCCAAGGCTCGTCAGCGCCAGTCGATGGTGACGACCTCCATCGGCTCGGACAGGCCCTTGAGCAGCTCGCTCCGGACCCCCGAGGAGCGGTAGGACTCGCCCACCGTCGAGAGGCTGGCGATGATCTGGCCGCCGGTCGCGAGGCCGGCGATACGCGATGCCTCGTGGACGCCCTTGCCCCGGTAGTTCGAGCCCACCTGCTGGGCGTCGGAGGCGTGCAGCCCGATCCGGACCTGGGGCGCGAAGCCCTGCTTCTGGCGATGCTCGGCCAGACGGCGCTGGATCGCGATCGCGGCGGCCACCGCCTGCTCGGGCGAGTCGAAGCTGACGAAGAAGCCGTCGCCGGTCGTCGAGATCTCGCGGCCCTCGTGCGCCGTGAACACCTCGCGGAGCGTGGTGTCGTGCCAGCGCAGGAGCGTGTCCCAGGCCTCGTCGCCGAGCGCCTCGACGAGGTTCGTCGAGCCGACGACGTCGGTGAACATGAATGTCTTGAGGACCCGGCGGTTCGGCGCGGTCTTGCCGCGCAGCTGCCAGGGGAGCAGCTCGGACACCTCGTCGATCACGATCGCGCCGGTTGGGCAGGCGAATGTCGCCTCGCGCAGCAGCTCGTCGTCGACACTGTCGGTGTCGAGCACCTCGGCCTTGCCGAGGTCGCCGCGCAGCCAGTCGAACGCCGTCGGGGCGATGGTGATGCAGTTGCCCGCGCCGATGCACTTGTGCCGGTCAACCCGCACGCGCAGGGTCATCGCGTGCTCGCGGTCACTGCGTGAAGCCCTTGAACGCGAGCGTCGTGGCCTCGGCGCGGTTCGAGACGCCGAGCCGGGCGAGCAGCTTGGCGAGCCGCACGCCGACGGCGGCTTCGTCGAGGCCCACCTTCGCGGCCATCTCGGCGTTCGTGTTGCCCTCGGTCAGCAGGCGCAGGAGCTGCCGATCGACGTCGTCGATGTCCGGGAGGTCGAACGCGCCGGCCGTGCCGGTCGCGGCGGCGCCCGCCTCGTCGAACGTCCCGACGAGGCCCACGAGCTCGCGCCCGATCGGACCGCGCAGCCAGCGGACGCGGATCTTCTCGTCGAGCGTGCCCTGGGCGATCCGGGCGAGGACGAGGCGGAGGTAGCCCATCACGAATGCCTTGGTCTCCTCGGGGCCGCCGGCGAAGATCGCCCGCGCCACCGGGACGATGATCTCGAGGCTGCCGTCCTCGTGGAACGACGCCTGCAGCGCCGCGATCGCCGCGCCGGCGGCGGCCACCGCGCCGGGCAGGTCGCCGCGCGCAAGCGCGATCGTCGCCAGCGCGGCGTCGGCCTGCGGACCCCAGACCGGGTGGCCCGGCAGCTGCGCGACGAGCTCCTTCGCATCGTTCGCCGCGAGCTCGGCGGCGGTCATCAGCGCCTCGTCCTTGGTCGCGGCGCCGAGCCTCGCCCCCTCGATGGCGAGCCGGGCGAACGCCTCGCATCGGGCAGAGGCGCGGCTCCCGGCCAGCGCGACCGCCTGCTCCAGGTGCCGGCGCATCCCCGCCGCGTCGCCCGCGCGAGCGCGAACCGTGCCGCGCCACAGCTCCAGCTGCCGCGCGCGCGTCGCCGATGGAGCGGCGGAGGCCACGCTCGCGGCGAGACCGAGCCAGCGCTCGGCGTCGTCGATGTCGCCGAGCTCGAGGTGGCTGAGCGCGACGCCGCCCGCCGCGGAGAACTCGATCGCCTGGTCGCCGAGCAGGCGCGCGGCGCGGTAGGCCTCTTCGCCACGCGAGAGCATCAGGTCCGGCACGATCTTGGCGCGTGCGTAGACGTGGACGCCGAAGAGCATCTGGAGCTCCTGGCGGGCGCGCTCGCTCTCGGTCACGAACTCGGTCAGGCGCGACGTGACCCGCCGGATTTCCTCGATGTGCCGCGCGGACGAGGCGAGGTGGATGATCGGGGCGTAGCTGCCGTAGGCCATCGCGATGATGGTCGACATGACCCCCGTCCGATCGTCGAGCCGCTCGAAGATGGCGAGCGCCCGCTCGAACAGCGCGCGTGACTCGATGACCGTCGGCGCGATCGGCTGACTGGCGAGGACGGCATCGATCGGCTCGCCGGCCGCGATGCGCGCCGCGAGCTCGAACGCCACGCCGGTGCGATTCATCTCGACGAACCAGTCGCGCACCCGCGAGATCTTCAGCGTGCCGAGCTCGCGCAGGGCCGCCGCGAGGGCCCGATCGTCGCCGAGCTGCTCGGCGAGCGCGGCCGCGCGGCCGTACGCCTCCTCGGCGGCGCCGAGGTCGACCTCGGTCGACAGCGAGTTGAACCCCTCCCCGAGCGGGACGCGCAGGATCGCCTGCCCGAGCTCGAGGGTCGCCCGCAGCTCCGTCTGCGCGTCACCGCGCGCCGCGGCGCGGGTTGCCACGCGGCGCGCGAGCTCCGCGGCCGCGTCCTCGTCGTGGGACATCCGGAGCGCGGCCGCGCGCCGAAGCTGGACGTCGAACTCGAGGACGGGATCGCGGAGCGCCTCGGCGAGGGCACCGAGCTCGGCGAGACCCTGGAGCCGCTCGGAGGTCTTGCGCAGGACAGCGTAGGCGTCGTCCCGGCAGGTGAGGAGCGTGCGCCGATCGGCAGACGCGGACACCACCGGGAGCGCCTGCTCCACGAGGCGCAGCGCCTCCTCGGGCGCGTTCGACTTGAGGGCCGCCCCCGCCGCCTGGATCGAGAACTGCGCCGCCCGCTCCGTGTCCCCCGCCGCGAGCGCGTGCTGGGCGAGCATGGGCAGGCCGGCCGCCGATGGGTCGCCGCCTTCGAGCAGCAGCTCCACCAGTGCGCCATGGACCTGCCGGCGCCGCGCCTGCGAGAGCTGGCTGTCGGCAAAGTCGCGCACCTGCACGTGGGTGAACGTGTAGTCGGCCGCGTCACCTTCCGGGTGCTGGAGGAGCAGGCCGGCCTCGACCGCCGGAAGGAGCGCCTCGGCGAGGTCCTCGCCCTCGGTCCCGTACCGCGCTCGCACGGCCCGCAGGTCGCGCAGGCTGAAGCTGCGGCCGAGGACCGCCGCGTCGGAGAGGGCCTCGCGCGTGGGTTGGGGCAAGCGCGCCGCACGACGCTGGATCAACGTGCGCACCGCGGAGGGCACCAGGCGCGCCGCATTCCGGCCGAGCTTCCACTGGCCGTCGACGAGCTGGAGCGTGCCGGCCTCGCGATGCGTCCTTGCCAGCTCCTCGACGATGAACGGCACGCCCTCGGACTGGACCTGCATCGCCGCAGCGGAGGCGGGCTCGATCGGGCCGCCGAGGACGTTCTTGAGCAGCTCGGCGGTCTCGATCTGGCTGAAGCGCGTCGGGCGCAGGCGCCGGACGAGGCCCATCCGCTCCATGTCCGCGACGAAGTTGACGGCCTCGGTCACGCCGGCGAACTCGTCCGGCCGCACGGTGAAGAACAGGAAGATCGGGCGGTCGGCGTCGCCGCGGACGACGTAGCGGAGCATCCGCAGGGTGTCGTCGTCGGCCCACTGGACGTCGTCGACCATCAGGGCGATCGGGCGGATGTCGGCGAGCGCGCCGACGGCCACGCCGGCGAGGTCGAAGGCCCGCAGCAGCTTCGCGTCCGGCGACAGGCTGGCGAAGCCCGGCTCGTCGCGGCCGGACATCGCATCGACGACACGGCGGACGGCGATCTCAGCCGGCGTCCCGGCCGCGGTCTCGCGAATGGCCGGTGCCGCGAACAGGCTTCGAGCGACCAGGAATGGGCCGCGGATCTCTTCGTCGGCGGTCACGGCGACGGTGCAGAAACCGGCGGCGGCCGCGAGCTCGGCGGCGGCGAGCAGCAGCCGCGTCTTGCCGATGCCCGGCTCGCCCTCGAGGGTGACCGCGGCGAGCCGCGTCTTCGACTCGCGGATCTCCTGGGCGAACGCGGCGAGCTCCGTGCTGCGCCCGATCATCGAGCCGGTCGCGCGCCGCAGCTGGACCGCGAGCGAGCATTGCGCCTGGACGAGCGGATCCAGGACGTCGCCCGCGGGGATCTGCAGCTCCATCGGCGGTGCCGTCTGATCGATCATGCGGCTTCAATTATGGGCGTCGCGGCGCGGCTCGCCCGGGGCGATGTTCCGTACGGCTACGAACTCGACGAGGTGACTCGTTCGCCGGCATCGGAAGGGCCGGTTTCGGCCCATTTCGGACCGGATTCAGTCGATCCTGTCTCCCTGGGGGAACAGAATCGACCAGGTTGACGGCCCATTCGTGTAAAGGTCGTCGCGTTCGTATCCCACCGGAACATCTGCGGCGGACGTGGCCCCGGGACGAGCGCTGCGGCCGGCATGGCACACTTGCCCCCGGTGACCCGCGAATCCCTGCCCGACTTCGACCTGTACGCCGAGCTCGAGGTCTCCCGCCTGGCGAGCGTGGAGGTCATCGAGGCGGCCTATCGCGTGCTGGCGAAACGCCACCACCCGGACGTCTCGCAGCCTGATGACGCGGGCCGGATCAAGCGCCTGAACCTGGCGCACAACTGGCTCATCGACCCGGTACGACGACGCCGGTACGACAACGCGACGCAGCCGCCGCCGACGAAGCCGCTGAAGGGCGCAACCGGTGTCGGGATCGCCGGAGTCGACGCTGCCGACGAGCTCGCGATGTCGGCGCGCACGGCATCGAGGGCGTTCGGGCCGAACACGGGCGAGGTCCGGACGTTCCTCGCCGACCTGCGGGCACTCGACGAGCTCCGGGCGTGGCAGATCCGGGACGGCGTCGCGAGCGTGGATCCCGACGCGTATGCCGCCGCTCGGCATGCGGCGTTCACGATCGGACAGGTGGAGCGCCAGGCGGAGTGGCTGCTCGCGCGGGACGCGGCGTCCGTGATCGCGCGCGGCAAGCTCGCCGGCGCGCCGCTCCAGGCCGAGATCACCAGCGTGCTCGCCGACATCGCCGGCGCGATCGTGATTCGCGACCTCATCCTCCCCGCCGACTTCGACCAGCTCCTTGCGCCATGGAACTGGCGCGACGATCGAGCTGGCGCGGCCGCGGTTGGCGGTTCGGCGGTGACCATTGCCGCCGGCGCAGCCGCCGCCGGGCTCGTTGGGGCTCGGCGCGTGTTCACCTCGGCGCCGGCCATGGCGCTCGTGGCGCTTGTCGCGGTCGTCGCGGTCGCGGGGGCGTGGAGCCTGCTGACCGGCTCGAAGGGGCCCGCACCGGCCGTGGCGGTTGACGCTACCGGCGGGCCGACGATGGTCGCAACGGCGTTGACGCCGCCCGCAACGGTTGCGGCGACGGTGGCTCCGACGGCCATCCTGCTCGAAAGCACCGAGCCGTCCGCGTCGCTCGCGCCAGACCTCACCCCTGGCCCGACATCGACCGGTGTTGTCGCCGCGTCGCTGCCGCCAGGCGCCACCCCGAGGGTCACGCCGCGCCCAACGCCGACGCCCACCCCCAAGCCGACGCCGACGCCCATCCCGACCCCTGTCCCCACGCCGACCCCGGTGCCGACCCCGTCGCCGCCGGTCTTCTGCACGGTCCCGAACTTCGTCGGCGCCAATTCGTCCAGCGCGATCGGGAAATGGACGACCGCGCTCTTCACTGGGACCGTGATCTATGCCGTCCCGCCGCCCTTCCAGGTCGCGTGGCAGAGCCTGACGGCGGGTAGCTCGGTACTGTGCTCCAGTGACGTCACCATCGCCCCGGTCGCGCCCAGCCCGTAGCTCTCAACGCGCGGTCCGTCGCATCGGTCGGATCACTCGGACGCGACGCGGATCGCTCGAATGCACGATTCCAGACGCCCGGGCCACTCCCTCGGGCGCATGCGCGTTGCAGGATTATCAGTGGTCGCCGCAGCTCCCGCCTTCTCGTATTCCCCCAACGCGCATCGCTTCAGAGACGCCCCAGGCAACGGCCGACTTCGCGAATACGAGCGGCGAAGGTCAGGCGCGACGCACGATCAGCGCTGACCACGGCTCCGGGCGGCCGAGCAGGTAGCCCTGGCCGAGCTTGATCCCGAGCGCCCGGATCGCGGCCAGCTCGCCCTCTGTCTCGATCCCCTCGGCGATGAGTTGCGAGCCGGTCTCCATCCCGAAGAACGCCAGGCCGGAGACGAGGGATCGCCGAACCGGGTCACGATCGATCCCGCGAACCCATTCGATGTCGAGCTTCACGTACGAAGGCCGGAGGGCGAAGATGTGGCGCAGGCTGGCGAAGCCCGAGCCGGCATCGTCGATCGCCAGGCGCACGTTCGGGCCCAGCCGCGAGAGCGCGGCGGCGACGGCCTCGTAGTCCTCGATTCGCTCGTGCTCCGTGAGCTCGACGATGAGCTTCCGATCGGTCCCCGCGAGCAGCTGCGGCAGCGTCGCCTCGTGCAGCAGCACGTCGGCCGACACGTTCACGCTCAGGACCAGCTCCGGAGGTGCCTCTGCCATCACCTCGATAGCGGCCGCGATCGCCGCCCGCTCGAGGCTGAGCCCCAGACCCACCGTGGCCGCCTCGATGAATCGCTGCTCCGGCGGCGAGCCATCCGCGAAGCGGGTCAGCGCCTCGACCCCGAAGTGCTTGCCGGTGTCCAGCCAGACGATCGGCTGGAGGTGCGTCTCGAACGCGTGGTCCGAGATGATCGCCCTGATTCTCGTGATGACCTCATCGGTCGTATCCGCGTGCTCGACCGCGGGTCGCAGCACGGCGACCACGAATGTCGTCGCGTCGACGAGGTCGGCGAGGCGGTGCGAGAGCCTGGTGCGTGACGATCCCGGATGTGCCGCGAACACGAGCGCCCCGACGGGCGCCGCGGTCGGCCCGAGTCGGTACGGGACGAACGCGAAGTCGAGCCGGGGCGTGCCGGAGCGACGGCCCCCGCCCTCGATCCAGGGCCCGGAGCCGCACCGCTGGGCGATCTCGGCGCCGGCTTGCTCGGGCATCGGCTGGCCCAGCCCGAAGCGGTCCCGGGCCGCCCCGGCAGAGGCAATCACGCCGACGCCGGCCGCGCCGAAATGAAGGATGGCCATGCCATCGAGCTCGAGCAGCTCGGTGAGCCGGTCGGCGACCTCGGCGGCGAGGGTCAGGAGACCGGCGTCCGTGGGCAGGCCCTGGAGTGCCGCAGCGATCCGCTGGCGATCCTCACGACCACGCTCCAGCTCGGATGCCCACGCCGAGCGGCCGCGGAGGTGGGCACGGATCCGAGCGACGAGCTCCGACGCCGCGACGGGTTTGGCGAGGTAGTCGTCCGCCCCGCTGTCCAGCCCGCCGATCCGATCGGCCTCCTCGACGGAGCCGGTGACGAGGATGACGGGGAGGGTACGGAGACGTTCGCTGGCCCGAATGACGCTCAGCGTCGAAAGGCCGTCGAGCACCGGCATGTGCATGTCGAGCAGGAGAACGTCCACGGAGAGCTGGTCGAGGTGATCGAGCGCTTCGCGCCCGTTGGCTGCGAGAACCGTGGCCATGCCGGCCCGGCGCAGCGTCGCATCGAGGAACGCGCGCATCGAGTCGTCATCCTCGGTGATCAGGACCAGCGGCCGGCCACTCACGTGCGGCAACGATGCGCGGATGATCCGCTCGATGGCGAGGAACTAATTCCGGGACACCCGCGATCCGGGCTACCGCAGGCCGTATGCACCCAGCAACTCCGAGTCAAGGTGCTCTGGACGGAGGAGCCGTAGCCCGTTCCGGCCGAAGCGCTCGACGGTGCCCTGCCGCTCCAGGTCGCGGAGGACCCGACCGGTCATCTCGCGGCTCGTTCCGACGAGGCCGGGGAGGTCCGCCCGGGTGAGCACGGGCGGCTCCCCGAAGAACAGGCCGTGATAGCGGCCGAGGATGCGGAGCACGCGCAACCGCGCGTTCTGGCGCAGATAGCCCTCGATCTGTTCGACCACAGCGTGCAGGGAGAAGGCCATCGAATCGATTGCGGCGAGTGCCAGCTCCGGGTCGCGGGCGGCGATCGGCCGGATGTCGAGGCCTGACCACTGGGCCACGCGGCATGTCGTGTGGGCGACCATGTCCAGGCTCGAGGTCGCCTGGGCGAGCCCGGACCAGCCGAAGGGGGCACCGGCCTGGGCCACGCCGCTGATGATCAAGAGCCCGGTCGAGGTCGTGCGCCGCGCGACGCCGTAGCCACTCAGGATCATCGTGGGCGGCACCGGCTCCCCCAGCGCGTAGATGCGCTCGCCGCGCTTGAAGATCGCGACGTGCGCCAACGCCGCGAGTGCGTCCCATGTCTCGGGACGACACCTGGGCAGCCAATGCGCGATGCGCTCGCGCACTTCGGAACGCGTGGGATCTGACATGCTGTAGGCGGGTAACTCTACAACAAGGTAGACAGGTCTGTCTGCATGGCGGTTCAATCGAGAACCCACGCGGCGGCGCTCCTGGGCGATCTTGAGCTTGGCCGTCGTCGCCATGTCTGCGCCGTCTTCGATTCCCCCGAGGATCTCAAGCGGGCCATCGCGCGCTTCACCGCAGATTGTCTCTCGCGCGTCGAACACGTTGTGCTCCTGGTCGCAAATCCGCCTGCGGTGGTCGATGCGATCGAAGCCGAGGCGTCGTCGGTGGGCGTCGACGTCCCCGCAGCGGTGGCCTCGGGGCGGCTGGACGTTCGGCCGTGGCCCGAGGCGTATCTCGATGGCGGGACCTTCGACGCGGCGCGGATGCTCGCGTACCTCCGGCGCTGGCTGCGCGAGAGCGCCACGCTGGACGTGCCGGCACGCCGCCTGATCGGCGACATGACGTGGGCGGCGCCCGCGGTGCCGGGCTTCGACGACCTGGTCGAGTACGAACGAGAGGTCAATCGGATCGCAGGCCGTCCCGGCGTCACGATGATCTGCGCCTACGACGCGAGCTACCACAGCCCGGAGACGATCGAGGCCATCCTCGCTGCGCACGACGCCGCGTACGTGAGCGCTGGGGCACGCGCGGACGTGTACCGCGGCAGCGCCGGCGCCGCGCGTGGAGCGAGCGCGCGCCGCCGAATTCTCGATGCCGCGGCAGCGCTGTTCGCCGAGCAGGGGGTTCGGGCCACGGGCATCGATTCGCTGATCGAGGCGGCCAACGTCGCGAAGGCGACGTTCTATCGGCAGTTCTCCTCGAAGGAGGCACTCGTCGTCGCCTGGCTCCAGGATCGCGGGACGCACTGGTTCGACGACGTTCGCGAGGCCGCCGAGGCCGGGGCAACGACGCCCGTCGAGGTAATTCCCCGGATCTTCGATGCGACGGCTGCCTGGCTCGCCGCAACCGACTACCTCGGTTGCCCGTACCTCAACACCGCGATCGAGCTCGGCGGGCCGGAAGCAGCCGCCGCGAAGGTCAGCCGCGAGTACATCCAGGAGATCGGTGCGTACCTGCGCGACCAGGCTCGAGCGACCGGCCGGGCCGATGCGGACGAGCTGGCCCTCGCACTCCATGGACTGCTCGCAGGCTCGATCTCGCTGGCGGTCGCCACGCGGACCACGGTCCACAGCACTGCGGCGCGCGAGGCGGCGCGGCGGCTCGTGACAAGCGCGGCGTGACCAACCCGGTCGACCTCCACCTCGACGTCGGGGGCGAGGCGCGGCTCCACGAGTCGCTGCGGCGGTGCTGGCACCCGGTGGCGCGCGTGGATGAGCTGGAGGATCGGCCACTCCCGGTCACCCTGCTGGACGAGCTGCTCGTGGTCGTGCGGCTCGGGGACGAGATCACGTGCTTCCCGGACCTGTGCGTGCATCGTGGGACGGCGCTGTCGCTGGGCTGGGTGGACGACGGGTCACGGCCCGCGCCGGACGGCTCCGGAACGGTCGGCGAGCCGTGCCTCGTGTGTGCGTACCACGGCTGGAGCTACGACCGGCGAGGCGTGGTTCGGCGGATCCCGGCGGTCCATGGGCGATCCATCCCGAATCGCGCTCGCGTGGCGCGCTACGCGACGGCGACGGCCGCCGGCCTCATCTGGGTCCTGCTCGATCCCGGCCCGGGCGGCTGGGAGGACCCGAGCGCCACGTATCCCATCCCCGACGTCTCGTCGTGGTGGCAGGCGCCCGGCTACCGCACGATCCAGATCGAGACGTACGACTGGGCCTGCTCGGCGGCCCGGCGGGTCGAGAACTTCGTCGACTTCAGCCACTTCCCGTGGGTCCACCCTGGGATCCTCGGCGACCGATCGAAGCCGCTCAGCCCGGAGCACGAGGTCATCGACGACGGCGTCACGATCTCGTTTGATATCGCGCTCGAGGAGCCGCAGGCGAGCGTGAAGGGCGACGTGGCCCCAGGCGTCAAGGTCCAGCGCGACCCGACGACGTACACGCTCCACCTGCCGTTGTCGGTCACGCTCGACCAGCTCCTGCCGCCATCCGCGGAGCGGCTGTCCGGCAACCACTTCGTGCTCTTCCTCGCGGCGGCCCCGCTCTCGGCGAAGCGCTGCCGCTCGTTCACCTGGAACGCGCGGACGTACAACCTCGACCCCGCTGCCGACGCCGGCCTCGCCGCGTTCCAGGCCACGATCCTCGACCAGGACCGCCCGATCGCCGAGTCGCAGCGACCCGAGGAGCTCCCGGTGGATCTCTCGCAGGAGCTGCACATCGCCGGGCCGGATCGGGCGTCGATCGCGTACCGGCGCCGGCTCGCGGAGCTCGCGGCGGCAATCTGACAGTCGCAGAGCCGTCACGATCGACGGCTACGCTCACATCGTGATCAGCGGCATTCGCGTCACTGCCCGCGTTGCCCTTCTCGCGGCCACGCTTGCCGTCCTCGTGTTCGGCGCGGCTGGCTACGGTGCCTTTGGCCCGCTGCAAGGAACCAACGCCATTCTCGAGACCACCTCGCAAGCCCCGGTCTCCGTGCTCCCGCATCCGTCTCCCGGCATCGTGGCAACGGGACCTGCTTCGACTTCGCGACCATACGACAGGACACCCCTGATTGCGGTCATATTCGTCGGAGGCATGGTCGTCGTTGTCGTGCTGATCAGGCGACGAACGGCCAGGGCCTAAGGGCCGGGGTCTTCGGGCGGCCTATCCGGGCGAGCTTGTGGGCGCGCTCTTCGGGCGCGGTGCCGCCAGGTAGGCCGCATTGGCGATCTCGACGTACAGCTTCGAGTGGTCATCGGCTGACTCGGAGTAGGTCGCGGTGGTCAGCCCGCCGAGCGTCGTCTTGGCGTCGGTGTCGCCGATGTGGCCGGCCAGCCACGGCAGGAGGGATTCGCCCTGGGTCTCGCCGAGCATCGCGCCCAGGAACGCGGAGAAGGGTTCAATGGCGACGGTGGGATCGAGGACGGTCTCCGATGCGGCGCCCTGCAGGCTCGCATAGGCCTCGGCGACATCATCGGCAGGGTCGGTCGTGATGCCGATGGCGCGCGTTCGTCCATCGGTGTCGACGAGCTGGCACGATCGGAACGAGTAGCCCGCAGCCTGCGTGCTCGGTTGGACGGCTCCGCACGTGTAGCCGAGCGACGCGTAGTACCCGACGATCGACTCGGCGTCGAACGCGAAGAAGCCGGCACTCGGTGCGGGTGCGCTCGACGGGCCGGCGCCAGACGAGGCTGGGGCCGTGCTGGCAACCGCGGCGCCGGTCGGGGTGCCGGTCGATGGCGGCGGCGAAGCGGCAGGCGCACAAGCACTCGCGACCAAGATCACGATCACGCCGACAATCGCCATTCGAGCGCTGTTCATGGCGGGCATCTTGGCGCAGCGCGTCAACGCGTGTGCTCGAGGTGGTGAAAAAGCAACCTTGCAGCCCACAACAGAACGGGCCTTCGATCGTTCCTAGTGGTGCGAGCGCAGGATTGCGCCGCAACGAACGAACTGGAGATCCATCACCCATGCGAAGAACAATCACCACGATCGGGGCCGGTCTGACGGCGGTGGCGCTGTCGGCATCGGTCGCGCTCGCCGCAGGGGGAGTGTCCACCACTGCGAAGGGCCACGGCCAGGCCGTGTCTGCGGTTGCGCAGGCAGCCGGCTACGTCAGCGGCAAGGCTCGCGGGGAGGCCGTCTCGGCACTCGCCAAGCAGCACGGCGCCGCCGTCTCGGCCGCCGCCAAGGCGCAGGGCCAGGCCAAGGGCGCGGCCGGCAAGGCCAAGGGCGCGGCGAAGTCCGCCGCCGGCAGCGCCAATGGAGACGCGGCCTCCGAGCAGGGCCGCCTCAAGTCCGAGTCCGGAACCTGAGCGTCCGCTCCCACTGAAATCGATCGAAGGCCTCCCACCCGGGAGGCCTTCTCGTTTCTGCAGCGGGAGGTTCCTCGGAGGAACCAACTTTTCGATGCGTGCTGTCGCGACGGTTCCCGCTGTGAACCGTTCGAACACGAATCGACCCGGATCGCGAGCTTGACACCGCGAATCGCGTCGGGTCGGTGCCTCCGCGGAACCGATTCGCCGCCAGCTTGTCGAAAGCGGTTCGTCGCAGGAACCGCGCACGCGGAGCCGCGATCAAGGCAGCCCGCTACGATCGCGCTGTGAACGAGATCACCTGTCCCATATGCGGGACGCCCGCGAGCGCAGACCAGAAGTTCTGTGGCAACTGCGGGAGCGCGCTGGCGTCCGGATGCCCGAACTGCGGTGCCACGAACCCGCCCGGGCAGCGGTTCTGTGGGACATGCGGGACGAACCTTGCGGGAGGTGCGGCCGCGGGGGCCAGCGCGGCTCCGAGCGCGGGCGCCGGCCCGATCCTCGCGCCTGTTGCGCCGACACCCGCCCGGAGCAGCGCTGGTACGTCGATCGCCCACCCCGGCGTCGCGCCGACTGCCGAGCGCAAGCTCGTCTCGGTCCTGTTCGCGGATCTCGTCGGGTTCACGCCGTTCTCCGAGGGCCGCGATAGCGAGGAGGTCCGCGAGACCCTGACCCGCTACTTCGACCTCGCGTCCGAGGTGATCACGCGTTACGGCGGGACCGTCGAGAAGTTCATCGGCGATGCAGTGATGGCGGTATGGGGCGCTCCGACCGCCCGCGAGGACGACGCCGAGCGCTCCGTTCGAGCGGCGATTGACCTGGTCGATGCGATCCCGTCGCTCGGGCCAGGCATCCAGGCGCGGGCCGGTGTGCTGACCGGCGAGGCGGCGGTGACGCTCGGCGCCTCGAACCAGGGCATGGTCGCGGGCGACCTCGTCAACACGGCCGCACGACTCCAGAGCGCCGCCCAGCCCGGCACGGTGCTCGTCGGCGAGGCGACGTTCCGGGCGGCGAGCCTCGCGATCGCGTTCGAGCCGGCGGGTGAGCAGACGCTCAAGGGCAAGGGCGCGCCGGTCCAGGCGTGGCGCGCGCTGCGCGTCATCGCGGAGCGCGGCGGGCGCGGCCGCGCGGACTCCATCGAGGCGCCGTTTGTCGGGCGGGATATGGAGCTGCGGCTCCTGAAGGACCTCTTCCACGCGGTCGGTGCGGAACGGCGAGTTCGCCACGTGAGCGTCGTTGGTACCGCGGGGATCGGCAAGAGCCGGCTCGCGTGGGAGTTCGAGAAGTACCTCGACGGCATCGATGAGACCGTCCTGTGGCACCACGGGCGCTCCCCCGCCTACGGCCAGGGCGTCACGTTCTGGTCGCTCGGTGAGATGGTCCGGAGCCGCGCCGGCCTCGTCGAGACGGACACACCGGAGATCACTCGCGAGCGAATCGCGGCGATGGTCGACGACGTCATGGCCGGCAACCCGAACCGGGGCTGGGTCGAGAAGTCGATGTTCCAGCTGCTCGGCGTCGCGAGCGGGAGTGGCGGCGTCTCATCGTCGGAGCTGTTCGGCGCGTGGCGCGCCTTCTTCGAGGCGCTCGCCGGCCGCGGGACCGTCGTCCTCGTCTTCCAGGACGTGCACTGGGCGGACTCCGGAACGCTGGACTTCATCGACCACCTCGTGGAGTGGTCGCGCGAGTTCCCGATCTTCATCCTGAGCCTCGCCCGGCCGGAGCTCCTTGACGAGCGACCCGGCTGGTCGACGGTCCGGCGCAGCTTCACGACGGTCTTCCTGGAACCCCTCTCCAGCCACTCGATGCGCCAGCTGCTGACGGGTCTCGTGCCGGCCCTACCGGGGCACACGGTCGAGGCGATCGTCGCCCAGGCGGAAGGCATGCCGCTCTTCGCGATCGAGATCCTGCGCATGCTCGTGACCGATGGCGTCCTCGCGCCCGAGCCGGACGGCACCTTGTCCGTCCACGGCGATGTCAGCAAGATCTCGGTCCCCGAGACGCTCACGGCGCTCATCGGCGCCCGCCTCGATGCCCTGGACCACGCGGACCGCGCGCTGCTCCTCGACGCCGCCGTCCTCGGCCAGAGCTTCACGCCGGAAGGCGTCGCCGCCGTCAGCGGCAGGAACCTCGCGGAGGTCACGCCTCGGTTGGACGCGCTCACGAGACGCGAGCTCCTCAGGCGCGTCGCGGACGAGCGCTCCCCGGAACGCGGCCAGTACGCGTTCATGCAGGGCCTCGTGCGCGAGACCGCCTACAACACGCTCGCGCGGAAGGATCGCCAGACCCGCCATCTCGCGGCGGCACGCTGGTTCGAGACGCTCGGCGAGCCGGAGCTCGTGGGCGCGCTCGCGGGGCACTTCCTCGCCGCCCGCTCCCTCGCCGCCAAGGGACCCGAGGCGGACGCGCTCGCTGCGCAGGCGAGGCTCGCCCTCAAGGCTGCCGGCGACCGCGCGGCATCGCTCGGCAGCAACCGCCAGGCGATCGACTTCTACCAGCAGGCGCTGACCGTCACCGTCGACTCCAGGGACGAGGCGGAGATCCTCGAGCTCGCCGGCGACATCGCCACGCGCGTCGCCGAGTTCGAAAACGCCGATGCCCTCCTCTCGCGTGCGCTCGAGATCCACCGAGAGCGCGGTGATCGCGTGGCGGCCGCGCGCACCGCCGGCAACCTCGTGTCAACCCTCATGACCGGCCGCCGGTACGAGCGGGTCGAGCTGATGCTGGAGGCGGCGATCCGCGACTACGCCGACCTCGGCGAGGTGCGCGAGCTGCTCCAGCTCAAGAGCCAGCAGGCCCGGCTGTACATGCTCACGAACCGGTTCGCACCGGTCCTGCCGATCACGGACGAGGTCCTCGCGGCCGCGGAGGTGCGCGACGACCTGGACCTGATCGCAGACACGCTCATCACCCGCGGCACAGCCTTGAGCAACCTGCTGCGCTGGCGCGAGGGCAAAGCCGTGCTCGAGGCCGCGTCGGCGATGGCCCAGGCGAACGGGTTCACCTCGACCTGGTTCCGCGCGCTGAACAACATGCTCAACGTGATGGCCGCGATCGACCCGATCGGGGCGGTCGAGGCGGTCAACGGCGGCCTCGCCGTCGCGCGGCGCCTCGGCGACGAGCGGTGGGTCAATGGCCTCACGAGCCAGCTCACGTTCATCGGGATCCGGACCGGCGACTGGGACAACGTCGCGCTCGACGGCGAGCGGCTGCTCGCGACCACCACCGATGCGCGAGCCCGGCAGAACGCCGTCGACAACATCGCGTCGCTGCGCGCCGCCCGGGGCGAGCCGATCGACGACCTCGTCGCCGAGCTCGAGGCGACCGACGCCCTCGAGCACTCGTCCAGCTCGAACATGTTCGTGCTCGACGTCAAAGGCTGGCAGCGCTTCGCGGCCGGCGATCTCGAGGGAGCGATGAGCTTCTGGGTCGGGATCACGACCGACGCCGCCAACGCCGGGCAGGCTGCCCAGGCGCTGACCCGAAGCGCGATCTGGCTGGGCGACGTGGATGCCGCCGAAAAATGGGCGGCGCTCTTCTGGGACAACACGATCCACGGCGGCGCGCCGGAGGCGGACCGAATCGCATACGAGGCGGGGATCCACGGCCTGCGCGGCGACCGCACTGGCGCGACGACGCGGTACCGCGACGCCCTCCGGCGCTACCGGGAGCTCCGCCTTGAGCTCGACGAGGCGATCCTGGCGATCGACCTCGTGTACGTGCTGGGGCCTTCGGACGCGTTGACGGTAGAGGCGGTCGGGCGCGCGCGAACGATCCTTGCGACAAATCGGGCCCGTACGTACCTGGACCATCTCGAGGCGGCGCTCGCCCACGGGGCGCACGCGGTTGCCGGTGGTGGGAAGGCCGCGACGGCCCGCGCCGATCGAGGAGCGGGCGTCCCGGCTTCGTAGGCGCGCGTCTCCGCGCTCGGATCGACAACCCGGACCGTAGACTCATTGCGTGATCACGTGCCCGAACTGCGGCACCGCGAACCCGGAGGGCGCGCGGTTCTGCATGAACTGCGCGCAGCCGCTGGCGCCGGTCGAGGCGACTCGCGAGGCCCGCAAGGTCGTGACCGTCGTATTCGCCGACGTGACGGGCTCGACAGGGCTCGGGGAACGCCTCGACCCCGAGTCGCTGCGGGCGATCCTCGGGCGATGGTTCGATGCGATGCGCGACGTCGTGGAGCGGCACGGCGGCACCGTCGAGAAGTTCATCGGTGACGCGATCGTGGCCGTCTTCGGCGTCCCGACGCTCCACGAGGACGACGCCCTGCGCGCGGTCCGCGCGGCCACTGAGATGCACGTGGCGCTCGCGGCGTTCAACCAAGCGCTCAGGACGGAGCGAGGCCTCGAGATCGAGATGCGGGTCGGAGTGAACACGGGCGAGGTCGTCGTCGGCGACGCGCGGGCGGGCGGGAGCCGCGCGACCGGGGATGCGGTCAACGTCGCGGCGAGACTGCAGCAGGCGGCGGAGCCGGGCGAGACGCTCATCGGAGACTCGACCTGGCGGCTCGTGCGCGAGGCCATCACGACCGGCGAGGCCAGGGACGTCGTAGTCAAGGGCCGGAACGAGCCGGTGACGGTCCGGCGACTCGTCGGCGTCGATCCGACGGCGGAGGCCATCCACCGCCGCGTCGGCGGCCCGATGGTGGGACGGGAACGCGAGCTCGGGACGCTGCGGGCCGCCTACGAGCGCGCCACGGTCGAACGACGCTGCGTCCTCGTCACGGTCCTTGGAACCGCCGGCGTGGGCAAGAGCCGCCTGACCCATGAATTCCTTGCCGGCGTTCGACCGGGCGCCACGGTCGTGCGCGGCCGGTGCCTGCCCTACGGCCAGGGCATCACCTGGTTCCCGATCGCCGAGCTGCTGCGGTCGGCCGTCGGGCTCGACGACGAGGCCGACCCGAACCTGGTCGTCGAGCGCCTGCGAACGCTGCTCGAGGGGATGGCCGAGGCCGACACCATCGCTGCGCGACTGGCCGAACCGCTCGGGATCGCGGGCGAGCCGGCGCCGATCGAGGAGCTCTTCTGGGCCGTCCGACGATTCCTCGAGCGGCTCGCCGGGGAGGGTCCGACCGTCGTCGTGATCGACGATCTGCAATGGGCGGACTCGACCCTCCTCGACCTCGTGGAGCACCTGGCCGACTGGATCCACGGCGTGCCGCTGCTGATCCTCGCGCTCGCACGGCCGGAGCTGCTGGACATCCGGTCCGGCTGGGGCGGTGGCAAGCCGGACGCGACGACCTTCCTGCTCGAACCACTGCCCGCCGACCAGACAAACCAGCTGGTCGAGGCCCTGTTCGAGGGGGCGACGGTCCCCGAGGCGGCTCGTCGACGCATTGCTGCTGCGGCGGACGGGAATCCGCTGTTCGTCGAGCAGGTGATCGGGATGCTCCTCGACGACGGCCTCGTCCGGCGACGATCGGACGGGACCCTGGAGGTCAACGAGCTGGACTCGATCTCGGTCCCGCCGACGATCCAGGCCTTGCTCGCTGCCCGTCTCGACCGGCTCAGCGACCCGGAGCGGCGAACGATCGAGCGGGCGTCGGTGGTCGGCAAGGAGTTCGGCCAGCGCGACGTGTCCGAGCTCACGCCGGTGGACAGCCGATCAGCGGTGGGCGGGCAGCTGATGACCCTCGTGCGCAAGGAGCTCATCCGGCCCGAACGCCGTCAAGACGACGGCCGCGAGTCGTTCCGGTTCCGGCACCTGCTCATTCGCGACGCGGCATATGACAGCCTCCCGAAGGCCGAGCGCGCGCAGCTCCACGAGCGCTTCGCGGACTGGCTGGACGAGTCGGCGGGCGAGCGCCTTGCGGAGCGTGACGAGATCGTCGGGTACCACCTCGCGCAGGCACGTTCCTACCGCCTTGCGCTGGGACCGGCCGATGCGCACACGAAGGCACTCGCGCTTCGGGCCGGCCGCCGGCTCCTCGCCGCCGGGCGTCGCGCGGCCGACCGAGATGACTACGATGCTGCGCAACGGCTCCTCAGCGAGGCGGAGACGCTGCTCGTCGAGGATGCCAACGCCCGTTTCGTGGCGCTGCTCGCCCTTGCTGACGTCCTCTCGGACCGCGATTCCGCCGGCACCCACGCCGCTGCCCGCCGAGCCCTGGAGGTCGCCGCCGACATTGGCGAGGCGGCCGCGCTCCGGGCACAGCTGTGGGTCTGGGCGTCGAGCACGTTCTCGGACCCCTCGTTCAATCTCGAGGAGTTTCGGCCAAAGATCGAGTCCGCCGTGGAGACCTTTCGCGCAGCCCAGGACATCGACGCCCTCCTCGACGCGGTCGAGGTCCTGTGCATCGTCCATCTCAACGTCGCGCACTGGAAGGACGCCACGAGGTGGGCGCGGGTCGGACTCGAGGTCGCCGCCGAGCACGGTCTCGAGGCTCGGCGCGGCGCCTTCGCCCGGTGGCTCGCGAACGCGCTCGTGTGGGGCGACTCCGACGCACGAGAGAGCCTCCGCGGTCTCACCGAGCTTCTTGCGCGTGAGACGCGACGCTCCGCCCGGATCGCGCTGCTGAGCGGGATGGCACTGGACTACGGATTCCTTGGCGATCGTGCGGGTGCCGAAGCTGCCGATGCTGAGGCGCAGGCGATCGCTACGGAGCTGGGCACTCGGCGCCAGTGGTTCCGCTGGGCCTTCACGATGTATGCCCTCGGTGACATCCCAGCAGCCTTGGATGCCGCACGAGCCGAGGCCGCCGCGCTTGCCGCGATGGGCGAGACCGGCACGCGCTCGACCATGGTCGGCGTCGAGGCCTGGATGCTGGCGCTCAGTGGCGACAGTGAAGCTGCGCTACGGGCCGCGGACGAGTCGCGGCAGCTCGGGGCCGTCGACGATGCGGTGACGCAGATCCTGTGGCAGGCGAGCGCGGGCCTCGCACACGGGCAGCTTGGAAACCTCGAAGAGGCCGATCGTTTGAGCGCGGGCGCCGTCGCCGAGGCCGCGGAGACCGACTCGTTGACCGCGGCCGACGCGTGGGAGGGCCGCGCGCGGGTGCTGGCGATGCTCGGCCGGCGATCGGAGATGCTCGAAGCGGCGGCGAAGGCGCGTGAGCTCCACGTCGCCAAGGGCGCGGTCAACTTCATCAGCCGCCTGGACCGGTTCCTCGCGGAGCACGAGGTCGCCCCACCGGCCCAGAGCTAACACGGGAGACACGTGTCACGCCGGGTTCAACAGTGATCCCTTGACGGCTTACTCGTTAGCATGCTAACGTCCGTTCAGTAGCTTACTAACGAAGGAGCCAGCAATGACCGCTCTTGCGAAAACCGCCCACGTCGAACCCAGCCAGGCCGCCGAGCTTCCGGTACGACCGCCCCGATTCGGTGGTGTCCTGTGGCGCCTCTCGCGGCGCACGAACGGGTGGGCCTTGCCCCTGGCCGGTCGGCGATGGAATCCCATCCTTGGCCTGGTCATCCATCGGGGGCGCCGCTCCGGTCGCCCCTACGCGACACCGGTGGCCGCGCGCCGGGTGGCCGATGGCTTCGTCATCACGCTTGCGTTCGGCGCGCAGGTCGACTGGCACCGCAACCTCGTCGCCGCCGGTGGCGGCACGATCCGCTGGCGGGGCCACGACTATGCAGTGGCCGGACCCGAGACCATCAGCACCGATGAGGGTCGAGCCGCGTTTGACCCGGTCCAGCGCCTGTTCATGCGGCTCGCCGGCGTCGACGGCTACATCCGCGTCCGCGACGTAGCAGTCGCGACCCGATGACCGACTGGTCGGTCCAGTCTGGGTCGGAGACATTCGCCATCGAGGACAACCTGGGCTATCTCCTCAACCGGTCGGCCCGGCTGATGGCGAACGAGCTCGCCGAACGGCTGCGACCAGCCGGCGTCGCGATCGGCCAATGGTCGGTGCTGCTGTTCCTGTGGGGGCGCGACGGGCTGAGCCAGGCCGAGCTCTCGCGGTTGGTGGCGATCGAGCCGCCGACCATGGTTCGGACGATCGACCGGATGGTCCGCGACGGACTCGTCACACGGATGCCGGACGCGGATGACGGACGCCTGAGCCGGATCCACCTCACGGAGCGGGGGCGGTCGCTCCGCGACGAGCTGGTCCCGCTCGCAATGGCCGTCAATGACGCGATCCTGCAACGGCTTACCGCCAGCGAGGGACGGACCCTGCGACGACTCCTGACGAAGGTGCTGGCCCAGACCGGATCGGGCGACGCGGCAGGTGCATCTGCCGGCCGTTGATCTGGTGCAGCCCGACGACGAGCGCGACCACGGCGTCGAGGCATTCAGCGCGAGAAGGTCAGGTGCGTGGTCCCGCTCGGGGCGACTTCCGACGTGACGCTATAGCCGTCCTCGAACCCGCGGAGGTCGTCCCAGAGGCGGATGCCGCGGCCGAGCAGGATCGGGGCGATGGCGACGTGCAGCCGATCGACGAGTCCGGCCTTGAGGTACTCGCGCACGACGGTCGGGCCGCCGCCGATCCGCACGTCCTTGCCGCCCGCGGCCTCCATCGCGAGGTCGAGCGTCTCGCGAGGCGTCGCCGCGAGGAAGTGGAAGGTCGTGGCGCCCGCCATCTCGAGCATCGGGCGCGGGCGATGGGTGAGCACGAACACCGGGACATGGAACGGAGGCTCGTCGCCCCACCAGCCGCGCCAGTCCGGATCGTCCCCGGCGACGTGGAGCCCGAACATGCCGGCACCCATGATCTCCGCACCGACCTCGGCGAAGTACGCCTGCGCGTACTGATCATCGACCCCGGTCGTTCCCTCGCCGGACGTCTCATGCAGCACTCGGGCCCGGAACGTCCGGGTCGCGACGTAGGCCTCGACCAGGCGCGACCAGTCGTGCCCGAACGGGTTCTCGCGAGTCTGGTCGGTCGTTGTCGCGAAACCGTCCAGGGAGATGTTCAGGTCAACACGCACGGCCATCCGACGTCCTCCATGTGCCGCTTGCGCACTCGCTGCAGTGCGCCAATCGCCGAGGCTACTCTCGTTTGGGTCCTCGTCCTGCTGGCCAGCGACCGTCGAAGACGACCTCCTCGCGAGGAAACCGCGCCTTGCCCGGCGCCGCCTTCGGGGCGCGCGCCTCCTTCGTCGGGTGCCCGACGACCACGAGTGTTCTCACGAACCACCCATCCGGCAGCGCGAGCAGGTCGCCGACGAGCGGCCGTATCCCCGGCATGATCCAGGCGATCCCCGCTCCAAGCCCAAGGTTGGTCGCGCCGATCAGCATTCGTTCCGCGGCGCGGCCCTCGTCGAACGCATGCGAGATCGCGTCGCCGGCGGGCAGCACGATGGCGATGGCGGCCCGCGCCGTCGCCAGCGAGCGCGTCTGCGGCAGGCCCGCCTCGTGGAGCCGCAACAGGACGTCGCGGTCTCGAACCACGATGAACCGCCATGGCTGCGTGTTCGTGCTGCTGCCGCTCCAGCGCGCGACGTCGGCAAGGGCTGCGAGCTCGTCGCTGGTTGGTGCCTCGTCGGTGAACTGTCGGATCTGCCGGACACGAAGCAGCGGACGAAGGGTCTCGAGCGGCGGGCGGTCCGGGTCTGGCACGACGGAACTGTGCCACGGACGCCGATGCGTCGCCTAGGTTGCGATGCGGCTAGTGGACGATCAACGTCACCGTCGCGGTGTGGACGAGGCCGCTGCTGGTCGCGGTGATCGTGATCGTGTACGTACGCTTGGTGGTCCGGCGCGTCGTCGTGACGGTCAGCGTGGACGAGCCGGTGCCGGTTACCGTCGTCTGGCTGAAGCTCATCGTGAGTCCGTTCGCCCCCGGCGAGATGCTCGACGCAAGGGTCACCGTGCCGGTGAAGCCATTGAGCGCCGTGACCGTGACGCCGTAGGTCGTGGACGCTCCCCGCGAGATCGTTCGCGAGGTCGGTGTCACCGACAGGCTGAAGTCCGGCGGCGGCGGCGGCGTCGGCGTCGCCGACCGCTCGTTGGATCGGGTCCCCGTTCCTGCGCTGTTGATGGCCGCGACCTGGTAGTAGTAGGTCGTGCCGTTCG
>DHWF01000024.1:42002-59746 GCA_002413045.1 Chloroflexi bacterium UBA5189
GTAGTAGGTCGTGCCGTTCGTGAGGCCGGTGTCGTTGAATGTCAGCGCGCCGCCGGTGTTCGTGAGGAAGACCTCGCCGCCGGATGCCGTCCCGCGGTACACGGAGTAGCCGGAGATCTGCGCGCCGCCATCCGAAGATGGCGCCGACCAGCTCAGGCTCACGGTCGCGTTGCCGGCCGTCGCCGTGTTCAGCGTCGGCGGACCGGGCGGGACCGGGGGCGGCGGTGGAGCGGTGGAGGCGACGACCGCGAAGTTCTGCGTCTGCCACTGGGCGAAGAGGCTGCAGAAGACGTAGCAGGGGCCGGTGACCTGGCTGCTGCCCCAGATCACGCCGGCATTTGCGGGATCCGGCGAGGCGCCGGCGTAGTCGCCCCAGCGACAGGGCGCCGTCGCCGAGCTGTAGCCACACGTGAAATCGAGGTCAGCCGCGCTCGATTGGGCGACGACGAGCTCGCCGGCGTCCAGGCTGCCGAGCGGCGTCGACGCACTCCGCGTCAGCGCGCCGATGATCGGCAGGGTCGACGCACCGCCGCGGTTGTAGAAGACGGCCGCGCTGTCGCCCCCGATCGACGGCGACACGGCGCCGTTGAAGACGAAGTCGGTCAGGCTTGAGACGTTGCCCTGCTGCCGGAGCGTCGGGTGCGCGCCGCCGAGGAGCTCGTACCAGCGCACGATCGAGCGGCCGCCCGGTCCTGCCACGGTGTGCTGCGTCCAGATCCCCTTGGCGCCGACGCTTGGGTCGTTGACCGCAACGACCTGGGTCAGGCGCGCATCGAGCGAATCGAGCGTGTACGACGTCCCGGGCTGCGGCACGGGCGCGGGGATGTCGAACGACCCGCCGACGTCGACGTCGCCATCGGCGACCAGGGTGGGCGATCCGTTCACCGAGGCCAGGTGCCAGACCATGATCCTCGGCGCGGAGCTGCCGACACCATCGACCGGCGAATGGGCGGCGACGATGTAGCCGACAGCGGACGCGTCGACGGTGTTTGCGGGGACGGGCGTAAAGGCGATCGAGCCGTCGGCGTTGTGGAGGACACCTGCGGCATCGGCGAAGAATGTGGCCGAGCCGGAGACACAGCTCGTATCGCCCGCGGCCGGCATCGGGATCGCAAAGACATTCGCCGTGATGAACTTGAACCCCTGGCTGTCGTCGTAGACGTTCGCGCCGATGCTGATGAAGTTGTCGTCGTGGCCGAGCTTCGGGTAGTCGTCGAGCAGGTTGGCGCGGAAGATCCCGAACCGGCACCAGCCGTTCGTCAGGTCGCTCGGGTCGGAGGTCTTCGACCAGCCGAACAGCAGCAGGTTGTTGCCGGTCGCCACGCCGAGGCCCGCATAGAGCCAGCGCCCGCCGCGGCCATCCCACTGGATCTGCGGATCGCTGACCGACGTGCCTGCGCCGGTTCCCATGAACGAGCCGTTGTCGGTGGTGCTGACCTGGTTGAGGCTGCGGTCGTAGACCCCGATGTTCTGGTTGACCATCTCGATGTAGTTGCCAGGGCCGATGGCGCCGGTGCTGTCCGGCGGCGCGACCGTGAGATTGCTCAGGCCCGGGCTGTCGAGGTTGTTGAAGAAGCTCGACAGCGGCGACACGGTCCCGCTTGACGGCTTGAGCGGGCCACGTGCGCCCCGCGATGCGATCGCGGCGGCGCGCAGCTTGGCCGCCCGCAGCGCGCCCGGATCGAGCGTCCGGAACGGCTGGGCAACGACGGGATGCCTGGCTGACGGCTGCCCCGGGCCAAGCGCAACGGGCGTGAGCTGCCC
Source organism: Chloroflexi bacterium UBA5189 (assembly GCA_002413045.1). Taxonomy (GTDB): domain Bacteria; phylum Chloroflexota; class Limnocylindria; order Limnocylindrales; family CSP1-4; genus UBA5189. The sequence goes on from DHWF01000024.1 coordinate 43,767, forward strand.
CGCGGCCGCAAGGACGGACGACGTGGTCGCCGGATGCGTTGCAGTCGCCACATGGGTTGCGGCCGCCAGCACGTCGATCGGCGCGAGCAGGACGGCCGCGGACGCGAGGACGATGGCGACGCGACGGATGCGTGCGATGGCCTGCTTGGACATCGACGGCCTCAGCTGCTCAACGAGGCGGAGCGAGACGCCGATCTTGCACCCAGACCGGGCCAGTGTCGAGATGGCATTTGTACCCTGACCCTCCGGGAAGCGCTGGTCATCTGAAGGCCTGCGGGCCGCCTAAGCTCGGGCGAGGGCCGGCCTGAGCTCGATGAGCGGCAGCGCCGGATCCGGAATGGCGTCCGGGTGCAGCAGATGGCCGAGCTGCCGAACGCCGTCGGCGAGGCGCGGACCGGGGCGCGAATAGTAGGCGTCGCCGTCGACCACGACGACCCGGGCGTTCGGCGCGATCCCCTCCAGATCGAGGTGGGCGGCACGGCGGGCAGCCTCGGGGGCGTCGAAGCCGCACGGCGCGATGACGAGCAGCTCCGGGTCGGCGGCGGCGATGTCGTCCCACGTCGTGGGGTGCGACGGCCGGCCGGGCTCGGCGAGGAGGGCCTCCCCGCCCGCGGCCTCGATCATCCCGGGCAGCCAGTGGCCGGGCACGAACGGCGGATCGATCCACTCGGCGACGAAGACCCTCGGGCGCCGGGCGCCGGCGTCGAGGGCGGCCTGGGTCGAACGGCGGACGTCGTCGATCGTCGCGCGCATCTCCGCGGCGACGTCCCTCCCCCGCTCCGCGACGCCGAGGCGCGCGGCGAGCGTCTCGATCGATGCGGCGACCTCCTCGAGCGTGCCCGGATCGAGCGAGATCACGGTCGCGCCGACCGGGCAGGCCGACCCGAGCTCGCCCGAGCTGACGGCGCACACCGCGCACAGGTCCTGGGTGACGATGACGTCCGGTCGCAGCTCGTCGATGAGCGCCGCGTCGACCGCGTACAGCGAGCGGCCGTCGGCGATCGACTCGCGGACCTGCCGGTCGATCTCGATGCTGTCGAGCTGGCGCGGGTCGATGCGTGCCGCCGTCACGACCGGCAGCGACTGCACCTCGGACGGGTAGGTGCACTCGTTCGAGCGACCGACGAGCGACTCGGCAAGGCCAAGGCGGGCGATGATCTCCGTGGCCGAGGGCAGGAGCGAGACGATCCGCACGGTCACGTGTCCGATTGCCGCGCGCCGGTGAAGACCGTCCAGGCCAGCAGGATGCCGAGGAGCAGGATCGCCAGCAGGAGCAGGCCCTCGACCTGGAGCGGCTCCAGGCCGAGCGACTTACGGACGACATCCGGCACGAGGGCGATGCCGGTGACCAGCGCGTAGATCGGGATGCCCAGCCACGCCCAGCGGCGCACGTCGGCGAGCACCGGGTGCGCCGCACTGGCCCGAGTGCCCCCGATCGCCGCGATCACGCCGGTGATCCCTGCCAGGCCAAACGCGATGCGCCACATCGGGCCGGTCGCGAGGAGCGATGCGAGCGACACCACCCCGGGCACGACGAAGTGCAGGGACACCAGGAAGATGAACCGCCGCGTCTCCCGGTCGGCGGTCAGCTCCGCGTGCCGGAACTGGACCACCACCCACCAGAACCCCAGCAGCGTGAAGCACAAGCCGGAGCTCGCGGCGTAGAACGCGGTCGTGTCCATTGCGCAGAAGGGTACGTCTGTGTGGCGACGTCATCGGGCTGCGCGGTCCGATTGGACCCCGCCATTGAACCGTTCAGCCAGGCGCACGAAGCTCGACCCGAATTCGAGCTAGGCGTACAGAGGGAGTGCGGCGCTTGCCAGTGGGTCATCCGCATCACCAATCTCGTCTTGCTCGTCGTCCTCCGCGGTAATAACGGCGTCCGCAAGCGGTGCATCGACGTGCCACCGCCGACGGGCCCAGGCAAGGATGCGCCGGCGCCGTTCTTCAATTTCCTTGGGCGTCCAGTCCTTGTTCGGCACGAGATCCCGCTCTTGGTAAAGAACCGAGTTGGCGTAGCAGGGCAAGAGATTGCCGGCCTCGTCCAACTGTCCTGGCGATCCTCGTTTGTTTGGGAAGGGCTTCCGGCCGTAGGATTGATTGTCCTCGGTAAGGACAAGGTTCCCGAGATCATGTGTTAGGCGCACACGTGCGGCCACAGAGAACCGCCTAGTCCAATAGGACGGATCCTCGGGTGTCTGCGGTAGTACGTGTTCGATCGAACGAGAAGCGTCGCGCTGCTCTATCCGTTCCCAGGTGAGCTGGGGCCCCCTCTTCCCTGCAAGTTGGACTTCCCACTCGTAGAGGAAATACTTCAGCCCGAACCACGGATACCACGCACGGGTCCGCCCGTCCGAGAGTGAGGCATCGTACTCGGCAGCGGGGCTGTAATACGTCACCAAGGACCTGATTTCCTCAAGCACCAGGGCCGGTGTTTTCGCGCCTAGGAATACCTCATTAGCTAGCCGGTAGAACCGAGACTGGCCCGAGTTCGCGTACTTCCCGAGCAGCCGATATACCCTGAAGGCAAAACGCTCACACAAATCGAGGACCGCCATGTAGTGTCGTCCATCGGTCGGATGGGCCAGCCTCGTGGCGATCAGCAGAGGCAGGAATGTTGCCGTTGCGCGGACACGCGCAAATCTACGCGCGGCATCGACGATTGCCAGTCGCTCGGCTTCGGTCGTGGCGAGCGCCTCAAATGCCGCTGGTAGCTGCGGGTTCATCAATTCCGCATAGGCCAGAGCAGCTCGGTCAAGGGTGAATGCATAGTGGTCCGCGGCGCGTAGCAACTCCTTATGCCGGCCCTTAAAGGAGCGGAGACTCAAAACGTCTCGCTTGAGGGAACCGACCCCGCGCCAAGACCGCTTGTCAGGGTCGATCGCCATCAGCCAATGCGAGCGCATAAGTTGGTCTTCGTTGCTCGGATCTGAGAGGCCAGCGGCCATCAGCCTTTGGAAAATCTGCGTCCAACTCAGGTTGACACGCTGCTCGAGCGCAATCGAAGGAAGATCGAGTTTCGTTGAAACATAGAGAAGATAATTCTTCGCCTTCTCGAGTTCTGTAAGAGGCTTCCCGCGATCGTTCATTACCTCGAATATGACTCCGACCTCGGCGCTTGAGCTCACCTCATACGGTACGAGGACGAGGTTCCCGATGACCTTCGAACGTAACGACGTTAGCCACTCGTCGTAACCATCCCCAGTCGACCTGCTCTCAAGGTATTGGCCGAAGTATCGTCGTGCGTCGAGGAGTCGCTGCTGCGAAGCATTGCTCGGCGCCTGGGGGCCAGGTCGTTCAGCGAGGATGGTGTCCTCCCAAAACGCGTTCGTATCTGAATTCAGCTTCAATTTCATCAGCCGCTGTCCTGCGACGTCCGTCGTCTCGATGTAGCCTTTGCGCACTCCATCGGCGAGGTGGCGATGACCATGTCGCTCGAGTTCTCGTCGCACCGCATCAAGCAGTAGTACTACGGTGGTCAGTCGCTGCTGGCCGTCGACGACATGAAATTGCTCATAGCTTGTGCCGTCGAGGTCCCAAGCGTCCGCCTGCGGTGACTGGCCAGTCGCCGGCTTCGTGATCCGATCGAGGACCACCGTTCCCGTGAAATGGTGCTTCCCTACGCCGAGGAGATCGAGATCCTCCATGAAGTCGTTCCATTGTTTGCGCTCCCAGGCGTAGCCGCGCTGGTAGTCCGGGATTCGCAGAAGGCGTCCGCTAAACAATCGTTCGATCGTAAGTGCGTTTTCCATCGCCGCCATCCCTCATCGCTTCGCCCGTCGACGGGAACACAGTGGCGCTCCGCCATGACTACGAACGCCTCGACGGTCGAATCGCGGTCGCGAGCGCTAATTCTCATCAGGATCATTCAGAATTATCTCGTGATTGAAACCAAACGCCGAAGGGTTGGCGACGCCGCCATCTGCGGCGGCCCAGCCAGGGCATCTCGCCAGGATCCTCTCCAGCTCGTGCGCGGTGAGTGGCTCGGCGGTTTGGAGCCTCCATTTCTCGACCGCCCCGGCCAGGAACGCCATCCGACATCGCAACCTAAGGGTGGCGAGCTTCAAGGAATGGTTGGCGGCATCCGCGCCGCCCAAGGAACGTCTACGAGGCGGCATTTGAACTCACGTCGCGGATCATGGCCGTTGCCACGGCAGTGGCTGCTGCACGGGTGCACGCGTCCTGCGTTGTGGTGCTGCATCTAGCGCCGAACGAACGGACCAGGCGACGGCTTGAGCGAGCAGTGGAGGCACCGCGTTGCCTATCTGTGTATTCCTTTCCTGTTGCGCCGTGAAGACGAGCTCGAAGTCGTCGGGAAATGACTGAAGCCGCATGGCCTCCCTGGCGGTAATGAGGCGATCTTCGGCGTAGTGAAAGTTCGTCCCGACATTAGGTCGTCGGAAATAGGTGTTGACGGTATGCGAGGGCCTATCCGGATGGAGGCGCCCGTAGGTCGTGCTTCGACCGCCCGTCTCTCGGTACTTGAGGATGCGGCCCGTTGCAGCCTCAACAGGCACGTCTCGAAAGTTGCCTCCAGGTGGGATGTAGCTTACGAGCTTTTGGTCGGTGCGCGACATCCGCGGGCATTCATGGAGGCTAACGTCCGCAAGGTCTTTCCGGCGGTAGTACTTGGCCAGCCAAGTCGTCGGCTGAGAGGCATAAGCAGCGCGCTCACCCTTCGACGTGCAGGGGCCGAGGTCGCCAAGAGCAGCGGTCGCGGAGACAACGCGCTCCTCTTCAGACACGCTCAACCTCAGCATCGCATAGGCGTCCGGACTAGGCAACGGAATGGCAGCGCCTCCGAGATGTCCAATCAGAAAGAGTCGCCGACGAAGTTGCGGGACCATGTAGTCCGAGGCCCGGAGCCGCATCTTCGTCACTGTGTATCCGGCAGCCTCAAACTCAGTTGCGAGGACCTCCGGAAGCCTATGCCCGTCAATCTTTGACGCCTCCATGCCGGGCACGTTTTCCATCACGAAGACCCGGGGCATGATGCTGAGGACCACATCCGCAAATCTGAAGACTAGGCTGCCGCGAGGGTCGTCCTTGCGCCGCAAGCCCATGAGGGAAAAGGGCTGACATGGGGGCCCCCCAATCACCACGTCAGCTGCCGGAATACTCGCCAGTGGCACGTCGTTAAGATCCGCAACGACGACCGGGTGCCCAAGGTTCTTCGCATAACCCGCGGCCGCATTGGGAAGTATGTCGTTCGCCCAAACGACGTCGAACCCCTCCCTTAGGAAGCCGAGATCGAGGCCGCCTATGCCACAGAACAAACTGACCACCTTTGGTGATGCCGCCGTCACGGCTGCCTCGCCAACAGGTACTCGTCCAGAAGGCCATGCACCTCCAGAAGTGAGGCCTCTACGTCAAGCGAGGGATCAACATGATGGATAGCCTCAGCGAAGACATGATCCAGCAGGTTCCTCTGAGCCTGGCCAGCGGACAATCGCGCGTTTGAGATCGGAAATGGCAGATCTCCAAATGCCGCCAGGATGCGGCTCCGATCCATCACTCCGATTTGTCTCGGATCCAGGACCACGACTTCCTGCATGTGATGATCCTCGATGGCGAGCAAACCCTCGCGATTCGCGCCCTTCATTTCCAGTTGCAATTGCCCGAAACTCGATAGCAGGAATGCCGCGATCACAGAATTCGCAATGTGGTCATTGATCCCTGCGCCGCCGTCAACACATGAAGGATGCGAATAGCTCAGAAAGTTGCTGGACAATTTGACTTGGCGATCGCCCGGGAATCGCGGGAACGGATTCACGAATACCTTGTGCCCGGATCGCATCTTTCGCGGGATAATTAAGCCGCCCGCGGCGGGCTCACGCAGCCCAATCCACAAATCCCCGGCGGGCATCAGGTCGTCCGAAAGACCCGTCACATCGCGAAACGCTTCGACGAATGCGGCCACAGTCAGTTCGTCGCCAAGGTCTGCCAACGCGATCGCTGAGATTGCATCCCAGTTGATCCTCCGCTTCGCGTCGAATACGTCCAGGCCTCTTAGCCGCGGTGGTTCGAGAGTGGCCTGTCTTAGCAGGTCGTCCTCACCGAGTTCGTAGCTGCCGACGACATCCGGGTTTTCCAGAGCAAATCCGCGATAGCGGTTAGGGATGAGACCGGCCAGGGCCACAAGGCGATGATTCTCGTCGCGGGTAAGAAGTCGCAGTCGTCTGTTTTGGTATGGGCGTGCCGGTTGAGGAACGGCTGTCCTTCGATGTCCGAAGCTGTTGCGCGAGAAGGGAAAGGCGAGGGCACTCATGCCCCCCTCTTCCTTCGCGAGCGAACCGCGACGCCCAAACTCGTATAGGCTAGGCAGCGGAACCAACGTCGACGTAAAGTCATTCTCTAGGGTCTGGACAAAGTGAGCTTTCCAGCCGAGGTCGCCCCGTAAATCTGACTGGGGCTTTAGGCGGAGTGACCAGCCCGTGGGTAGAGTTGCGCCCTCGAATAGTCCACGACGCACCGCCGTCGGGTCAGCCCGGGTGACGTCAGTTGAGCATCTGACAAACCGCACGTCTCCAGGTGTTGTGCCCGGAAGCCTGCGCGTAACGACGAGAATCGATGTCGCGATGATGTAGCCTGCGAATAGCTCGCTATACGGATACTCGACCACCGCCTCGATCTGACACTCTCGCAGGAGGAAGTCGCGCAGTGGTGTTGCATATCTATTGTGGAACCACTTGTTGTCAAGAATGATCCCCAACCGCGTGCCCGGCGACGCCGTCATGACGGCCCACTCCACGTAGTACGTATAGAGATTCTGCTGGCCGGTCGTACCAATGGATGGCGCGGCGTTAATGTGTTCGATCGCGGACGCGTAATGTTGACGTAGCTCAGGGGGAAAACGAACTCCGCCCTGGTCCTCGTAGCGGCGGAATGGCGGATTCATCAACACAAAGTCGGCCGCCATGGCCGCGGGATCGGCGAATAGGTCGCCTCGCACGACGTCCACGGCGGTCCCGGCGTGGATGAGTGCCGGCTCCCTAGTGAGCAAACGCAGTATCGCCAACCGAGTCAGCAGTTCATCTGCCTCAATGCCACGCAGCAGCGCGAGGGTCTCGGCGTGCGACGCCCCGACGTCTCGGAGGCGATCGTAGGCGGCTCCGAGGAGCACACCATCCCCACAGCCAGGATCTATGACGGAACCTGGTCGATCGATCACCAGCGCTGCTAGTAGCGCCGCGAGTTCCGGGTCTGTGGGAACCTTCCCCTTCTCATCGAGGGGCGCATCGTGGTTGGCGGCACCGACGAGAACCGGGTAGAGCTCGTCTTCATCACCTCTGCCCAGGGCCATCTCAAAGAGCGCCGTCGGTGGGGCTGAGAGCCGGGTGAGGTATGCGGCGATCTCGGTAGCGCCGGCCCTCAAATGGTCCTCCGGCGGCATAGTGCTCGTATCGATCAACTGGGAGAAATCGATGCTCCGGAGGCGGTCCCAAACTCTGGGCAGTTGCCCAGGCACGCCCGCCCTGGACGTTGGGACTGGCGTCAGAGTTGCGGCCCCTGCGTGGGCGTGCCGCTGGAGGATTCCTCGGAGGTACTCGGCCAGAAGGCAGCGAAAAGCCAGTACCTGGCTGGCGTCATCTCCGACGGACTGGCCGAACACGCCGTTGACCGTGTCCCACCCAGTCGAAGTCGGAGAGGTTATCTGGCCGAGGCCGACAAAGGAGCCGGCGGCTTCAACGAAGTCCCTCCCTATCCGCGGCCAGGCAACGTCAAATACCGGAGTGCGCACAGTCATAACCGTCTCGATAAGGGCACGAAGGGAACGCCTCAATCCTCGTCGGAACTCGTCTTCCTGGAGGACGGGCAGGCTGCCGACCGTGAAATCTGCAGCTTCTACTCTGCAGTCACGAGGAGGAGAGGTTCCGTTTAGGGCAAAGAGGAGAGTCTGTTCGAGATTCGTAAGGGCGAAGTACGCTGGCCATCCAAGTCGATACGTCGCATTGGGGCTTTCGGCGTAGCTCTTTGCCTGCGCCTGGTTGCGATCGCTGAATATGGACTCTGGACGTCTCTTGATCTCGACCGCGAGCCGCCAACGATTCGTGGCTCGCTCCACGAGCACAAAGTCAGGAACTAGTCTCGTCGCCAAACCTCTGAGATGGTGGTCCCAGCGGAACTCTCCCTCTCGACCGCTCTCGATGAGGGCGGCGTTGCCTTCAACTTCAAAGACGGCGTGGAACCTCGCGACTTCGTCATCGGAATAGCTCAGCCACGTCATCTCGTCATCGCGAGGTCATGGCGAACGTCGATCCGGCCGAAGCGATCCTCGCAACACCCCATCGATTGTGTGGTCCACTAGTTCCAGAACGGCGCTTGAGTTGTCAGACCCAGAAACAAGGCTCGCGCCCAGATCTCTCAGCCTAGCTATGGCCGACGAAGGGAACTTCGTCCAATCTGGCACAACTACGTCTCTGTACTCGAAGAGCTGTAGCTTCCTCAGCCCGTTCCCCTGATTCCTCGCGTGCGCGCACAGGGCACTCCGCACTTGTGTGGAATTGAGCAGCGCGATAACGGCATCAACGGGCGTGCCTCGAGGCGTAATCCCGTAGAAGTTGTCCGCGTAGGCGCGGCCATCGCTGCGGATGTGGCGTGGGGCATTCCGGATGTAATAGTTGAAAAGGATTGGTGCACGCGGGGCGGGTCGGTGAGTTGACCAGGTCGTTGGGCGTTCATGGAACCAAGTCAGAACGGACTTATTCGCGTCCGGTTCGCGGAGAGCCTTGGCAAGTCGCCTTTCCACCTCGAGCTCGATGGCGCCCGGATTCTCTTGGTTCTCCGCTAGGAGCGCCCACTCCGAGTGGTTCGAAGGAAGGGCGTAGCCACGCGCTCCCTTTAACTTCTTGACGAATGGAGTTGCGCCCGGAACAGCAAGAGATGTCATGAAGAACGATGCCTGCTTGAGGCGCAGGCCCCGCTGCGACTCCACGAGATCACCGAGCCTCGCATATCCGGCTGGCGGCGTGACTCGAGACCGTGTGTCCTCCTCCGGCGCCGGCGAACGCCTCCGCGTGCCCGAGATGATTGTCGCGTCCACGAGGCGACCCTCAAAGGGCTGATGATGAATATCCTGCATCAGCAGGTCCTCGCAGTTTCGAACGAGAAACTGCATCAGCCACTGACCGTAGCGAGTTGCCTTCCATGAATCGTATGTCACGGCCACGAATCGACCACCCGGCTTGAGGTCGTGCACAACCCTTACCAAGAAGTAGACGTACAAGTTGGCCGTGCCCGGTACGACGAGGTCGTACCGCTGCTGCAAGGTATCGCGGTATAGATCCTTCTTGGCAATCCATTCCTGGCGGACCCACGGCGGATTGAGGATTGCATAGTCGAAGTATCCAGAGTGATCTTCGACTAAGTAGTCTGCCTGAACCAGATCGACATTGCGGTGAGCGACTCCATCGCGGCAAGCTGCAACCATCTCGGCGTCGATGTCGCGCATGAAATACTGGTCCTCGGGCCCTCCCCATCCACGACGTTGGATAGCAATTGGTAGGGTGCCGGGGCCGACCGCGGGATCAAGAATTCGCGCAGTGCTGCCCGGTGTCCGCGCCCCTAGAGCATCGACCATGCGGTCGGCGATCGCGGGTGGCGTCAAGACTTGGCCGAGCATGACCGCAAGATCGGCCGGCTTTCGCGCCATGCTCTTGGGATCCCCCGCACCGGCCGCACCCACCGGTCCGCGGCGCCTTCGGACTATGACGGCCGCCACTGCCTACCTCCTCGAGGACCCACGTTGTCGTTGCATCATGACCTGAGAGGATCGCGCCCGCCAGCTGTCCGCGAGCGTCCTAAGTTGCTGACGCAAGCTCGCACCGAGCTGAACGCGACCTGGAAGCCAAAAAATGGCGGTCATTCGTGACAGGTCGCCTGTCTCGATCGCCAAACAGGCCAAGCGCCACTGACATTTGCGGTTAGGCGACGCCATTCGCTAGCCGGATGAAGCCATCTTCTCGAAGAAACTCATCCGGGTAATGGTGAACGCGATTGTGGATCTGCCCGACGTCTACGGCCGTTCCATTCGGGCGTCTGTACAGATCTCGTTCGCGAATCGCTGCCGCGATCTCGGGGGCGGGCAACCGACGCATCGGCGCGGACCGAAGGACAGATTTCATCGCAGCACGGAGCGTACGCTCCCGCTTCCCCCGGCCTCCGCCGCTCGGCTCGAGCCCCACGACGGCCTCCGCAGTCTCGATAAGTGAGCCAAGCTCGCGACACCGCGCCTCACACGCATCCAGCTCAAGTCGCGCCTTGGCGATTGCGCGCTCGAAGTCGGGCCGACTTGCGTTTAGTAACCGGGCCAGATCGTCCACGCGACTCTCCTCCGATCGATCGTCTAAGCCGCGGCCACTTTCTCACACTCCACTGTGACGTGTCAAGTCACGCCACTCTGGTGGACACTCACGCTGCGATCCATGGTCGCAACCAATGCGCGTTCAATCTCTGGCATATGCCTGGACTGAGATGAGGAGATCAACCGCAGCTGCGGATCGGATCTCCTCAGTGATATCGCGGACACCATCAACAACAAACGTCGCCTCGGTGAGGACAAGGCGCCAGGCTCGCACATACTCGACCCAAGTCGCGCGCGCCCGGACTGCCGCTACAGGCAGAAGCGCAGCTCGGAATACCGTGTAATCACTATTGAAGAGCACCGCGAGAAGAAGGTCGAATGGATCCGCGTCCAAGCTACGAATGAAGCCGAGCTGCCGGCTCGGATTCGCCGATGTCAGCCGCCTTGCTTTGACTTGGTACCTCAGGCCCTCGGCGTCCTTGCCGTCATACCCAGCCTCGGAACGACCGGCTAGGTTGAGGCCGAAGGCTCTCGCGGCAAGAAACTCGGCGTAGTCGGCAACTGGATTGTTGGTCGACCGAACTACCTGGCGACGGCGCAGCTCCTCGATGACTCCCGCAGAGAGCAGCAGCAGGTTCGGCGTCGACAGCCCTCCAAGATCCAACGGAACGGTTGCACCTGTAGCCGCGCCACCTGAATTCGACAGGGCGACAGGGTTCAGCGGAGCGACGAGCGAGGCATCTGTCTTAGGCTCTCGGAATTTTTCGATGCCCCGCCCGACTCCGCTGGATGCGTTGGCAAGCGGTAGTCCGCCACTCTCTCCGAGCCATCCCTTCTTCAAGCCATCGGCAAGCAGCGCCTTGGCGTATAGGTCGGGACCAACGCCGTGCCGGTTCGAGGCACGGGGTGCAACTCCCAGCCGCTCAGCCGTTGCGTACTCCGCGACAACTCGTCTGTCGTCTGGGCCGTGGCGCGCCCACAGCTCCCGCATGATGTCGCGCTGACTGCGAGTCACGCTGTCCAATGTAGCTGGCTGGGCCTTTGACTCGAAGGCGGGACCAACGCACCAACCGGGACAATCCCTACCGATTCGCCCGCCCATCGGGCGCCCGAGAGCGCAGCGAGTAGCTCGCTTGTGCGTGCGCCACCTTGAGCTCCATCGCGTGCATCGGCGCAGCCCAGCGCTCCTCCTCGTTTCGGAGCTCGCCGAGCAGCGCCCGCAGCTCCGGGTCGCGGCCGGCGTAGCCAGCAATGCGCTCGCCGACCTGGCGGATCCCGAGGCGCGCCGCGCTGTAGTCGCCGAGGCGGTTGAGCTTCACGGCGTCCTGGCGGGCGCGGGCGGCGAACAGCTTCGCGACCGCCCGGTCGACCGTTCGATCGCGCTCCTGCGTGTCGTTGGTCGGGTCGTCGGCGTATTGCCAGCCGACACCGACGGGCGCCACTCCGGCGAGATTCAGCACGCCCTCGCGATCGCTCGCACCGACGAGGATGCCGATCTCCTGCCCGATCGGCCCGTAGCCGAACTTGAGCCGCAGCACGACCTCGATGCGCTGCTCCGCGACGAGGTCGCCCAGCAACACGTGGTGTCGCGAGCCGCGCCGCTCGATCGGGTACGGCGAGAGCGTCCGCGGCTCGAGCTGCTCGGGCGCGGTGATCTCGAGCACGACGTTGCGTGCGACGACCTGGAGCAGCTCGCCGACCTCGCTCGCGATGAGGTCCTGGATCTGCGCCGCCTCGCCAATGAAGTAGAAGTGGCCGCCCCCGGCGTCCGCCATCGACTGGAGGAGCGCCTCGTCGAAGTCCTCCCCCACCCCGAACGTGGTCGTCGTCACGCCGCGGGCGCGGAGCTCTGTGGCGTGCCGGGTCAGCTCGCCCGGGTCGACGATGCCCTGGTTCGCCAGGCCGTCGGTAAGCAGCAGCACGCGGTTCACGCCGCGCTCGATGAGCGCCAGCGCGACCTGCTCGGCGCCGCGCAGGTAGCCGCCACCGAGGTCGGTGGAGCCGCGGGCATCGATGCCCTTCAGCCGCTCGATCGCGTTGGTCTTCGCCTCGCGCGACGCGTTCGTGCCTTCGACCACTACGTCGATGCGATCGTCGTAGCACACGATTGCGAACCGATCGCTCGGCAGCAGCCGGTCGACCGCGGTCTCGATCGCCCGCTTCGCGAGCTCGATCTTGCGGCCGGACATGGATCCCGACCGATCGAGCACGAAGGCGAGATTCACCGGGTCCCGGGTTGGCTTCTGGGGCGCCGCCGGCGCCTCCAGCTCGACGAGCACGAACCGCTCGCTGCGGTGGGTTGACCGGATATAGCGGCGGTCGCTGCGGGCGCGGAGGCTCGCGCCGGGCACCGTGCGGCGCGCGGCGTTCGCGATGTTCGGGTCGTTGGTGTCGTCGTGACGGGTCATTTCATGTCCTCCTTCAGGACTTGCCGGGCGATCGTGATCAGGCGTTCGACCCGCTTCTGCTCGGGCCGGCTCAACGGCCGGCGCACATGCAACTCGATATCCGGCGAAAGCTCGAGGCGCTCCCATTGGGATCGCTCGGGCCCGGCAGCTTCCGATGCCGGTACTGCCGATGCTTCGCCCGACGCGTTCGCCGCCCTCGCAAGCTCGGCGTCCCATGCCGCCGGCGGCAGCTCGGAAACAATGCCCATCGCTGCGAACCGGGCTCGGGCGATCATCGGGCGCGGCGGGGCTGGGGCGGGCGGAGTCGAGGTTGCCGGCGTTGATGCACTAGTGGGCATAGAAATGGCGCGCTCCGCGACCGGCCCAACGAGGAGGTTCCGGACGTACTCGAGCGCGGACGTTGTCGGTTCGGCCGGCGCCTCGTCGGTCATCGAGACCAGGCCGGCGACGTCGACGTCGGTGAGCTCGGCTAGGCGCCGGCGAATCTCCGCCAGCGGTAGGTGCTGCACCTGGAGCCGCTTCGTCAGCCGCAGTCGATCGAGGTGGCCCTCGCCGTAGTGCGCGCCCGGCCCCGACTCCCCCGACGCCGGCAGCAGCCCCTGCGCCAGGTAGTACCGGATCGTGCGCACGTTCACACCCGAGAGTCGGGCCAGGTCGGCGATGGTGTAGGTGTCGGTCAGCATGGCCTAACTATACAGCGGACAGTCCGACTGTCAAGACTACGCCGACCAGTGGCGACCCTCCCGGCAGTCCTGGCATCGCTCGTCGATTCCATCGCGGAACCTCGGGCAAGCGCAGTCAGCACAGAGGCACGGATCGCCGTCCCAGCCCATGAGCGCCTCGACGACGAGGACGTCCTCGGGCGAGGCGTTCGGGTCGAGGAGGTCGTCGCCCGCCTGCTCGAGCTCGTCGTCGTCAGGCAACGTGGACGGCCCGCCGCTCCCAGCTCGGCACCACCCGCGCCCGCAGCGCGGCCGGCTCCGCATGCGCGACATGCCAGTACCGGCAGCTTGAGCACGCGTAGGTGTGGAACGCCGCACGGTGGCGCGCGCTCATGGAGCGCGAGATCGCCTTGGCGTCACGCTTGCTGAGGTACGCCTGCTTGGGTCGACAGCCTCGCTCGACGTTCAAGGTGCCCTGCCTTCCGCATCGACCGAGCCCGGCACACAAGCGCGACCCGCCGCTCGGATCCGCCGAGCCGCGCTCCCGATGCGCTGCGATCGTGCATGCCTCCCGTGACACCTCGCCTGTCACGGCCGTTTTCGAGTTGCTTTCGCTCATGCGGAACGAACGTGGCCGGCGGAGGGGCATGGAGCGGCATGGAGCGGCATCAAGGTGCGCGCCTACGCGCGCTCAGCTGAAGAGTGACGCGTAGGCGTTGATCGCGGGCTGGCCGCCAAGATGCGCGTACAACACGTTCGACGACCGCTCGATCTCGCCGCGGCTGACGAGGTCGATCATCCCCGCCATCGACTTCCCCTCGGCAGCTAGCCGGACTCGGTTGTCGGGTAGCGCGCGACGAGGCCCGCCTCGATCAGGGCACGGTCGATGTCCAGCTCGCCGGCGCTCCCCTCCCCAAGCGGCACCAGGAGCGACGCGTGGACCCCGGGCCACGGCGCATTCGCCTTGGCCGCGTACAGCAGCTCGACCAACGACCCATCGGGTCGCTCGAGGATGAACGGCCCGTCCAACGAGCCCGCGGCCATGAATGCGTTCCATGCCGCCGCCACGTCCGCCCGTTGCGCGGCAGGCGCGATGTCCTCGATCCGCATCGTGAGCAATCGCGCGAGCGACCGGCCAGTGATGCGGGCGGCGGCCGGGGTGGCATGCACGTACCGACGTTCGTCATCGGCGAGCAGGATCGCCGGGGCGTCCGCGCGCGGCTCCAGCACGGTCATCGCATCGAAATGCTCGATCTCCGGATCGGCCGCCCAGAACTCGGACAGCTCGGCGCCACCCATGGGCCGGTCGACGTCGGACCCGGCGGCGTCGAGGAGCGCGGCCTCGTTCTCCCACAGCATCGCGGCGACGATCTCGTCGCCTCGACCAACAACCCGGCGACCGAGGCTGAACGCCACCAGGCCCGTCTCGTCGAGCAGCCGATCGGCCCACCTGCGAACCGCCTCGTAATACGCGGACTGCGTGTTCGAGCGGATCGCGATGCGGGTCAGCCGCAGCTTTGCCGCACGGAGGGGCATCGAGCGCGCCTCGCCGATGACGAGCTCGTAGTGCTCGGAGCGGCCGTGCACGAGCATCGAGGCAATGGACGCGACCAGGTGCGGCGCATCGAGGTTCGATCCCTTGGCCGTCAGGTCGTCGATGCCCGCCCACGTCGACACCACCAGCATCTCCGTCCCATCCGGCGTCTCGCGAAAGGCAGGCTGGAACGACACGAGCCCCGGGGTGGCCAACGCATCCGCCATCGCCCCGTCGCGAATCCGCTGCATGAGTCGCGGGCCTTCGCCTTCCACGATGAATCCGCGATAGACCCGAAGGATCACGTGCCTGACCCTCCCTGAGGCGGCTCGGTCGGCTGCTGCGGTTCCGGCGCCTGCGGCGACTCCGCCTGCGGCGACGGCGCGGTGCCGGCGGCATCCTTCACGGCGTCGGGCAGGCGGCCGACAACCGCCGACGACTCGGACGAGCCCGGAACGACGCGAACCGGGCTGCGGTCGTTCGGCTTGTCGCGATAGCGCCGAAGGATGATCTGGTGGATCGTCCCGGCGTCGTCCCGGACCGGGGTGGGATCGCCCTGATGGACGTGGCTGATACGCGTCCCGGAGGTGACCATGAACCGGTTCTCGCGCTCGAAGCGCACCTTGACCTTCGCATCCGCGGGTGGCAGCGGCGCCAAGCTCCAGCCCGCATCGTCCTCGACGACTCGGATCCCGAGCTCCGGTCCCCAGCCGAGCGGCCGGTTCTCGCCACCGTCGACCTGGGCCGTGATCCAGACGCGATTCCGGCGCTCGTACCGCTGATACGCAAGCAGCCCGGCGCCGGCAAGCGCCGCAATGACGATCGCGCCAATCGCGAACTTCGTCCACGGGTTGCAGTCGAACAGGCCGCTGCACGGCGAGAAGCTCGCCGACGCCGCGGAGGCCGGGCTCCTGCCGACGCTGTTCTCGGCGTAGGCGACGCACTGGAACGTCTCGCCGTTGGTGAGGCCGCTGACGATCAGGCTCGGCGTCCCGCCGGCCTGCTGCACCGTCTGCCCGGCGGTGTTCGTGCAGACGTAGACGTACTGCTCGATCGGCGGGGCGCCCCCCATC
>DHWF01000024.1:59900-112550 GCA_002413045.1 Chloroflexi bacterium UBA5189
GCCCACGATCGGCGAGACGGACACGCGCGCAGCGCCATCGAGCGGCTCAACTGACGGCTGCGATGGCGAACTCGGGATCCCGAGCACGACGACCGCCTCGGACGGCGCCGAGTACGGCCCGATCGTGGTCCCGTCGGTAGCGGCGACATCGCAGACGTACCCGATGCCGGGCGGGAGCTGGAGCACCTGCGCCTGGGTGGCCGTGGAGCCATCCTGTTGCGTGACGATCGGCGGTCCGGCGGAGGTGGGTGTGCAGCGCACGAGGTAGTCGGTCACGGCGTCGGCGCCAAGCGCCGGCGGGAGCCACTGGACCGTGAGGAAGCCATTGCCCGCGAGGACACGGATTCCGAGGGGCGGCCCGAAGACGGCGGGCGGTGGCGTGGGCGGCAACGTCGGTACGGGGGTCGGCGCGACCGTGAAGCTGCAGGTCACCTCCTGGAGTGCCAGCGCGACCGCCGTGCCCGCGTCGACCGCCGATGGAAACACGACCTCCGGCCACGAGAAGCTCGGCCGGCCCTCGCATGGCTCCATGTCCCGAAGGAACGCCGTGTAGATCGCCTCGAGCTCGGTCCGGAACGCGCCGGCGCCGGTGCCCAGGCCAACCGGCAGGATCGCGAGCGGCGAGATGCCTGCGTAGGCGGGCGTGACCCGCGCGACGACGTCCTCGTGGTCGCGTGATGTTCCGGGCGGGTCGTTGTTCCCGTCGGTGAAGAAGATCACCGCCGAGCGAGTGGAGGTCTTCGGAAGCAGGCTGGCCGCCTCGTCGAGCGCAGCGACGTGATCGGTGTCCTGGGTGTGCACCACCTGTTGGACGGGAGCCTTGGCGCCTGCCCGGTACTCGGCGGCGACGCTCCGGAGGCACGTCCCGAACCGGGCGATGGCCGCGGGGTTCTGATGGAGGGCCAGGTTGTTGCAGCCCGCGGGGTACGGGATCGCCTCCCGCCCGAAAACGACGAACGAGATGTGCGCATTGCCTGCCGCAAGGTCGTCCGCGACGACCTGCACCCGATCTGCGATGCCGTCGAGGGCAGCGGCGAACTCCTTGTTCGTGCCATCCGTGCTCAACAGGATCGAGTTGGAGACGTCGAAGACGAGCACGACGTCCGATCGGTCGAGTCCGGTCGCGCCGGCGACGATGGACGTGCCGGCGACTGCGGCGACGAGCGCGCTTATGAGCAGCGCGAGGATGGGGGCCCGTTTCCGCGCTCGCTGCGGTCGCATAACGTGCAGCCTATCCGGCCCCGGGCACGATTACGGTGATTCCTGTCACCGCCTGTGGGAAATCCATCGCCATCAGCGCGGCAGGCGCCTCGTCGAGCGTGATCGTCCGCCCGACGAGCCGGCTCGGATCGAGGCGGCCCTCGGTGATGCTCGCGAGCATCGCGGCGTAGTCGTGGGCGGCCATGCCGTGACTGCCGAGGATCTCGAGCTCGCGCGCGACGATCAGGTCCATCGGCATCGGCGCTCGCGAATCGTCGCCGAGCATCAGCCCAACCTGGACGTGCCGCCCGCGCTTCCGCAGGCTCGCGATCGAGTTGAACGACGTCGTCGCGCTGCCGAGCGCATCGATCGAGAGGTGGGCGCCTCCGCCGGTCGCGGCGCGGACCCGCGCGGCAATGTCCGTTGGCGCGTTGCCGTCGACCATCGACGCATCGATGGTGGCCGTCGCGCCCAGCTCGACCGCCGCGTGGAGGGCCGCGTCCGAGACGTCGATGGCCACGACCTGCGCCCCCGTGGCGACGGCGATCATCACCGCCGATAGCCCGACGCCACCACAGCCATGGACGGCCACCCACTCGCCGGCCTTGACGCGGCCCTGGGAGACGACGGCGCGGTGCGCGGTCGCGAACCGGCAGCCGAGGGCGGCCGCCGTCACGAAATCGAGCTTGTCCGGCAGCCGGACCAGGTTGACGTCCGCTCGATGGAGCGCAACGAGCTCCGCGAACGAGCCCCAGTGCGTGAACCCGGGCTGGAACTGGTTGTCGCAGACCTGCTGATCCCCGGCGAGGCACGGCCCACACACGCCGCACGCGCATACGAACGGGACCGTCACTCGGTCCCCGACGTTCCATTGCCGGACGTCGGCGCCCACCTCGGCAATCGTGCCGGCCAACTCATGCCCCGGCACATGCGGCAGCGCGATGTCCGGATCGTGCCCGCGCCACCCATGCCAGTCCGACCGACACAACCCAGTGGCCTCGACCCGCACGACCACGCCGTCGACGGGACATGTGGGATCCGGTACGTCACGGACCGCTGGCGGGTGCCCAAATCTCTCATAGATCACGGCTCGCACGGCGCGAGCGTATCTGACGGGCCGTGCCGCGAACAGGCGTGGCGTATGGTACCCTACGTAGGTCATGCGGAAGACGTCGGTCTACCTGACCACCGATGAAGCGGAAGGCCTCCGTCGACTCGCCGTGCGCGAGGGACGATCCCAGGCCGAGCTGATTCGCGAAGGCATCCGGCGCGTCATCGAAGACGTTGGCGCCAAGCCGCGGGCCTTCCGGAGCCTCGGCGCCGGTCGGGGCGGCGCCGTCGTCGGCGACACGGCGGAGCCGCCGAGCTGGCGGTCTGACGAGCTGTATCGGAAGGCGATGGGCAATCGCTGATGGCGCTCATCGTCGACGCAGGCGCTTTGTATGCGCAGGCGGACGCGGATGATCCGCGGCACGCCTCGGTCCGCACCATCCTCGAAGGTGAGCGCGAAGCGCTGGTCACCACGGAGCTCGCGGTCGCGGAGGCCGACTACCTGATCCTCGATCGGCTCGGCCCGGACGTGGAGCTGGCATTCCTGGACGATCTTTCCGAAGGCACCTACCTCGTCGAGTGCCTCGACATTGCCGATCTTGCCGCCGCGCGCGCGATCGTGGCCCGCTATCGAGACCTGCGGCTCGGACTCACGGATGCGTCGCTCGTGGTGCTCGCCGAGCGCCACGCCAGCCGCCGGCTCCTGACGTTCGACGAGCGCGCCTTTCGTGCGGTGGCGCCGCTGCAGGGGGGCGCCTTCACGATCCTTCCGGCCGACGCGGACTCGCCATCGAGCGCTAGGTCCTGAGTCCGGGCGGCAAGGCCGGCAGGTCATCAAACCGGCGCGCTGGCGGCACCGCGGTCACGCCCGCGATCGTCTCCGCGGTTCTGAAGATCACGAGGACGCGCCCGCCGGTTCGTGCGGCCGAGGGGGCGAGCACGCCGCGGGCGCCCTCGCGCCAGAGCGCTTCGCCGATCGGCTGGGTCTTCGGCCACTGGCGGCGCGTGGGATCGAGGCGGGCGATCCCCTCCCCTTCCAGAATACCCTCGGCGGTGAGGTCGGCGATATCGTCGAGGTCGACGTCGATCCGCCAGATCGCGCGCGGCAGGCGCTGGGCGGGCGGGACGCCGAGCTCGGACGTGTGGCGGTACCACTCCGCCCACACGGTCGCCTCGGAATCGCCGAGGTAGAGCGCACGGATCACGCTCCCGCGCTGCCAGCGTCCGTCGGCCGGTTCGGTGGTCCAGATGAGCGGGTCCGAGTCGGCGCGGGTCACGCGCCACCACGTGCCCTGGACGTGGATCCGGGGCGCCTCGACCTCGAGTGCCGGCACTCCCGCGAGATTCGCGTCGGACCCCGCCTGGGTCACGCTCGCCGCCTCAGGCGAACGAGTCGTTCTCGAGCTCGGCGACGACGCGCGAAACGTCCCGGTACTTGCCCTTCGAGAGCAGCTCGAGCGGCGGTCGATCGCCGAGCGCGGTCACGGGCTTGAGCAGCCACAGCGGGACGTACGACGCTGCCATCACCCGCTCGAGCCGATCGACCAGGGCCACGAGCTCGAGCAGCCGCTCCCGCTTCGTGCCGCTCGGCTGGCGCGTCGCCCTCGCCCAGGCGTTGACCGTCGAGGGCTGCGAGCCGGTCGCGACCGCGATATCACCCGTCGCGACACCGAGCTTCCGTACTCGCTTTACTTCGTCGGCAAAGGCTGTCATCGCGCTCATCGCAGGCCCCCTGTCACGTAAGCGTAGCGATGCTGTCGCGTTTGCGTCAACCGGTCTGGCCCCAGTTGCGTCTTCCTACCAATGGTCGTACCATCGGTAGGATGACTCGACTCGCCGAGACCGCTGCCGCCTACCGAACGGAGGCGCCGGAACCGCACACGAAGCTCTCGATCAGCTTGCCGACCGACCTTGTCCGCGAGCTGCGCGCCGCAGCCGCAGAGTCTGGACTCGGGGTCAGTAACGTCGTGGCCGCTGCTGTACGCCAATCGATCGCGGCGGGCGACCAGGCTCGACTCGATCGCGCACTGGAGCTCGATGCCGAGGAAAACGCCGCATGGGCCGCGGACGCGCTGGCCATGACCGCTCGCGCGTGGGCGGACCTGGAGTGGTAGGGATCGGCCGCGAGGCTCCAGCGCTCGGGCCGCGCCGTGGCGACATCCACTTCATCGCCTTCGCGGATGCCGGCGGGCACGTGCTGCGTGGGCCACATCCGGCTGTCGTCGTTCAGGCGGAACGGATGCGCCGGTCGTCGACGGTGATCGTCGTGCCGATGACGAGCGCGGCTCGTTCCGCCGCCGAGCTGCCGCCCTATCTCGTCGCCGTCACGGCGAAGGAGACTGGCCTGGATCGAGATGGCTTCGTCAAGGCTGATCAGCCGACAACGCTGCCCGTGGGCCTCCTCGGCCCGCGCGCCGGCCGCCTCGTTCCGGCCGTCATCGATCGATTGGACGCGGCCCTGAGGTTCGTCCTCGAGCTCTGACGGCGCGCGTCAGGCGCCCACTGGCTCCTTGATCAGGACCACCGTGATCCGATCCGGCCGGGATTCGCCGCGGATGATCAGGATCTTCCGGACGTGGCTGTTCACGCGGTAGATCTTCTGCATTCGCGCGTTCTCGAGCGGCAGGCTGCGCTCCTCGATCCGGCGGAACGCCGTCTCGAGATCCGGCACGAGCTTGTGCGTTCCGATCGCGAAGATGACCTCGCCGGCACCGAACGCGAGCGGGGCGAGCTGGCTGCCCGTGTTCGAGGCGATGACGATCGTCCCGTCCTCGGTCACGGCAGCGGCGCTGTTCACGTAGTAGTCCGGCGCCACGCCCAGCTTGCGCATCCCCCGGATTCCCTCGGGCGTCGTCCGATCCATCGCTCGCGTCCGCTGGCGAATGTTGTCGTAGCGCCCGCTCTCCATCTCGGCGGTGACGCCGATGTCCTCGAGCGTCTCGGACGCGCCCTGGCTCACCTCGGCGCCTTCCGGGAGCAGGCTGATGATCAGGTCCTTGGCGGCACGCGCGCTGTCGACGACGTGCACGGCGTAGCCCTTCTCGCGGAGTGCGGCCGCGGTGCGCTCGACGGTGGCGTCGTCCGCCGGGTTGCCGAACTCGGGATTGGGGATCTGGTCCGCGGGGGTCGCGGCGTCGAAGGTTTCGGTGGTGGTTGCAATGGCCATGATGCTGGCTCCCTGGTTGCGTCAGCGCGAGCGGTGTGGCGTCGGGCGCTGCCTGATTAGTTGACTACGCAACAGTCTACGCCAATTGCGCAACCGCGCAAGCCCTTGTCGCGCGCGCTGCTATCGCAATCGCGCGACGATCGCGAGGATCTCGTCGCCGTAGCGCGCGAGCTTTGTCGGGCCCATGCCCTTGACCCGGGCGAGGGCGGTGGCGGATGCGGGGCGCGCCTCGGCGATCGCGAGCAGCATCGAGTCGTGCGCGACGACGTATGCGGGGACCGCATCGGACCGCGCCCGATCGCGGCGCCAGAGCTGGAGCGCCTCGAGGAGATGCCTGTCCACCGAACCGGAGCCGTTGTCGCCGTCGACCCGGTCCAGCGCGGCGATCCGGCGCGACCCCGGCTCGCCACCGGATAGCCGATCGCGACCCGGGTGCGGCTCGCGCCCGGCCCGGCCGCCGTCCTCCAGCAACGCGAGGAACCGCGACGGCTTGCGCGATCCCTCCTTGCCGCCCTGGCCAGATCGGCGCGCCGCCCATGACAGCGCGAGCCGCCGCCGCGCGCGCGTGATGCCGACGTACAGGAGCCGCCGCTCCTCGTCGATCTCGACCGCCTCCTTCGCCTGCCGGATCGGCAGCAGGCCCTCCTCGAGCGCGGGCAGGAAAACGGCGTCCCACTCGAGGCCCTTGGCGCGGTGGTATGTCAGCAGGTTCACCCCGCTCCCGACCCCGGCCGCCTCCTCGGCGTCACGCCGCTCGAGCTCCAGCGCGACATCGGCAACCGTCGCGCCGTCGTTCACCGGCGGCGCTGCCGATGCGACGTCATCGACGATCCGGAGCAGCAGCTCCAGCGACGCCTGCCGCTCGCGAGCCTCGTCCCCGCCCGCATCGGCGCCGACAGCGAGCCCGAGCCGCTCCTCGAACAGTTTCCGAATCGCGCTAACGAGCGCGGCGCCCGTCGCATCCGCGCCGCGCCAGCGCGTGCCGAGGAGCCGGCGCGCTTCCTTGACCTCGCGCCGATCGAAGAATCGCTGCCCACGCAGGCGGAACGGGATTCGCGCGCGGGTGAGGGCCTGCTCGAGCTCGGGTAGCTGCGCGTTGATGCGCACGAGGATCGCGATCTCATCGGCCGCGGTCCCCTCCCCGATCAGGTTCTGGATCGCGCCGACGATCGCGGTCCGCTCCGCCTCGTCATCGATGTGGCGCCGGATCGACGGCGTCACGCCCGGGGAACGCGTCGCCTCTAGGCCGCCGCGCGCTCCCGCGGCGAGGAGCCGGTTCGCGAGCGCGAGGATCTGCGGGGTCGATCGATAGTTCTGCGCCAGCACCACGACCCGGGCGCCCGGATGGCGCCGCTCGAACCCGAGGAGGAACTCCGGCGACGCGCCGGTGAACGAGTAGATCGTCTGGTGCGGGTCGCCGACGACCGCGAGGTCGCGCGATTCGCCGAGCCACAGCTCGAGCAGCCGCTCTGCCAGCGGGTTCGTGTCCTGGTACTCGTCGACGCTGAACCACGTCTTGCGCTCGCGCACGAGCGCGGCGGCCTCGGCGTCCGTCTCGAGCAGCCGGACCGTCTCGACCAACATGTCCTCGAAGTCGATTTCGCCGGCCCGCGTCTTCGCTCGCTCGTAGTCCGCGTACACGCGTGCGAACAGCTCGGCGGGGATCGGCGCGCGGTCGCCGCCGTCCACGATCCAGCGCTCAGGCGAGATTCGGCGAACCTTCGCCCACTCGATCGTCTCCGCGAGGTCCTTGACCTGCGTGAACCGGTAGCCGCCGGGCAACCGCGACGCTAGCGGGTACAGGATCCGGCCCTTGCCGTCGCTGACCCGCGGCAGTGGCGCACCGTCGTGTCGGCTCGGCCAGAAGTGCCGCAACTGCGCGAGGGCCGCAGCGTGAAACGTCTTCGCCATGACCCGCGGATGCCCGAGCGCCGCAACGCGCTCGACCATCTCGTTGGCGGCCTTGTCCGTGAACGTAACGAGCAGGATTCGATCCGCCCGAACCGCGCCCGTCTCGATCGCGTAGGCCGCCCGATGGCTGATGACGCGCGTCTTGCCGGACCCCGCGCCGGCGATGATCACGACCGGCCCGCTCGTCGCCGTGACCGCCTCGCGTTGCGCCTCGTTCAGGCCGTCGAGCAGGCGCTCCGGGTCGCGTTCGTCGGCCATCGAGGGAGCCTACAGGCGACCGCTTCGCGGCGGATTACCGGGCGCGGCTCCCGGGCGCGGCTCACCTCGCGAGTGCGCCGACCTTCGGCCGAACGGCGAGCGCGAGGGTCACCGCGCCGACCACGCCGAGGACGATGCTGACGCCGAACAGCCCCTGGATTCCGAACGCGGCCGCGACCGCGCCGCCGGCGAGCGCCGCCGTGACCTGGCTGAGGCTGTTCGCCAGGCCCTGGAAGATGCCCTGGGCCGTCGCGGCGAGCTCGCGCGGGACGCGCCGCGAGACATAGGTCACGCCACCGACGAAGAACAACGCGAACCCCACCCCGCCGAAGACCGAGGCCGCCAGGAGGACCGTCGGCTCCGTCGCGATCTCGGCGACCACAGCGCGTGCGGCGATGCAGACCACACCCGCGATCAGCAGCCGCTCGGAGCCGAAGCGCGCCGCCAGTCTCGGGAAGCTGAACATGATCGGCGCTTCGATGGAGGCGGCAATCGCACCGCCCAACCCGACGATCGTGGCGCCGGCACCGAGCTCGGCGAACCGCAGCGGCGTGAACGTCAGCACCGCCGACATCGAGAGCCAGCTCAGGAACGCGCCGACCAGGAACAGCCCGAGGCCGCGCGGACCGAACAGCCGACCGGCGTTCCAGAGCGGATTCACGACGAGGTCGACGCTGCGACGCACCGGCGATCGCAACGACAGCCCCACGATCGCCGTGGCGACCAGGGCGACCGACAGCACGACGAACAGCACCCGGATCCCCCACAGCTCGATGGCGGCGCCGGTCCCGACGGCCGAGACCACGTACGACATCGAACCCCACGCCCGCAGCGGCCCATAGCTCGAGCGGTTAGCGCCTGCTGCCTCGAGCGCTCGGGCGTCGAGGATCGGGACCGTGCCGGCGAGGCCCGCACCGAACATGGCAGCGCCAAGGAAGGTCGTCCAGGATGCTCCCGACAGGGCGAGCGTTCCGGCACCCAGGATGGCCAGGCCGATACCGCCGATCAGGACCCGAGGCGAACCTCGGAGCCGATCCGAAAGCGCGCCCCACAACGGCGCCGCCAACAGCCCCACGAACGCTCCGAGGGCGAGGATCGCGCCGATCTCTCCGAGTCCGAGCCCGAGCGAGCGGTAGTAGAGCGGCAGGTACGGCACGTACGCTCCGACCGCCGTATAGACGACGACATAGGCGAGCGCCGAGCGCACCCGCGGCGGGACGGTCCGCCTCTCGAGCGGGAGCTCCGAGTCGCGTTCGTCGGCCATCGAGCGAGCCTACAGGCGCCCGCCTCATGGCGACTGATGCGAGGAGGCCTACTTCCCCCCGTCGACCATGGGGACGACCTCGTTGATCCAGCGGTCGAGGGTTTCGTCGTCGTAGGGCGCGGCGAGCTCGGCGAGGAAGGTGTGGAAGCCGAGGGCCTTGCGCTCGGCCATGCGCTCGGCGATCAGCTCGGGCGGCCCGACCCAGAAGGTGTCGTCATCGGCGACGTCCTCCATGGGCGTTCGGTTGCGGCGCATCTGGTCATGCCAGACGCGAGTGGCCTCCTCGACGGTGTTCCGGATGATCGGCTTGCAGCCGGCCGTGAGCTCGATCTCGGCCGGGTTGCGATCGGCGTCGTCGCAGTGGGCATGGAGGACGTCGAGCTTGTGGCGGAGGAAATCGGCCGAGCCCATCGCGTTCCACATGTCGGCGTGGCGGGCCACCGTGCGCAGCGTCTTCTTCTCGCCTGACCCGCCGATCAGGATCGGGAGGCGCGCCTGGACCGGCGCCGGCAGGAGGACCAGCTCGTCGAACGCGTAGTGGTCGCCCTCGGCCGAGTTGACGGTCCCGCCGGCGAACAACGTCCGCAGCGCCGCCGCCGATTCCTCCAGCCAGTCCAGCCGCTGGCCGAACCCGGTCCCGAACTCGATGCCGTTCGCGGCGTGCTCCAGCTCGTGCCACGCCCCGCCGATGCCGGCGATCGCTCGGCCGCCGCTCAGGTGGTCGATCGTGGTCAGCATCTTCGCGACGACGCCCGGGTTCCGGAACGTGTTCGCGCCGACGAGCAGCCCCAGTCGCACGTTCGTCGTGACCTTCGCCCACGCGGCGAGCGTCGTGTAGCCCTCGAAGATGGGCTGATACGGGTCGCCGAAGATCGCGTACAGGTGGTCCCACGCGAGCAGGTAGTCGTAGCCGAGCGCGTCGACGCGCTTCGCTGCGGCTTCGTAGGAAGCCCAATCCGTCGCCTGGTTCCAGAGCAGCACGCCGAGCTTCGTGGTCATCGAATCACTCCTCCCGCGCGGCGCGACTACGCCGGGAAGAAGCGTGGCAGGTGGGCGCGATTCGCGTCGAGGAGGGCGTCGAGGAGCGGCCTCGCAATGGACCAGCGGGCGACGAGTGGGTTCGCGAGCAGCGCCTTGAGCGCGATGCCGCGATCGCCGGACTTGGCGGCAGCCACGGCGAGCTCCTCGTAGGCCTTCATCGCCTGCACGAGCCCGCGCATCTCGGGGGCGAGCGGCGCCTGCTCGATCGGGATCGCCCCCTCCCGCGTGATTCGCGCCGGAACCTCGACCACCGCCGAGTCCGGCAGGTCCGGCAGGGCGCGGGTCACGATTGGCGAATCGCCCCAGCCCCCGCCGGCGCCAGTGCCAGCACCGCCCGAGCTGACGTACCCATTGCGGATGTCGACGACCTGGATGTCCCCGCGCCCGTCGTGGAGCGAGGCGATGAGCTGCGCGGCGGCCTCCGAGTAGAACGCGCCGCCGCGGCGCTCGAGGAGCTTCGGCTTGACGTCCAGGTTCGGGTTCCGGTACATGTCCAGCAGCTCGCCCTCGATGTCCATGACCTGCTGCGCGCGCGTCTCGTAGGTCGCCTCGAGCTGGTCGTGGAGCACGACATCGGTGCTGTAGTAGTAGCGCAGGTAGTAGCTCGGGATCGAGCGGGTCAGGCGGACGATCTCGACCGGCGAGCCGCACTCCTTGGCGATCCGCTCGGCCTCGGTCTCGATGAGCCCCGGCAGCCGGTCGACGCCGTCGACCTTCACCGCCCGCGCCCACGACAGGTGGTTGAGCCCGACGTGCTCGAGCTCGACCCGCTCCGGCTCGACGCCGAACTGTGCCGCGAAGCGGCGCTGGAACCCGATGGCGACGTTGCACAGCCCGATCGCGCGATGGCCCTCGTCGAGGAGCGCCTGGCTGACGATCCCGACCGGGTTCGTGAAGTCCACGATCCAGGCGTCCTTCGCGGCCCGGCGATCCACCCGCTCGGCGAGATCGAGCACGACTGGGACGGTCCGGAGCGCCTTCGCGAAGCCACCCGCGCCCGTCGTCTCCTGCCCGATCGTCCCGAACTTCGGCGGCAGCGTCTCGTCCACCAGGCGCGTCGCCTGCCCCCCGACGCGCAGCTGGATGAGCACGAAATCGGCGCCCTCGATCGCCCGATCGGTGTCGCTGGTCAGGACCAGGTTGCCCGGCCAGCCGAGCCGCGCCAGCATCCGGCGGGCGAGGCCGCCGACGATCTCCAACCGCTCCGGGTCGATGTCGAGCAGGACCAGCTCGTCGACCGTGATCCGGTCGGACCGGCGCGCGATGCCCTCGATCAACTCGGGCGTGTACGTGCTGCCGCCTCCGACGACCGCGAGCTTCACCCCCACGGCGACCCTCCGCAGAACTGGCTTGACATCGGCTCGATTGCTTATAACGTTATCAACTCTCGGGCAGGACACAAGAGGCAACGTCAACCGCCGGTCGAGGAGGAGCCCAGCGACCCGTGGCGCGCTATCGCCTGGAGCTCGGACCCGTTCCCCTGCACCACCAGGTCTATCTGGACCTGAAGGCCGCCCTCGATGCGGGTGAGTGGCAGCCCGGCGAACAGCTGCCTGCGGAGCGAGAGCTGGCTCGGCGCTACGGCTGCTCGCTGATCACGGTTCGCCGGGCCCTGGACGAGCTCTCCCGCGAGAATCGCCTCGAACGCGTCCGCGGGCGGGGCACGTTCGTCCAGCCGACCCGGATCGAGCGGCCGCTGAACGGCGCCCTCACGTTCACCCAGGAGATCCAGCGCCAGGGTCTCGACCCGACGACCCGCCTCCTCGCCTCACGCCCCGAGGCCGCCACGGAGCAGGTCGCCGCCGCGCTCCAGATCGAGCCCGGCTCCCCGACGATCTACCTCGAGCGGCTTCGGCTCGCGAGCGGCACGCCACTCCTCCTCGAGATGGTCCACCTCCCGGCCGAGCGATTTCCCGGCCTCCTCGCCACCGATCTCGAGCACAACTCGCTGTACGAGATCCTCATGACCCGCTACGACACCCCGGTCGAGCGGGCGCGCGAGGCGCTCGAGCCCGTCCACCTCCCCGCGCGCGAAGCGCGCCTGCTCGGCCTCGCGCCGCGCAGCCTGGCCCTGCTCGTGGAAGGCATCGCCTACGCGAGCGACGGCACCCCCGTTGAGTACGGACGTACCTACGTCCGCGGCGATTCCACCCGGTACTACGTCGAGCGGGCCGTCGTTCGGGCCCCGCAGGCGCAGGTCGGCAGCACCGCCAGGTAGGCAGCCCGAAAGAGCTAGGAGAGGAAGGCCATGCACCGCACCCACCGACTGCTCCCGATCTTGGCGAGCGTCCTGTTCATCGCCTCGGCCTGCGGGTCGTCGACGTCATCGACGGCGCCGGCCACCGCCGCGGCAACGGCCGGCACTCCGGCAACGGCTGCCCCCGTCGCGACGGCCGCCCAGACGTTCTCGCTTCCCGCATTCTCGCCGGCAACGCTGCGCTGGTATTGCTGCCTGGGCACCGGTGAGGACCCGTCGCAGCAACCCACCGAGAAGTCCGTCGCCGACGCCTTCGGAACCGCGTTCCCGGGCAGCAGCCTGAAGTTCGAGGTGGTCACCTACGACTCCGCGCGCAACACGCTGGCTACCCAGATCAGCGGCGGCAACACGCCGGACGTCGTCGGGCCGGTCGGGATCGGGGGCTTCGCCGCGTTCTCGGGCCAGTGGCTCGACCTCGCCCCATACATCGCGAAATCGCACTACGACCTGACGCAGTTCCCGCAGGTCAATGTCGACTTCTACAAGTCCGCAGCCGAGGGTGAGATCGGCATTCCGTTCGACGCCTACCCGTCGATGGTCTGGTACAAGAAGGACATGTTCTCGGAGGCCGGCCTCTCCGAGCCGCCGCATACGTACAACACCCAGTACAAGATGCCCGACGGCACGATGGTCGACTGGAACTACGACACGCTCAAGACAATCGCGCTGAAGCTCACCGTGGACAAGAACGGCAAGGCGGCCGACGAGGCCGGCTTCGATCCGAACAACATCGTCCAGTACGGCTTCGAGCCGCAACGCGATGACCTGCGCGGCCTCGGCGCCTACTGGGGCCCCGGCAACCTGACCGGCCCCGACGGCAAGACCGTCGTGATCCCGGATGCCTGGAAGGCCGCGTGGAAGTTCTTCTATGACGGCATGTGGACCAGCCACTTCATCATGAACGGCAAGGTCTACGCGAGCCCGGAGTTCAACGGGGGCGGCTACGCGTTCTTCTCCGGCAAGGTCGCTATGAGCGAGAACTTCCTGTGGACGACGTACGGGGTCGCAGACGCCGGCACGGACTGGGATCTCGCCGCCATCCCCTCGTACAACGGCAAGGTCACCTCGCCGCTCAACGCCGACTCGTTCGGCATCCTGAAGGGCACCAAGAACCCGGATGCGGCGTTCGCGGCGCTCACGTATCTCACCGGCGACGCATCCGACCAGCTCCTGCAGGCCTACGGCGGCATGCCGACGCGACCAGACAAGCAGGACGCCTTCTTCCAGACCCTCGGCCAGACACCCAAGTTTCCTGCCCAGGTCGACTGGCAGGTCGTCAAGGACAGCGTCCAGTACGCCGACAATCCGAACTTCGAGGCGCCGATGCCGAAGTACAACCAGACCCTGGACATCCTGACGAAGTACCTCAGCAAGTGGACGACGACCCCGGGCCTCGACATGGACGCGGAGTTCGCCAAGCTCCAGGCCGAGATCCAGGCGACCTGGAACAGCTAGCTTCCATCCAGGCCTGAACGGGCGCGGCCGGCCTCCGGCCGGCCGCGCCACTCACTCCCGGAGGCATCGTGGACCAGTTGCCGGCGGTCGCCATTCCCAGGCTGCGGCTCCGTCGCGGCCGGGGCGGCCCCGCGATACGGAGCGGGTCCCTCGCGCGCCGCGAGGCGCGCTACGGACTGCTCTTCATCTCGCCCTGGATCATCGGGTTCCTCGCGTTCACGTTGTTTCCGATGGTCGCCACGCTCATCTTCACGTTCCTGAACGTCACCCTGGCGCAGGAGCAGCCGCTCCGGTTCGTCGGCCTCGACAACTACACCCGGATGTTCGCGGACCAGCACGTCTGGGACTCGCTCGTGGTGACCCTGAAGTTCGCGGTCCTGTGGCTGCCGATCTCGATCGTGGTGCCCTTCCTCATCGCCGTTGGACTCAACAACAAGCACATCCGCGGCGCGGGGATCATGCGCACGCTGTTCTTCCTGCCGTACGTCGTGCCGTTCGTGGCCGGCGTCCTGGTCTGGGAGCAGATGCTCGGCGACACCGGCTGGATCAACGGCTTCCTGAAGCTCGTCGGCGTCGCGAACCCGCCATCGTGGCTGTTTGACACGGGCGCGATCTACCCAGCGCTGGCGATGATGGGGATCTGGGGCATCGGGGCCGGGATCATCATCAACCTTGCAGGTCTGCGCGGCATCCCGACCGAGCTGTACGAGGCCGCACGCATCGATGGCGCGGGCGCTTGGGCGTCGCTCCGAAACGTGACGATCCCACTCATGTCCCCGATCATCTTCTACACCCTGATCCTGGGCGTCGTCGACGTCCTGCAGTACTTCCTCGTGCCGCTCGTGCTCAAGAACGGCACCGGCGAGCCCGCGGGCGCGACGCTCTTCTACAACCTCAACCTGTACCGGACGTTCTTTACGTACCAGGAGATGTCGTACGGGGCGACGCTGGCGTGGTTCCTGTTCGTGCTGACTCTCGGCTTCACGTTCGTGCTGTTCGTGCTGGCACGGCGGCGCGTGTTCTACGCAGGCGAGCGGTGAGCGCAGCGGCGTCGTACGCGCAGGGCGATGGCGGCGCACGCCGCGCGGCGAGGCGGCGGCGCTCGGCCGCCGAGCTGACCCGCATCGCGATCCTGACCCTGTCGTTCGCCGCGATCCTGATCGCCTTCCTCTCGCCCCTCGTCTACTCGGCGCTGCTCTCGCTCAAGACGCCGACCCAGATCACCCAGACGAACTCACCGATCCTGCCGTCCGATCCGGCGACGTTCGAGTACCTGGGCAAGAGCTACCCCGTCTACTACGTGCCGCTGCCGGACGGGACGACGCAGGCGCTGGCGATCGTCAAGAAGGGCCGCACCCAGAGCGACTTCATCGACCCGGCGCACCCGACCGCCGCGCCGATCACGTGGATCGGCTCGTGGCGAAACCTTGACCAGCCGTGGCAGCTGGCACCCGCCTGGGACAACTACGGCAAGGTCTGGAGCCTGATCGACTTCCCGAAGGCGCTGTTCAACACCGTCGCCCTCGCACTGATCGGCACCATCGGGACCGTCCTGTCGTGCACGCTCGTTGCGTATGGATTCGCCCGGTTCCGGTTCCGGGGCCGGGGCTTCCTGTTCGGCGTGCTGCTGGCCACGATCTTCCTGCCCGGCGCCGTCACCCTCATTCCCACGTACACGATCTTCGTGAAGATCGGCTGGGTCGGGTCGTGGCTGCCACTGCTCGTGCCCGCGTTCTTCGCGAACGCCTACGACGTGTTCCTGCTGCGCCAGTACCTGCTCACGATCCCGCGCGACCTCGACGAGGCGGCGATGATCGATGGCGCCGGCCCGATCCGCGTCCTGCGCTCGGTGATCCTGCCGCAGGCCTGGCCGGTCATCGTCGCCGTCTCGATCTTCACGTTCGTGTATGCGTGGAACGACTTCTTCGGGCCGCTCATCTACCTGACCGGCCACCCGGACATCCAGCCGCTGCAGGTCGTCCTCGCGAACTTCCATGGGATCTACTACAAGAACCCGGCGTTCATCCAGGTCGGCAACATCCTCACGCTGGGCATCCCGGTCGTGCTGTTCATGGTGTTCCAGAAGGTGTTCATCCGGGGCATCGTGATCACGGGCGTCGAGAAATGAGCCGCGGCGGCCCAGACGGTCCGTTTCGGGTCGCGCTGACGTTCGACGCCGAGCACCCGGATCGGCCCTCCCGGCCCGGCGTCCAGGAGCGCCTGCTCGACGCTTTGGACAGGCACGGGGTGCACGCGTCGTTCTTCGTGCAGGGTCGCTGGGCCGAGGCATACCCCGAGACGGCGCGGCGGATCCCGCAGGGCGGCCACCTTGTCGGCAATCACAGCCACTACCACGCACGGATGCCGCTGCTGAGCGCCCGTGGCCTGCGCTCGGACATCACCGCGGCGCGCGACGCGATCATCGAGCACACCGGGGTCGATCCCCTGCCCTGGTTCCGCTGCCCGTTCGGGGCGGGCGTGGGGGACAAACGCGTCCAGGGGTTCGTCCGCGCGGCCGGCTATCGCCACGTCGGCTGGCACGTCGCCGGCATCGACTGGCCGGCAGAGCGGACCGGCGCGGACGTCGAGGAGGCGGTCGTGCGCGGCGCGATCGCCCACGGCGATGGCTGCGTGGTCCTCCTGCACACGTGGCCGGACCGAACCGAGGACGCAATGGATGGGATCGTGCGGCGACTTCGAGACGCCGGCGCCGAGTTCGCCCGGATCGACGAGCTGCCGTTCGTCCCCGAGGACGAGGTGCCGGACGCCGAGGTCGTCGAGGGCGCCGCAGCGGTGGCACCATCGGCGGCGTGACTCCTGCCGCCACCACGTCCGCTGCCATCCTCGCCGTCGATGGCGGCAACTCCAAGGCCGACGTGGCCCTCGTCGCGGCCGACGGCAGGCTCCTCGCCGCGGTCCACGGGCCGTCCATCTCGCACCAGGCGATGGGGCTGCAGCCGGGCATGGCGAACCTGCGAGAGCTCGTGGCGAACGCGGCTGCCGAGGCGGGCATCGCGGGTGGGAGTCGCGTGGCCCCGATTGGGTCGTACTGCCTCGCCGGCGCTGACTTCGCGGCCGAGGAGCGGATGCTCCACCGGACCATCGCCGCGCTCGGTCTCACCGACGAGACGCTGGTCCGCAACGACACCTTTGCTGCCCTCCGAGCCGGCACGGACCGGCCGTGGGGCGTGGCGCTGATCTGCGGTCGCGGGATCAACGGCGCCGCGGTGGGGCCGGACGGGCGAACCGCCCGCTTCGACGGGCTTGGCCCGATCTCCGGTGACTGGGGCGGCGGGCGCGGCATCGGCACGGCGGCGCTCGGGGCCGCGGTCCGGGCGCGCGACGGGCGTGGCCCGCGAACCGTGTTCGAGCGGCTGGTCCCGGAGCATTTCGGGCTCAGGACGCCGGCCGCCGTGACGCGTGCGCTGTATGAGGAGCGCATCGACGACACACGGCTGACGGAGCTCTCGCCCGTCGTGTTCGATGCCGCCGCGCAGGGCGATGCCGTCGCGCGCGGCATCCTGACCCGCCTCTCGACCGAGCTGGTCGCGATGGCCGGCGCGCTCATCCGGCGGCTCCGCCTGACCCGCCTCGATCCTGAGGTCGTCCTCGCCGGCGGCGTCTTCCGCGCCGACGATCCGACCTTCTACGGCGAGATCGAGGCCGGCGTGCGGGCCGTCGCGCCGAGGGCGCGGATCGTTCGGCTCACGGCGCCGCCGGTGCTCGGGGCGGCGCTGATCGGGCTCGATCGGCTGTCGCCGACGGGCGCAACCTCGCCCGAGGTCGATGCGCGGCTGCGGGCGGCGCTCGAGGCCTGGCGCGGCACACACTGATGCCCGCATGACGCTGCTCGACGAGATCCAGGAGCAACCCGACGCCGCCGCGCGGTTCCTCGATCGGCGGCTCGGCGACGTCCACACGATCGCTGCGACCATCCTCCGCCGCGATCCGTCGTTCGTGCTGATCGCCGCGCGCGGCACCTCTGATCACGCGGCCATCTACGCGCAGTACGCGTTCGGCCTCCGGAACGGGATCGCGGTCGCGCTGGCGGCGCCGTCGATGTTCTCGCTGTACGCCGCGCCGCCGCGACTCGCCGAGGCGGTCGTCCTCGCGATCTCGCAGTCGGGCACCTCGCCGGACATCATCGCGGTGGTCGAGGAGGCGCGACGGCAGGGCGCCCCGACGGTCGCGATCACGAATGACCCCGATTCGCCGCTTGCCGCCGCCGCGGACCATGTCCTCCCGCTCGAGGCCGGCCCGGAGCTCGCAACCGCGGCCACGAAGACCTACACGACCCAGCTGCTCGCGATCGCGGCACTCTCGGCGGCGCTGTCCGGCGGCCGAGAGGCGTCTGCCGACGCCGCCGCGCTCCACGCCGTGCCGCGCGCGATCGCGGCCGCGCTCGCGACGAGCGAGCAGGCACGCGAGCTGGCCGCCGCGCGGAGCTCGATGACGCGGGCGGTGGTCGTCGGCCGCGGGTACGAGTACGCCACGGCGCGGGAGTGGTCGCTCAAGCTCCAGGAGCTCACGTACGTGATGGCCCACGCCTGGTCATCGGCGGACTTCGAGCACGGACCGCTGGCGCTGCTGGAGCCGGGCTTTCCCGTCCTCGCCGCGATCCCGAACGACGAGGCGGGTACGCCGCTCGTGCCGCTCCTCCGGCGACTGCGCGACGACCACGGTGCCGACGTCGTCGCGATCTCAGCCCGCTCGGACATCGCGGACCTCCAGCCAATGCCCGCTGGAGCCGCGCTGCCGTCCTGGCTTGCGCCGATCGCATCGATCGTGCCCGGCCAGCTCTTCGCCTACCACCTCGCCCGGGCGAAGGGCATCGACACCGAGCGCCCCCGCTCGATCTCGAAGGTGACACGAACCCGCTGACCGAAGCGTCACGTTCGGCGCCGGTCCCGCGCCCGCGATTCGCCACGGGTTTCCGCGGCATCTATAGGGTGTGCAAGCCGTGATGGATCCCGAGGCGCTCCGAGGCATGGTGGCCAGCGCAGCCACCGGCGACGAGGTGGCGTTCGCGCGGATCGTGGCGGCCCACCATGA
The DNA here is from genome assembly GCA_002413045.1 of Chloroflexi bacterium UBA5189. Lineage (GTDB taxonomy): Bacteria > Chloroflexota > Limnocylindria > Limnocylindrales > CSP1-4 > UBA5189. Next base: position 78,555 of record DHWF01000024.1, read on the forward strand.
CGACATGGCCCGTGTCTGCTTCGTGGTCTGCGGTGACGTCACGCTCGCCCAGGACGCGGTCCAGGCTGCCTGGCCCAAGGTGTGGGCCAAGCTCGGAACGGTTCGCGATCCCGCGAAGCTTCGGCCCTGGCTCGTGTCCGTAGCCGCCAATGAGGCAAAGCAGCTGGCACGCAGCCGGAACCGTCGCTGGGTGCGCGAGGTCGCCATCGACGACGCCACCGAGTCGGCGAGCGCCGCCTCGAGCAACGTCTCGACCGCGCGCGCCGACCCAGGCAACCGCGCCGCCGAGCTCGACCTCGCCAACGCCCTTGCCACGCTCAACCCAGACGATCGAATCATCATCGCCCTGCGCTACGCCGCGGGCCTCACGTCCGACGAGATCGGCCGCGTCATCGGGATGACCGGTGGCGGCGTTCGGGCCCGACTCGCCCGCCTGCTCAACCGCCTTCGCGAGGAGCTCCACGATGACTAACGTGCCCACCGACCCGATCGATCCGTACGAGCCTCGACTCGCGCGCCGCGTCGGCGCCTATACCGACCAGGCCGTCCAGCCGATCGACGCCGCCGAGATCGCCCGAACCAGCGCCGTTGCCGCACGCGGCTCCGGGGTCCGCGGCGCCCTCCTCGGGAGGGGCCGATCGCCACGCCTTGCCTGGATCCTCGTCGCCGGCCTGCTGATCGTGGCGGTGGGCGGCGCGCTGATCGGCGCCGGCACGCGCGGGCTCCTCGGCCCCGCGCCGACCGCAACCCCGGCGCCGGTGGCCATGCGCGCCTGCACGCCGAACGACGTCGATGCCGTGATCACCGCGTGGGACGGCGCGGCCGGCAGTCGCATCGCGACGGTCGAGCTGCACCAGATCGGGACGACGCCCTGTGCCGTGGATCCCCTGCCCCAGCCGTGGCTCGCTGACGGTCACGGGACGCCGCTTCTCACCGGCAAGGCCGGCGCCGGCACGCCGATCACGATTGCGCCGGGCGACGTCCTGCATACGCTCGTGCAGGCCGGGAACTACTGCGGCCCCGAGCCCGCCGCCCCGGTCACCGTCGCGTTCACCGAGCACGACGCCACGTTCGTTGCCACCGCCCTCTCGAAGACGGACCTCAGTGGCGTCCCGCCCTGCAACGGCGAGGCCGGCCCGAAGAACGACATCGCGATGCACCCCTGGGCGCCTTAGGTCGGGCATCCCCTGGCCTCCCCGGTGCCAGATGTTCCGTACGGATACGAACTCGACGAAGTAACCGGCCTGTGGGCTAGGAATCCGGCTGATTCCGGCCTGAACGGGCCAGATTCGACCCAACCCCCGTCGATTTCGTAGCCCAACGGAACACATTCGACGAGTCAGCCAGGAACCTCGTCGAGTTCGTAGCCCAGCGGAACAATTGGGCGCTGAGGGCATGTGCGGGCGCCTCGAAAGGGGCCGATCGGGGGGCGAATCGGGTCATCTGTGGTACGGTGGTCCCCGCTGCAACTCGTGGCGAACCCGCGTGGTCACCCCTCTTCTCGAACGGACCGTGCGTTCTACCCCTCCCTCGTTCGGGAAGCGTAGGAGGTCCATCGTGGCCACCGGAACCATCAAGAAGGTCGTCGCCGATCGCGGCTTCGGCTTCATCGCCGCCGAGGACAAGAAGGAATACTTCTTCCATCGCGGCGGCCTCGACTCCTCGCTCGATTTCGACCGCCTCGTCGGCGGTGAGAAGGTCGAGTTCGAGGTCACCCAGAGCCCCAAGGGTCCGCGCGCGGAGCACGTCCGCGCCGCCTGAGCTGCTATAGAGCGGCCCGTCGAGAGGCGGGCCGCTCTTTCCTTTTCTACCGATAGCGCCAAGAGGCTGCTGTCGATCGGAGCCCAGCCATCGTTCGAACCGCATTCGCCTCGACCTATCCGCCCCGGCAATGCGGCATCGCCACGTTCACGGGCGACCTCGGGCGGGTCACGCCCGACCGCGAGATCATCGCGATCCACCCGGCAGAGCCGATCGGCGCCTACGCCTTCGAGGTCCACCACCGCATTCGACGCGACGAGCGTGACGACTACGCGCGGACGGCCCGCTCCCTCGAGCGCTGCGCGGACGTCGTGTCGATCCAGTTCCAGGAGGCGATCTGGGGCGGCGAGGACGGCGAGGCCGTGCTCGACTTCGTTCGGGCGCTGGGCCTGCCGTATGTCGTGACCCTGCACACCCTCCACCGCGATCCGACACAGCGCCAGCGCGAGGTCCTCACGGAGCTGCTCGAGTCGGCCGGCGCGGTCGTCGTGATGTCGCACGCCGCCGCCGAGACCGTCACCGGAACGTACGGGATCGACAAGTCTCTGGTCGAGGTGATCCGGTACGGCGTTCCCGACCTCCCGGTCATGGCCGACACGGTCAAGACGAGCGTCGGGCTCGAGGGCCGGCGCGTGCTCCTCAGCTTCGGGCTGCTCGATCCCGGCAAGGGCTTCGAGCTCGTCATCGATGCGCTGCCCGCGATCCTCGCGACCCAGCCGACGACGACGTACGTGATCGTCGGGGCAACCCATCCAGACGTGCGGCTCCGCGACGGGGAGGCCTACCGAATCTCGCTTGCGAGCCGCGCCGCCGCGCTCGGCGTCAGTGCGAACGTGCGCTTCGTGCCGGAGTTCGTGGGTCGCGTCGAGCTCGCTCGCTGGATGCAGGCGGCGGACGTGTTCATCACGCCCAACCCGGACCTCGACTCGATGGTGTCGGGCACGCTCTCGCTCGCGATGGCGGCGGGCCGCGCGATCGTGTCTACGCCGTACCCGTACGCCGTCGAGCTCCTGGCCGATGGCCGCGGCGAGCTCGCGGCGCCGACCGCGAAGGACATCGCGGCAGCGGTCCTCAAGCTCCTTGGCGACGACGCGTCACGAACCGCGATGGGCGCGTCCGCCCACGATCACAGCCGCTCGATGGTCTGGACCAGGGTCGGCGCCGAGTACCAGGCGGTATTCGCCCGAGTTGCCGCCTCCGGGCCGATGATCCAGCGCGGTCGGACCCGGTCGGTCGCCACCCCGCGCTAGGCGGCTCCCCGCGCCACGGCCGGCCGCGCCGGACTGCGGTTATCGGAAGTTCGAGGTGTCGACCGCCTCGAAGTCGGAGCCGTTGAGCTGCTGCAGCGTATGCAGCGCGTCGTCATTCCAGCCCGCGTTCGGGGCACCGGTGACGTACCAGGGCGAGCCGTTGTCGGCGAGGAGCATCCCGTAGCGCTTGAGTGCGAGCAGGATCACCTGCGCCTGGGCCGGGAACCCTGAGATGTCCACGGACGCCTTCAGGCGGACGCGCAGGCCCATCGGCGGGTACGAGGCGCAGCTGTAGCTGCCGGCGTCGTGGCGAGCCGGGTAGATGTGGTCGGAGCAGGTCCGCGGGGCCGTGAACCGAAGCGCGTGCAGGATGGCGCCGGCGGCGACCTCGTCGTAGCGGACGAGTCCCGGGAGGATCGGCAGGCCCGCGGCGTCGGCACTCGTCCAGCCGTCGGGCCGGAGCGTGTTCGAGCGCAGGTCCCAGATTGCGCCCGAGCCCCCGGACCAGCTGCCGCCGGACTTCGAGGCATCGAAGATCTCGTAGAGGTTGCAGCCCTCGGTGTCCCAGAGGAGCAGGTGCGCGTCGCTGCCACCCTCGATCTTGGGGCTCGCCGGGATCGGGTACGGGCCCGGGTCGGACTCCGAGGCGTACTGGAAGCTCACGTGGTAGGTCGGGGTCGACAGGTTGACCTTGTTGTACGGGATCCCGTACCCGAGGCCGCCGTTCCAGGCGAGCGAGCTGAAGTCCGGGTGGAGGACGCTCGACAGACCGATCGCCCCGATCATGGTTGCCGAGTCGCTTCGCACGGGCAGGCTGTCGACGCGCCTGTTCCAGACGTTGGTCGACGGGAACATCGGGCATGGCGCGGGATTCGTCGTCGGCGCCGGCGTCGGGTTGAACGTGGGCGCCGCGGTCGGGTTCGACGTTGGGGCGGCCGTCGGGTTCGAAGTCGGCAGCGTCGTCGGCGCGGTCGTTGGCGCTGTCGTCGGCTTCAGGGTTGGCGCGACGGTCGGCCCGAATGTGGGGTTCGAGGTGGACGCAACCGTCGGCCCGGTCGTGGGGCCGGGCGTCTTGCCTGGCTTGCCGCTCGCGCCGGGACCCTTGCCGGGACTGTCCGGGCCGGCGACGGACACGATCGCTATCGGGATGGCGGTCGGCCCGACCGCCGCAAGGGTGGTCGAGCCGGCCATCGATGAGTGCGGATCGCCGATCGCTGCGCCGGTTGGAACACTGCCCCCGAGCCCTGCCCACGTCGTGAGCAGGGCGGCGGAAACCGCTACCAGCGCCAGCAGGACGCCCACCCGAGGCGATCGTCGATCCATCCCTCGCAGCGTCGTCCTCGGCCCCGCCCTTGTCGATGGCGAAGTCGTCCGGGGGACCGTCGCCCGAAGCGTTGACCGACGGCCGATGATGCGCAGAGCGCCCGGCGCTGGCCGGCAGAGGGAGGGCAATCGCAGATGGGCGGGTCGATGTCTGGCAGCCGGTCGTTCGAGCGGTTCGCCGGCTGGCTGTCGGTGCTGGCGGGCCTCGCGGGATTGGGCTACGCGGTCGCGTTCGTCCTGCTCAAGAACGCAGGCATGAGCGCGTTGTTCCTCACGCTCGCGCCCCTGCTGGCGATCGGCGGCCTGGTGGCCGTCTTCGAGCGCGTGCGCGCCATCGACGCCGGGATCGCCACCGTGGCGCTGGCCCTCGGCGCGTTCGGGTCGCTCGCGGCGTCGACGCATGGTGTGTACGACCTCGCGAACGTCCTCCATCCGCCGGCGAGCCTTCCTGACCTGCCAAGCGCCGTCGATCCGCGCGGCTACGCGACCTTTGCGCTCACCGGGTTCGCGCTGGTGCTGCTGGGCTGGCTCGCGGGACGGACCAGCGACCTGCCCGGCTGGGTCGGCCCAATGGGCATGGTCCTCGGCGTGGTCCTCGTCGCCACCTGGCTCGGGCGCCTGATCATCCTCGACGCGACGAGCTTGCTGGTGCTGGGCCCGGCCCTGGTCGCGGGCGTCCTGAGCCCGGTCTTCTTCCTGATGCTCGGAGCCTGGCTGCTGGGCTGGCGGCGATCGGCGACCTGATCAGTCAGGCCCGCCTCGAGCTGCCGCCGGGGAGGCATCGCCTACGCTGGCGGTGATGCCCGCGCGATTTCGAGTCCTGGCAATCGGCCTCCTCGCAGTGGTGGTCGTTGGCGCGGCGGCGCTGCTATCCGGACTCCCGCTCGGCGGGCCGGAGCCAACCACGGTCGCCCTCGCTTCCGGTGCCCCCGGTGCCTCGAGCGACGGCGCTCCCATCGAGCCGACCCCGGTCCCGACCCCGACCGCACGCCCTGAGCTCGGCGGTACGGAGCTCTACGGCTACCTCCCGTACTGGCAGATGAGCGACACCGTTGCGACGTACCTCCGGTCGGCGCCGCTCACGACGATCGCCCTGTTCTCGGTCACGGCGCGGAAGACCGGCGCCATCGATACCCGACCGCTCGGCTACCGCCGGATCACGGGCGCGATCGGGCAGCGGTTCATCACGGAGGCGCATGCCCGCGGGACGCGCGTGGACCTCGTGTTCAACGTCTTCGGGGCAGCCAAGAACGCCCAGTTCTTCACCGGCATCGTGCCGGCTGCGACCCCGGTGCCGGCGGCGTCCCCCGCAGGAACGCTCGGGCCGCCGGCCCCGGCGCCGACCGCCGCGACCCAGCCGATCCCGCCGTGGCATCGGACGGTCGACGAGCTGGTCGCGCTCGCGACACGGCTCGGCGTTGACGGCATCAACGTCGACATCGAGCAGCTCCAGGACGCGAACCGGCCCGCCTACGGCGAGTTCCTGGCGGCCCTCAGGACGGCGCTGCTCGCGGTGAACCCGAAGGCGACGCTCACCGTCGCGACCGAGGCGGGCGCCCGCGGTGTCGCGAATGCGGCAGCGGCGACGGCGGCCGGCGTGGACCGGCTGTTCCTGATGGGCTATGACTACCACTGGGGCGGCTCGGAGCCGGGCGCCAGCGCCCCGATCGATCGACTGGATGGCGAAGCGACCCTCCGCTGGTCGATCGACCAGTACGTCCAGGCGGGCGTGCCGCGCGACAGGATCCTGCTCGGCCTGCCGCTGTATGGCATGACATGGCGGACGACGGGACCGATCCGGTCCTACCCGGTGATCGGTAATGGCATCACCTGGATCCCGAGCCAGCACCGCGACCTGCTGCTCGATCCGACGTTCCAGCCGGAGCGCGACACGTACGAGCACGCCGAGTACTTCGACCGGTCGGACGGGCCGGACTGGCTCATCACCTACTACGACTCACCGGGGACGCTCCGGCCGAAGCTCGCGCTCGCCCGCGACAACGGCCTCGCGGGCGCCGGGTTCTGGGCGATGGGCTATGAGCGCGGCCTGCCCGGCTACCTCGAGCTCATGACCGCGTTCCGGGCGGGCGACATCGCCCGCGACGAGTCGCCGCCCAGACCGACGGCCGCGCCCTGAGCCGCTCCTAGGGTTCGGCGTCGCCCGGCGCGCTCGGTCCCACCGTCGTGAGCCAGCGATGGCCGGGATGGACCAGATCGAGTGATGCACGCAGCCGGGCGCGGGCAGCTGTGTCGAGGCGCGGAAGGATGACCTCGAGGTCGCGGTCGTCCTTCGGGCGGGCGAACAGGGCCTTCATGAAGAGGACAAGCTCGGGGCGCAGGTAGCGCAGGCCATCGGCCGCGACGAACGTTGCGTCCTCGAACGGCATCCGGATCCGGTCGTCGCGCGGCGCGATCCACGTGTCGCCGTCGTGTGGGGTCATCGCCAGGTCCATGCACCACGGGCTTTGCGCGTTCCGCCGGACCCACAGCTGCCGCGAGCCCTCGATCAGGTTCTCGGGCTTGCGCAGCGGCCGGAGCGTGCCGTTGAGGTTCGACCACACGCACAGGTCCGGCGAGAGCCGCTCGAGCACGATCGGGAGGTCGGCCCGGAAGAACGCGACATCGATGTCCTCGTGGTCGCGCGTGACGCCGGTGAACGCGTCGACCGCCCAGCCCCCGACGATCCACCACCGCGCGCCGATCCCCTGCAGCAGCTCCGCCACCTGGGCGAGGCTGAACGGCGCCCACTCGCCGTACCAGCGATAGAAGTCGCGGTCCTCGTCGGTCTCGCCCGGGAGCCTCGGCACCGGCGAAGTATGCCGCGCCGCAACGACGCGATAAACGTGCTACTTGACAGTAGCCGACTTTGGTGCCATCACGTGCTACAGCCAAGTAGCACGCTAGAAGCCAAGGAGTCGCTCGATGCACGGATTGCGTCCCACCAGCCCAGCCGGCGTCCTCCTCCGCGCCGCGATCGTCGGCCTCACCCTCGCGACCGGCTGGATCCACCTCACCCTCGGGAGTCTGTTGTTCACCCTCAACGGGCTCGGCTACTTCGTGGCCGCTGTGGCGATGATCGCGCCCCTTGCGCTCGCGATCCGGTTCCGCTGGTTCATCCGCCTCGGCCTCGTGGCGTACGCAATGATGGCCATCGTCGGCTGGTATCTCACCGGGCCCCGCTACGATGTCGCCTACCTCGCCAAGGCCATCGAGGTCGGCCTGATCGCGCTCCTCGCGATCGAGATCCGGGCCTATGACGGCAACCCACTGCGCCACCTTCGCAACACCGTGCGCCGCCCGGTCGGCGCCTGACCGAAGGGATCAATCGTGCCTGCAAGGACCACCCCGCTCCGACGCCTCGGCCGTGCGCTGGGGGTCGTGCTCGCCGTCGCCGCCTGCGGTGGCGGGGGCGGTGGCGGGGGCGGCGGCGGACTCGGCTTCGCCAGCCCACCGGCGAGCCTCGCCCCAAACAGCCCGACCCTCAGCGCCGTGAACGTCGCCTTCGACCACGACCAGGTTGCGGTGCCCGCGAACACACCGTTCGTCCTCGTGTTCGACAACCGGGACAGCGTCGGGCACAACGTCTCGATCTACCACGATGCCGCCTACCAGCAGCGGGTGTTCCTCGGATCGATCTTCAGCGGCCCGTCGACGCGCTGGTATCCCGTGCCGGCCCTCGCGCCGGGTACCTATTCGTTTCGGTGCGACATCCACGCCAACATGACCGGCACGATCGTCGCGAGCTGATCGCGACGGCCACCGCGCGGCGGCGTACGATCGGAACGTGGCCGATGCGTCCCAGATCCGGATCCAGAGCTGGCGCGGTGGCCAGCTCACGACATCGACCGATGTCGCGGACCTGACGCGGCTTGTCCGGGCGAAGGACGCGCGGACGTGGATCGACCTGATCGACCCGAGCGAGGACCTCGTCGTCGCGACCGCGAGCAAGCTCGGGCTCCATCCCCTCATCGCCGAGGACATCATCGAGAGCAACGAGCGGGCGAAGGTCCAGCTCGTCGGCGATGTCATCCACGTCGTGGCGTTCGTGCTCGAACGCAAGGACCAGGTGGTCACCGACGAGGTCGACCTCGTGCTCGGGGACAACTTCCTGGTGTCGGCCCACGGCCCGATCTGGGTCCCCGATCAGGCTCATCAGCTCAAGATGGGCATCGGGCCCGCGCTCGAGCGTGGGCCGGACTTCCTCTTGTGGGCCCTGATCGACTCGATCGTCGACGGCTACTTCCCCGTCTTCGACCGTCTCGGTGACGAGATCGATGAGGTCCAGGACTCGGCCATCGAGCGGCCGATCCCGGCGACGCTCGAGCGGCTCTTCCAGCTCAAGCGCGAGCTGATCCGGATCCGCCACGTCGTGGGCCCGAGCCGGGAGGTGTTCGCGCAACTGACGAGCCGCGAGTTCGACCAGATCGCGGAGCCCAACGTCTTCTACTTCCGCGACGTCTATGACCACCTGATCCGGCTCAATGACGAGCTGGACTCGTTCCGGGAGCTCGTCGCAGGCTCGCTCGAGATCTACCTGTCCACGATCAACAACAACCTGTCGACCATCATGAAGCGGCTGACCGGCGTGACCGTGATCCTCGCGGGCATCGGGGCCGTGGGTGGCGTGTTCGGGATGAGCGAGGCGGCCAACGCGATCTCCGGCACCGAGGGCTCCGGCTTCTACCTCGTCGTCCTGATCACGGTCCTGAGCGCCGCCGTCGGGGTGTGGCTGCTGAAGAAGATCAACTGGCTCTGACCAGTGGTGCCGGGCTGCCCCCGCGCCGACGCGGCAGTGCCCGAGCCTGGCGGCGCAGGTAGCGATCGAGGTCCGCGGGGGCCATCGGATGGGCGAACAGGTAGCCCTGGCCGAGCCGGCACCCGAGGGCGCGGAACCAGTCGGCCTGGGACTCGTTCTCGATGCCCTCCGCGACCATGTCGAGGCCGAGGGCATTGCCCATGTCCACGATGGCCTGGCTGAGCACGTGGGCATCGCCGACGCCCTCGCCGCCGGGCACGAATGACCGGTCGATCTTGAGCTCGTCCAGCTGGAAGGCGTGCAGGTAGCCGAGCGAGGAGTAGCCGGTCCCGAAATCGTCGATCGCGAGCCGCAGGCCGAGCGCGCGCAGCTCGCCGATCCGCTGGACGGTCTCGAAGCCGGGCGTCAGGAGCGTGCCCTCGGTGATCTCGAGGGTCAGGTTCCGGGCCTCCATGCCCGTCTCCGCGAGGGCGGCCTGGATCATCTCGACCAGGCCCGGGTCCCGGAACTGGCGAGCGGACAGGTTCACGTACAGGCGCAGGTTCGGCAGGTCATAGCGCTGCTGCCAGGCACGGACGCGGCGACAGCCATCCATCACGACCCAGCGACCGATCGGCAGGATGTCGCCGGTCTCCTCGGCCAGCCCGATGAACTCGGCGGGCAGGTGGAGCATGTGCCCGCGCGGCTGCCAGCGGACGAGCGCCTCGACGCCGATCGGCTTGCCGTCCTCGAGCTCGACGACCGGCTGGAAGTGGACCTGGAGCTCGTTGCGTGCCTCGGCGCCGCGGAGCATCGCCGCGAGCTCGCTGCGGGCAGAGGCCGTCTCGAGCAGGTCCCGCCGGAACGCGACCACCTGGCCGCGTCCGGCCGACTTCGCCGCGTACATGGCGATGTCGGCGTGCTTGAGGAGCGCCTCGCTCGTCGCACTGTCCGGGCCGCTGATGGCGAACCCGATGCTCGCGCCGACGATCGGCGAGGCGGACTCGAGCTCGACCGGCTGGGCGAGGCCATCCAGGAGCCGCTGGCAGACGACGGTGACCACCTCGGCGCTCTCGACGTCCTCGAGCAGGACGGCGAACTCGTCGCCACCCAGGCGGCCGGCGGTGTCGCCGGGTCGGATGATCGTCTTGATCCGCTCGGCCAGGATCTGGAGCGCGTGGTCGCCCGCGGCATGACCGAACCGGTCATTGAGGTGCTTGAAGTTGTCGAGATCGATGAACAGGACGGCGACGTGATTCGGGCTGCGGCCGGTCAGCCGCTCGAGCGCATGGTCGACGCGATCCTGGAGGCGCGATCGGTTGGCGAGCCCGGTGAGCGAGTCGCGGTAGGCCAGCAGGCGCAGCTCGTCGTACAGGCGCGCGTTGTCGAAGGTCAGGGCGGCTTCGCGGGCAAGCAGCTGGGCGAGCTCGATGTCGCGGGTCGAGAAGGCGTTCGCGCGGAACGAGCCGAGCTCCACGATGCCGATGGAGACGCCACGGACCATGAATGGGAGCATCGCCAGCGTCTGCTGCCCGACCGAGTGGAGGTAGGCCGCTTCGGCGGGGTCCGCATCCGGGTCGTCTGCCCGAACGAAGTAGGGCTCGTGGCTGTCGAGGACGCGCCGGGTTGCCGGGAAGTCGGCGAGGCTGTACGAGGGCAGGATCTCGTAGCCGCGCTGGACGGGGTAGCTGCCGAACGTGACGACGCGGTCGCCCTCGCGATCCCATGTGCTCACGACGCAGTCGTCGGCGTGCGTCACGTAGGCCATGTGCTTGGCCAGCGCATGTCCCACGTCGAGCGGGTCGAGGGTCGCTCCGAGGTCGTGCGACATCTCGATCACGTGGCGCAGCTCCGACGTGGTGTCGGTCATCCGGGTGCTCGCGTTCCAGAGGAACAGCAGAAAGAGCAGGAACACGATGACGAGCGTCGTGGTCGGCAGGATGACCGCGAGCGTGCTCGTCTCGCGCATCCCCCACGGCAGGATGGTAGGTGCTGCGAGGGCGAACGCGCCGACGCCGGCACTTACCGCCATCAACACCGTCAAGGCACGCCGGCCGACGTACGGCAGGGCGAGCAGCACGGGGATGAGCGCCCCCAGGGCGATCGCGATCCCGATCACGGGCTCTGCGAGCACGGCGCAGACGGCGGTCAGCTGCGTCGCCAGCGCGACTCGAATTGCGAGGTTCGCTTCGGAGCGTTGCATGCCGCGGAGCGCTTCGAAGAGCAGCCACAGCGCGAAGATCGCCGCCACCAGGCCGACGGCCGCCAGTGACGACGCGCCCACCGCGAACCCGATCGCCGACCAGAACACGCCGACGGGCAGGACGACCATGGCGAATACGCGCAGGGCTCGGCTGAGGCCTTCGGCGCTCCCCCGTTCGGTCATGACCAAACGATGGCGCTGCGATGGGACTATTGGTATCCCCCATTCGGGGCATCCCCGGCGGTACGGCCGCGGACCGGAATGCGTGACCGGGCGTGGTGCGCCCGGGTCCTGGTACCTGGTGCGCGGCCCAGGCGGCCCAACGCGGGATGCCCAGACTTCGACCCGCGACGGGCGAGGTCCATCAGCGAGGGGCGTCGACCTCGGCGCGTCGCGCGACCATCCGCCCACCCAGCTCGCGCAGCTCGACGAGCGAGAACACCTGCCGCGCCTTGACGAACATGTCGCCCTCTTCTTCCTCGATGTGGTGCTGGATGTTCTCGATCATCACGCTCGCCTTGGCGCCCCACGCCTCGTCGTCAACCGCCAGCGTCGCCAGCTCGCCCAGGATTCGGTCGACGACGTTGTGCTCCTCGATACCCTCCAGGACGATGTCCTTCGCCTGCGGGTGCTCCTTGAGGGCCGGGTAGAAGATTTCCTCCTCGATCGTCTCGTGGGCGCGGAGCATGTCCGTGACGCGCGCGAGGAGCTCCGTGCGGGTCTTCACGGCGCGCTCGGTCGTGGCGTCCAGTTCGCGGAGCAGGCGCTTGAGGCTGACGTGCTCGTCTTCGAGCATGGTCACGGCGTTCATGGCGATCCCCTTCGTCGATTCGCTTTGGCCGCGATCCTGCAGTCCGGGACATTGCCGGAGGGCGCGCGTCGGAACGGACCGCATGTCGTCCGTCTCGCGCCGGGGCAAAACCGGCCCGGCTGGCGCGGATTCGCAAGATCGAAGCGCAAACCATGCGCCGGTTTTGGCACGGCCCGCCGCCGAAGGTCAGTGGCACCGGCATGAGCCGGCCACACGGAAAGAGGGACACCCCATGACGTACGAGAAAGAGACCGTCGTCACCAACGACAAGACCGTCGAGCAGGACGAGCACGGCAACGAGGCCGTCGGCGCGGGCGCCGGCGCAATCGGCGGCGCCCTCGTTGGCAGCGCCGTGGCGGGCCCTCCGGGCGCGCTGGTCGGTGGGGCCATCGGGGCGATCGGTGGCGCGGCCGCGGGCGAGTCGACGGAAGGCCGAGACGAGGGCGGGGCCGCCACGGGCGGTGCTGCGGGCGCCATCGGTGGCGCCATCGTCGGTGGCGCGATCGCGGGCCCTCCGGGCGCGCTGGTGGGCGGCGCCGTGGGTGCTGGCGCGGGGGCCGGTGCCGGCGACAAGGTCGAAGAGGGCGCCAAGGGCGAGACGCACGTGAGCGACGCCCAGACGACGACCCGCGTCTACGAGACGACCAACCGCTGATCCCCTTCCCCCTCGGGCCCGGTGATCGCCACGCGATCACCGGGCCCTTCCATGTACGCCCCGCTGATTGCTAGACTCCGGCCCCTTGGCGCCGTCCGCGCGCCGAGATCCCGCGGCTGGAGCGATGCGTGGACACTGCTCACGGCAACCTCGTCGCCTGGCTGGGCGAAGCCGATGGCGCCGCCGAGCTGCTCGGCGGCAAGGGCGCGTCCCTCGACCGGCTCGGCAAGCTCGGCTTTCGCGTTCCGCCTGGCTTCTGCCTGACGACCGCAGCCTTCCGGGCCCAGGTCGCGACCGGGGCCGGCCAGGCGGACCTGACCACCGCGCCGCTCGATGCCGAGGTGGCCGTCGCGTTGGATGCCGCGGTCGGCCGGCTCGTTGACGACGTGTCGCGCGGCTACGGCACCTCGCCCGACTTCGCGCCGCGGTTCGCGGTCCGGTCGTCCGCCGTCGGCGAGGACGGCTCGGCGGCGTCCTACGCTGGCCTCCACGAGACGGAGCTCGACGTCCCACCGGAGCGCGTCGCGGACTCCGTGCGGCGGTGTTGGGCATCGCTCTGGAGCCCGCCGGCCATCGCCTACCGGCAGCGGCGGAGCCTGCCGGATGCCGACGCCGCGATGGCCGTCGTCGTCCAGTCGCTCGTGCCCGCCGACGCGTCGGCGGTGGCCTTCACCCGGCATCCCGTGACCGGGCGGGACGACCAGCTGGTCCTGACCGCGGTCCGCGGGCTCGGCGACGAGATGGTCGCCGGGACGGTCACGCCGGACACCTACGTCATCGACAAGGCGAGCGGCGCGGTTCTGGCGTTCGAACCCGGCGAAGGGCCCGGCACGCCGGCCCTCTCGGCAGCGGCGCTCGACGAGCTCGTCCGGTTGTGCCTCGTGGTGGAGGAGCGCTTCGGGCAGGCGGTCGACATCGAGGCAGCGATGGCGGGCGAGACCTGGTACCTGCTGCAGGCCCGCCCGATCACGACGGGGGCGAGGGCCTGATGGCCGCGCAGGCGTCGTTCACCGGCAGCCCGGAGTTCCCGATCGACGACGTCGACGCGGCCGTCCTGGAGACGACGTGGGAGTGGGACGACATGCACATGCCGTTCCCGCTCGCGCCGCTCGCCGCGGACTACACCGTGCGAATCCTCGGGGCGAGCTTCAACCACCACTACGAGCGGTTCGGCGGCACCCAGACGCTCGAGGCGCGGGTCTGGCACGGCTACACCTACTTCGGGTTCTCATGGAACCTGCCGGCGGCGGAGGAGGACGCCGCGAAGGCACGCTGGACGGAGGCGGTCCGGGCGCGGATTGCCGCCACGCCGGCGTACTGGCGCGACGAGGCCATGCCGGCACTGGGGCGGATCTACAGCTCGCTCGATGCCGTGCCGGTCGACGAGCTGGCGCCCGAGGCGCTCGTCGCCGCCTGGCGCGAGGCATGGGCCTTGACCCTCGACGCGTGGCGCATCCACTTCGTCTCGATCATGGGTCCCTACCAGGTGCTCGAGGACCTGTCCGACCAGTACGCGGCGGCCATCGGCGCCGGACGCGACGTCGAGGCGCTGTCGCTGATCCGCGGCGACGTCCACGAGCTCGAGGAGGTCGAGTCCGGGATCGAGGCGCTTGCGGCGATGCTGGCCGCCAGCCCGGCGCTGGCCGCCGCCGTCGCGACCCAGGCGAGCGGCGTTGCGGACGAGGACCGGCTCGATCGCGATGCGCTGCGCGCAGCACCGGGCGGCCCGGCGTTCGTTGCCGCGCTCGACGACTTCCTCGACCTGCACGGGCACCTCGGCCAGAACCACGACGACCTCGCCGCGCCGTCGTGGGCGGAGTTGCCGATCGGGCTGCTGCGGAGCCTCGGGCAACGCGCGGCCAGGCCCGGAGGCGCGGCGGCGCGCCTCGAGGAGCTGAACGAGGTGGCCGCGGAGCGCGCCGCAGCGGTTCGGGCGGCGCTCGCCGACCGGCCCATTGAGCTGGCGAGATTCGAGACGACCCTCGCGCTCGCGCGCGAGATCGGCTACCTCACCGAGGGCCACAACTACTGGATCGATCGGATGGCCCAGGCGCGCCTTCGCGGCCTGGTGACGCGGATCGGGCGACGGCTCGTGCGCGCGGGCGTGATCGACCGCGTCGACGACGTCTTCTTCCTCGGCGCCGACGATGTCGCCGAGGCGATCCTCGACGGGGCGCCGCGGCACGCGATCGTCGGCGAGCGCCGCGCCGAGCTGGAGCGGCAGCGCACGATCACGCCGCCGCGCTACATCGGCCCGATCCCCGAGGACACGGGGCCGTCGGACCGCTTCGACAGCGTCCGCATCGAGTCCACGGTCGCGAATGAGCTCCGTGGGACCGGCGCCTCGGCCGGCGTCGTCCGCGGACCGGCCCGCGTGATCCTCTCGCAGGACGACTTCGGACGCGTCCGGCAGGGCGACATCGTCGTCGCGCCGTCGTCGAACCCGTCATGGGTCCCGGTGTTCACGATTGCTGGCGGGCTGGTGACCAATACGGGCGGCGTGTTGTCGCATGCCGCCGTGGTCGCCCGCGAGTTCGGGCTGCCGGCGGTCGTCGGCGCCGTCGAGGCGACCTCGAAGATCACCGACGGGCGCCTGGTCGAGATCGACGGGACGGCGGGAACCGTTCGCCTCCTGTGACGGCCCGCCTCCCATGACGGCGCGCCACGCCCCGGACGCCCGACTCCTCTCGGCCGTCCTCCTCGGCGTGTCCAGCGGCGCGATCCTCGTCCCGCTCAACTCGACGATGCTGGCCGTCGCGCTGCCCGGCGTGGCCGACGAGTTCGGCATCGGGGCGAACGCGGTCTCGTCGCTCGTGACGCTCTATCTCGGTGCCGTCGCGGTCGCGCTGCCGATCGGCGGCTCGATCGGCGATCGCTGGGGCCACCGGCCGACGTTCCTCGTCGGGGTGATCGGGTTCGCGATCGCGTCGGCGGTCGCCGCGCTCACGGGCTCGTTCGAGCTGCTCGAGGTCTCGCGCGTCGGCCAGGCGGTGAGCGGCGCCCTCATCTCGACATCGTCCGCGGCGCTCGTTCGCGAAACCGCCCCGGACGCCCGACGCGGCGAAGCGTTCGGGCTGTTCGACCTGCTCGTGTCCACGAGTGCCGCGATCGGGCCATTCATCGGTGGCGTGCTCGTCGGCGCCTTCGGCTGGCGCTCTCTGTTCGTGCTCGCGGTGCCGCTTGGGATCGTCTCGGCAGCGTTCGTCGGGATCGGGCTGCGGCCGGACGCCGAGCAGCACGCGGCCGCGAAGCAGCGGCCACCAGCCTCGATCGACGTCCCGGGGCTGGTCCTGCTCGCGCTCGCGATCGTGGCGTTTCTCGTCGCGCTCCGGAGCGACGGCGCGACCGCAATCGCCGCGGCGGTCGCCGTTGTCGTGCTCGGCGCGGTCTTCGTGCTCGTGGAGCTGCGGCGCGACCGGCCCGCGGTGGATCCGCGGCTGTTCCTCGAGCGGCCGTTCGCGGCCGCGGTCGCGGGCGTCTTCGGGGCGACCGTGATCCTCCACGGCTCGTTCATCCTGGTGCCGCAGCTGGTGGAGCGGGTGCTCGGCCAGACCGCGACCGTGAGCGGGATCGTGCTGCTCGCGCTCGCGGGCGTCGGCGCGATCGTGGCGCCGTTCGGGGGGCGCATCTCGGACCGGCGCGGCCGGCGCCTGCCCGTCGTGGCCGGCGCGGCCGTCAGCGCAATCGGGCTCGCGTTCCTCGCGCTCCCGCCCGTCCTCGCATCCGCGATTGCCGTCGCGGTGCTGCTCGGCGTCGTGGGCCTCGGCAACGGCCTGACCTCGCCTCGCCAGGCGGCCGCCCTCGAGAGCGTGGAGCGACGGCGCGTCGGGATGGCGGCCGGCACGTACTACACGGGCCGCTACCTCGGCGGTGTCGTCGGCGCCAGCCTGGCGGGCGCGATCCTCGGGACCCAGGTCACCGCCGCGGGCGTGTCCGAGGGGTTCACGGTGCTCGCCGTCGTCGGCCTCGCGGTCGCGGTCGTGTCGCTCGGCCTCCGCGGCCGGCGCCGCGCCTGAGGCCGAGCCGCCTGCTACCGTTCCGCTGATGTCAACCGGCCCCGGGCCGGGAGCGGACCCGATGGCCGGCGTTCTCGATCGCCTGCGCGGCAACCGAACCCGTCTCGTCCTCACCAGCGGCACGCTGCTGTTCGTCGAGCTGCTGTTGATCCGATGGGTGCCGGCCGAGGTCCGCTACATCGGGTTCTTCTCCAACTTCCTGCTGATGGCGAGCTTCCTCGGCATCGGCGTCGGGATCCTGCTGGGCCGGCGACGCGGGCTCAACACCATCGCGCTGTTCCCGATCCTGCTCGTGATCGTCGTCTGGCTCATCACGACCCTCGAGCTGAATGTCCAGGTCAAGTCGACGGACGAGCTGTTCTTCGGCCTTGCCGAGAGCAGCGCGGCCGACATCAACTTCCTCGTCCTGCCACTCGTCTTCGCGCTCGTCGCCGCGCTCATGGCGTCGATCGCGATCCCGCTGGGTCCGCTGCTGCGCTCGATGCCGCCGCTGCAGGCCTATGCCTGGGACATCACCGGCTCGATGATCGGCATCGCCGGCTTCACGATCCTGTCCGCGGCGGGGACCGACCCGATCGTCTGGTTCACGGTCGTCTCGGTGCTCGTGGTCCTGTTGATCGGCGGCTCGGACACCGGCTGGCTTCGATACCCGGCCGTGGTGGCGCTCGCCTTCGTGCTGTTCCTTGCCTATAACGAGGGCGGCCCCAACGAGATCTGGTCGCCCTATTACCGGATCAACACGTACACCGGCGGCAACGGCGAGATGTACGTGAACGTGAACGGCATCCCGCACCAGGCGCTCCACCCGGTCGCCGCGCAGAAGGAGCAGTTCTACGACCAGCTCTACAAGTGGTTCCCGGGCCGGCAGTACCCGCAGGTCCTGATCGTCGGCGCGGGGTCCGGGACGGACGTCGCGATGGCCCTCGCGAACGGGGCCGGCCACGTGGATGCCGTCGAGATCGATCCGGCGATCCAGCAGCTGGGCATCGACAACCATCCCGACCACCCGTACCAGGATCCGCGGGTGACGCGCTACATCAACGACGGCCGCGCCTTCCTGCGCAACACCGACAAGAAGTACGACCTCGTCATCTTCGCGCTGCCCGACTCGCTCACCCTCGTGAGCTCCACGGCGAACATCCGGCTCGAGTCGTTCCTGTTCACGCAGCAGTCCTTCGAGTCCGTTCGCGACCACCTGTCGCCCGACGGCGTGTTCGTCGTCTACAACTACTACCGCGACAACTGGCTGATCTCGAAGATCGACAGCATGCTGACCGACGCGTTCGGCAGCCCGCCGATCATGCAGTCGTACGACGCGTTCAAGGCGATCTTCGCCGTCGGGCCGCTCATCGAATCGCTCCACGGCGGCCCGCCGCCAGGCGACTCGGTGGGCACCGTCCCGGACGTGGGCGATCCGGTCCCGAAGCCGGCCACCGACGACTGGCCGTTCCTGTACCTGCGCACGCCGTTCATCGCCGATCACTACATCGCCGGGCTCGGGTTCGCCCTGATCATCGCGCTGCTCGGGGTGCTCGGGGCGACGCGGGTGGGCGGCACCAGCTTCCGCAAGTTCAGCCCGCATTTCTTCGTGCTCGGCGCCGCGTTCCTGCTCCTCGAGACCCGATCGCTGGTGAGCTTCTCGCTCCTGTTCGGCTCGACCTGGCTCGTCAACGCGCTCGCCTTCTTCGCGATTCTCGCCTCCGTGCTGCTGGCGATCTTCGTGAACGCACGCCTGCGGATTCGTCGGGCCGGGATCCTGTACGGGCTCCTGTTCGTTGCGCTCGGGGTCGCCTTCGTGCTGCCGCCGGAGTCGCTGCTGATCGATCCGCCGTGGCTGCGCTACCTGCTCGCGGGCGTCGTGGCCTTCGCGCCGGTGTTCCTCGCCAATCTCGTATTCACCTATTCGTTCCGCGACACGCCCACGGCAGACATGGCCTTCGCGAGCAACCTCCTCGGCGCGATGGTCGGCGGCACGCTGGAGTACGTCGCCCTGCTCACGGGCTACGCGTTCCTGCTCGTCGTCGTCGCCGCGCTCTATCTCCTGGCATGGCTCTTCGCCACCCGCTGGCGCCGCCTCGCCGACGTGGCGCTCGCCTCCGGCGGCGACCCCGGCTCGAGCGCTGAACCCGTTGCCGCCGAATGGGAGACCGAGCTCGTCTGAGCGCTACGGGAATGGCACCGGCCCGTCGATCCCGAGGAGCTGCCCGACGGTCACGAAGGTGAAGCCGCGCGCCTTGTAGCGCGCGATGATCGTTGGTAGGGCGCTCACGGTATTCGTGACGAACGTATGCATGATGACGATCGAGCCGTTGGTTCCGACGATGGCCCTGGCCGTGATCCCGCGCGCGCTGAGCCCGGACCAGTCGCGGGTATCCACGTCCCAGAGGACGACGGCGTGCTCGCCGTCCGCCGCGGCCGCGAGCCGCGTCCCGATGTCGTAGTTGCCGCCAGGGGGGCGCATGTATGGCTGGTCGATCAGCCCCAGATCCTTGGCGATCACTGCATCCTCGTGGGCCAGCTCGGCGAGCTGGCTGGCCTCGCACATCCCGTCCAGGTTCTTGTGGTCGTAGGTGTGATTGGCGATGGGATAGCCGGCGAGGCCTACCCTCTTCCACGCGGCCTGCTCCTTCCTGACGGCCAGTCCGATCGGGAAGAACGTCGCATTCACCTTGGCCTTCTCCAGGATCGCGAGGATCTTGAGCACGTTCGGGGCGTTGTAGCCGTCATCGAAGGTCAGCGCGACGACCTTCGCGGTCCGCGACCCGTGATGCACGACCTTGGCGAGCGGTGCGCCCGCGAGCGCCACCGGACAGCGAGGCGGCGGCGCGCCGTGACCCGGCGGCGCGTCCGTCGCGACGGGCGCGTCCGCCACGTCGCGGCGCGGTCCCTCCGTGCCGGCGTCCGTGAGGATGCCCGCCGGAGCCGGCGTCCCTGTCGCCGACGCCACCTGTGGCGGCCCGGCCGGCGGGCTCGCGAGGATCGCCGACGACGTGAGGCTCAGCATGCCGACGATCGAGAGCGCAGCGAGCGTGCGCAGGCCACGGGGCGCTCGGCCCTCGGTCGAGGCGGCTGCTCGTCGGAACGCTCGGGCCATTGGGCTCCTGAGACGCAGGCCTGACGCCTGCCGCGATTGCAGCGACCGCTCGACGCACTCCGTGACGCTCATTGTCGTTGTCGCGGAGCACCGCAAGCGTAGTCGGTCGATGATCGTACGGACAAGGCGTCAATCGGCGTCAGCGCAGGACCATCGGGCGGGTGGCGTCGCGTTGCAACCGATTACAATCCGCCGCGGCACCCGCGAGCGAGATCGTGCCCACCTCGCCGTGATCAGACGATAGCGAGGTCCTCCGATCCAGCGACCGCTCCGGACCAATCGACACGTGGCCGCGCTCCTTTCCTCGCTGTGGCCCGGCCTCGGGCACCTGGCCGAGGGCGCGCGGCGGACCGCCGTCCTGCTGGCATTGCCGCCGCTCATCCTCCTCGTCCTCGCCATCGGGGCGATCGCGGGCCCGGATCGGATCTCGCGCCTGGCGACGCTCGTGAACCCCGACGTCATCGCGGCCCTCCTGGTCGCGGAGTTCCTCCTGCTCGCGTGGCGGCTCATCGCGGTCGGCGACGCGTTCCGGCGCGGCAAGGGCGCGGCACGGGAGCGCGGTGCGGCACTCACCGCGGTGGCACTCGTGTTCGTGCTCGTGCCCAGCGTCTACGCCGCGTACCTGACCGAGGTCGCCCGCGACGCCGCGCTCACCGTCTTCGCGCCCGTCTCGCAGACGTACAACCCGTCCGCCTACACGGGTGGACCGCGCGATGACGACTTCGGCACGGAGCCGCTCCCATCGGACCAGCCCAGCCCGCCGCCGACCCTCGGCCGGTTCACGGTGTTGCTGCTCGGCGTCGACTCGGGCCCGAATCGATCGGAGGCCCTGACCGACACGATGATCGTCGCCTCGCTCGACCCGATCGCCGGCGCTGTCTCGATGGTGTCCGTGCCGCGCGACACGGTTGACGTGCCGCTTGCCGACGGGCGGCTGTTCCATCCCAAGATCAACAGCCTCGTGTCGTACGTGAACCAGTACCCGTCCAAGTTCCCCGGCGCGCCGTCGGGCGAGGCCGTGCTCGCCGCCGCACTCGGACAGCTGCTCAACGTCCATATCGATGGCTGGGCCGAGGTCAACCTGCCCGGCTTCGTGAAGGTCATCGACTCGATCGGCGGGGTCGACGTCACGGTGACCGACGCGCTGTGCGACTACCGGTATCGCGAATACGGGTTCGATGGGTTCGCCATCAGCCCGGGGCACTACCACCTCAATGGATTGGCGGCCCTCGCCTACGCGCGGATTCGCCACTCCGCCGGCGAGAGCGACTTCACCCGTGCCGCTCGCCAGGGCGAGATCGTGATCGCCGCCCGCGACCAGATCGTCCACGGCGGCTTCCTGAACGATCCGGCGGGCCTGATCGAATCGATGGGCGAGCTGGTCAAGACCAGCCTCGACCCGAGCGTCGTCGCCCAGTACGCCGGCTTCGCCGCCAGCATCCAGCGCGACCACATCTACCGGGCGGTCATGCAATACCCGCTCGTGCATGGAGCGCTGAACGACCCGCGCGGCTCCGTGCTCATTCCACGCATGAACCTGATCCAGGACCTCGCCAGGCGCGCGTTCCCCGAGGCCGGCACGCTCCCGACCGGGCTCGATACGATCCCCGAGGAGTCCACCGACCCGACGAAGACGAAGCTGCCGCAGCTCACCTGCTCAGCGCCGCCCCCGCCAACCACCGCGCCGACGCCCAAGCCGACGTTGGCGCCGTCGACCGAGCCGACCGCTCCCCCACCGACCTCCGAGCCCACCGCGACCGACAAGCCCGGCGGCCCGCCGACGCCCGAACCCACCATCGCGCCGCCGGACCCGTCGCCCTGAGCACATCGCTCCGGGGGTACGCCGACGACACGGCCGGTTTCGGCGCGTTCGCGCTCGGGTGCCGCCGCCCGCCTACCATCACCGCTGCGTGGACATGAAGCAGGCCCCTGCGACTGGCGACCTCGCGGGGACCCGCGGGAGCTTGCGCGCCGCGCTCCCCCGCCTCGCGCGAACCACCGGATTGGTCCTGCTGACGAGCGTGTTCCTCGCCTGCGGCGGCTCGGGGCTGAGCGCCGCCGAGTGGGTCTGGTGCAAGGAGAACCCGCCGGCGATCGACGCGGCCGCGGCGAGCCTGCAGATTGCCACCGCCCAGCGGACGTTCAAGGAACCGAGCTGGTGGCAGGACTACCTGACGACGGCCCTGAGCCTGAACAACGCTGCGCTGGTCGCCAATCCCGACTTCGCGGCCTCGTGCGCGACAGCGCAGGCCAAGGCCGGCGTTGACCCAAACAACGTCGCGTGGTGCATCGCGGACGGCATCGGCGAGACCTGGGACGCGGCGGTGTCCCTCGGACACACGACCGACGTCAGCGCCGACACGTTCGCGTACCGAGCGCTCCCGCTCCAGCAGCGCATCAACGACGCCGACTTCGATCGCGCCTGCAAGCAGGCCTTCGCGACCCGCACCAGCTAGCCGAACGGCGCGCCCGAAGGCGCGCCGTCCAATTTCCTACGCGTCGAGGCGCTACTCCCCGAGGACCGGCTCGATCAGGAACGGCTGCCCGTCGACCGGGTCGCCATACCAGTTCTGCAGGATCCGGGTGCCACCGTGGTACTCGATCGTCCAGCCGACGATCTGGCCGGCAGCCGATTGGCCATCCTTGCCGCCGCCGAGCTGGATGTCGTCGTTCGGCGCGTACAGGACGCCGTTGAACAGGTAACCCATGTTCGCAGTGCTCAGTTTCATGCGCGAGTTGTTGCCAAGCCCGGATCCGTACATGTAGAACGTGATGCCGAGATCCTTGCCGGGCGTGAAGCAGCGCGCATTCCCGACGACATTGCTCGTCGTGTTGTAGACCGGCGGGCTCGCCTGGGCACAGCCGGAGCCGGCGTTGGTTTGCCACGGAGAGGTTCCGCCAGTCGTCCAGGCGGCGTATGCGTAGTCCTGGGTGTCATATGTCTGTGTCTGGAAGCACGGGTTGAACCCGTCGTTGTAGGCCTTTGCCGTGGCGAAGTCCGTCGGGTGCCCGCATGTGGCTCCGCCCCCGACCTTGATCGTCCCGTAGTTCAGGTCGAACCCGCCGCCGATGTTGACGTCGAAGTTCGAGCCCTGGTCCATGACGAGGGTCACTCCGTCTCCAAAGAGGTACGAGTTGTTGCCCAGCGAGATCGTGCCCTTGATGTGGTAGATGCCAGCCATTTGACCTGTTGCCAGTCCGGTGACACCGCCCCTCGGGTCGAGCCAGGCGCAGGTGTTGTTCGGGAGCGTGATGTTGTTGTACGTCCCCGGCCGGATGGCATTCGCCTGGGTGAACGCGCAGGTGAGCGAGCCATCCGAGGCATCCGGGTTCGTCGTGCTCGGGCAGTTGTTGCCGGACGGCCAGCTGCAGCTCCAGCTGCCGAAGCTGCCGCTCGAGTTGCCGTCGTAGCAGCCCGTTGGCCACAGGGTGAAGTTCCGAGTGTTCGAGCCTCCGGCGATCGTGATGCTCGATCCGCTCAATGGGGTCGCGTAGGCATAGCCGGTCAACGCCGTCCCCGACAGTGTGATCGTGGTCGTGCCGACGATTGCCGAGGCAATGTTGTAGGTCCCGGAGGCATTCGTGGTCGCGGAACCACCCGAAGCCAGGGTCACGGTCACGCCGGGTACTGGCAACGACGTAACCGCGTCGGTGATCGTCCCCGTCAGGCTCGCGGGCGCCGGCGTCAGGTTGAAGTTCTGGGTGTACGTCTGATCGATCGCAGTCGGAATCGGCACAAGCGACGGTCCACCGGTGACGTAGCCGGTCGCGGCCGCCGTGACCGAGAACGAGACGAGAGCCCCGTAGATGGGGACATAGCGCGTGTACAGGCCCGTTGCGTCGGTCGTCGCCGTATAGGTGTTGCCCTGGACGGTGACCGTCACGGTGGCACCATTGATCGCAGCGCTGGTGTTCACGTTTCGAACGGTGCCGGTGACCAGTGGATTCTTCGAAACGCTGATATTCGTTGTCGTGGTCGCGCCGTAGACGGTCGGCCCGACTGTCGTGGTCACGTATTCCGTTGTGGCGGTGTTGTCCGTGACGTTGATCGAATAGGTGCCTGTGGCCTCGTTATTGAACTTGTAGAAGCCCGAGGCGTTGGTGGTCACCGTATCGACGACCGATGCGCCATTCAGGAGTTGGAGGGTCACGCCGGCATAGACAGCGACACCGCCGGATGAGACCGTCCCGCTGATGTCGATCGGGGCCGCACCCAGTGGCACGACAGGGGCCGCTGGCTGGATCGCGGACGCGAGCTTGATCGGCAAGTCCGAGACCTGGCTGTCGGGTTGGTTGCGCTCAAGCACTTGTGCAGAAGCGAGCTGTACGGTGCACTCGTTGGGCGCCGTCGTCGAGGTGATCGGCGGGGCCGCGTAGTTCGGGTCCGGGATCGGCGCGCCGAGGGGGATCGCGGCGCGGGTCGTCGAGGTGTCGATGTTGGGGCTGTTGTAACCCCACAGCTGGCACTGGTTGCTGGCATTCGCCCAGCACGTGTCGAACAGCTGCATGTAGGCGTTGCTGTCCGGGCCGAGGGCGACGCCGCTGCTGCTGCCACCGTCCTTGGTCCATCGGTTCGTACCGACATCGCCCGTGCCCACGATCAAGTTCGTGTTCGTTCCGTCGAGCTTGATGTTCGCGTCGCCGGCGAGGCAGTTGGTGGTGATGCTTGTCGGGCTGCACATGCCGATGACGGCGAAGTTGGCTGGGAACCGGCCAGCCGTCGACCACGCCATGACCGTTCGATTCGTGTTGGCGATGCGGGACAGGTAGTCAGTACCGGCATGTTCGATCCGGACGAAAACTACGCCCGTGCCGCTGACGTGACCCGGATACTTACTGCCTGCGTCGGCAGGTGGGCTCGCAACCCAGACCTTGTAGCCATCCAACGAGGTGAACGGCGAGTTCGCACCACTTGACGAAGCCGCCTGGGCCACGGGATCCAGCGCGGTCAGATTGAGCGCGCTCTTCACCGAGTACCACGCCGCCTCGCGAGCGCAGAAGTTCTTCGTGAAGCTGCCTGAGCACGCGGTCGTGAGCGGGCGTGTGAGCTGCTGGGCTCCGGCGAGGGCCGCGGCGTCAGTCGCGTTCTGGTAGTTGCGCTTCGTGACGAGCCATCCGCCATAGTCCACGGCGAGCGCCGAGACGAGCAGCAGCACGACGAGCATCAGGGCGAACAGCACCAGCACCTGTCCGCGAGGGTCTCCGCGGCGGGCTTGCAGGGGTGCAGTGCTGGGTGTCTTCATTGCGTGAGCTCCCTCAGATGCTGCAGGTGACCGGAAGGGCGGAGTAGTCGGCTGCGGGCAGGTCCTCGTTCTCGATGCGCATCGATTCGGTGGCATCGAGCAGGAACCGGTTGTCGGCGACGCCATCGAACCGATCGAGCACCGCGCCGACGAGGGGCACGTGCAGCGGGAAGTGGTACGACACGTGGACCGTCATCTGGACGAAGTACGTCTGCGATCCGCTCGTCGGGACGGGGTTCGCCATCCAGCTGTAGGTGACCTGTCGGGTCCCGACATCGCCGGCGATGTATCCGGGAATGGAGTCCTTCAGGAACTGGGTTAGCTGCTTGCTGAGGCGCGTATCCGCGCACACGTTGTTCGCGTCGACTGCGGTCTTGACCCGGAACGGCGCCGCGTAGCGGGCCTCCTCACGAGTAGAGGCAACGAGCCCGTTCTGACCCCCGAACAGCAGCCCGAGCTCGATGATTCCGAAGACGAGCAGGAAGAACACGGGTGCAACAAGGGCAAACTCGACCATCGCCTGCCCCCGCGACCTCTGCGGGCGACTCGAGTCGTTTCGGGTCATCACGTGCACGCCGCCATCGTCACAGCCCCACCCTCAACTGATCGCGCGCCGGCCCCCGTGTCGATGTTGTTCGAGCCGGTCTGCTCGACGTGGAATTCGGTTGTGCTCGTCGCCTTGAGCGACTGGTCTTGCACGCCGTCGATCTGGTCGAGCAGGATGTCCACGATCGGGAGGAAGAGAGGGTGCCTGTACGAGTCCGTCACACGCACGTCGACTTGAAAGTGCCCCTGCGGATCCTGCTGGTTCGTCGGCGGGGTGAAGTAGCAGACCGTGATCGTGTCGCGCACCGTCTCATGGTTCTGTGAGTTGCCGAGGAGTGTCTGCGCCTGCCCGAGCGTCCAGTTCGCGTTCGCCTGGGCGGTCGTCAGATCGGTCGTATCGAGGGTCGCGCCGCGCCGAGCTGCCTCCCGGATCGCATTGTCGATCCCGATTTGACGCTCGAAGATCAGCGCGAACTGCACGAGCCCAGCGAGGATCAAGATGAGGACGGGCGCGATCAGGGCGAGCTCGAGGAGCGCCTGACCGGATTCCCGGGTCGACTTCGTGGCGGCTCCCCTACCCGGGCGGGCGAATCGATGCAAGCGGACTCCTCGGATCCGGTCGATGGCTGACCGAGCCCGGATTATCCGGGGGCAAACTTTCGGTGGACCTTGCGACCCGGAAGTACTGGTCGACCGCGTGCACCACGCCACAACGACGCGGACCACCCCACGCCACACCGATCCGCCGGCGCGTCTCAAGCCAGGACGCCAAAGAGCCGCGCCTTACGGCGCGGCTCTTGCTGATTCGAAGGGATGGCGGGGGCCGCCCGACGCTACTTGATGAGCTGGACGCCGAGGGTCTTGCTGCCGGTGCCGGAGCCGACGCCCGGGCCGACCGTGCCGGAGTTCAGGATGTCGACGAACTTGCCGACGAGGCACGATGTCGCGCCGTTGCCGGTGTCGCACTCGGCCTGGTTGCTGCCGCTCATGTAGGCGCCATATCGGCCGCCGCAGCCGTCCATCGACGGATCGCACAGGACGAAGTCGGCGAAGCTCGGCATGCGGTACCAGATGTTCTGGCCGCTGCCGCCGCCCGGAGCGTTCGGGCAGCCGAAGTTCGGCGCCGTGTTCACGGCCGGCTGGCTGCTCGTCGGGTTCGGATCGCTGTTCGACGTCCGGCAGGTCATGTCGAACTGCGGGATGAGGACGGGCTGCCCGTCGTACTTGCGAACGGCGTCCTCGACACCCTTGTAGCTGATGCCCGTGACGTTGTCCGTGCAGCTGCCGCCGCCGTTCGTGTTGCCGGTTGCGGCAACGTACTGCCACGACGGAAGCACGACGGCCGGGTTGTCGGCGTTCACGATCGAGCACACGATCTCGGTTGCGCCGCCGGCCGGGGGCGTCCAGTCCAGCCAGCCGACGTTGCCGGGCGAGCTCTTGCACAGGGGGACGGTCAGGACCGTGTTCCAGGTCCAGGCGGTGGAGCCGAGAGCGACGTTGTTGCTGCCGTCGCAGGTGACGGCGTTGACGGGGATCGCGATCGGCAGGATGCCGCACCACGAGCCCTGGCTGGAGCCGCAGGCGCCCTGCAGATAGCCGGCGACTGCCGACGCTCGCATGGTGACGTTGAACGACGGGATTCCGATTGCCCGGGCGACGAAGGCCGGCACCGTCTTCTGGCCGATGACCAGGACGCCGGCCACCGGGCCGACGGTCAGGCTCGGGCAGTCGGGCGTCGTGGCGTTCCCGCCGGGCAGGCCGCCGGTTCCGACCTGCATGGCCGTGGCGAGGTTCTCGGAGCCGTCCGCATTCAAGGCGGCGTTGCCATTCGACCTGAGCGGGATGCCGCAGATGTCGGTGTAGTAGGCGGCCTGGACGGACACCTTGTTGGCCGTCGCGGTGGAGGTCACCTTGGAGAGGACCTGGGCGTCCCAGCCGCCGGTCGGCGTCGCGGCGCCGGCGAGACGCGATGCGAGGACGATCGCGCCGGCCTCGGCGGTGCTGTCCGCGCCCGTCTGGGCGACGCGCTGCTGGGTCACGACGTTGCC
This sequence comes from Chloroflexi bacterium UBA5189, assembly GCA_002413045.1. Classification (GTDB taxonomy): domain Bacteria; phylum Chloroflexota; class Limnocylindria; order Limnocylindrales; family CSP1-4; genus UBA5189. The sequence goes on from DHWF01000024.1 coordinate 106,240, forward strand.
GCCATCGACGATGACCGCGAGGATCGCCATCGAGAGCAGCATCACCCCCACCATGACGACGAGCGCCTGGCCTCGTTCGCCCGTGTGGCGACGCGAGCGGGTGTGGCTATGGGCGAACATCTTGGTCTCCTCGACGCTGTTGAGCGGGCACTACGGGAACAGCCGTTCGATCGGCATGCTGGATGTGGATGTCATGGTCATCGGGCCGATCAGGCGTCCCGCGACGGGCGTGATCGCCGTGTAGTGCGCGACCACCGTCACCGAGACGATGCAGCCGACCGTGAGCGCTCCGCTCGAACAGGTCAGCGTGGTGCCCGGCGGCGCGGCGTACGAGACGGTCACGTCGCTGGACGCGACGCCGAGGGCCTTGCTCGCGGTGAGCGCGCAGCCCCGGAACGTCCACTGCGGGCTGTTCACGTTCTCGACGGGCCGGTTCTCGAGGCACAGCCACGGGCCGCTTGCGGGATCGATCTGGTTGACCGCCGCGACGCGCGCGGCATCCCGCGCCGCGCTGGTCACGGTGTTGAACGTGAACACGGCGCGACCGATGTCGATGAACCCGAACGCGAGGAGCGTGATGATCGGGAAGATGAACGCGAACTCGACCAGCGACTGGCCGGCCGCCCCATCGTCGCGGCGACGCATCACGGGGCGACCGTCATCGTCGACGAGCAGACCACGACCGTGGCCTTCACCAGGGTCTGGTTCTTGATCTTGTAGTTCGGCGGGACGAGCGGGTTGAAGCTCAGGTTGTTGGCCGAGAAGCCCGCGTCCGTCCACGTCTTGGTCGCCTGGGTCGTCTGGATGTCGACGAGGTCAGGGACGGTGCACGTTGGGACCGGCGTCGGGATCGCCGAGGGCGTGGGAATTGGGGTGGCGGTCGGCACGATGGTGGGCGTGGGTCCGACGGAGGCGCCGGGCGTGAAGCTCGGCAGCCCGGCCCCGACGCCCGTACCGGCGATGACGCCGCTCCGGATCGGGAACGACGCCGACGCGCTGACGTTGATGGCGTTGCCCAAGAGGTTCTTGATCAACGGCGTGATCAGCGAGAAGCGACAGGTGACCGTGACGGTCGTCGGGGAGCCGAGGTCGGTGCCGGCCGGGAACGTCGGGTTCGGCAGCGGGCTCGGGAGGGTACAGCTGGTGGATCCGGATTCGGCAGTGATGAGCCGTGCGTATTCGGCCTGGGCGGCGGTGTTACCGGAGCCCTGCCAGGCGGTCGGGTTGATCGCCGCGAAGTTGGCGGCCTCCCGGACCGCGTTGTTCAGCGTGACCCAGCCCATGAACACCCGGCCGAAGTCGATGCCGAACAGGATCATCAGCATCACGACCGGGAAGCTGATCGCGAACTCGACGAGGCTCTGACCGCGCGGGTTCAGGCCGAGGCGCCGTCCAAGGCGGCGTCGAGCCGTCACCGGTTCCGTCGAGTCGCCCGTCCGTGTCGCCATGCTCTGCGTTCCGACCCTCCGACCGAGCGTCTGTGCCTCGGTCCCAAGCCCATTCCGGGCCTACGGAAGTATCGAAATCTGGACCTTGCGACAGGCCTTGCCAGCGGCGCGGCAGAAGTCCCGAACGGCGGACGCGGTAGTCCGGCCTCGCGCCGGTACCGATGGCGGCGGCGTCCCTCGCGAGGACTCGACGACCGTATCGGGCGGGCTCGGCAGGCCCCGTCCCGCCGAGCCCGGAGTCCTACTTGATCAGCTGGATCCCGATTGCGTCGCCGTGGCCGACGGTGCCCGAGCCGACAGGGCCCGTCCTGATGAAATTGATGAAGTACCCCGCGATGCAGCTGGTGCTGCCGTTGCCCGCGATGGGGTTGAGCGGCTGACCGACCGCATTCGTGCCGGCCTGGCAGTCAGAGTTGCTCTTGTTCGAGTCCGACATGTAGTCGAGCCAGAAGGCCACGACGCCGGTGACGTGGTACTGCGCGTGACTTCCGCCACTCGTGTTGCAGTCGTTGTTGTCGCAGATCGGGACAAGGACGACCTGGCCGTGCCGCGCGTTCACGGCGTCCACCATCTGCTTCGCGCAGTTGTTGCCATTGTCGGAGTCGACTGACACCGGGAACGTGTCCCACTGGATCGGCGGCGGGTTGGCGACTTCATAGGCGCAGTTGTTCTTGATCCCGTCCAGGTCGAGAACCATGAACGAGCCGGCGCCGGTCTTGCACAGCGGGACGATCCATTCAGTTCCGAGCGGACGCTGACCCGGCGCGCCGGGTTGGCTGATGGGCCACTGGTCCTTCGGCAGCCCGAGGTTGCCGTTCCCCGAACAGTCGGTGATGTTCACGGGATAGATCACCGGCAAGAATGCTCCGCCTTCGAGGCGGCCGGTCACGGCGATCGCCTCGGCCGACGCGTTAAAGCTGGCAAACCCGATGACCCGACCAAACGTGGTTCCGAACGTCCGGTTCCCGCCGACGTGGACGCCTTGCGCATTGGGCGGGATGCTGCCACTGGTCCCCACCGGTGCCGCGAGGTTCGCGGCAACCACGTTGCCACTCGCGTCGATGGGCTGGCCGGCGACGTTCGTGTAGTACGCCGCCTCGGTGATGTTGTTGAGTCCGGCGCTGAAGCTGACGGCATTGGCGACATCCGTATCGGTCATCGTCGCGCCACCCAGCCGCTGCGCGAGGACAACCGCGCCGGCGTTCGCGGCGGCGTCCGAGGCATTCTGGACCCCACGCTCGTGCGAGTAGGCAAGGCCTGCGTCGATCACGAGCGCAACGCCCGCGATGAACGCGATGAGGCCGAGCGCGAACAGCACGATGATCTGGCCTCGTTCACGCTTGCGGCTTGATCCACGCGACCCTGTGGCAGACATCCGATTCCCTCTCGGCTCCCAGCTTGTCGCGGGGACCCTGACTATGGTTGCTTTGGACATTGAGCAGCGGTCTGTGTGCTGTTCGGGCAGCTGTATTCGACCGGCAGGACCGTCTTGGCCGTGAACGTCACGCCGTTCTTGAACAGGATCCGGCCGATGATCGGCGTGATCGGCGTGTAGCTGCCCTGGAAGGTCACCACCGCCAGGCAGCCGACATTGATATAGGTCGAAGCACCGATGGGACACGTCTTCGTCGTGTCCGGTGTGCCGTCTGCAGCCGCCTGGTAGAAGTTCACGGTCACGGTCGGGGTTCGAGCGACGGCCGACTGCTGGGTTGCCCGCGTCGTGATCTTCGTGGTGTCCTGGTTGACGATCGCCAGTCGCGCTCCCTCACGAGCTGCGTTGGTGATCGAGTTGTAGGAAAAGACGGCAAGCCCGAGGTCCATGATCGCCATGACGAGCAGCAGGAAGAGCGGCAGGACCAGCGCGAATTCCACGAGGCTCTGGCCGCGCGACCGATGTCGATGAGCAAACTGCCTGGCCATCAGCCGTTCACCGTGATCGCGCTGCTGCAGGCAACCTTGTTGCCCCCGACGATCGACTGGAACGTGATCTTGTAGTTGCCCGCTGAGTGCCCGACTTGCTCAGTGATCGTGCTCGTGAACCCGGCAGCGCTCCACATGCCCGCCGCGCTGTTGATCCTCGTGGCCGTCCCGACGAAGTCCGGGACCGTGCACGTGGCAACCGATACGACGATGTAGTTCGTCTTCGTGATCGAGTTCGTGCCGCCCGGCCCCGTCACCGTAAGTGACACGCTGAACGTTCCCGCCGTGTTGTATGCGTGGGCGACGTTCGGACCTGTGTTGCTGGTACCGCCATCCCCGAAGGTCCAAGCCCACGACGTTGGACTGCCCGTCGACGTATCGCTGAAGGAGACAGTTGACCCGACCGTGATGCTCGTCGGGGTTCCGGTGAAGTTGGCTACCGGGGCTGGGGCACTGATGGTGATGTAGTTGGTCCTGGTGAGCGTGTTCGAGCCACTGGCGTTCGTCACGGTGAGGGCGACCGTGTACGTCCCCGCGGAACCATAGGAATGGGTGGGGTTCTGGGACGAGGACGTGGCACCGTCGCCGAACGTCCACGCCCACGTCGTCGGCGTACCGGTGGAGGAGTCGGTGAACGCGATGTTGGTGCCCACGGTTGTGGTGGTCGGCGAGGCCGTGAAGTTCGCGGTGGGGCCCGTCCCGCCGGAGGTGGCGAACTGCCCCGTCTTCACCGGGAAGGTGGCCGATGCGCTGACCGAAACGTTCTTGCCGACGATGTTCGAGATGATCGGGGTGATCAGCGTGAACGTGCAGGTGAGGGAGACGGTCGCCCGATCGCCGATTTCGGTCGTGGTTCCGTCGCCATTGCCGTCCGTGAAGGTCGGATCGGGAGGGATCGTGGGCGTAAGCACGCAATTCGTGTTGGCCGCGTCGTTGACCACCTGGTTGCGATACTCCGTGATCGTGGTCGCGTCGTTCGTCAGCCACGCCTCGGAGTTGTTCGCGGCGAAGTTGCTCGCCGCGCGCGTCATGTTCTGGAGGTTGATCCAGCCGAGGTAGACGCGTCCGAAATCGAGCGCTGCCAGCGCCAGGAGCAGCATGATCGGCAGGATCAGGGCGAACTCGACGAGGCTCTGGCCGCGGCTGCGCGGCCTCCCGGGCTGCGAGTCCCCGTGGCGAATCGGCGCGCGCGCAGACGCCGTCATCAAACTGGGTTCCCCCGGAACGCCATGGACGAGACCCCCCGGCCTCTCGTGACCGATGCATTGCCCCGCTCGGTCGGCGGATCCCTCTTCAGGGTTTGCGCATTATCGGGGATGCGACCTTACAGGCAACCTTGCAGAAGTACCTTTCGCTACCCCATTCGTACGGGGCCGTGGCGTCCCTGCACCGGCTGGCACGCGCTTGTCGCGCGACGGCCACGCCCGCCAGGCGCCGAGCAATGCCCGTCGTGGCACGCTGACGCCATGTTCGGTGCCATGTGGCGGCTCGTGGTCTATCGGTTCATCGGTGGTCGGGTGCTGCTCGTCCTCACGGTTCTCGGTTGGCTGCGCAGCCTGATCATCGGGCGACGGCGACGTGCCGCCGAACGAGCCGCGTATGGAGCGGCTGCCAGATCCGCCGCCGGCGCGAACGAGCCTACGTAGCCTGGTCCTCGCGCGGCCCGCGCGTGGCGAGCACGTCGCGGTCCGCGGGATGGCGCTCGAACCAGGTCACGAAGAGCGGGCAGCGTGGGGTGATGGAGAAGCCACTCGAGCGTGCGTCGGCCACGACGTGCTTGACCAGCGCCGAGCCGATCCCACGGCCGCCGAACTCCGGCGGCACCTCCGTGTGGATCGCAACCAGGCGGTTCCGAACGCGTCCGTAGTCGACCCAGCCGACGAGCTGCTCGCCGATCCTCGCCTCGTACCGGCGCCCCGCCGGGTTGTCCGTGATGGTCAGCTTGTCGGTCATTCGGGCGGCTCCGGCTGCTCGATGTCTGGGAGGAGCGGCCGCCCAACGATCGTAACGCGGTGCGCGAGCCGCCTCGGTGTCTCCACCCGGCAAGTTTGGCCGAGCGCGGGGAGATGCGTGCGGGCCCTACCGGATCTTGGTCGATGCCCCAGGAGCCCAGGTGTGGACCTTGGCCCGATTCGTCTCGTAGTGGCGGCGCTCGTCGACGGCGCCGGGGCCCTTGCGGGTCTCGAGCACGGCGTCGATCTCGTCCTTGAGACCGCGGCCGGCCGGCGAGCGGCGGAGCCACTCAAGCCATGGTCGATCGACGCGCGCGACCTGGCCGAGGGTCCAGCCCGCATAGCGTCCGAGCTGGATTGTCGGTCCGAAGGGCGTCCCCTGGGGCGGGCCGGCGTGATCGTCCGAACGTGGGCCAGAGCTCGCGGTTGAGGCGGCAGAGGATGACGCGGCAGCGGCGTGAGTCGCGCCATTCGATGTCGTGGCGTGCGGGCTGCCCACGGGTGCCGACGCGGGTTGCGCCGCTCGCGCCGTCACGCCCGGGTGCCGTCCGGCGCGCTCGATGTCGTACTCGCGTCGGCGGCGCGCGTCACCGAGGACCTCCCACGCGGCATTGATCTTCTTCATCTCGTCCTCGTCGCCGAAGACATCGGGATGGAAGATCTGGGCGAGGGCGCGGTAGGCGGCCTGGACCACCAGCGGGTTCGCCGAGGGGTCCACCTGCAGGACGCGGTAGTAGTCGGGGCGTGTTCGCTCCACGACGGGAGCATGAGCGCCGAGGCGCGGGATGTTAGGGGCCCGCGGGTACGGTTCGGGGCGGTACGAACGGCGCCCGACGAGCCTACTTGTCGCGTTCGGCGGCGCCTGCAAGGGTGGCCTGGGCGGCCGCGAGGCGGGCGACCGGCACGCGGAACGGCGAGCAGGACACGTAGTCGAGGCCGATCTTCTCCACCTTGGCGATGGACTCGGGATCGCCGCCGTGCTCGCCGCAGA
>DHWF01000024.1:112732-114811 GCA_002413045.1 Chloroflexi bacterium UBA5189
CGCGTCGTCGAGCGTCTGGAACGGGTTGACCGGCAGGATCTTGTCCTCGACGTACTTCAGCAGGAAGCCGCCCTCGGCATCGTCACGGCTGAAGCCGAATGTCATCTGGGTCAGGTCGTTCGTGCCGAAGCTGAAGAACGACGCCTCGCGCGCGATCTCGTCGGCGGTCAGGGCGCCGCGCGGCACCTCGATCATCGTCCCGAACTTGTACTCGACCTTGACGCCGGCCTTCGCCTCGACGGCCTTTGCCTCGGTCTCGAGGAGCGCCTTCGTCACCGCGAGCTCGTTCACGTGGCCCACGAGCGGGATCATGATCTTGGCGATCGGGTTGCCGCCGGCGCGCTTGACCGCGATCTGCGCATTCAGGATGGCCCGCGTCTGGACCTTCACGAAGTCCGGGATCATCAGGCCAAGGCGGACGCCGCGCAGCCCCAGCATCGGGTTCTGCTCGTGCATCGACTGGATCGTCCGGAGCAGCTCGCGGTCCTCGTCGGACGCGCCGCCGTGCTCGTCTGCCTTGGTCACCTTGACGAGCTGATCGTCGAGGTTCGGCAGGAACTCGTGCAGCGGCGGATCGATCAGCCGGATCACGACCGGCAGCGAATCCATGGCCTTGAAGATGCCCTCGAAGTCGCCCTGCTGGAGGACCTCCAGCTTGGCCATCGCGGCATCGAACGTCGTGACGGCCTCGCGCTCGTCGGCGCTCAACGCCTCGCCGGCGGCGGCCTTCGCCTTGGCCCGGGTCGCGACACCGGAAACGAGGATCGCGCCGCGCACGATCTCCAGCCGGTCACCCTCGCGGAACATGTGCTCGGTTCGGCACAGGCCGATGCCCTGGGCACCATAGCCGCGCGCCTGGGCGGCCTCCTCTGGCTTGTCCGCGTTCGTCCAGACGCCCATGCGCCGGATCTTGTCCGCCCAGCCGAGGATCGTCTGGAGCTCCGGCTGGTCCTCGAACCGCGCCTGGACCGTCGGGAGTGCACCCAGGTAGAGGTCGCCCGTCGTGCCGTCGAGGCTCAGCCAGGCGCCCTCGGCAAAGTCGATGCCGGTGATCGAGCATGCGGCCGACTTGTCGGCGTAGTCCACGTCCAGGGCGGCTGATCCCGCGACGCACGGCTTGCCGATCTGGCGCGCCACGACGGCTGCGTGCGAGGTTGCGCCGCCACGGGCGGTGATGATCCCCTCGGCCACGGCCATCCCGTGGAAGTCATCCGGCGACGTCTCGATCCGGACGAGGATGACCTTCTCTCCCCGACCCACCCACTCGACCGCGGTGTCCGCGTCGAACACGGCGCGCCCGACGGCGGCGCCCGGCGACGCGTTGAGGCCCTTCACGATGCGCTTGGCGGTCTTCAGGGCATTCGGGTCGAAGGTCGCCCGGAGGAGCTGGTCCACCTGCGCCGGCTCGATGCGGTTGACCGCCTCGGCCTCCGAGATGACGCCTTCGGCGACCATGTCGACGGCAATCCGCACGGCCGCGGCCGCGGTCCGCTTCGCGTCGCGCGTCTGGAGCATGTACAGGCGGCCGCGCTCGATGGTGAACTCGAGGTCCTGGACGTTGCGGTAGTGCTGCTCCAGCTGCCGCCCGATCCGGTTGAACTCGTCGTAGACCGAGGGCATGTCCTGCTGGAGCTGGCTGATCGGCGACGGGGTGCGGATGCCCGCGACCACGTCCTCGCCCTGCGCGTTGGTCAGGTACTCGCCGTAGAGCTGGTTGTCGCCCGTGTTCGGGTTCCGGGTGAACGCGACGCCGGTCCCCGAGTCGTCGCCCATGTTGCCGAAGACCATGGCCACGACGTTCACCGCCGTTCCGAGGTCGTGGGCGATCTTCTGGCTGTTCCGGTAGTCGTTGGCACGCTTGCCGAACCACGACGCGAAGACGGCCTTGATCGCAAGGTCCAGCTGCTCCAGCGGGTCGGTCGGGAAGTCGTGCCCGGTGTCGGCCTTGACGACCTTCTTGAACGCCTCGACCAGGGTCTTGAGGTCCTCGACCGTCAGGTCCGTGTCGCGGGCGTCCTTGCCGTGGGCATGCTTGGCCGCGTCGAGCGGCTCGTCGAACCGCTCCGCCTTCACGTCCAT
>DHWF01000024.1:115043-133168 GCA_002413045.1 Chloroflexi bacterium UBA5189
AGCCCGAGGTTGAGGACGGTGTCCATCATCCCCGGCATCGAGAACTTGGCGCCGGAGCGGACGCTAACGAGGAGCGGGTTCTTCGCGTCGCCGAAGCCCTTGCCCGTCTGGCGCTCGACATCGTGGAGCGCCTCGAGGATGTCGTCCCAGAGGCCATCCGGGAGCTTCTCGCCGGCCGCGAAGTAGTCATTGCAGGCGGCCGTCGTGATCGTGAAGCCGGGCGGCGTCGGCAGGCCGGCGCGGGTCATCTCGGCGAGCCCGGCGCCCTTGCCGCCGAGGAGGTCCTTCATCGTCCCGCTGCCCTCGGCCGCACCGTCGCCCCACGCATAGATGTAGCGCTTGGCGGCCTTGTGCGGACGCTCGGTGACGGGCTCGACGGTCTGGGTCATGAGCGGGATGGCTCCTTCGCGGTGCTCGTTCGAATGCCCCTCGATTGTAGCCGTGGGTCCCGTTCGGGCCGAACGGCCTGTCCGCTCGGCCCATCCGCCGAACCCGATCCGCCCGCTACCATCGCGCTGATGCTCGAACTCGACGAACGCGTCATCGACACCGACGCGCCGCAGTACAACGCGTCGCTCGTGGCCCGGTCGGACGAGACCGAGAGCCTGGGCTACTTCACGGTCAAGTTCGATGGGTCGGCCACGCCGTTCCTGTCCGGCCAGTACATGACGATCGGGGTATTCGTCGTCGACCCGACGACGCCGACAGGGACGAAGATCGTGCAGCGGCCGTACTCGGTGGCGTCTGATCCCGGCATTGCCGACTCGACCGGCTACGAGCTGTACGTCCGCCTCGTGCAGGGCGGCCTGTTCACGCCGCTGCTGTGGCGCCTGCCGCTCGGGCATCGGATGCGGATGATCGGCCCGAAGGGCAAGTTCACCCTCGAGCCCGACGACGACCGGACGCACCTGTTCATCTCGTCGGGCACGGGCAACGCGCCGTTCGTGTCGATGATGAAGATGCTCCTGCGCGAAGGGCGGCCGCGGAAGGCCGTGTTCCTCAACGGCGTGTCGTACGCCGGCGACCTCGGGTATCGCGCGTTGCTCGAGGGCTGGGAGCGAGATTCGGCGATGGGCTCGGGCGGCTATCCCGTGCAGTACATCCCGACCGTCTCACGACCCTCGGCGCCGGAGAACGCCGGGTGGAGCGGTCGGTCCGGCCGTGTGGAGGCGATCGTCGCGCCGGTTTGCGCGGAGCTCGGCCTCACGCCGGACAACACGATTGCCTACATCTGCGGCAACCCGGACATGATCCTGGCCGCGGAGGAGACGCTCCTCGGCCTCGGCTTCCCGGAGCCCCAGGTCAAGAAGGAGCTCTACTGGCCGAAGGGCAAGGAGCCCACCGGCGGCGGCACCTCCACCGACGAGTAGGCGCGCCAGCGGTCAGGCGGTGCGGCCGAGGATGTCCATGAGCATGCCGACGAACTTGGGCTCGTCCGCGTCCGTGGCGAAGTGGACATTCGCGGGCTTGCCGCCGCGGAAGCGGAAGTCGCAGACCGTGCGGCCGGCGGAGAGCTCCGCGTTGACCTCGACGTCGACGGGAATGAACTCCGTCGTGACGACCGACGGGTCGATGATCGCGCAGACAGCGAGGGCATCGTGGACCGGCGCGGCGCCCGCCCGATGCGGCATCGGCTGGGTGGCGTCGTAGCCGTCGATCCGCTTGAGCACGAAGCGCGCGGCGGCCTCGCCCGCTGGGGTCCCCAGGGCGCGCAGACGGCCGGCATCCTCCGTCGAGACGAGGGCGCGGTGGGTGGCGTCGAGCGGGATCATCCGGATCGGGACGCCACAGTTGACAACGACCCTCGCCGCCTCGGGATCGAGCCAGATGTTGAACTCGGCAGATGCCGTCATGTTCCCGTGGTCATGGGCGCCACCCATGATCACGATCTCCGGGATCTGCTCGACGATGCGGGGCTCCCGCTGGATCGCCATCGCGATGTTCGTGAGCGGCCCGACCGGGCAGAGAACGATGTCGCCACTCGACGCCAGGTAGGTCTCGATCAGCCAGTCGACGGCGTGGCCGGGCTGCAGCGTCGCGCCGTGCGAAACTGGCGGAAGGTCGAGCAGATCGCCGTGGATCCGCGTCGCCATGCCGCGCTGGACCTGGGACCGGACCATGGGCCGGTCCATGCCCCGATAGACCGGAATCTCCGGCATCCCGATCCAGTCGAACACGCGCAAGGTGTTCTCGGTCGTGTACTCGATGGTGGTGTTGCCGTTGACGCTCGTCGCCCCCACGAGCTCGAGATCCGGCGAGAGCGCCGCGGTCATCAACGCAACGGCGTCGTCGGTCCCGGTATCGACATCGAGGATCACCTTGGTTGCCATGCGCGCAGTGTGCCCGATCAGCCCCGCGCGAGGATCGCCGCGCGGACGCGGTCCGGCGTCGCGGGCAACGTGGTGATCCGCACGCCGACGGCATCGTGGATCGCGCCGAGGATCGCGGGGGCGGTCGGGATGAGCGCCGGCTCGCCGACGCCCTTCGCGCCGTAGGGCCCGGCCGGCTCGGGATCCTCGATGAGCAGGCACTCGATCTCCGGCATGTCGCCGACGGTCGGGATCAGGTAGTCGTGCAGGTTCTCCGTGCGGCCCGGCACGTACGCCTCCATCAGCGCGAACCCGAGCCCCTGCGCGATGCCGCCGTGGATCTGTCCTTCGACCTGGGTCGGGTTGATCGCCCGTCCGACATCATGAGCGGCGACGATCCGGCGAACCTTCACGGTGCCGAGCTGCGGGTCGACGTCGACCTCCGCGATCTGCGCCCCGAACGCGTATGTCTGGTACGGCACGCCCTGGCCGTCGGCGTCGAGCGGCGTCGTCTGCGGGTCGAACGTGCCGCGACCGGCCAGCACGCACGCGGCCTCCCGGTCCCGAACCGGGACCGTCGGCAGCTCCGCAAGCTCGATCACGGCCGAGCGGCCGCCTGGCTCCACCGCCGTCACCACACCCGGCCCGAAGCTGAGCGCGGCCTCCCCCGCCACCTCGGCGAGCAGGAGGATCTGCCGGCGGAGGTCCTCGCCGGCGAGGCGAGCGGCATTGCCGGAGACGAATGTCTGCCGCGACGCGGACGACTTGCCCGCGTCCGCCGTTCGATCGGTGTCGCCGCTCACGAGTTCGATCGTCCCCGGCGCGACGCCCAGCGCATCGGCCGCGATCTGGACGAGGACCGTCGAGGCGCCCTGGCCGATGTCGACCGCACCGCAGAACAGGACGACGCGGCCCTCGGCGGTGACGCCCATCTCGATCGTCGACGGGTTCGCGAGCGCGGTGTTGCCGATGCCGTACCACATGGCGCCGATCCCGACGCCGCGACGACTCCTGCGCGCGCCGCGGGCGGCGGCGTCGTCGCCGGCGTTGTGGGCTGCCGCGTCCGCGCGAAGCCGGAGCCAGTGCGGGCGCAGCGCATCGAGGCAGGCCGGGAGTCCGGCGCTCGCCTCGAGGCGCTGGCCGCTCGCGGTCGTCGAACCGGCACGAAGCGCGTTGGCGTGGCGGAACTCGAGCAGGTCCGTGCCGGTTCGCGCCGCGAGCTCGTCCATCAGTGCCTCGTGGGCGATGGATGCCTGCGGGACCCCGAAGCCGCGGAACGCGCCGGCGGGCGGGCTGTTCGTGTAGATCGCTCGGGTCGTCGCGAGGACAGCATCGAACGCGTACGGGCCCATCGCATGCACCGGAACGCGATTCGCGACGGTCGGGCCCCACGAGGCGTACGCGCCGGTGTCGAAGTCGCCGTCGAAGCGGTAGCCGGTCAGCCTGCCGTACGCGTCGACGCCCGCGGTGGCGCGGATCCGCGACGGGTGGCGCTTCGGGCTCGCGGCCATCGACTCGGGGCGCGTCCATACCGCGCGGACCGGCCGGCCGGTCCGCCAGGCGGCGATCGCGATCAACGTGTGGACCCCGAGATCGAGCTTGCCGCCGAAGCCACCGCCGCACGCGGTGGGGATGATCCGGACGTCGGTCGGCGGGATGCCGAGGATGAGGGCGACCTCGTCGCGATCCATGTACGGCGCCTGCGTGCTCACGGTGAGCTCGATCCGGTCGCCGACACGTTGCGCGAACCCGGCCTCGGGCTCGATGTAGGCGTGCTCGACGAACGTCGTCGCAACCTCGATCTGGGCGGTCGCCACGGACCTCGCGAGCGCACCGTCGACGTCGCCGGTCGCGAGCCTGCCCCTGATGAGCACGTTGCCCGGAGAGTTCTCGTGGAGCGTCGCGGCGCCGTCCGCGAGGGCGTCGTCGAGGCCGCGGAGCGGCGTGAGCGGCGCCCAGCTGATCGGCAGCTCGGCGTCGGTGATGGCCGCGAGGGCCTGCTCGTCGCCGACGAGGGCGAGGACCGCCTCGCCGCGATGGCGCACGACGCCCGCGGCAAGCGCGGGCTGATCCTTGCCGGTCGGGTAGACGCCGTACCGGTTCTGGCCCGGGACGTCCGCCGCGGAGAAGACGTCGACCAAGCCCGGATGGCGCGTCCGGAGCGGCGCGAGATCGCCGATCTCGAATCTCGCTCGCGCGTGCGGCGATCGAACGGCACGCACGGCGAGCACCCCCTCCGGGCGGTGATCGGCGCCGTAGCGGGCGGTGCCAAGGACGCGGGGCAGGCCGTCGACCTTCTCGAGGCGGGCACCGACCGCGGTGTCAGCCCCAACCAGGGCGGAGCTCGTGGGCGCGGGGGCAACCGCGCGCTCGCGCGCCGCTTTACGCGCGTCGCGCGTGGCTGCGATCGCCTCGACGATCTTCACGTAGCCCGTGCAGCGGCAGAGGACGCCACCGATCCCGTCGCGGATCGCCGCCGCGTCCGCCTCCGGGTTCGCGATCAGCAGCGAATGCGCCGCCATCAGCATCCCGGGGGTGCAGATCCCGCACTGCGCGGCACCGTGCGCGAGGAACGCCGCCTGCAGGTCGCTCGGGGCGCCCTCGGCGCTCGCGAGCCCTTCGACGGTCTCGATCGTCAGGCCCTCCGCCTGCGCCGCGGGCACGAGGCACGCCTCCACCTGGCGGCCGTTGAGCCTGATCGTGCACGCGCCACAGTCGCCGGCCTCACAGCCGACCTTGGTGCCGGTCAACCCCATGTCGTCGCGAAGGACGTCGGAGAGGCGCCGCATCGGGTCGACGTGGGCCCGGACGCCGCGGCCGTTGACGGTGAAGGCGATCCCGGGCGTCGGCGCCGGTGTCGACGTCGCCGTCACCCCGGCACCGCCCGGAGCGCGCGCTCGAGCGCACGCCGCACGACGGTCAGCGCCGCCTCGCGCCGGTACGCGGCCGAGCCTCGGACGTCGTCGATGGGCGTGAGGTCGGCAAGGTGGCGCGCGTCCACGAGCTCGGCGGTCGCGGCGTCAGCGGGTCGTCCGACCAGCTCGGCCTCGAGCGCCGGCAGGCGCTGCGCCACCTCCGAGCATGCCCCGACCGCCAGCCGGGCCCGCGCGATTCGCCCGTCGGCGTCGGCCTCGATGACGGCGGCGACCATCGCGATCGAGATCACGAGGTACGCCCGCGACCCGAGCTTCTCGAACGCCGAGGTGACCGTCGTTCCGGGCAGCGGCGCCGGCACGAACAGGCTGGTGACCAGCTCGTCCGGTCGGCGGGCGGTTCGGCGGTTGCCGGTCACGAAGTCGCCGATCGGCACGATCCGGGCGCCGCCGCGGGAGGCGAGCTCCACCTGCGCGTCGAGCGCCAGGAGGCCTGGCATCCCATCGGCGGCCGGCGAGGCGTTGCATACGTTGCCGACCACGGTCCCGCGTGCCTGGATCTGGAGCCCGCCGACCGTGAGGGCCGCGGCCTTCAGGCCGTCGAACAGGGACGGCAGCGGCGTCTCGACCAGGTCCGTCCACGTCGCGAGCGCGCCGATCTGCCAGCCACCATCGACGGGGGAGATGCCTCGCAGCCGAGCGATCGCGGTGACATCGAGGACGTCCTCGACCGGTGCGCGGCCGACCCGCGCCGGGTAATGGTCGGTCGCGCCCGCGACGATGACCCAGGGAGCGCCACCAGGCCCGCCGGCGGCGAGTGCCGACAGTGCGTCGCCGAGCCGGTCGGGTCGAAGGAAGGCCACCTCGACCAGCCGCTACGCGGCGACGAGGGGCAGCACGCGCTCGGCGAGGATCTCGATCGAGGCTGGATCCCAGTCGAGCGGGTTCAGGATCAGGTGGTCGACCCCGCCGAGCGCCGTGATCTTGCCGCGGATCCGCTCGGCAACGTCCTCCGCTTCACCGAGCAGGTAGAACTGCTGCCAGTACTCGAGGTCCATGCCTGAGTACACGCGGAACTTCGCGGCCGCCGACTCGGGCTTTTCGCCGGGCTTGAGGATGTGCACGAAGTTCGAGTAGACGCGGCTCATCTCCTCGGGTCGCCGGCCGAGCTCAACCATGTAGCCGCGGATCAGCTCCCAGTCGCCGGCGACCATCTCGGCGGTCGCGGAGGAATGGGGCACCCACGTCGACGCGTACCTCGCGATCCGCCGCAGCACCGGCTGGATCGTGCTGACCGCCTCGCCATAGATCTTCTCCGACGGCTGGGTGCCGCCACCGATCCAGATCGGCGGATGGGGCTGCTGGGCCGGCTTCGGCTCGATGGTCAGGTGCTCGAATCGGTAGTACTTGCCCTCGTACGAGACGTCGTCGCCGGCCCACAGCGCGGTGATCGCCTCAAGCATCTCGTTCATGCGCCGGCCACGCTCCTCGTGCGGGATCCGGAGCGCCGCGAACTCCTCCTTGTTCCAGCCGACGCCGACGCCGAGGATCGACCGCCCACCCGACAGCACGTCGAGGGTCCCCCACTCCTTCGCGAACGCGACGGGATCGCGGAATGGGAGCACGAGCACGAGGGTGCCGAGGCGGATCGTCCGCGTGACTGCCGCGAGCGCGCTCAGCAGCGAGATCGGCTCCAGCCACGCGACGCGGTACGCAGGCGGCGCGATGAGCAAGTGGTCGATCAACATCGCCGAATCGAACCCGAGATCCTCCGCGCGCCGAAGGTAGGCGCCCATCTCCTGGAGGCTCGCCGTCTTCGGCCCGAGTGCGAAGCTCGGCAGCCTGAGGCCGAAGTGCATCAGTGACCGCCCGCCACGTGCACGTTGGTCTGCCTGGCCGCGACGCCGAGCGGCCACGTTCCGTGGATGCGCCTTTTCCGTTTCAAGCGAACAGGATCGGCGCGTTGGACTTGCTCCGAGACTGTTTGCCCTGCCCGGATGGCGCTCCAGCCGATGCGCGACGAGCGATTCACGCTCAGGGTAGGGACAAGCGCGCGGCTCTGACGCCTGGGCACCATGCCCGAGGGGTCGGGCGGGCCCGAACGGCGCCCTGCAGGCGCGGACGTGTTCACTTCAAGCGGAAAGGTGTCGATCTCCGCCCGCGCACTCCCGCTGTGATCCATCAATGCGCTCCCGCCGCAGGCCCAGGCGCGCCGACGACTTCTGCGGCGCGCGCGGCAGGCGGCGTATTCCTGCTCCGGCCGATCATGACGACACCGTCGATCAGGGCCATCGAGATGCCCGGCAGATCGCCGACGCGCAACGCATCCAGGGCGGTCGAGGCGGTCGAGCCGATCGGGGCGTCGACGAGCGCGATGTCCGCGGCCTTGCCCACCCCGAGCACGCCCGTGTCCAGGCCGTGGACACGAGCGGTGTTGCCCGTCGCCATCGCGACGGCGATCTCCGGTGCCACGTCGCCGAGCGACGCGAGGTGGGCCATGACCCGCAGGATGCCGAGGGGCACGACGCCGGTGCCGGACGGCGCGTCGTTGCCGATGATCACGCGGCGGAGTCCCGCCTGCCCGTCCGGGCCGCCGAGGCTCGCTGCAACCCGAACCGCGTGGATCGCGGCGCGGCCGTTACCGCAGTGGACGATCTCGATCGCCATGTCCGTGTCGATGACGCGCTCGATGTCGGCGTCGGACATCGGCGTCGTGCCGCCGTTCACATGGCCGACGATATGCGGCCGCGCCTCGAGGACGGCATCCGCCGCGATCGGGTTCGAGCCCGCGATCGAGGGGCCGCCGGTGTGGAACGTGACGACCATGCCGTGCTGCTTCGCCCAGGCGACCATCGGCGCCGCCTGGGCGCCGGTCTTGACACTCCCGAGGCCGATCTCGCCGACGAGCGTCACGCCGCCGGCGGCCATCTCGGCGAAGTCGTGCTCCTCGAGCCCGAGCTCGAGGATCGGTGCGCCGGCGCGGACCTTCACGCCACCGGGCCGGAACGCACCGTAGGCCTTGGCCGCGACGATCGCCAGCGCCTTGAGCCCGACGATGTCCTTCGGGCGGCCCGGCAGGTGGACCTCGCCCGCCGAGATCACCGTCGTGACCCCGCCGTGGAGCCCCGACTCGATGAAGTTCGACATCTGCTGGCGCGGCGTGTAGTCGCCGAACACCGGGTGGGCGTGCGAATCGATCAGGCCGGGGATCGCCGTCGTGCCCTTGGCATCGATGCGCTGGGCGGCCCCGCCCGCGCCCGCGTCGGCCGTCAGCCCGCGCCCGACCGCCGCGATCCGGCCGTCCTCGATCAGGATCGAGTCCGCGTCCGCGATCGGCGCGTCGATGTCGCCGGTGACGAGGGTGCCGATGTTGGCGATGAGGGTTCGCATCGAATCGCGCTCCCGTGCCGGTCCGGGCTAGTGGAGCCCGTCCTCGCCGATCGCGTCCTCGGCCTTGAGCCCACCGACGCGCGCGTGCGGCCGGCCGCCATCCGTGACGGCAAGGGCCAGGACGAGCTCATCGGACGCGGGCGCGTCTGGGATCCGGATCTCCACTGCGTCGAAGTGGGACCGGACGAGCATCGCCTTGATGTGGTGGACCGGGATGTCGAGGGTCGCGCCCATCGCGCCGCGCTTCTTCACTGAGGGAAGGATGGAGACGCCGCCGACCGCGGACCGCGTCGGTGCGCCGAACTTCGGGTGCAGGCAGGCGGCGACATGCTCGAGCTCGCCCGCCTCGCCGACGATGCCGCCCTTGCCGTACGCCTCGACCGGCGTCCCGAGCGCTTCCTTGGCGCGCCGCGTCAGCTCCGCGCCGAGAACCTCGCCGAAGTCGATCAGCTCGCTGAGGTCGTCCGGATTCCTACCCGCGTACGGGTTCTTGACCACGACGGCGACCGCAACGCGGCGCAGCGGGCGGGCGAGCGCCTTGCCGCCCTCCTCGTGGATCTCCTCGATGAACGTCGCCCACTTCCGGATCGTCACGGCCACGCGGACACCTCCTCCTCGGTCCGGCGAGTCTACCCGCGCGCGGCGGACAGCTTGTCGAGGATGGCCCGCTTGATGCCTTCGATCGGGAGGCGCTCCTGGGTCATCGAGTCGCGGTCGCGGATCGTGGCGGCGCCGTCCTCGAGCGACTCGACGTCGATGCAGACACACCACGGCGTCCCGATCTCGTCCTGGCGCCGGTACAGCTTGCCGATCGCGGCCGTGTCGTCGTAGACGGCCATCGTGTCGCGCGCGATGTCGTCGCGGAGCCTGCGGGCCAGCTCCACGATCTCGGGCCGCTTCTTGAGCAGCGGCAGCACGGCGACCTTGTACGGCGCGAGGTCCGCGTTGAGACCGAGCACGACGCGCTTCTCGCCGCGCACGTCCTCCTCGCGGTAGCTGTCGATGAGGAACGTGAACGCCGATCGATCCGGCCCGCCGGCCGTCTCGACGATCCACGGGATGAAGTGCTCCTCGGTCGCCGGGTCGAAGTACTCGAGGTTCTCGCCCGACTCGGCCTGATGGCGCGAGAGGTCGAAGTCGCCACGGTTGTGGATGCCCTCGAGCTCCTTCCAGCCGAACGGGAAGCGGTACTCGACGTCGATCGCCTTCTTCGCGTAGTGGGCCAGCTCGTCGGGGGCGTGCTCGCGGAAGCGCAGCCGCTCCGGATTCACGCCATACCGCACGTACCAGTCCCAGCGGCGAGGCAGCCATTCCTCGAAGATGCGGGCCGCGTCGTCCGGGCGGACGAAGTACTGCATCTCCATCTGCTCGAACTCGCGCATCCGGAACACGAAGTTGCCCGGGCTGATCTCGTTCCGGAAGCTCTTCCCGATCTGGGCGATGCCGAACGGCAGCTTCTTGCGGCTCGATTGCTGGACGTTCTTGAAGTTGACGTAGCTGCCCTGGGCCGTTTCGGGCCGGAGGTAGACCGCGTTCGAGTCCTCCTCGATCGGGCCCATGTGTGTCTTGAACATGAGGTTGAACTGGCGCGGCGCCGACAGCGGTCCGCCGTCGATCGGGCACTTGAGGCCGAGTCGCTCCACGATCCCGGGGTCGCGCAGGTCCGTTGCGGAGAGGTTCTCGCCGCCGGGCAGCTCGTCGAGCCGGAAGCGACGGTGGTCGGTCTGGCACTCGACCAGCGGGTCACTGAACGACCCGACGTGGCCGGACGTGATCCACACCTGTGGGTGCATGAGGATGCCCGCATCGAGCCCGACGATGTCGTTGCGCTCCTGAACCATCGCCCGCCACCAGGCGCGCTTGACGTTGTTCTTCAGCTCGACCCCGAGCGGCCCGTAGTCCCACACGGCATTGATGCCGCCGTAGATCTCCGAGCTCGGGTAGACGAAGCCGCGTCGCTTCGCGAGCGACACGATCGTGTCGAGCTCGGCCACGGCTGGGCCGGGATCCGGCATCTGGGGTTGCGTCACGCGGGTGGACTCCCGTGGGGACCGGCCGTGGAAGGGACGGTCAGCGCTGCGTTGGCGGCCGATGCTACCAGAGGCCGATCGACGGGCTCGGCGATCGGCCGTCAGCCGACCGGCGCGACCGGGACTGCTGCGGCAACATCGGCGGCGCCGGACGCCCGCACCTCGTCGAGGAACGCCAGCGAGCGCGGCCGGCGGTCCAGCGAGTAGGCGAGGAACTCACGCATCGCCATCTCGACCTCGCGCTCCACCGCGGGCCTCACCCGCAGGGCCGCGAGCGCCTCGACGTCCTGGCGCTGGTAGGCCTTCAGCAGCTTCAGCGCCTCCAGCGAGAGGCCGGCACGCTCGAACGGCGGCCCGGGGCAGCGCTCGCAGAGCACGCCGCCGAGCGGCGGCATCCAGCGGTAACGCTCGTCCGCCTCCAGGAGCCGACCGCATTCGACGCACCGGTCCACCTCGGGACGCACGCCGAGCTCGTCGGCGAGATGCATCTCGAACCAGCGGGCGACGCGGCCCGACGCCATCCCCGCGTCGAGGATCTCGTAGGCGCGCTTCAGCATCACATACACCGACTCCGCGGCGTGGTGCTCCTCGAGGGTCCCATTCGCGAGCTCGGCCAGGTACGACGCCGTCCCGAACGACACAAGGTCGTCGCGCAGGTTGAGCCACGGGTGCACGACATCGACCTGGGTCACGACCTCGAACGTCCGGCCCTGCGCGAGCGCGACGCGCAGCTCCGCGAACGGCTCCAGGCTGCCGCCGATCCGCGACTTCTGCCGGCGGATCCCCTTCGCGATCGCCTTGATCTTGCCGGCGCCGGGCGTGATGAGCGTCAGGATCCGGTCGGCCTCGCCGTAGTCGAAGCGCGACAGCACGATCGCATCGGTGACGTAGCGACGTGGTGCGGGCACCGACTGACGGTACACCGCAGCGCGGCCATGCGCGGGGTCGCAACCCGCTACTTCGGCCGCGCACGTTTGCCTTCCCGCAAGGTACACTCGCGCCGATGGCCCTCTCGACCAGCCCGGATATCACGCAGCTCATCGCCGACACGGAGGCGGAGATCCTGCGCGTGGTCGGCAGCACGGATCCGGTGACCGCCGGCGTGTACGAGATGTGCCGGTACCACCTTGGGCTGGACGGCTCGGGCTCCAGCGGCAAGCGCATGCGGCCGCTCCTCGGCCTCCTCGCCTACGCCTCGATCACGGGCGACCATCGCGGGGCGCTGCCGGGTGCCGCCGCCGTCGAGCTCGGCCACAACTTCAGCCTCGTCCACGACGACATCGAGGACGACGATCGCGAGCGCCGGCATCGGCCGACACTCTGGGCGCTCCATGGCATCCCGCAGGCGATCAACACCGGCGACATGCTGTTCAGCCTCAGCCGGATCGCGCTGCACCGGCTCACGGACCTCGGCTTCCCCGACCACACCGTGCTCCGGCTCATGCGCCTGTACGACCACACCTGCGTCGCGCTGTGCGAGGGCCAGTACCTCGACATCTGGATGGCCGACCACGATGACAGCCTGTCGGTGGAGCTGTACTTCGACATGATCGGGCGCAAGACGGCGGCGCTCATCTCCGCGTCGATCGAGGCGGGCGCAGTCCTGGCGACCGACGACGAGGCCATCATCGAGCGCTACCGGGCGTTCGGCTGGGACCTGGGCATCGCCTTCCAGCTCAACGATGACCTGCTCGGCATCTGGGGCCGCGAGCACGCCACCGGCAAGGAGCCGACCGATGTGCCGCGCAAGAAGAAGACGCTGCCCGTGATCTACGCCTTCGAGAACGCCGCGCCCGACGACGCGGCCCGCCTTCGAGCGCTCTACGCGAACGGCCGGCTGCTTCCCGAGCACGTCGTCGAGATTGTCGAGATCCTCGAACGCAGTGGCGCCCGCGAGTACACCCGCGACCAGGCCCGCCTGCACCGCGACCGCGCGCTCGCGGCACTGAATGCCGCCGGCACCCTGGAGCGCGAGCCACGCGAGCGCCTCGAGGAGATCGTCCGTTCGGTGATCAGCGCCTAGCGCTTCGTCTTCGCGGAGCCCCGGCTCGAGGATCCGCGCGATCCGCCGCGGCGCGAGGGCGGAGCGGGCGCAGCGTCGCCCCCGGCGCCGTCGGACCCGTCGTCCGGGGCCTTGTCCGTTCGACGGGTGACCAGGACCTTGCCAACGCGGCGGCCGTCGGTCGTCTCGACCGTCAGCCGGAGGCCGTCCACCTCGATGGAGTCGCCCGGCGCGGGAACGCCACCGATCCGGTGGTACATCAGTCCGCCGACCGTGTCGTACTCCTCGGCGTCCTCGAGCTCGAGATCGAGGTCGAACAGCTCCAGGATCTCGTCGACGTCGGCGCGGCCGTCGACGCGCGCTTCGTGGTCGGACAGGCGGACGACCATCGGCTCCTCGACGTCGTACTCGTCCTGGATCTCGCCGACGATCTCCTCGAGCAGGTCCTCGATCGTGACGAGGCCCGCGGTGCCGCCGTACTCGTCGAGCACGACCGCGATGTGGACCTTCCGACGCTGGAGCTCGTGGAGCAGGTCGTCGATCGTCATCGATTCCGGCACCAGCACCGGCGGACGGAGCAGCTTGCGGAGCGGCGGCCGCGGGCCGGCATCGTTCTTGAGGTACGGCAGCAGGTCCTTCGCGTAGAGGATGCCGACGATCTCGTCGATCGAGTCGTGGTACACGGGGATCCGCGAATGGCCGACCTCGACCACGAGGTCGATGGCCTGCTCGAGCGTCGCGTCCGACGCGAGGGCGGCGATCGCGACTCGCGGGATCATGACCTCGTGGACGCGGCGCTCGCCGAGCTCGATGACCGCGTTGATCATCTGCTCTTCCTCGGCCTCGAGGACGCCCTGCTCGCCGCCGCGTTCGACGATCAGGCGCAGCTCGTCGGCGCTGATCTGCGCCTCCTGGTTGATGTCGACACCGATCGATCTGGCGACCCAGCGGGTGATGCCGGCCATGATCGTCACGACCGGGCCGAGGAGGCGCGCGATGACGTCGATCGGCCGCGACAGGATCAGGGCGAACCGCTCCGGGTTCGCGAGCGCGATCGACTTCGGGATCAGCTCGGCGAAGATGATCGTGAACAGCGCCAGGATGACCGTGACGACGATCAGGGCCGTCCCACCGGCCGCGGCGGGATCCATCCCGAAGCTCTGCAACAGCCCCTGCAGCCCGGACACCAGGCTGACAGCGGCGAACGCGGACGCGAAGAAGCCGATGAACGTGAGGCCGATCTGGGCGACCGCGAGGAAGCGCCCGGGATCGTCGAGCAGCTTCCGGACCCGCCGCGCGCTTGGGTTGCCCTCCTCCACGAGCTGGTCGATCCGGCTGCGGCGCACGGACACCAGGGCGATCTCCGACGCCACGAAGAACCCTTCGAGCAGCGTCAGGAAGGCGAGGAACAGGATCTCGCCGAAGGGTGAGCTCACGACGTCGCCCCGGGTTCACGTTCCGGGCGGAGGCGCGGCTCGCGAATCCGTGCCGGCACCCCGACCGCCAGCTTGCCGGCTGGGACGTTCTTCGTGACCACGGCGCCCGCGCCGGTCTTCGCGCCCTCGCCGACCTCGACCGGCGCGACGAGCATCGTGTCGACGCCGAGGAACGCGTTCGCGCCGATCGTGGTCCGGTTCTTCACGTGCCCATCCCAGTTGGCCGTGATCGTGCCGGCGCCGATGTTCGTGCCGGCGCCGATCTCCGCATCGCCGAGGTAGCTCATGTGGTGCTGCTTCACCCGCGCGCCGAGCCGGCTGTTCTTGATCTCGGCGTAGTTTCCGATCTCGGCGCCGGCGCCGACGTGGCTGCCCGTTCGAAGGTGGCTGTACGGCCCGACCGTCGCGCCGTCCTCGACCGTCGAGCCCTCGACGACGCTGCGCACGACCCGGCAGCCGGACCCGATGGTCGAATCCTCGATCGTCGTGGACGGCCCGATCGTGGTCCCCTCGCCGACCGAGGTCGCGCCCCGCAGCATGACGCCGGGCTCCAGCACGACGTCCTGCGCGAGGTCCACGGACCAGTCCACGTAGACCGTGGACGGGTCGCGCATCGTCACGCCCGCGCGCATGTGCGCCTCGTTGATGCGAACGCGGAGGGCCCACTCTGCCTGGGCGAGCTGGCTCCGATCGTTGATGCCGTCGAGGGTGCCGTCGTCCTCGAACCCGACGGCGCTGACGATCCGGCCGTCCTCGCGGGCGAGCTGGACGAGGTCGGTGAGATACAGCTCGCCGTTCGAGGCGGACGGGGTCAACCCACCAACACGCCGGCGGAGCCAGGCCGCATCGAACGCGTACATGCCGGCGTTGACCTCGTTCGTGTCGAGCTCGTCGGCTGACGCGTCACGCGCCTCCACGATCCGCTCGACGGACCCGAACTCGCTGCGGACGACCCGGCCCAGCTCGCCGGGATCCGCGGCGAAGACCGAGGCGAGGGCGATCGCCGCGTCGTCGAGGCGGCGCTGCTCGATCACGGCGACGAGCTGTTCGCCCATCACGAGCGGCACGTCCCCCGAGAGCACGAACACATCTTCGACGTCGTCGGGCAGTGCCGCCAAGGCGGCTCGAACGGCGTCGCCGGTCCCCCGCGGGACATCCTGGAGCGCGAGCGTGCCGCGCCCGTCGACGACGTCGCGGATCGCCTCGGTGGCGGGCGAATAGACCACGACCGGCTTGGCTGCCGATCCGTCGCCGAGCTCGGTCGCCGCCTCGTCCCACGCGTCGAGCACGTACGCGAGCATGGGCCGGCCGCACAGGGGATGGAGGATCTTGGGCGTCCGGGAGCGCATGCGCGTGCCAAGGCCCGCGGCGAGGACGACCGCCGCCGTCCGCCTGGACGGCTCGGCGCGTGGCGGGGTCACCGGGGCATTCTCACGGCGCTCGGCAGGTGCGTCAAACCTCGCGAACGGCGATGGCCTCGATTTCGACCAGCGCCTGCTTCGGAAGCGCCTTCACGGCAAACGTCGAGCGGGCGGGCGGCGGGTCCGGCAGGAACCGGGCGTAGATCGCGTTGAACGTCGCGAAGTCGTTGATGTCGGCAAGGAAGCAGGTCGTCTTCACGACGTTGGCCAGCGTGCAACCGGCCGCGTCAAGGACGGCTTCGAGATTCCGGATCACGCGCTCGACCTGGGCCTCGAGGCCACCCGGCACGAGCTCGCCGGTCGCCGGGTCGAGCCCGACCTGGCCGGAGCAGAACACGAGGTCGTGGGTCGCGATCGCCTGGCTGTACGGGCCGACGGCGGCCGGTGCGGCCGTGGTCTTGATCGCCTGACGAGTCATCCGGGCGTCCTCCGTGGTGGGCTGACGATCGTGGTTGCTGCGACGAATGGGGCTCCCCCGCCGGGGCTGTCGAGGAGGCCGAGGCGGAGCTGCTCGCGAACGGCGGCCGCAGCGTCCTCCGCGCCGCCAATCGCAGGATAGAGCGCCCACAGGGTCGGTCCGGAGCCGGACAGCCCGATCGGGACGCCGAGCAGCCGCGTGAGCGCACGCCGGAGAGCGCGCAGCCCGGGCACCAGCAGGTCCGCCGCGAGCGCGAGGTCGTTGGCGATCGCGAGTACGCCGGCGCGCCGCACGAGGTCCGCGGCGGCCATCGGCGCATAGCCCGGCCCGAGCTCCGAGGCGAGGTGCTCCGACGACAGGCGCGTCGAGCCGCGGTTCGGTGGCGCGGCCCGCGCGTCGCCGTCGAACAAGTCGAACGCGGCGCGCGTGGATGCCTCCGCCGCCGTGGTGACCAGCAACACACCCGGCGGTGCGCCGGCGATCCCGTTCAGGGGCGTGACCTTCTCGCCACGGCCCTCGACCAGCGCGGGGCCGCCCGCGAGGAAGAACGGCACGTCGGAGCCCGTCGCGGCCGCTGCTCGGCGCCGGTCTTCGGGCGAGAGGTCGGCGGACCACGCCTCGAGGGCGCCATCGATGGCCGCTGCGCCGTCGCTGCTCCCGCCCGCGAGGCCCGCCGCGATCGGGATGCGCTTCTCCAGGCGAACGGCCAGTGGGAACGTGCTGGCGCCTCTCCCCACGGCGCGACGCGCCTCGGCGATCCCGTGCGGCACGGAGTCGAACCCGGCGGGATCGAGGGTGGTGCGGCCGTCCGCGCCGCCGGTGACGTGCAGGCTGTCCCCGCGGCCGCTTGCCGGCGCGAAGCTCAGCCGATCGGCGAGCGCGAGCGGCACCATCACCTCGTCGGGCCGGCCGTGGCGCACGGTGGTGCGGAACGCCTTCTCATTCGGCGTCGAGGGGAAGACGGTGAGCTGGGCGATCTCGGCGTGAAAGATCGCGCGTGCGCGGTTGAGCAGGAGCACGATCGACGGCTCCAGCTGACGTCCGGCCAGGGCGTCGACCGCGCCGATGAGGAACTCGGCTGCTTCGTGGTCGTAGCGCTCGCGCACCCACGCGCGGTGGGTCATGAGCGCCGCGAAGGTGACCACGCCCAGGGGCACCAGCGCGAGACGGTTGACGGGAATCAGGCGCACTGCGATCACCCCGATGCACATCGAGGTGGCGGCTGTCATGAAGGCGGCGCGGAGGTGGCTGGCGACGTCGACCCAGGAGTCGCGCTCACGAGGTCGGAGCAGGATGCCGTCAGAGAGCCCGCGTCGCATGACGGTGATCGCGGTCGCCGCCACCGCGGCGACCCCGCTGTGCCAGACCGGGAGCGTGGGGCTCCCCGCGATCGCTCGGAAGGCCCAGACACCGATGGCCGCGAACACCCCGAAGCGGACGAGGTCGAACGCGGTGGGCCAGAGCGACCGCGAACGTCTGGTCGCGGCGGCGAGGACGGTCCCCACGGCGTACCCGATGAGCAGAGCGAGAGGGGTGGCGTAGAACAGCCCGATCACGAACGGCGCGGCGGCCATGGTGATCGACTGGCTGCCGCGCCGTGGGCTGTCGATGGTGGCGAGGCGGGCGGCGGCGAAGAAGCCGATCGCGTATGCCCACCAGGGCAGGCTCGGTGACGTGAAGGCGGGAAGCCTCGCGACGTATCCGACCCAGAGCGCGATGCCGATCAGGAGCATCACGGCAGCAAAGATCCACAGTCGCGGTTCGACGCGCGAGCGCCGGCCGAAACCGACGCCAAGACGACGCAGGATGGGCGTCATCGCTGCTCGGACAACTCCGCCTTAAACACCACCGCCGGGATCGTATGGCCGGGGGCGCCAATGCTTTCACCAGCTTCGGTGACAGCTTCGTTACTGTTTGCTCAGATTGGCTGCGCCCATTGCCGTCGGCACCTGCAATTGGGCCGACCACACCGACTTCTATCCACCCGAGCTGGAGCGCGGGCGACGGCAAAAGGACAAGCTGACCTTCTACGCGGAGTACTTCCCGATCGTCGAGATCGACACGACGTTCTACGGGATCCCGCGGCCGCAGGTGGTCGCATCCTGGACCGAGCGGACCCCCGAGGCGTTCCGCTTCAACATCAAGGCGTACCGCAGCCTCACCGGTCACGAGCGGGAGGACGGCCGCCCGCGCAAACCCACCGCCGACGAGGAGCGCGACTTCATGACTGTCTCTTATACACATCT
>DHWF01000021.1:0-156 GCA_002413045.1 Chloroflexi bacterium UBA5189
GCCGTACATGATCCTGCCCCTGTACGCGGGCCTCGAGCGGATCCCCCAGTCGCTGGTGGAAGCATCGAACGACCTCGGCGGGCGGGCCTCCACCACGTTCCGCAGGATCATCCTGCCGCTCGCCTTCCCAGGGCTCGTCGCGGGCTCGATCTTCAC
>DHWF01000021.1:288-51536 GCA_002413045.1 Chloroflexi bacterium UBA5189
GGCTCGATCTTCACGTTCTCGCTGACCCTCGGCGACTACATCACGCCGACCCTGTTCTCCGGCGAGCAGTTCATCGGGAACGTCGTGTACGGGCACGTCGGCGTGACCGGCAACATCCCGTTCGCCGCGGCGTACGCGACGGTGCCCATCGTCGTGATGGCCGTCTACCTGCTCATCGCGCGCCGGCTGGGCGCGTTCGAGGCCCTCTGAGGTGGGCGGCCGCCTGAGCCGGGTCGCGCTGCGCGTCGCGACGGCGGTGACGCTGCTGTTCCTGTACGTCCCGATCTTCATCGTGGTGGTGTACGCCTTCAACGACTCGAAGAACCAGTCCTGGAACGGGCTCCTGGATCGGCTCGCGACCGGCGGCTTCTTCAGCACGTTCTCGCTGCGCTGGTTCGACGCGGCGCTGGCCAACGTCCAGGTCCGCGAGTCGTTCCTGCTGTCGGTCGAGGCGGCGCTCGGCGCGACGGTCGTCGCGCTGCTCCTCGGCTCCGCGGCGGCGTTCGCGGTCCACCGGTACCGGTTCTTCGGCCGCGGCGGGATCAGCTTCGTCCTCGTCCTGCCGATCGCGCTGCCCGGCATCGTCACGGGCATGGCGCTCAACTCGGCGATGCATGCCGGGATCGATGGCTTCGACATCGGGCCGCTGCACATCACCACGCCCGACTTCGGGATCGCCACGATCATCGTCGGGCACGCCACGTTCTGCGTCGTCGTCGTCTACAACAACGTCGTCGCGCGGCTGCGACGGGTCGGCCGCTCGCTCGAGGAGGCCTCGATGGACCTCGGCGCCGACACCTGGCAGACGTTCCGCCGGATCACCCTGCCGTCGCTGGCGACCGCGCTGTTCGCCGGCGCGCTGCTCGCGTTCGCGCTGTCGTTCGACGAGATCATCGTGACCACGTTCACCGCCGGCACCGAGCAGACCCTGCCGATCTGGATCTTCGCCAACTTCCGGCTGCCGAACGCCCGCCCGATCGTGAATGTCGTGGCCCTCGCGATGATCATGCTCAGCCTCGTGCCGGTGTACATCTCGGCTCGGCTCGCGGGAGCGGAGAGCGTGGCCAGCGCCCGCTGAGGACGGCGCGTACGATCCGCGCATGGGGGCAGGATCGATCGATCCGGAGAGGGCGCGCGCAAGCCTGCTCGCGGAGCGCGAGCGGCTGATGGCGGAGCTCGGCGAACCGATCGAGAACCCCGGCCAGATGACGTACGGATCGCAGGCCGCCGCGGCGAGCCAGGTCTTCGAGCAGCAACGCGACCTCGCCCTGCGCGACCGATCGCGGATCGACCTGTCGCGCGTGGAAGCGGCGCTGCGAGCGCTCGATGACGGCACGTACGGCACCTGCACGAGCTGCGGCAAGCCGATCGCCCCGGAGCGGCTCGAAGCGATCCCGTGGGTGCCGATGTGCATCGACTGCGCCCGCAAGGCGGGCCGGTGACGATCCGCCGGTGAGGGAGGACGCGCCGCTCGTTTCCATCGAGGACATCCGTCGGGCCGCCGCGAATCTCGCGGGAGTGGCACTCCGGACCCCGCTGCTCGCGTTCGGGACGGCCGGGCCGGGCGGTCCGCGGGTCCTGCTGAAGGCGGAGTCACTCCAGCCGATCGGCGCCTTCAAGATCAGGGGCGCGTATCACGCCATCTCGACGCTGACCGCGGACGAGGGTCGGCGCGGCGTGGTCACCCACTCCTCGGGCAACCACGCGCAGGGGGTCGCGCTGGCCGCGCGGCTGCTCGGGATCCACGCCGTGATCGTGATGCCGTCGAACGCACCGGCGATCAAGCGCCGCCGGGTCGAGGCCGATGGCGCGGAGATCATCACGGTGGGGCCGGCGAGCAGCGAGCGCGAGGCAAAGGCGGAGGAGCTGATCCGGGACCGCGACCTGGTGTTCATCCCGCCCTACGACGACGACCGGATCATCGCCGGCCAGGGAACCCTCGGGCTGGAGATCGCGGAGGACGTGCCGGATCTCGCCGCCGTGCTCGTGCCGATCGGCGGCGGCGGCCTGTCCAGCGGGGTCGCCGTGGCGGTGCGCGCGCTCCGTCCCGGCGCGCGGATCATCGGCGTCGAGCCGGAGGTTGCCGCCGACGCGGCCGAGTCGCTGCGCGAGGGCCGGATCGTGCGCTGGGACGCGGCCCGGACCGGCAGCACGATCGCCGATGGTGTCCGCTCGCAGGCGATCGGGAAGCGCCCATTCGCGCACCTGTCACGCCTGCTCGACAGCGTGGTGACCGTCACCGAGGCGGAGATCGCGACGACGATGCGGCTCATCGCCGAGGAGGCCCGGCTCGTGGCCGAGCCGTCGGGCGCGGTCGCGCCGGCCGCGGCCCGGTTCCATGCCACCGAGGCCGGGATCTCAGCGCTGGCGGGCACGGTCGTCGCCGTCGTCAGCGGGGGCAACGTCGACCCGGCGCGGTACCTCGAGCTCCTCGGGGCTGCCGGCGGGTCGTGCTAGAGGCGATCCGCCTTCGTCCGGGCCAGCCGATCGGCCCGCTCCCGGAGCGCGACCCGCTCGACCTCGAAGCGCCGCTCGGCGGCCGGCTCGTCGCGCTGCTCGTGGCGCATCCACGCGGCGATGATCCCGAGGATGCCGGCGATGAAGACGACATCACCCGCCAGCCACATGATCCCGCCCGCGGCCTGCTGGTCGGCGAGCGCGTCGATGCCGTACGGTGAG
Source organism: Chloroflexi bacterium UBA5189 (assembly GCA_002413045.1). Taxonomy (GTDB): domain Bacteria; phylum Chloroflexota; class Limnocylindria; order Limnocylindrales; family CSP1-4; genus UBA5189. The sequence continues at coordinate 2,968 of DHWF01000021.1, forward strand.
CCCAGGTTCGCGTAGTGGGCGTACAGCGGGGCGGGCGCAAACACGAACGCCATCCCGAGGAACGAGTTGACCGGGACCTGCACGAGCAGGTAGAGCGCGCGGACCGGGAATGCCATCCGGTGGCGGGCGGGATCGGCCGCGATCACCGGCCACCAGAAGATCATCGCCGCTGCGAGGTACGCCACGTGCTCGAGCTGGTGGACGCCCTGGTCCTCGAGCGCCAGCTCGAACAGCCCCGTGAAGTGGCTGCCCCACACCACGACCGCGAAGGTGAGCGCGGCGACCACCGGGTGCCCGATCGCCTCCACCGGCTTCGAGTGCAGCAGCGGGATGAGCCAGCCCTGCCGGATGCGCGGCGAAGAAGCCCGCAGCACCTGCGTCACCGGCGCGGACAACGCCAGGAGCGGCGCGGCAACCAGCATCAGGAGCAGGTGCTGGATCATGTGGAGCGAGAACAACGTCGTGTCGTAGCGCGCGATGCCGGACTGCAGCGCGATCGCAATCGTCGCCAGGCCGCCGAAGAAGGCGAGCGTCCGCACCAGCGGGACGGGATGCTCGGGATGCAGGCGCCGAACGCGGCGGATCAGCACCAGCCAGCCGATCGCGAACACGAGCAGCGTGACCGCGACGAGCGGCTCCAGCTGCCAGTTCAGCGCCAGCGACGCGAGTGTCGGCGGATCGGCGGGCGCCGGGCCGTGAGCGGCGGCGACGGCCGGCAGGGCCAGCGCTCCAGCGAGCGTCGCGGCGAGTGCGACCCCGAACATGGCCGGCGATCTCACAACCCGCGCCGTCGATCGTGCCACGCCGTTCATGGTGGCACGGCGCGGAGGATCGGCCTCGCGCTATGATGGCCACCGGCTGGCCTCAACGGGTCGGCCGTTCGCGTTCCCTGCCCGGCGGCCTCCTTCCAGGCTTCCGGCAGACCGGCCCCCGACGTCGCAGCCGAGGAGTCATGTCGACCAGTCCGAGGAAGCGCCCCGCCTCCGAAGCGCTCGTCGCCGGTGGCGTCGTCGTCCTCCTGATCGCCATCATCGGCCTCGTCTTCTTGAGCGGTGCGGGCTCGGCCCTGTACCCGCCGAAGGCGGCGACGATCCAGGCCGAGGAGGTCAGCAAGCTCTACAACATCGTGTTCGCGATCGCGGTCGCGATCTTCATCGCGGTCGAGGGCCTGATCGTCTGGAGCATCCTCCGCTACCGACGCCGCCCGGATGACGTCGACCTGCCGCCCCAGACGCACGGCAACAACCTCGTCGAGGCGCTCTGGACGCTGATCCCGACCGTCATCGTGCTGTACCTGTTCGCGATCTCGTGGCAGACCCTCAACACCGTCGACTACACGAGCTTCGCCAACGGCCAGCAGCCCGACATCCAGATCCACGTCCTGGCCGGCCAGTTCCAGTGGCAGTTCGAGTACCTCGATTCGAACGGCAAGCACCTCGCGACGCAGACCAAGCCCCTCGGCGAGGGCGGCGGCATGGCCGTGCCCGTCGGCAAGAAGGTCTACGTCACGCTCTCGAGCGGCGACGTCATCCACGCCTGGTACGTACCCCGCTTCCTGTTCAAGCGCGACGTCATCCCGGGCGTGACGAATCACTTCGAGTTCACCGTGGATCCGACGGAGGCCGGCCAGACGTTCCACGGCCAGTGCGCCGAGCTGTGTGGCACCGGTCATAACGCCATGCACTTCGACGTGATCGCCATGACGCCGGCGGACTACGACGCGTGGCTGGCGCAGCTCGTCGTGACCGCGAACGCCACGCAGCCGCCACCGCCGTCCGGCACCCCGACCCTCCAGCTGGCCGCCAAGAACATCCAGTTCGAGGCTACGGATCTCACGGCACCGGCGAATTCGCCGTTCGTGATCGAGTTCAAGAACGACGACCCGGCGACCATCACCCACGACGTGCAGATACGGGACAGCTCCGGCGCGGTCCTCCAGACCCAGGACACGATCCCGGGCGGCAGCTCGGCGAACTACCAGTACACGCCCCTGGCAGCGGGGACGTACACGTTCTTCTGCTCGGTCCACAGCAACATGACCGGCACCCTGACGGTCAAGTAAGGAGCCGGCGAGCATGGCGACCCACGCGCTCAACCCCGCCGCCGTCCCCGCGTATCGCGGTGGGCTGTACGAGTGGCTGACGACCACCGATCACAAGAAGATCGGGATCATGTACGTCATCAACTCGTTCCTGTTCTTCCTGATCGGCGGCATCTTCGCGCTGCTGGTCCGGACGGAGCTCGCGGCGCCCGGCATCCAGCTGTTCACGAACGAGCACGTCTACAACGAGGCGTTCTCGATCCACGCCACGGTGATGATCTTCCTGTTCATCATCCCGATGCTTGCGGGCCTCGGGAACTTCGCGGTGCCGCTGATGATCGGCGCGCCGGACATGGCCTTCCCGCGCATCAATGCCCTGTCGTTCTGGATGCTGCCGCTCGGCGGGATCCTGCTCCTCCTCGGCTTCCTGACCCCGGGCGGCGCCGCCGCCGCCGGCTGGACGAGCTATCCGCCGCTGTCGGAGAAGGGCGCCCTCGCCTCGCCCGGCCCCGGCCAGGACCTCTGGATCGTCGCGCTGATCCTGATCGGGACCAGCTCGATCCTGGGCGGCATCAACTTCCTCGTGACCATCTTCAAGATGCGGGCCCCGGGCATGACCCTGTTCCGGATGCCGATCATGGTCTGGACGATGCTCGTGACGAGCGTCCTCGTGGTCATGGCGACCCCGGTCATCACGAGCGCGCTGGTGATGCTGTTCATCGACCGCAACTACGGCGGCTCGTTCTTCAACCCGGCGACCGGCGGCACGGCCGTCCTCTACCAGAACGTCTTCTGGTTCTACTCCCACCCCGCCGTGTACGTCATGGTCCTGCCGGCGATGGGCATCATCAGCGAGGTCCTGCCGGTCTTCAGCCGCAAGCCCCTCTTCGGCTACAAGGCGTTCATCTTCGCGACGGCGGGCATCGGCGCCCTCGGCTTCTCGGTGTGGGCGCACCACATGTTCACGACCGGGGCCGTGTTCCTGCCGTTCTTCAGCCTGATGACGTTCCTCATCGCCGTCCCGACGGGCGTCAAGATGTTCAACTGGGTGTTCACCCTGTTCCGGGGCCAGCTGACGTTCTCGACGCCGCTGATCTTCGCGATCGGGTTCCTGACGATGTTCCTGATCGGCGGCATCAACGGCGCGTTCAGCGCCTCGGTGCCGATCGACTTCGCCCTCCAGGACACCTACTGGGTCGTCGCCCACCTGCACTACGTGCTGTTCGGCGGCTCCGTGTTCGGGGTGTTCGCGGGCCTCTATTACTGGTTCCCGAAGATGACCGGCCGCATGCTCGACGAGGGCCTCGGCAAGATCCACTTCGTGCTGATGTTCGTCGGCTTCAACCTGACCTTCTTCCCGATGCACATGCTCGGGATCCAGGGCATGCCGCGGCGGATCGCCGACTACGCCAGCGACGCCGGCTGGAACGACTGGAACCTCCTCGCGACGATCGGCGGCTTCACCATCGCGGCCTCGATCCTGCCGTTCCTGTGGAACGTGTTCGTCACGCTGCGCAACGGCAAGATCGCCGGCGACGACCCGTGGGAGGGCAACACACTCGAGTGGGCGACGTCCTCGCCGCCGCCGCCGTACAACTTCGATCGCCTGCCCGAGATCCGCTCCGAGCGCCCGTTGTTTGATGCCCGGCACGGCCACTTGGGCCACGGGGGTCACGGTCGCCGTGGTGACGCAGATGCGGTGCCGGCGCTCGCCGAGGGCCAGCACGACAGCCAGGGGCCAACCGCATGACGGCCGAGTCCCCCGCCCTGCCGGCGAGCGCCGGCGCCCACGCGGAGCCGCACGGCGCGATCGGCCACGTCCAGCGGGGGATCAGCAACCCGATCCTCGGGATGATCCTGTTCATCACCTCGGAGGTGATGTTCTTCTCGGGCCTGTTCGCGGCCTACTTCTCGACTCGCGCCGCCAATCAGCCGTGGCCGCCCGCCGCGTTCAAGGACACGCTCAACCCGCTGTCGCTGATCATGGTCGCGACGATCATCCTGATCACGAGCTCGTTCACCTGCCAGTTCGCGGTCTGGTCGATCCGGAAGGGCGATCGGAAGGGCTTCATCCGGAACATCTCGATCACGTTCGTGCTCGGGATCGTCTTCCTGATCCTGCAGGTCTACGACTACACCCTCCTCTTCGCGGACGGGCTGACGCTCGGGTCCGGGCCGTTCGGGACCACGTACTTCACGCTCACGGGCTTCCACGGCGCTCACGTCTTCGGCGGCGTGCTGATGCTCGGCGTGATCCTCTACCGCGGCATGGCGGGCCAGTTCTCCGGGAAGCACCACGACGCCGTCGAGGCCGTGTCGCTGTACTGGCACTTCGTCGACGTGGTCTGGATCCTGCTGTTCTCGATCCTGTACCTGACCTAGCGAGGATCGACTGATGCTGCGCCGGTACCGGAACTCGATCGTCATCGCCATCGCCTGCGTCGTGCTCGGCACGCTGTACGGCGCCCTGGCGCCAGTGTTCGGCTACAAGATCGAATGGGCCGGCGTGACGATGCTCATCGCCCTCGGCGTAGCCCTCGGGCTGATGGTCGCCGTCCTCGACACGGGCAGTGGCGACTAGCTCGCCCACCATCGAGCGTCGCTGACCGTGCCCTCGCCCGCACCCACCGCCGGGAGCCCGATCCAACCGCTGCTGGACATCGCGGCGATCTTCATCACGCCCGACTGGTCCAAGCTCCTCGCGCTGTTCCCGATCCTCCTGGCCCTCCTGTTCGCCGTGTGGATCATGGTCACGATCCGCGGGTTCGCGGCGGTCGGCCCGCGACGCCGGGCGCCGGCTCGCATCGAGCCGGTCACGCCGGCCGGCATCCACATGCCCGGTGGCTCATCGGCGCCGATCCTCGTCGCGTTCGGCGCGGGATCGCTCTTCCTGGGCCTGGTCCTCGGCGGGATCGCCCTTTGGTTCGGTGTCGTCCTCCTCGTCGCGACGTTGCTGGTCTGGTTCCGCGAGGCCATCCGAGACTACGACCACCTCGCGGGTGCGCAGCGGCTGCCCGCGGTCGTCCACGAGGGCCCGCCGCCGGGCGTGCACATGCCCGGGCCATCGATCCGCCCGTTCCTGGGCGCGCTCGGCTCGGCCGCGCTGCTCGGCGGCCTGGTCGTCGGGGGCTGGGTGCTTGCGCTGGCGGTCGTCTTCCTCGTCTACACCCTCGTGGGCTGGCTGGTCGACTTCACCGCCGAGTACCGCAAGGTCGAGGACGCTGACCAGACCGGCCACCTCGAGAACATCCCAGCCCGGCGCCTGCCCGTGCGAACCCTCCAGGTATTCGCCGTGCTCTTCGCCCTCGTCGCGCTCAACCAGGCCGGGATCCTGCCGCCGACCGGGTCTGCGACAGCCGGCGGACCCGGCGCGTCGCCCGGCGCGTCGGGGGCACCCGGTGGCTCCGCGGCCCCGGGCGGCCCGGTGGCGCCGCCCGGCTCGCTGCCGATCGTCGCGAAGGGCTTCGCCTACGACACGCAGACGCTGGAGACGGCCGCCGGGAAGCCGTTCACGATCTTCTTCACCAACCAGGACCCCGCCGGGACGCCCCACGATGTCGAGCTCCGGGCCAAGGACGGCACGGTCCTCCAGCAACAGAAGCCGACCGATGGCGGTACGTCGAGCACGTACCAATACACGGCGCTGCAGCCCGGGGACTACACCTACATCTGCTCCATCCACCCGATTCCAGCGATGACCGGGACGCTGACGGTCAAGTAGGCAGGCAGGTCACGGCTCTCCAGCTGGACCGGCGGCGCCGGCTCATCCTCCTCGGGCTCGCGGCGGCCGTCCTCGCGACGCTCGCGCTCGTGCAGCTCCGGAACGTCGTGGGCGGCCCGCCCGCCTCCGACGAGCCCGGCCTCATCGCCCTCGGCTCGGCGGCGCCCGCCATCAACGGCACCACGCTCGATGGCGTGCCGTTCGACCTGGCGTCGCTGCGCGGCCACCCGGTCCTCGTCAACTTCTGGGGCCCGAGCTGCATCCCGTGCCGCGACGAGTTCCCGCTGTTCAAGACCAAGCTCGCCCAACACTCCGCCGACGGCATCGCGATCGTCGGGATCCTGATGTACGACGCCCCGGCCCCCGCCCGCGACTTCATCTCGCAGTACGGCGCCACGTGGCCGACGGTCGACGATCCCACCGGCGCGATCCGGACCGCCTACCGGGTCGCGGCACGGCCTCAGACCTACTTCATCGACCGGAACGGGATCCTGCGGGCGATCCAGGTCGGGCAGGTCACCGACGCCGAGTTCGAGCGCGAGTACGCCCTGATCACCGGCTCGTGATCGAGGTCGCAGGCCTGCGCAAGGCATACGCGGGCCGCGAGGTGCTCGCCGGGATCGACCTTACCGTGCGTCCGGGCGAGATCGTCGCCCTCCTCGGGCCAAATGGCGCCGGCAAGACCACCACCGTCGAGATCATCGAGGGCTATCGCACCGCAGACGCAGGCACGGTGCGCGTGCTCGGCGTCGACCCGCGCGGCGGTGGCGCGACGCTGAAGGCGCGCGTCGGGCTGATGCTCCAGGGCGGCGTCGGGCTCGAGCCACGCGCGACGCCTCGCGACCTGGTGGGGCTGTACGTGTCGCTCTACGACGGCGGGCCGCGTGCGGACGAGCTCATCGAACGCGTCGGCCTGGTCGCCGCCGCGCGGACCCGAGTGCGCCGCCTGTCGGGAGGCGAGCGGCAGCGCCTGTCCCTCGCGATCGCGCTGGCGGGCGATCCGGAGGTCCTCATCCTCGACGAGCCCACGGCGGGCATGGACCCGGAGGCACGTCGCACCACGCGTGAGCTCGTCGCGGGACTGCGGGATGCGGGCCGGACGATCCTCCTCACGACCCACGACCTGGGCGACGTCGAGCGACTGGCGAACCGCGTCGCGATCCTGGCCAACGGGACGATCGTCGCGAACGACACCGTCGAGGCCATCGTCCGCGGCGGCGAGGTTGCGGTTCGGTTCCGACTCCATGGTGCCCCGTCGCCGGCCGCCATCGAGCAGCTGGCCGCGCGCATCGCGGGGTTCCACCTGGAGGCCCGCCTCCGTCCCACCGCCGATCCCACCGCGTTCGAGATCGCGCCCGGCGCGGCCTCCGCCGACGTCGTGGGCGAGATCGCGGCGTGGGCCGCGCGCGAGGGCGTCCTGATCGTCGAGCTGCACGCCGGTGCCGCCTCGCTCGAGGACCGCTACCTGGAGCTGACCGGCGACCGGGACGTAGAGGCCGTGGCGTGAGCCGCCCGGTGGCGCCACTCCGCGCCGTGGCGAGCCTCGCCGCAATGGAGCTGCGACTGACCGCACGCCGAGGCGAGAACGTGCTCGTGACGCTCGTGATCCCGGTCGCGGTGCTCCTGTTCTTCGCAGGCACCTCGATCATCCCGCTCGCCGCGCGTCCGGTCGACTTCCTGCTGCCCGGTTCGATCGCCCTCGCGATCGTCGCGGCCGGCCTCGTCAACCTCGGCATCGCCACCGCGTACGAGCGCTCCTACGGCGTGCTGAAGCGGCTCGGCGCCGCACCGCTCCCGCGCTGGGGGCTCGTCGCCGCGAAGATCGCGGGCATCCTCGCGCTCGAGGTCGTCCAGGTCGTCGTGCTCCTCGGGGTGGCGATCCTGGCCCTCGGCTGGCAGCCAGGCGCCGGCTGGTCACCGCTCCTCCTGGTGGTCGCGCTCGTGCTCGGCACCGCCGCCTTCGCCGGCCTGGGGCTGCTGCTCGCGGGCACGCTCCGCGCCGAGGCGACCCTCGCGCTGTCGAACGCGCTCTTCCTCGGCTTCCTCATGGTCGGCGGGATCGTCCTGCCGATCGATCACCTGCCCGGATTCCTCCAGCCCATCGCCTCGGTCCTGCCGGCAACGGCGCTCGCCGACCTGCTCCGGATCGCCTTGGCGAGCGGAGTTTCAGCGGGCACTGCCACGTCCGCAACCGGGCCGGCGCTCATCGTGCTGGCATGGGCTGTCGGCGCCTGCGCCCTGGCGATCCGTTCCTTCCGCTGGGACTGACGCCGGCGGACCGAGCGCCGCGAGCCGCCGCGAGGTCTGCCTGAACGGACCTTGACCCTGCCCCGACGGGTTGCGATCGTTCGGTCGTGGGAACCACGGTGTTCCAGGATCGAGGACGCCCCGAGCTCGACGGGCCGACGCCCGCCGTGCTCCGTCGGCCGAATACCGGCGACGGCGCCGGCGCCCTCCCCATCGGCCGCATGGACGGTGCCGCCCGGGAACGGTTCGCCGTGGGTCTCCAGCGCGAGGCCGGCAACCGGGCCATGAGCCGGATCGCTCGACGCGTGGTCCAGCGCGACGCGCCGGACACCTTCGACATCGCGCCGAATCCGTACGCGACGACCGAGAAGGGCGGCGGGGCGAAGAAAGAGCTCCCGGGCAACCCGTATGCCACCGAGAACGATCCGGTCACCCTGTCCAACCCGCGCTTCACCGGCGACCCGCGCCTGGCGAAGATCGCCGCCGGCGGACCACCGCTCTCGAACGCCGACAACGGCAAGACCGTGAAGGCCGTCCAGGGGGCGCTCGTCGACCTCGGGTTCGAGCTGGTGCGGCACGAGAAGGACGGCGACTTCGGGTCGGAGACCCAGACGGCGATCAAGCTCTTCCGCGACCGTCGATCGATTCCGGGTGCGGAGCTCACCGCACGCGCCCTCGGCGAGCTCGATCAGACGGCGCCGAAGCCCGGGAAGGTCGAGGAACACTATTTCGACTACGAGCGCCTCTTCGGCGACGGGTTCCTCGACGTCACGCTTGCGGTCGGCTTCGACGAAGGCGACCTGCACGCGCACATCGGGATGCTGGCGGACGCGCGCGCCTGGATGAAGGCGCGCGGCTTCACGGCGATGCCGCCGACCCCCGGCACGCCGGAGGAGTACCGGCTCCGGCGCGACGTCACCTACCCGACCAAGGCCGGCGACCGAACCACGCGCGAGATCATCGTTCGGATCACGCTCGTTGCTCCGGGCGCCGGTGCGAAGGAGCAGTACGCCAAGGGCCTGAAGGATTCCGAGATCGCCATCTACAACGGCCACGCGCGCCGCGGCATCGGACCGGACTTCGACAAGGACAAATCACCGACCGAGAACTTCGTCATCGGTGTCGCGTCGGCGCTGCACGATGCGGGCCGAGCCATCGCTCCGAGCAAGGTCGAGCAGAGCCACTACGTGTTCGAGAAGAAGAACGACCTCGAGGCGATGACGAAGGCCGGTGCGTTCGACAAGGAGAAGTACCGGGTCTGGCTGTTCGAGGCCTGCACGACGATCGCCTTCTTCGACGAGCTGCGCGGGGGCATCCTGCCCGACCAGGTCGACCGATCGAACCTCGACCTCCTCGGAACGCGCAAACCGGCGCCGCTCGTCACCGAGATGGCCTCCAGCCTAGCGATGCTCGATGGGATCCTCGCCGGCAAGACGATCGAGGGGGTCACTGCCGCGATGGACGCGGCGGGCGATGACGTCAAGACGGCAATCACGAGCTTGAACGCAGCGGACCACGCCGAGCTGAAGCGAATGACGACGAGCCTGCACGTCCACGAGGGAGCAGGCGACAACCCGATCGCGCCGACGCCCTAGCCCAGCGGCGCCCGCCGCGGCACCACCGGACAAAGAAAGAACCCCGGGTGGTCGGGACCCGGGGTTCTGGGCAGAATGCGTATTGGTTGCGGGGGAAGGATTCGAACCTCCGACCTTCGGGTTATGAGCCCGACGAGCTGCCGCTGCTCCACCCCGCGAAGACCACCAACGATAGCCGAAAACGGCGATTCCGTCAAAGGCTGAGCACGACCCGGGCCCTTACATGGCGCTGACACTCGCATCGCGTGGGTCGAACCCGGCACCGCGACGGTTCGTCCACGCCGGGCGACGTCCGGCTCCGGCCCAACCGCCGGGATCGACCAAGGAGCACCAAACCGATGCGCATTCCCACCTGGCGCCTGGCCCTGACCGGCGGCGCGATCGTCATCCTCCTCCTCGCCGGGCTCGGCCTAGCCTTCGCCTCGACCGCCCCAACGACGCCCGCCGCCAACGTGACGTCCGCCGCGTCGACGGCCGCGCCGAACAGCGGTCCCGCAGCCGGGGCCCGGGGCAAGGCACGGATCGCGCGCCTGCTGAAGATCGGGCGTCGCCTCGTCCACGCCGACGTCACGGTCGTCGGGAAGGACGGCCAGCTCGTCCACATCCAACGGGACCATGGCACCGTGCAGTCCATCGGCGACGGCACGCTGACGATCTCCGAGGCCGGGGGTGGCACCGAAACGGTCTCGACGGACGACGCGACCAAGGTGTTCGTTGGGCTTTCCGCGGGCAAGCTGGCCGACGTGAAGGTCGGCGCGGAGGTCTTCGTCCGGAGCCTGGTCGATGGCGGGACGACGCTCGCCAAGCGGATCATCGTGGTCCCCGCCGCGGCCACCTGAGCTCCCGGCGAACCGGCTGGTAACGGGCGGGCTCTGGGGGCCCGCCCGTCGCTATCCTCGGCCGGATGCGCCCGTACTCCCCAGACAGCCCGTGGGACTTCGATCCCTCGATCACGTATCTGACCCACGGCACGTACGGCGCGTGTCCCCGGCCGGTGCTCCAGGCCCAGCAGGCCCTCGTCGCCGAGCTCGAGGCAGACCCGATCCGGTTCCTCACCCGCGAGTTCGAGGGGCGCCTTGATGCCGCGCGCGAGGTGGTCGCCGTCTTCCTCAATGCGGACCCGGCAGGCCTCGTCGTCGTGCCGAACGCGACGACCGGCGTCGCCACGATCGTCGAGTCGCTCCGGCTGCGACCGGGCGACGAGCTCCTCACCAACGACCACGAGTACAACGCGACCCTCAACGCGCTCACGACGGTCGCGGAGCGGGCAAAGGCCCGGGTCGTGCGCGTTTCGATCCCGTTCCCGATCCGGCACGAAGAGCAGGTCGTCGAGGCGATCCTCGCGGCGGTCAGCCCGCGCACCCGCCTCGCCATGATCAGCCACGTCACCAGCCCGAGCGGCCTGGTCTTCCCGATCGAGACGATCGTCCGCGAGCTCGATCGGCTGGGCGTCGACACGCTCGTCGATGCGGCGCACGCGCCGGGCATGGTGCCGGTGGACCTGCGGGCACTCGGTGCCGCGTACTGGACCGGTAACGGCCACAAGTGGATGTGCGGGCCGAAGGGCGCCGGCGTCCTCCACGTCCGCGAGGACCGCGGCGGCGGGATCCTGCCGTTGGTCACGAGCCACGGGCGGAACGACCCGCGCTCGGACCGGCCGGCGCTGTGGAAGGAGTTCGACTGGCAGGGCACCGGCAACCCGACGGCCTTCCTGGCCCTGCCCGAGGCACTCCGCGTGATCGGCGACCTCCAGCCGGGCGGCTGGCCGGCGCACATGGCCGCGAACCGGGAGCTGGTGCTCGCCGGCCGCAACCTACTCGTCGAGCGGCTCGGGTTCGAGCCGATCGCGGCCGATTCGATGGTCGGCTCGATGGCATCCCTCTCGCTGCCGATCACGACGGACGAGGCGACGACCGAGGCCCTCACGAGCTCGCTCGCGACGGAGGAGCGGATCGAGGTGCCGGTCGGTCCCTTCCCGGTTCGCGCTGCGCGCGACGCCGGCGCCGCGCCGTCGCACGCGCTGCTGCGAATCTCGGCTCAGCGCTACAACGAGCTTGCCGACTACGAGCGGCTCGCCGATGCCCTGGCCCGGCGCGGGATCGGGCGGGCCTGAGGCGGACGTTCGGGCCGAGCGCGCGACCGCCTCCGCTATCGTGATGCGGTGACCGAGACCCTTGACGCGACCGACGAGCAGCTCGACCAGCTGCGCTTCCTGCATCGCGTAGCGCGCATGGCCACGACGGCGAGCACGTGGGAGGAGCTCCTCGAGACGGTCGTCGACGAGACGCGCGACGCGCTCCGGGCCAGCGTGTCGTCGCTGTACCTCCTCGATCGCGACGCCGAGAACCTGACGCTCGCGGCGACGAACGGTCTAGATCGCTACCAGATCGGGCGGGCGCGGGTCCCGTTCGGCGGCGGCGTCACCGGCCGCGTCGCCGCGACGCGGGAGCCGCTGGCGATCCCGGATGTCAGCCACGACGATCGATTCCTGTGGGTCCGTGGCATCGACCAGAAGCGGTTCATCGCGTCGATGCTGTCCGTGCCGCTCGTCTGGAACGATCGAACCGTGGGCGTGCTGAATGTCCAGACCGAGCAGCGGCGGGACTTCACGGCTTCGGACGTCGCGCACCTGCGCGCGATTGCCGACCTGCTCGGCGGCATCGTCGAGAAGGGGCGCATGCAGCGCGAGGCGGAGGCGCGCGCGACGGAGCTGAAGGCCATCGACGAGGCGCGCGCCGAGCTGATCGCGATGGTCACCCACGAGCTGCGGACGCCGCTCGCGGTCGTGCGGGCGTACACGGAGCTGCTGGCGGAGGAGCCGCCGCTGGAAGGGCGGGAGTCTCGGGACATCGAGCGGCGCGACCGCCGCGCCGGCTGGTACCACGCGACGATGGAGCAGGTCGCGCGCCTGGACCGGCTGGTCGACTCGATTCTCGCCTCCGTGCGCGTCGGGCCGGAGCCGCCCGCCGATCTCCAGCCGGTCGATGTCGGCGAGGTCGTGAGCGAAGCGGCACGGGAGCTCGCGCCGCTGCTCGCCCGCCATCGGCTCGAGCTGCGCGAGGGCATCCGCCTGTATGCCCTCACCGACCCCAGCCGGCTCCGCCAGATCCTCGAGCACCTCGTCGAGAACGCCGTCAAGTACGCGCCGCCAGACACGACGATCCGGCTCGACTGGCGGATGGCCGACGGCAGCGTCCGCATCGGCGTCGCCGACGAGGGGCCGGGCATCCCCGAGGAGTGGCGCGAGCGGATCTTCGAGCCGTACGCGCGCCGCGACACGCACACCGCGCGCGGCTCCGGCATCGGGCTGTATGCGGCGCGGCGGCTCTCCGAATCGATCGGCGCGCGACTGTGGTGCGAGCCGGCGGAGAGCCACGGCGCGCGATTCGTGATCGCCCTGCCGGCCGCGGCGGCGATGTGATGGCGCGCCAGCTGCGGATTCTCGTCGTCGACGACGACCCGGCAATGGTCGGCGCGATCACCGCGCTCGTCGGCACGGAGGGCCACCAGGTCATCACCGCCTACGACGGGCTCACTGCCGTCCGTCGCTATCGCGAGGAGCGGCCGGACATCGTGCTGCTCGATCTGGCCATGCCTGGCCCGGATGGCTTCACGGTCGCCGGCCAGATCCGCGCCCAGGGCGATGCCCCGATCGTGGTCGTCTCCGGCGAGAGCTCCGAGGCGGCAAAGGTGCGCGCGCTCGGGATCGGCGCCGATGACTACCTCGTCAAGCCGTTCGGGCGCGCGGAGCTCTTGGCGCGAATCGCCGCGGTCATGCGTCGCGCGGAGCGGACGTCTCCGCCTGGCGCGCCCGCGGCCGCCGGCCCGGCCGGTTCGACGGCGGTTCAGGTCGGCTCACTCGTCCTGGACGAGGGGCGTCATGAAGCGCGCGTCGGCGACATCCCGCTTGACCTGACGCCGATCGAATACCGGCTAGCGGAGGCGCTGGTGCGCGCCAACGGTGACCTCGTCCCCCACCTCCGCCTGGTCCGTGCCGGCTGGCCCGCGGAAGCCGACCCGGACCTCCTCTGGCTCAAGCCCCACGTCGCCCGCCTCCGCCGCAAGATCGAGTCCGCCGGCGGCCCGCACATCCTCGCCCTCCGCGGCGTGGGCTATCGCTTGGATGGCTGATCGCGAGTCGGTCGACAAGGCGCGGCGACGCCACCGGGAGGCTCGCGCGCGCCAGGACGCCGCCCACGGCGCCGAAGCGTGGAACACGTGGCAGACGTCAGCTGCGGAGTATTGGCTCGCGCTCAATCCCCAACTGCGCAGGCTTCAAACATTGGACGGCACGAAAGTGCCGACGATCGAGGCGATGCGCGAGCTCGCCAGCCATATCGAATCGGCAATGGTCCCCGTACCGCCCGACTGGCGAGTCGACCCGTCCTCGCCGGATGAGGTTCGGGATGTCTATGCCGCCCAGGTCGGTTGGTGGCATGAGCTCATGCGGGGGCTGTACGGCCCGCTCGATCGGGCAATCAGCAGCGCGAAAGCAGGCGACCACTCCGGTGTCGAGCTCTTGGTCCGGTTCCTGGAAGCCGACGTCTATTGCGATCGATCCGGGTACTACAAGGCCGACGTCGTTCGGACGGTCACCCGGGTTGAACTCGATCCTTCGACTGCCGCTCGCCTCCAGCGCGTCGTGCTATCGGTGGTCGATGGCCCAGATCGGCGCGAGTTCCGGACGTACATCCGGCTCGCGCGCCTCGTGGATAGCCCAACGCTTCGCGACGCGCTTGAGCTCAAGCACGCGTCATCGGATCGGCGCATCGCTCGCCACGCTCGTTGGATGCTCGATGGCCTCCGTGCAGGCGGTCCGCGATTGCAGCCTTTCGAGGCCGCTAGTTCCAGGTAAGTGCGCCGTCCTCCCCGACCGTTGAGCCGCCCTTCCAGCGTCAGGAAGTTCATCCGCGGCGGGATGCGTTCCATCGCCATCAGATGTGCGGCGCCGCACAGGAGAGCGCCGGGAAGAGCACGACGAACGCGGCGGCGTCAGCGACGAGCGCGACGAGCGCCACGCCGGCGGCTACTGCGATCGCCTTGTGGGGTCTGCCGCTTCGCGCTTCGTGGCGCCCAGCGCGCACTGCGAGGACGAACCCGACGGCGGCGACTGCACCCCAGATCGAGCCAACCGGCAGGGTCTGGATCGGATCGGTCACCGGTTGGCAGCCGATCTGGGACACGCTCGCGGCGACCCAGCCGGCCACACCAACCGCGAGGAGGATCGCGATCACCGCACTGAGCCATGCGCCGCTCTGGGCGACCCGCACGTCAGACCACGCCAGACTAAGTGCCCCGGGCGCCAGCAGCAGCATGGGGCCGGCGAGCGCGCCCTGGATCCACCCACGCTCGAGAGGAATGAATCCCTCAATGGTCGATGGTGCCAGGCCGATGACGAGGCCGGCCAGGAGCAGCACGGGCGCAAGGACCAGACCCGAAACGGCGAGCCGCCGATCCATTGCGAAGCCGCGGGGCGACGCCGTCATGGCGCCGATCCTAGATCGACGACCGTGCTTACGGACCGCCGGTATGCGATTGGATCGCATGGCGACGGGCGGACCCTCGCCCCGCGTGCGCTGCGGGCCGGGCCAGGCGGCCTCGAACGGCGCAGGCCAAGGCGCCGGCGAGGACCGGAGCGAGCGCACGCGAACGTGCGTGAGCGAGGACCACAGCCGGCAACGCGGGCATGCGGCGAATCGAGGTCGGCTACGCCACCGCTTCGGAGAGGGCCTCGGTGAACTGGCTCTGATAGAGGTCGGCGTAGAAGCCGCCCTTGGCGATGAGCTGGGCGTGGTTGCCCTGCTCGACGATGTCGCCCTTGTTCATGACCAGGATCGTGTCGGCGTCGCGGATCGTCGAGAGCCGGTGCGCGATCACGAACGCCGTTCGACCCGTTCGGAGCTTGGCCATCGCCTTCTGGATCAGGACCTCGGTGCGCGTGTCGACCGAGGACGTCGCCTCGTCGAGGATCAGGATGGTCGGGTCCGCGAGGAAGGCGCGCGCGATCGTCAGCAGCTGCTTCTCGCCGGCCGACAGGTTGGTCGCGTCGTCGTCGATCACGGTCTGGTAGCCGTCCGGCAGCGTGCGCACGAAGTGGTCGACATGGGCGGCCTCGGCGGCGGCCTCGATCTCGGCTTCGGTGGCACCATCGCGCCCGTAGCCGATGTTCTCGGCGATCGTGCCGTGGAACAGCCACGTGTCCTGGAGGACCATCCCGAACGTCCGCCGTAGGTCGTCGCGGGTCAGCTCCCGGGTATCGATGCCGTCCACCGTGATCTTGCCGTGATCGATCTCGTAGAACCGCATGAGCAGGTTGACGAGGGTGGTCTTGCCGGCGCCGGTCGGGCCGACGATGGCGATCGTGTCGCCCGCGTCGGCGACAAGGCTCAGGTCGTCGATCAGCGGCTTGTCCGGCTCGTAGCGGAACGCGACATGGTCGAAGGCGACGGCGCCCTTCTTGTGCGACAGCACCTTCGGCGCGACCGGGTCGGCGATCTCCTCGGGCTCGTCGAGGAGCTCGAAGACCCGCTCGGCGGAGGCGACGGCGGACTGGAGGACGTTCGCGATGCTGGCGGTCTGGATGATCGGGAACGTGAACTGGCGCGAGTACTGGATGAACGCTATGACATCGCCGAGGGTCATCTGGCCGGACGCGACGCGCAGCCCGCCGATGACGGCGATGGCGACGTAGTTCAGGTTCGAGACGAACGTCAGCGCGGGCTGGATCGTGCCCGAGATGAACTGGGCCTGGTAGGACGCCTCGTAGAGGACCTCGTTCTCGCGATCGAACGTCTCGATCGCCTCCTTCTGGCGCCCGAAGACCTTGACGATCGCGTGGCCCGTATGCATCTCCTCGACGTGCGCGTTGAGGGCACCGGTCGACGCCCACTGCGCGGCGAATCGCTTCTGCGAGCGGCGCGCGATCAGGATCGTGATGAACACCGACAGCGGCACGGACAGGATCGAGATGACGGCCAGGATCGGGCTGATCGTGAGCATCAGCACGAGCACGCCGACGATGGTCAGCACCGAGGTGATGAGTTGGGTCAGGCTCTGCTGCAGGCTCTGCCCGATGTTGTCGATGTCGTTGGTGACGCGGCTGAGGACGTCGCCGCGGGGATGGCTGTCGAAGTACTTGAGCGGCAGCCGGCCGAGCTTCTCGTCGACGTCGGTCCGCAGGCGGCGGACCGTGCGCTGGGTGACGCCCGCCATGATCCAGGCCTGGCCCCAGCTGAACGCCGAGCTCGCGAGATAGATCGCGATCAGGATGATCAGGATGCCGGCGAGCGCCTGGAAGTCGATGCCCTGGCCCGGGTGCAGGTCCATCGCCGAGACCATGTCGGCGAGCTGGCCCTGGCCCTTGGCGCGCAGCCCGGCGACGATCTGGTCCTTCGTCACGCCGGCGGGCAGGTTCGAGCTGATGTAGCCGTTGAAGATGTCGTTGGTCGCGTTGCCGAGGATCTTCGGGCCGATGACCGCGAACGCCACGCTGACGACGGCGAGGACGATCACGAGCGCGACGAGCGTCCGCTCCGGCGCGAGCCGGTCGAGGAGGCGCCGGAACGACACGCGGAAGTTCGTCGGCTTCTGGACGGGCATCATCATGCCCATCATTCCGGGGCCTCCCCCACCGGGGCGTCGACCAGGTCCCATGCCGCCGGGCGGCGGGCCGCCGGCGGGCGGGCCGGCCGGCCGCTGCGGGCCGCTCATGCCGCGGCCTCCGCTTCGGATAGCTGCGAGAACACGATCTCGCGGTAGGTCTCGTTGGACTTGAGCAGCTCGGCGTGGGTGCCGCTGCCGACGATCCGGCCGGCGTCCATCACCAGGATCCGATCGGCCTTCATGATCGTGCCCACGCGCTGCGCAACGATGATCCGAGTCGCCCAGTCCATGTCCCGGTCGAGCGCCGCGCGGAGGCGCGCGTCGGTGCCGAAGTCGAGGGCGGAGAAGCTGTCGTCGAAGATCAGGATGCCTGCCTGCTTCACGAGGGCTCGGGCGATGGCAAGGCGCTGGCGCTGGCCGCCGGAGACGTTCGAGCCGCCCTGGGTGATCGGCGCCTCGAGCTTGCCGTCCATCTCGTCGACGAAGTCGCGACCCTGGGCGATCTCGAGCGCGCGCCAGAGTGCGTCATCGGTCGCCTCCTCATCGCCGAAGCGGAGGTTGCTGGCGACGGTGCCGCTGAACAGGAATGCCTTCTGCGGGATGACCCCGAGGCGGCCCCACAGGTCGGTGCGGTTCATCTCGCGGACGTCGACGCCATCGACGAGCACGGCGCCGGCGGTCGCGTCGTAGAAGCGCGGGATGAGGTTGATCAGCGTCGTCTTGCCGCTGCCGGTCGATCCGACGATGGCGATGGTCTCGCCCGGCACCGCCACGAACGAGATGTCCTTGAGCACCGGATCCTGGGCGCCCGGGTACCGGAACTCGACGTCCCGGAACTCGATGCGACCGCCGACACCGGCACGTTCGCGCGGCGCCATGAGCGTGGCCTTCTCCGGATCGCGGACGCTCGACTCGGTCTCCAGCACCTCCTGGATCCGGCCCGCGGAGACGGCGGCGCGCGGGATGAGGATGAACATGAACACCGCCATCAGGACGGCGAACAGGATCTGGAGCAGGTACTGGAGGAATGCGGTCAGGTTGCCGATCGGCATCTCCCCGCTCTGGACCCGCATCGCGCCGAACCACATCACCCCGACCGTCGAGAGGTTGAGGATCAGGGTCATCACGGGGATCGTGACGGCGAAGAGCCGGTTGACGCGGAGCGTGGTGGTGAACAGGTCCACGTTCGCGTCGTCGAAGCGCTCCTCCTCGCGCTTCGTCCGCACGAACGCGCGGATCACCCGAACGCCGGCCAGCGTCTCGCGCATGACCTGGTTGATCCGGTCGAGCTTGGTCTGCATCGCCCGGAACAGCGGGATGGCGCGACTCATGATCACAGCGATGAACGCGACCATCAGCGGCAGCACGACCACGAGCAGCCCGGAGAGCGGCACGTCCTGGCGGACCGCCAGGATGATTCCGCCGATGATCAGGATCGGCGCCGAGACCATCAGGGTCAGGCCCAGGAACACGACCTGCTGCACCTGCTGGACGTCGTTCGTATTGCGGGTGATCAGGGACGGCGTCCCGAACTTGTTGACCTCGACCTGGCTGAAGCTCTCGACCCGCCGGAACAGCGCGCTGCGAACGTCACGCCCGAAGCCCATCGCGATTCGGGCTCCCAGGAACACGCCGATGATCGACGCGACGCCCACGACGAACGTCACCCCGAGCATGAACAGCCCGGTCGAGCCGATGTAGTCCGTGTTGCCCTTCGAAACGCCGTTGTTGATGATGTCGCCCTGGAGCGTCGGCAGGTACAGGTTGCCGATCGCCTGGACGAGGAGCAGCGCGAGCACGACCACGATCGAGACGAGGTACGGCCGGAGGTAGGTGCGGAGCAGGCGGATCACTTGGCCGCCCCCATCGCCTTGGCGAAGGCCACACGGGCGGCGCGCAGGGCGCGATGGCCGATCAGGAGGCCGGACAGGTCGTCGTCGCTGAGCGTACCGAGGAGCTTCGTGAGCGCCTGGCGGCGACGGGTGTCGATGTCGCTCAGGATGGCCTTGGCGCCGGCGGCCGGCACGACCAGCACGACCCGCCGATCCTGCGCATCGCGGCGACGCTCGACGAGGCCGCGCGACTCCATGCGGTCGACGATGCCGGTCGCGCTGGCGACCGAGATGTCCAGCGCGTCGGCGACGCGGCCCATCGGCATCGGGCCGTTCGCCTCGAGCAGGATGATCACGTTGAGGTGCGCGAGGCTGACCTGGCCCTGGTGCCAGCGCTGGAACGCGGTGATGAACTCGCGCGGGTTCCACGAGGTGAGCTCGTCGACGACCTCCGTCACCAGCGGGCGGGCACGACCGGACGGCGTCGGATTGCTCGGTTCGGGGCTGATATTCAATGTCACATGGACAATCTACCCGACCCGTGGGAATCGCGCAACCATTTCGCAACGCAGCCTTGACGAAACGAGACGGGCGTCGGCAGCCCACGCCCGACTGCTCGGCGCAGGCTTGCCGTCATTCGCAGCACGTCGAGGAAACGTCTCATGACCGCAATCGCAGCGCCGCGCCCGAAGGTCGTCGTGGTTACGGGCGCTTCCGCCGGCGTCGGCCGAGCGACGGTCCGTGCGTTTGCCCGCTCCGGCGCATGGATCGGGCTCATCGCGCGCAGCGCCGAGGGGCTGGCCGCTGCGCGGGCCGAGGTGGAGGCCGCGGGGGGCCGCGCGCTGGTCCTACCCGCGGACGTGGCGGACGCGGAGGCGATCGAGGACGCCGCCCATCAGGTCGAGGAGCAGCTCGGGCCGATCGACGTCTGGGTGAACAACGCCATGACGTCGGTGTTCGCCCCCGTGAAGGACCTCACCGCTGCCGAGATCAAGCGGGTCACGGAGGTGACGTACCTCGGCTATGCCTACGGCACGATGTCGGCGTTGCGCCGGATGCTCCCGCGTGATTCGGGCGTGATCATCCAGGTCGGTTCGGCGCTGGCGTACCGCAGCATTCCCCTCCAGGCGGCCTACTGCGCGGCCAAGCACGCGATCGTTGGCTTCACCGACTCCCTCCGCTCCGAGCTCATCCACGACCGGAGCGCCGTGCGCGTCACGGTGGTTCACCTGCCGGCGCTGAACACGCCCCAGTTCGACTGGGTGCGCAACAAGCTCCCGCGCCGGGCCCGACCCGTTCCGCCGATCTTCGAGCCGGAGGTCGCCGCGTCGGCGATCGTGTGGGCCGCCGATCACCCGCGACGCGAGGTCTTCGTCGGCGGCCCGACGGTGCTCGCGATCACCGCACAGAAGCTCGTCCCGGGGCTGCTCGACTGGTACCTCGGCCGAACCGGATACGACGCGCAGCAGACGAGCGAGCCCGAGATCGCCGATCGACCCGATGACCTGTTCGCGGGGTTGCCGGGCGATCGCGGGTCGCGCGGGCGGTTCGAGGCGCGCGATCGAAGTCGCCAGGCGTGGCTCACCACCCACCGGTCGGTGGCTGCGGGGCTCGCCTCGGCCGTCGTCCTGGGCGGGGCGCTGATCGCACAGCGGCGCCGCTGAACCTCAGCCCTCCGGCTCCAATCCGACGCCGATCCGTGCTGCCCTGGCGAGGTGGCCGGGGAGATGGCGGAGCGCCAATCGCTGCAGGTCGTCGGTCCAGTGCTGCCCCGTCTCGACATCATTCGGCGGGCCCGAGTTGACGACGAGGAGGTGCCCGTCGAGGTGCTCCGTCCTGACCGTCGCCGATCCGTCTGGCTGCCGCTCTGCATGGAGATCCACCGACGCTGCCCCAACCCGAAGGCGGCGCAGCGTCAGGCTCGGGATCGATGCCGGCAGGCGGGGACGCACCACGGCGAGCACGCCGAGCGGCGCGAACGGGTAGATCCCGAGCATGACCTGCACGAGCTGGACGACCGCACTTGCCGACCATGCCTGGGGACGGTTCGCGTTGGGGTACGCCACCGGCGTCGGCGTAACGCCGCGCGGGTGGCCGGACAGGGCCTCGGGCAGGCGCCCGTCGGGCGATCCCGCGGCCGCATCGAAGACCGCTTCCGTCAGCCGGTCGAGGTGCTCCTCGAGCCCGTAGCGCCGGAAGCCCAGGGCGAACGTCGCCTGCTCGACGGGCCAGACCGACCCCAGGTGGTAGGCGAACGGGTTGTAGGACGGATGTCGGTCGGACAGCGTGCGGACGCCCCAGCCCGAGAACAGGTCCGGGGACAGGAGCCGGTCCGCGACCGCCCGGGCTCGCGCCCTCGGCACGATCCCGGCCCCGAGCGCGTGGCCCGGGTTGGACGTGATCGATCGGACGGCCACCTTGTCGGCATCGAGGGCGAGCGCGTAGAACGACTCGTCCT
The DNA here is from genome assembly GCA_002413045.1 of Chloroflexi bacterium UBA5189. Lineage (GTDB taxonomy): Bacteria > Chloroflexota > Limnocylindria > Limnocylindrales > CSP1-4 > UBA5189. The sequence continues at coordinate 24,464 of DHWF01000021.1, forward strand.
CCATCCAGTACGCCTCGTCCCAGCGCCGGCGCAGCCGGGCCGCGGCCGCGAGGAACGGCTCGGCTCGGTCCTCGAGCTCGAGGGCCACGAGGATCTCGGCGATCCGTTGCAGGGCCACGAAATGGAATGCCTGCTCCTCGACGGTCGCGATGGGGTTCTCGACGATCCTGCCATCGGGGTAGCGGATGGCCTCGTCGGAGTCCTTCCAGCCCTGGTTCTTGAGGCCGGCCGACGAGCGGGTCTCGTATTCCATGAAGCCGTCGCCGTCGGAATCACCGAGCCCACCAGCCCACTCCATCGCCGCCAGCGCCGCCGGGAGGTGTCGCCAGAGCAGGTCGGTGTCTCCGGTCCAGTGCCAGGTCTCGCTGAGGGCGATCACGAACATGGCCGGCGACGTCTGCGTCCCGTAGTAGCCATCTCGTGGGCTGATCCCCAGCTCGGCCAGGGGACCCCGCCGGATCTCATGGATCATCTTGCCGGGCTGCGCGTCGCGCCACGGATCGTCCTTGGTGGCCTGGGTCTGCTTCACCACCTCCAGGGCGCCGCGACTGATGTCCGGCCCGAGCAGCAGCGATTGCCAGCCCGCGGTCAGCGAGTCACGGCCGAAAACGCCCGTGAACATCGGCACCCCGGCGTTCACGAACCATCCACGGCGCTCGGCGGGAGCGTCGATCGTCGCTTCGATCTCCCGGTTCCGAAGATCGAACAGGTCGTCGGCTGCGCGATCGAAGACCCCTCCCAGCGGCGACGCGCCCTCGATGGATGGCCGCCTGGCGCGCCATCGGTCACGTTCCGCCGCGATGTCGCGCGCCTCGTCCTCCGCGGGCGATCGCCACACTCCGTCGACCGCGGATGCGATCTCGAGGACCAGGCGCTCCGTCCCTTTGGCGGGAAGGGCGAGGTGCAGCCGCAGCCCGGCGCCCGTCCACTCCGCACGGCTCAATGGCGCCACGCGAATGCGTACGGCCCGCTCCAACCCTCGTTTGCGATGCCGGACCGAGTACGAGATGGTGAGCTCGCCGGCGGCGGGAGCCCAGGTGCGAACGATCGTGCCGGACTGCCGGCGACGCCGACCGACCTCGCCCGCGTCAGCGAAGTCGGCGTCGAGCTCGAGCAGGAGGTCACCGTCCCACGGGCTCCCGGAGTGGTTCTCGATAACGAGGACTTCGAGGACCCCTCGGCCAACGACCCGCGTGATCCGCACTTCGAGGGCGTCCTGCGGTAGTACGGCGGCCCTGGCGTCGCCGCCAGGACGGCCGATCCTGAGGACGCCCCACCACCGATCGCTTTCCGGTTTCCCGCTCGAAACGAGCGTGGGCTCGCGACCGTCGATCGTGAGTCGGTGGCGCGACAGGATGCGCGTGTCGAAGTCGAAGATCCCCTCGGGATCGGCGACGATCTGGCCGTCAGGGGAGCTGCGCAGCACGGTATAGCCGCCATGGATCACCAGGGACGCGTACGTCATCGGTCGTCGCCCGGATCCGAAACTCGCCCCCGGGGCGTATCGATGACCGAAGGAGAACTCCATGACCCGATCGCTGGCGAACCACATTCCATGGCGACTCGGAGCCATCGCCAAGGCGCTGGCCTGGCTCCCAGTCGTCCTGTTCCTGCTCGCGGCATGCGGGAACGGCCAGGGCACCGGTCCCGGCTACTGAGGTCAGGGCAATCGTCCATCGTGATGGACGCAACGCTATCGCGAGAGGCTCGGCAGCAGATTCCTCAGCTGAGGCTGTAACGCGTTGCAGTGACGCGCCGTTCGATCCGGCGAGCGAGCGTCCGCAGCCGGCTCGCGCCGCGCCTCCGGCACACGGTGCGGCCGATACCCTGTTCAGCATGCCGCGCCGGACCGATCCCCAGACCGTCATCCGATCCCAGGTGGTGCTCGAGGAGCACGACGTCTCCCCCGATGGCCGGTTCGCGGTCGTGGTCAGGCGGTTCGTCCGCAGCGATGGGTACCAGTCGCACCTGTGGCTCGTGCCGCTCGGCGGCAGCGGCTCCCCGGTCCAGCTGACGAGCGGCGCCGTCCGGGATGTGCTGCCGCGGGTCGCGCCGGACGGCGCGAGCGTCGCCTTCAAGCGAACGCCGGTCACGGAAGGCGGCCGCCGTGGCGCGCTCCAGCGCACCGCCGACCCCAGCGCGGACTCCGCCCGCCTCCTCGTGCTCCCGATCTCCGCGGCCGGCAAGCCCGGCACGCCATGGACGGCGCGCACGCCACGCCGGCGGTCGGTCGGGGAGATCGCCTGGTCGCCCGACGGATGCCGGCTGGCGTTCACGATGGATGCCGGGCCAGCGCGGTTCATCCAGGGGCCAACGCCGGAGACCGGGCAGGAACCGCTCGCACGACGCATCACCCGGATCGACTGGCGCATGGACGAGACCGGCCACGTCGACCACTGGCCGCACCTCCACGTCGTCGAGGCGCGGCGCGGCGCCACGCCCCGCCGGCTCACCGCCGGCGACTGGGGCGTCGCCGGCATCGCCTGGTCGCCGGATGGTGGATCCGTCGCGTTCGCGGCTGATCGCCGTCTGGACGCAGACCTCCTGCCGCGAACCTCCATCTGGGCGGTCGCCGTGCCTGAGATCCTCGCGGGCTCCGATGCCAACGCGCCCGAGGTCGAGCCGCGCGAGGTCCTCCGCGTTGGCGGACCGGCGCACTCGCCGGCCTGGTCGCCGGACGGACGCTGGCTCGCCGCAGTCGGGACGCTCGACGCGGACGCGCTCGACGACACCAGTCCGGAGCTCGTCGTTGGCCCTGCGGACGGCTCAGCGCCGCCATGGCCACTCGCGCCGTCACTCGATCGGCCGATCGGCAGCTGGATCGACACCGACCTGTTCGGCTGGACGGCAAGCTCCCGAACGACGCCCGCCTGGCTGGATCGCGGCAGGATCGTTGCGGTCGTGTCTGATCGCGGGCGCTCAGCCCCGTGGCGGTTCGATGTCGATCCGGAGACGGGCCGGCCGGCCGAGAGAACCCCGGAGCCGCTCGTGACCGGCGACATCGCGACGCATAGCCTCGCCGTCGCGACCGGCGAAAACGCCCCACGCGATGGGCGCATGACGCTGCTCGCCTGCGTCGGCAACCGACCCGTGGAACTGGTGACGGTGCCGCTCGGCGGCCAGGCGCCGGCCATCCGGACGCGGCTCGGCAGCCGCTGGACGGACGGGCTCGAGTGGCCGGAGATGCGCCTCGTCCAGGCGCCCGGCGCGGGCGGGCCGATCGACCTCTGGGTTGCCTCCCGAGCCGGGGCCGACGCGAACGCGTCGCTGCCGACCGTCGTCGATGTGCACGGCGGTCCACTCGGCGCGTGGGCGCCGGCGCCGCACCTCGAGGTCGTGCTGCTGTGCGCGGCCGGCTACCGGGTCCTGCTCCCCAACATCCGCGGCTCTGCGACGTATGGCCGCGACTGGATCCGCCCGCAGCTCGGTGACTGGGGCGGCGTCGACGCCGCCGATGTGCACGCAGCCGTGGACCACGCCGTCGCGGCCGGTCTCGCAGATCCGAAGCGGCTCGGTGTGCTGGGGCTCTCGTACGGCGGGTTCATGGTCAACTGGCTGGTCGGCACGACGGACCGATTCGGTGCCGCGGTGAGCGAGAACGGCGTGTCCAACCAGATCGCGGGCTGGGCCGGCAGCGACACCGGCGTCGAGTACAACCGCGTGTCGCTCCTCGGCTCGCCGACGGAACCCGGGGGCGCGGAGAAGCTGTGGCGCCAGAGCCCGCTCCGAAACGTCGCGAATGTGCGGACGCCGCTGCTCATGCTCCAGGCGGAGGCCGACGAGCGCTGTCCCTCCAGCGACAACGAGGCCCTGTTCATCGCGCTTCGCGTCCTCGGGAAGACGGTGGAGTACGTCCTGTATCCGGAGGAGTTCCACGTCTATGCATCGGCCGGCCGGCCCGATCGACGGATCGATCGGATGAACCGCGTCATCGACTGGTTCGACCGCTACCTGCGCGCCTGACCGCGCGCCTCAGAGGAGGTCGCGCGCGATCACCTCGTGCCACGCCCGCTCGAAGAACGGCGCGCCGTCGAGCTCGACCTTGATGCCGACGCGCATGTCGAAGTCCGTCGCCCTCGCGACCGTGCTGCCGTCTGCGATCACGACGATCCTGTGGCCGGCCTGGTCCAGCCGATACTCGCACGCGTTCTCGAAGTGACCATCGCCCGGGACGCGCTCCGATGCGGTCATCTCGAGCGTTTCGCCGACGAACAGCGTCGAGACGCCGTCGGGGAGCAGGCTTGTCTCGCCCTCGTGGGTGCGGATCGTGAAGGTGCCCTCGACAGGGTCGTCGAGGGCCTCCCACGACGACGGGTCGGACGTCGACGTGCCGATCTCGACGAGCGCGGGCGGCTCCTCGCGGAAGCGCGGCGGCGCGACGACCGCGTCACCCGTCGGCGCGAGTGGCAGCTCCAGACGGGACGGCGCGTCGGGTCCGCGACGGATCGATAGCTCGCCCGCGCCCGGCGACGGCCACGCGACCGGCCAATGCGCGCTGGCGACGCTCAGGTAGACGCGGTGTCCCGCCGGGAACCGGTAGCCGGCGGACCGGAGCGGCACGCGGACCTCGTAGACACGGCGCGGCTCGAGCGCGGCCGGCTCGGCGTGCGAGTCTCGGTGGGTCAGGTTCAGGATGCCCTCTGACACCTGCTCGATGGACCCGTCCGGCGCGACGTCGCCGAGCCGGACGACCAGGTGGGCAACGGGCTGGGTCGCCGCGACGTGCAGGATCGCCACGGGGACGCCAAGGATGTCGAGCGGCTCGGTGAGCGGCTCGCCGACGTATACGAGGCCGGCGTCCGCCTCCAGGCGGAGGTCGGCGGCGAGCCCGTTCGGCGGGTGGCCTGCGCCCCAGCACAGGGAGCCGCCGCGAGCGCCGGCGGTCGGCCGGTGGGCGAAGGTGTCGATCCCCGCGGCGACCGCCCGGGCGCCCAGCCGGCCGGAGCCTGCCGCCTGGTCCGCGTCGAGCTGGAGTGTGAGCCCGGCCGGCGACTCGGGCGGCCAGGCCGCGGCGGCACGCCACGCACCATTGAGCCGCGCCGGAAACCGCTCCGGCGGCGTCGGGTCGCGGTGGAACCACGTCAGGGCCGGCTCCAGGTCCGCGCCGTTGGCCTCGTCCTTGAGCCAGCGGTCGAACCAGCGCATGGTCTCGTGGAGCCAGTCCATGTTCGGCGCTGGGGACGCGTGGTGCGGCAGCCCGTGCACCCACGGCCCCACGATGGTCCGCCGGCCAGCCGCGTTCGTGCAGCGCGCCTGGATCCGGAACGCCGGGTCGACGTACTCGTCCATCCAGCCCGCGAACTGCAGGACGGCGGCCTCGACGCGCTCGTAGGCAGGCGCGAGCGATCCTCGGCGCCAGTACGCACCGTCGCGCTGCCGGCGCGCCCACTCGAACAGCCACACCGGCGTCGCGTCGAGGCGGGCCCGCCAGTCGTCCAGCCACGCGTCGCCGCGCGCCGATTCGAGCGCGGGCAACGCGTTCATCGCGACCTGGCTCACCGCGTACTGGGCGAGGTCGCTGACCGTCATCGTGCCGCCGACGTAGTGCACGTCGTCGGTGTATCGGTCATCGGTCGCCTGGATCGCGACGATCGCGCCGAGGTGCGGCGGCCGCGCTGCCGCCACCTGGATCGACGTGAAGCCGCCGTACGAGAGACCCCACATGCCGACCTTGCCGGTGCACCACGGCTGCGCCGCGAGCCACTCGACGGTGTCGTGGCCGTCCCACGTCTCGGCCTCGGTGTACTCGTCCAGCGCGATTCCGCCGGAGCTGCCCGTGCCGCGAACGTCGAGGCGGCAGTAGGCGTAGCCGCGCTCGACGAGGTAGGAGGCGAGGGTCTGGTCCCAGCCCGCGGACCAGTCGTCCTTGCGGTACGGGTCCGTGTTCATGATTGCCGGCACGGGATTCGCCACCGCGTCATCGGGCAGGAACAGGTTCACCGACAGCTCGATGCCGTCCCGGGCCCGGATGCGGACGTCGCGCCTGATCTCCACGGTCGATCGAGGATAGGCAACGACGCCGGCCGAGCGTCGGCTATCGTGCCGGCGTGGCCAGCACGAGCGCGCGAAGCGAGTACGACGCAATCGTCGTCGGGCTCGGAGGGATCGGCAGCGCCGCCGCGTACCGGCTCGCGGCCACGCCCGGTGCGCGGGTCCTCGGACTCGAGCAGTTCGAGCTCGGCCACGACCGCGGCGCCTCGCAGGACGTCTCGCGGATCACGCGGCGCTCGTACCACCGGCGCGAGTACGTCGAGCTCGCGATCACGGCGCAGGTCGCGTGGCGCGAGATCGAGGCAGCGTCTGGCGAGACGATCCTGACCATGACCGGCGGCCTCGACCTGGCGCCACCGGGCGCCGCCGAATCGATCGACGACTACGCGACCGCGATGACCGAGGCGTCCGTGCCGTTCGAATGGCTGGACGCCGTCGACGTCGCGAGGCACTGGCCGCAGTGGCGCCTCGACCCCGGGACGCGCGGGCTGTTCCAGGCCGACGCCGGTATCGCCGACCCGGACCGCGGCAACGCGGCCCACCAGCGCCTCGCCAGGTCCGCCGGCGCGACGCTCCTGGAGCACATCCGCGTCAGCGAGATCCGGGACCACGGCGGCGAGCTCGAGGTCCGCACGGCGGACGGCCGGACGTTCACGACGGCCTCGGTGGTCGTCGCCGCCGACGCGTGGACGAACGAGCTCCTCGCGCCCCTCGGCGTTGAGCTGCCGCTCAGCGTCACGCGCGAGCAGGTGACCTGGTTCGCGCCGAGAGATCCCGACGGGTTCGCCGCCAATCGCTTCCCGATCTGGATCTGGCTCGACCAGCCGTCGTTCTACGGGTTTCCCACCTACCGCAGCGGCGGCCCCAAGGTCGGTGAGGACGTCGGCGGCCGGCCGACCACGGCGGACGGCCGGACGTTCATCACGGACCCGGATTGCCTCGCCCGCGTCGAGCGCTTCCTCGCGGCCCGGATGCCCGGCGCGGTGGGGCCCGCGATCAAGACGAAGACGTGCCTCTACACGCTGACGCCGGATCGCGACTTCGTCCTCGACCGGGTCCCGGGCCATCCCGGCGTCATGGTGGCGCTGGGGGCGGCCCACGCCTACAAGTTCGCCGCGCTGTTCGGGACGCTCCTCGCCGCCCTCGCGCTGGACCCGACGCGCGTGCCGCCGCCGCGCGAGCTGGGGCTGTTCGCGATCGATCGCCCGGCGCTCAGGCCGATTTCGACGAATGTCGCAGCGACGGGGTAATTCACCCGCGAATCGCGTTGCGCAACGAGGGTCGCGTATGCGACGCTAGCCGCCTGGCGCACCCAGGGAGAGGCGGGTGCCCCCAGGGAGAGGCGGTCGCGCCTCCCGCCACGCCATTGGAGGAGCCCCGATGCGCAGTGCTCGTACCGTGAAGGCGACCCGCTTTGCGACCCTGTTCGCGATCGCGGCGCTCGCGCTCCCAGCCGCGGTGGGACCCGCCGTGGCGAAGGACCCGGTGATCTTCACCGCCGGGACGACCCAGGACTTCGACTCGTCCAACCCGTACCAGACGGCCCTCGTGTCCGGCTACGAGGCGTTCCAGCTGTCGTTCGACCTCCTGGTCGGATTCGGACTGGACACCAAGCCGATCCCCGGCTTCGCCGACAAGTGGACGCGCAACCCCGACAACGTGACGTTCCACATCCGGACCGGCATGAAGTGGTCCGACGGCCAGCCGGCGGACTCCGCGGACGCGTGCTTCAGCTGGCAGCTCGCGCTCGACGCGCACGCCGCGAACGCGAACATCGGCCTCGGCTACCTCGACACGGGCGTCAGCGACGCCGGCGTGACGAAGGTCTCGTGCCCCGATCCCGAGACGATGATCGCCTACACGACCGACCAGTCGGATCGGATCTACCAGGTCTACCTGCCGATCGTCCCGAAGCACATCTACGGCAAGGACACCTACAAGACGATCGGCGACGAGGCGTTCAACGGCCCGCTCGTCGGGACCGGGCCGTACCAGCTCGCCGAGTGGAAGACCGGCCAGTTCATGCGCTTCACCCGCAACCCGAACTACTGGGGCACCCAGGGCTTCGCCGACGAGATCGTGCTCCAGATCTTCAGCAGCTCCGACACGATGGTCCAGGCCCTCAAGGCCGGCGACCTCCAGTACGCCCACGGCGTGAACGCCGAGCAGCTCAACGCCCTCAAGACCGCGCCGAACATCCAGACCGTCGTCGGCGCGGCCAACGGCTGGAGTCAGCTCGCCTTCAACGAGTACGGCGCCGAGACGGGCAAGACCATCCCCGGTGGCGGTCCGTCGACCAAGGCGCTGCTCGATCCGAAGTTCCGCGACGCCCTCGGCTACGCCGTCGACAAGAAGCTGCTCCTCGATCGCGTCCTCGGCGGCTACGGCGATGTCGGCAGCACGATCGTGCCGCCCGTGCTCGGTGACATGCACGTCGAGCCGGACCAGCCGCGAACCTTCGACATCGAGCTCGCCAAGCAGAAGCTGGATGCCGCCGGATACCCCCTGGATGCGAACGGCAAGCGGCTCGACAAGGAGGGCAAGCCGATCGTCCTCCGCCTCGTCATGCCGGATTCGGACGCGAACTACCCGAAGGCCGCCCAGTTCATCAAGGACTGGTACGGGCAGCTCGGGATCGAGGTCCAGGCCAACGTCTACGACAGCAACACCCTGACCGACCTGCTGCTGCCGCCCGAGGCCGGCGGCAAGACGAACCTGGCCAAGTACGACATCGAGCTGTGGGGCTGGGCCGGCAATCCGGACCCGAACGGCCTCCTGGACATCTTCAAGTGCGACGAGATCGGGAGCCTGTCCGACTCGAACTTCTGCGACCCGGCGTACGACGCGCTCTATACGCAGGAATCGGCACTGTCCGGGGACGCGCGGAACGCCGTCCTCAAGACCATGCAGAACATGATCTATGGCCTCGCGGTCTACGACATCCTGTACTACGACTCGAACCTGGATGCCTATCGAACGGACAAGTTCACGGGCCTCCAGAACATGCCCGCGAACGGCACGCCGCTGTTCAGCTACGGCACGTTCAACTACACCCAGCTGAAGGACGCGACCGCCGTCCCGACGCCTGGGCCGAGCAGCGCCGCGACGGCGGCCCCGGGGACGTCATCGGCACCGGCCACGCCGGCAACGAGCGCGACGCCCGGGGACACCTCGTCCGGCGGGAGCAACACCACGTTGCTCATCGTGCTGCTCGTGGTCGTGATCCTCGTCGTTCTCCTCGCCTGGTGGTACCGCGGCAGACGGAAGTCCGCCGCCGCGGACGAGGAAGGCTGAGGCCAGCCGAACCTCGGACCACCCACCGTCAACGTTCGAGAAGGGCCGCCTGGTGGCGGCCCTTCTCTGCTCCCTGAGGCCATGCTGAATTCGTGAGCGGGCACTTCCTCGGTCGCAAGCTCGGGCAGGCTGCGGTGACGATCGTCGCGATCGTCCTCCTCAACTTCGTGCTGTTCCGGCTGATGCCGGGCTCGCCGGACCGGATCCTGCTCCGGAACCCGAACGCGACCCCCGAGGCGATCGCGGCCATCCGCGAGCGATGGGGCCTCGACAAGCCGTTGTTTCCAGACCAGCTGGTCGACTACATCGCCGCGACGGCCCGATTCGACCTGGGTGATTCGTTCAAGTTCCGCGGCCAGACGGTCGGCGACGTGATCCTCGACCGCGTCGGCCCGACCGTGCTCCTCGTTGGCCTCGGGGAGCTGATCTCGGTCATCGTGGGCCTCGCCATCGGCGCGTATGCCGGCTGGAAACGCGGTGGGGTCGTTGATCGCGTGGGGAGCTCGGTAAGCCTCGTCCTGTATTCCATGCCGTATTTCGTCATCGGCATGCCCCTGATCGTGATCCTCGCCGCCGGGCTCGGCTGGTTCCCGACGTCCGGCATGCAAGACGTCGGCGCCGAGACGGGGTTCGTCGGCGGCCTGGTCGACCTCGCGCGCCACCTCGCGCTGCCGCTCCTCACGGTCTCCCTCGGCCTGATCGGCCAGTACTCGATCCTGATGCGCTCCGCGATCATCGAGACGCGGTCGGAGGACTACATCACCACGGCCCGAGCGAAGGGCCTGCCAGATGGTCGGGTCCTCCGCCGCCACGCCTTCCCGAACGCGCTCCTCCCGATGGTCACGCTGATCGCGATCAACTTCGGCTACGTGATCGCCGGTGCCATCACCGCGGAGATCGTGTTCTCGTGGCCGGGGCTCGGGACCCTGACGATCACCGCGCTGTCGGCGCGGGACTACCCGGTCCTGCAGGGCATCTTCCTGCTCGTCGCGATCTCGGTCGTGATCGCCAACCTCCTCGCCGACCTCGTCTACGGGGTCCTCGATCCGCGAGTGCGGGTATGAGCGCCGTGGCCGCAGGCACCGCGTCGCTCCGAGCCCAGCGCTGGCGCATCCGCCTCGCCGGGATGCGCTCGTTCGCCTCGCGTTATGCGCGGCGTGCGGACGGGATGGTCGGGCTGATCGTGCTGGTCCTGTTCGGCGTGCTGGCACTCTTCCCCGAGCTGTTCGTCGGTCCGCTCGAGACGGCGACGACCGCAACCGGCAACGCCTTCGACCCGCCGTCGGCGGCGCACGTCTTCGGCGCAGACGACCTCGGTCGAGACATGCTCAACCTGACCGTCCACGGCGCCCGGATCTCGATGACGATCGGGCTGATGGCGACCGTGATCACGCTCGTCTTCGGCGTGGCGATCGGGCTGATCTCGGGCTATGCCGGGGGCAAGCTCGACAACGCCCTCATGCGCATCTCGGACTTCTTCCTGGTCCTGCCGACCTTCGTGCTCGCACTGATCCTCGCGCCCGTGCTGATCGACATCGTGGGTGTCGACGTGCAGATCCTGGGCATCCGGGCGACGCTCATGGTGATCATCGTGGTGATCGGGATCACGAGCTGGGCGGCGACAGCCCGGATCATCCGATCCCAGGTCCTGTCGCTCAAGGAGCGCATGTTCGTGGACCGCGCCCGGGTCATCGGCGCCGGTCCGGGCCGAATCATCATGGGCCACATCCTGCCCAACGTCGTGAACCTGATCGTGGCCAACGCCGTGCTGACATTCGCCTCTGCGGTGCTTACCGAGACGACCCTCTCGTTCATCGGCCTCGGCGACCCGTTCCAGCCGTCCTGGGGCCAGATCCTCAACAGCGCCCAGGAGTCCGGCGCGCCGGGCCTCGGGGCGTGGTGGGTGATCGCGCCGCCGGCCGCCTGCGTCGTGCTCGTCGTGCTCTGCTTCACGCTCGTCGGCAACGCGCTGGACGACCTCCTCAATCCCAAGTCCCAAGTCCGCCGATGAGCGATCCGGCGATGAGCGATCCGCGCGACGACGCCGTGCCGGTCCGCGGCCGGCGCCAGTGGGACCTCCCGAAGCAAGCCGACCCGACCGCTCCGCTGCTCGAAGTGCGCGACCTCAGGACCCACTTCAAGCTGGACCGCGGCTGGGTCAAGGCGGTCGACGGCGTCTCGTTCAATCTTGCCGACGGCGAGGCGCTCGGGCTCGCCGGGGAATCCGGCTGCGGCAAGACGACGACGGCGCTGTCGATGGTCCGGCTGCTCCCGGAGAACGGGCGGATCCGCAAGGGCAGCAGCATCAAGCTGTTCGGGATCGACCTCGTGCCCAAGACGGAGCGGCAGCTCCAGCGTTATCGCTGGCGCGAGATCAGCATCGTCTTCCAGGGCGCGATGAATGCGCTCAATCCGGTCATCCGCGTCCGCGACCAGATCGCGGAGCCCGTGCGGGTCCGGCTCGGCCAATCGGAGACCTCGTCGCGCAAGCGGGCACTGGAACTGCTCGACCTCGTCGGCATTCCGAGTCGCCGCTCCGACGCGTATCCGCACGAGCTGTCCGGCGGCATGCGCCAGCGTGCGATCATCGCCATGGCGCTCGCGTGCGACCCCGCGATCGTCATCGGCGACGAGCCGACGACCGCCCTCGACGCGATGGTCCAGGCGCAGATCCTGCAGCTGCTCGAGCAGCTCCGGCGCGACCTCGGGCTGTCGCTCATGCTGATCACCCACGACCTGTCGGTCATCGCGGAAACGTGCGACCGGGCATTGATCATGTACGCCGGCAAGGTGGCCGAGGAGGGCCCGGTGAGCCGCGTCTTCACCGCGGCGCGCCATCCGTACACGCAGAAGCTGCTCGGCGCGTTCCCGAACATCCGCTCCGACCGGCGCACGCTGGAGGTCATCCCCGGCTCACCGCCGGACCTCCTCAACCCGCCGCCGGGCTGCCGCTTCGCGCCGCGCTGCCAGTACGTCATGCCGATCTGCTCCGAGGTGGTCCCGCCGGAGATCACCTTCGACGACGGAGTCCGCGTCGCCTGTCACCTGTACACGACGGCATCCGAGGGCGCGATCGGGAGCCAGACGACGACCGTCGAACCGACCGCGGCGACCGCGGCGGCCGCATCGCCCGCCTCGCGGGCCAGCGCATGAGCGAGCTGCTGCGGATCTCGAACCTCAAGGTCCACTTCCCGATCCGGGGCGGGCTGCTCGACACGATCCTCCGGCGGCCGCGCGGCGCCGTCCGGGCCGTCGACGGGATCGACCTCACGATCAATCGCGGTGAGGTGCTCGGGCTCGTCGGTGAGTCCGGATCGGGCAAGACGACCACGGCCCGGGTGATCGTGAAGCTGACCCGCCAGACCGAGGGCACGATCACGTTCGACGGCAAGGACGTCTCGAACGTGCGCGGCACGAAGGGCCTGCGCGATTACCGGCGCCAGGTCCAGTTCATCTTCCAGGACCCGTACGAATCGCTGGACCCGAAGCAGACGATCCACGACTTCGTCGCCGAGCCGCTCGAGGTCAACCACATCGGGACGCCGGGCGTGGAGCGCGAGGCGCGCATCAGCGCCGCGATCGAATCGGCCGGGCTGCGGCCGGCTGCGGACTTCATGTTTCGATTTCCGCACCAGCTCTCGGGCGGCCAGCGCCAGCGCGCGTTCATCGCCGGCGCGCTCGTCCTCGACCCGCACCTCGTCGTCGCCGACGAGCCGGTCAGCATGCTCGACGTCTCGATCCGAACGGAGCTCCTGCGGCTCATGCTCGACCTGCGCCACGAGCGCGACCTGACCTACCTGTTCATCACCCACGACCTGTCGCTCGCCTGGGTGATCGCGGACCGGATCGCCGTCATGTACCTCGGCAAGATCATGGAGATCGGGCCGGCGGAGGAGGTGATCCAGCGGCCGCGCCACCCGTATACGGCGGCGCTCGTCTCGGTCTCGCCGTCGCCCGAGCCACCCGCGCACCGGGCGCAGCGGACCATCCTCGTCGGCGAGACGCCGGACGCGGCGAACATCCCGTCAGGCTGCCGGTTCCGAACCCGCTGCCCGCTGGTCTTCGAGAAGTGCGTCGAGGAGCCGCCGCTCATCAACGTCGGCGACGGCCACGCAGCCGCGTGCTGGCTGGCGGAACGCCGTGGTGACGCAGCGGCGGTGCAGGCGCTTGCCGCCCGCGAGACGGCCTCGGACGAGGCCGCGGCGCCCGCCTGAGGGGGCGCCCCGCGAACGTCGCTAGCCGGCGAGGACCGGGCGTCCGCTCCGGTCGTGATCGGCGTCGACGCAGGGAACGCGACAGCCGCGCGCGTCGCGCCCCCCGAGTCGACCGAAATGGGCCCACGAATCGGAGCTCTTGCCGAGCGCCTCGAGCCGGCAGCCGCACGCGGCACAGGTGACCGGCGCGCCCTGACCGTCGCGCACCGCACGCAGTCGATTGGCTGGCTGGTTCATCTCGAGCGTCATCGGCGTCCCCTTGGCTCTCCCGGCCTGCCCCGGGTCGTCAGGGAAAGTGTCGCCCGAGCGGGGGTTTCGATCGACCGCGATCGGGTGCCCGAAGCGTTGCGTTCCGGTATCAGGCGGGCAGGAAGTCGTACTCGTCGACGTCGTTCACGGGCTCGTAGCCGATGGCCTGGTAGATCTTGTTCGAGGTCGGGTTGGCGAGGTCGGTGAACAGGAAGACGAACGTCCGGCCGGTATCCAGCTGGAGCTGCGACGCCTTCGCCACGAGGTTGCTCGCGTAGCCGCGGCCACGCAGCTCGGGCGGCGTGTAGACGGGCCCGACGCGGATCCCGTTCGGCGTCAGCCCGCCGACGCCGGTCAGCGAGACCGCCCGACCGCCGTCGTCCCACAGGAATGCCGTCCGCCCGACGCCGCGGATCCAGCGATCGGCCATCGCGGCGTAGTCCTGGTCCGGGCCGCCGGACAGCGCCTCCTCGTGGAAGGCCCGCGCCCAGTCGGCCAGCAGGGAGCGATCCGAGGGGCCGGCGCGCCGCATCGTCCCGGGCGCTGTTCGCGGTGAGATGACGGTCCGGAGCCGGAAGCTCCGCTCGTGCCGGGCGATGCGCGTTCCCACGCCCGTCGCCTCGGCCCACGCCTCGGCAAAATGGCCGACGGCCTCCGACGGGCCGAGGGCACCCGGGAGATCCGCACTGGCCGGGTCTCCGACGAGATCCTGGACGAGCTGGTGCACGGCACCCGGGTGCTCCATGACCCCGAGGACGATCCGCCACGGCGGCGTGCGGATCGCCGTGCCGACGACGCGATCGCCGTGGACGACCGCCGCGAGATACGGGACGCTGACGTACTGCGTCGGGTCGGCCTCGAGGTTGGAGCAGATTCCGAAGATCAGGTTTTGCTCGGCCTCGCGCGCGGCGAGGTAGCCGCCGGCGATCTGCATGTAGTCCACGACGGTCGTCGCGCGCAGGACGTCCACGGCCTCAGCCGGGCTCGCCGGGCGTCGAGGCGCGTTGCGTGATCTCGAACACGATGCCCTCTGCGTCGCGGAAGTAGGCCCAGCGATTATCGCTGCCCTCGATGCCGCTGATGGGCTCGCGACAGCGGCGATCAAGGCCTCGCGAGCGGCCTCGATGAAGGCGACATCGACGAGTCCGCAGCGCTGCTCTTGCGACCCATGAGCTCCAGGATCGAGGAGATCGTGGCTCGATGGTGAATCGACCGGAGGTGGCTCCTGGTCTCGAGACGAACTGTCGGTGCGGCGGCTGTGAGGGCCCGCCACGTTGTCGGCGTCAATCCATAGGTCCGTTTGAACTGGCGTGTCATGTGGCTCTGGTCGGCGAAACCGGCCTCGCCAGCGACTTGCACCAGTGACTGCAGCCTCGATCGCGGCTTGCGCAAGCGCCAAACGGCGCAGTGTCCGGTACCGGTCCGGGCTTGTCCCGAACGCCCACCGGAAGTCGCGCGTGATCGTGAAACGGTCGGTTCCCGCGATGCCTTCGAGCGTCGAGGCGGGCGTCTGCTCCCGTGCGTGGGCCGCGAGATATTCGCGTACGAGTTCGACGGCCCTGATGTCAACCGTGGCTCGGCGGCGGTTGTGGGAATCACTGAGCGACAGGAGGCAGTCGGCGGCCGCCACGGCGATCTCGGCACAGCCCAGGTCGCTGATCGGGTCGTCGAGGTCGGCGAGCAGGGCGACGATGGGTCGAGCCATCGGCTTCGGCTCCTGGACGGGATCGGCGACGAACGGCAGCGCGCGACCGCCGAGGGCGCCCCGGACGAGCTCGGGCGGGATGTAGAGGATCCGGTACCCGAAGCCGTCCTCGGTTCCCGGGCGGCCGTCGTGCGCCTCGTCGGGATGCAGGACGTGCAGCTGACCGGGCAGGCAGACACGTTGCGAGCCGCGGTACCGAAAGACCTGCACGCCGGCCGTCGTGACGCCGATCCCGTAGGTGTCGTGGCGGTGCGGCTCGAACCCGCGCGTGGAGAGGTACACCTCGGCGCGCTCGACGCCGTACGCGCTCGGTCCGAACCTGATCGAGTCTGACCGTTCGGCCGCAGGATCGTTCAAGACCGTGCGCATCGACGCCTCGTACTGTCGGCGGCGTAGGTCAACGGTGTCTCGGCGGCAATGCCTGAGGCGTTTCGTCGGGGCGATTCGGTGGGGGTTCGGTCTTCCTGGTGCGGCATTTTCTCAAGTACCTGATCGGGATCATCGTCGGCACGAATGCCGTCTTCGTCTCAGTTGCCACTCCCTCCAGCGATGGCACCGGCCAAGCATATGGGTGGCGCCGACGTTCTTCGCGCGCCACGAGGCTGGTGGCCCGATGAT
This sequence comes from Chloroflexi bacterium UBA5189, assembly GCA_002413045.1. Taxonomy (GTDB): domain Bacteria; phylum Chloroflexota; class Limnocylindria; order Limnocylindrales; family CSP1-4; genus UBA5189. The sequence continues at coordinate 40,535 of DHWF01000021.1, forward strand.
CCGTCGGCTCTCTCAAATCATTGGGGGCTGGCGCACCGGGCTGCCTCGGCCCGTGCTCATCCTGCAAGCGGGAAACGCCCTCAACTACTTCGGTTACGGGCTGATTCTTCCCTTCGAGATCATCTATCTCCACCAGTTCCGTGGCTTTTCAACGTCGACAGCGGGACTGGTGCTCGCGGCGACCATGGGGACGGCGGCCATCGTCACGCCGCCGACTGGAGCGCTGCTCGACCGCTACTCGGCCAAGGCGATCGTGGTCGCCGGAAGCCTCGCGAGCGCCCTGGGCTACGCCGGCTTCGCATTCGTGGACGTTCCCTGGCAGGCCCTTGCCTGCTCGATGGTCAGCGGTGCCGGAATCGGTCTGGCAGGAACGGCCAATCGACAATTGATCTTCACGCTGGTCAACCGCGAGCAGCGAGCGGCCTCCGTCGCGCTTGCCCGCGTCGCCGGCAACTTCGGTCTCGGTCTCGGCGCGACCGTAGCCGGCTTCGTCGTCGCGGCGGGGCAGCAGCTCAGCTCGTTCCAGGCGCTCTATGTCTTCGACGCGATTACGTACGCTGGGTTCGCGCTGATCGTGCTCGCTGCCGTGCCGATCGCGCGAGCCGTGACCGTCCCACCGACACACACCAACGGAAGCGGCTTTCGCGCAGTCGCGCGAGATCGCCTCTTCCTCACCGTCATCGCAGCCAACCTCGTGCTCGTTGTCGTCGGCCACGTGTTCTTCTCGAACATCCTGGGTCCATTTGCCGAGGCCCACACATCCGTGGGCCCCGCCGCGCTCGGGATGGTCTTCCTCGTCAACACGGCCTTCGTCGTCATCGCCCAGATCCCGGCGGTCCGTGTCGTGGCCCGGATGCGACGCACCCAGGCGTTCGCGGCGGCAAGCGCGCTGTTTGCGGTTGCCCTGCTCGCGGTGCTGCCCGCGACGCTCATCCACTCGGAGCTCGCCGCGACCACGCTCCTAGCCGGTGTTGCGATCGTCCTCGCCATCGGTGAATGCGTTCACATTGTCGTGCTCGGCCCCCTGGTCGCGGACATGGCCCCAGCCCATCTGCTCGGCCGCTACCTCTCTGTTTTCGGTCTCATGTTCACCGCTGCTCAGGCGCTCGGCCCCGCGATTGGTGGCCTCCTCCTGCAGACCTCGCCAGACGCCGTCTGGTGGGGTGGCGCGCTTGCTGCGGTGCTTGCCGGAGTGGTTCTGTTTCGACTCGGCGGCCGAATTCCCGACCCGCTCCGCGAAACACAGTCACGACAAGGAGTTCCCTGATGGCCGTGAAACGCACCCGTTCCGCCGTTGGCCTGCCCGCCGGGTTCCCGTACAGCCTCGCCGCTGGGGCCTACGGACTCTGTTGCATTAGCGGGATGGTTGCGCTCGACCCTGCCGGCAAGTTCGCACCCGGGACGTTTGAGGAAGAGACGGAACGAGCCTGGCAAAACGTCGCCGCGATCGTGGAAGCCGCGGGTTGCTCAGTCGCTGAAATCGTGTACGTGCAGTGTGTGCTCAGCCACATCAACGACTTCGGAGACCTCAACGCCTGGTGGCGCCGACAGTTCGCCGACGCGGCAACCGCGCTGGCACGGTTCACGTTCCAGGCGGGCGCCCTGCCGCTGACGCCACAGTACTGAACCGAACCCCACCAGACCCCACTACAACGCACCCCTCCACACCCTGTGGCATCAAAGAGAGAGCCGGGTCATTGCTGACCCGGCTCTGTGTGCCCGTTGTGATCACATGTTCGAGAGGGCCCGGTGGGATTCGAACCCACGACACGAGGATTAAAAGTCCCCTGCTCTGCCGCTGAGCTACGGGCCCGGCCGAAAGCCTACCGGACGTCACCGCGCTCGGCCGTACACTCCCGGCCATGTCGACCGAGCGCTGGCGGATCGCATTGATCACGACCGTGACACCCATTGCCGAGGTCCTCACCGAGGCTCTCCAGCAGATGGGCCACGAGCCGGTCGCCGACATCAGTGCCAGGCGCCGTCGCCCCGTCAGCGCATCGGGCGACGGGTTTCCCGAGCTCAGCGACAGCTCCGCGCCCGAAGGCCTCGACGTCATGATCGCCCGTAACCGGCACTCGATGGAGCCGCTGCTCCGAGCGACCCGCCCGGACCTCGCGGTCTGCTGGGGCTTCAGCTGGCGCATCCCGCAGGCGGCGCTCGATGTGCCCCGTCTCGGCGTGATCAACTGCCATCCCGCGCTGCTCCCGCGCCACCGAGGCCCGATCCCCATCTCTTGGGCCTTCCGCGACGGCGATGGGCAGTACGGGCTGACCTGGCACCGGATGGACGCGAATCTCGACACCGGCGGCATCCTCGCGCAGACGACGATCCCGATGGAGGACGACGACTTCGACTACCTGGCGCTCGGGCCGCGCATGATCGGCTCTGCGGTCGGGCTGCTGCCGCGGGTCCTCGAGCGCGTCGCGGCCGGCGATCCCGGCGACGCCCAGTCCGACGAGGGCGCGAGCTGGGCGGGCTTCCTGGGCGATGACTACGCCACGGTCGACTGGAGCCAGTCGCGACGCACGATCCACGACCAGGCCCGCGCCTGGGCGTTTGCCGGTTCCGGCGGCCCGGTGGTCGGGCCGGTCGCGGAGCTCAATGGCGAACGGGTCCGGCTGGCGCGGACTGCCCTGTCCGACCCGGGCGGCGGCGCGATTCGCGTCGAGGCGGGCGACGGCCCGCTGTGGGTGGTCCGCTCCGAGCCGCTCGACTAGCTAGCCGTAGATCTCCGGGTTCACCGGGGTCGGAAGCCGCTTGCCGCGAACGCCGGCGAGGAGGTTCGCGGCGGCCATCGAAGCCATCTTCCCGCGCGTCACGCGGCTCGCCGAGGCGATGTGCGGCACGACGAGGCAGTTGTCGAGCCCGATGAGCGGATGGTCGGCGGGCAGCGGCTCGGGATCGGTGACGTCGAGCGCGGCGGCGGCGATCGTGCCGGCCTCGAGGGCCGCGACGAGCGCCATCGAGTCGACGACCGGCCCGCGGGCGGTGTTGATCAGGATCGCCGTCGGCTTCATCCAGCCGAGGCGCTCGGCGTTGATCAGGCCCTTCGTCTCTGGGCTGAGGTTGACGTGGAGGGACACGAAGTCCGCCTGCGGCAGCAGCCCATCGAGGGTCATGTAGGTCGCGTCGTATTCGGCCTCGACGGCCTTCGAGGCGCGCTGGAGGTCGTGGTAGATGACCCGCATCCCGAAGCCCTTCGCGCGCCGCGCCATCGCCTGCCCGATCCGCCCGAACCCGACGATCCCGAGCGTCGCGCCGTGGACGTCCGGCCCCATGAGGAGCATCGGTCCCCACGTCTTCCACTTGCCGTCGCGCACGTACCGATCGCCCTCGGTGATCCGCCGGGCGGCCGCCATCAGCAGGGTCCAGGCGAGGTCCGCCGTAGTCTCGGTGAGCACACCTGGGGTGTTGCCGACGGCGACCCCGCGCTTGGTACACGCGGCGACGTCGACATTGTCGAAGCCGACCGCGAAGTTGCTCACGACCTTCAACTGCGGCCCTGCGCGATCGAGGAACTCGTCGTCGACCTTGTCGGTCAGGAGGGTCAGGACGCCGTCGCAGCCCTCGATGGCGGTGAGGAGTGCGTCGCGCGGCGGTGGCAGCTCGTCCTGCCAGATCTCGACTTCACAAGCCGCGCGAATCGGGGCGAGGCCCTCCTCGGGAATGATCCGCGAGACGAAGACCTTCGGCTTCGTCACGCGTTGGCGGGGACGAGCGGCGCCACGAACGCCCGGATCCGCCCGAGGGCTTCGGTGAGATTCTCGCGGGAGTTCGCGTACGAGATCCGGATGTGGTTCGTGCCGACGCCGCCGAACGCCGTCCCGGCGAGGACGCACACGCCGGCCTCCTGGAGGAGCCGCTCGGCCAGCTCCGCGCCCGTTAGACCCGTCCCGGAGATGTCCGGGAACACGTAGAACGCGCCGGTCGGGCGGTGGCAGCGGATGCCCGGGATCGCGTTGAGCCCGTCGACGACGAGGTCGCGCCGCGCGTTGAACTCGCGAACCATCGCCTCGACATCGTCCTGCGGCCCGCGCAGCGCCTCGATGGCGCCCGCCTGGGCGAACGCGGTCACGCCGCTGATCGTGTTGATGATCAGCTGGCCGTACGTCTTCACGAGCCAGTCCGGGACGATCGCGTAGCCGAGCCGCCAGCCGGTCATCGCATACGTCTTCGAGAACCCGTCGAGGACGATCGTCCGCTCGGCCATGCCGTCGAGCGAGGCGATCGAGACGTGCTCCGCGCCGTCGTACAGGATCCGCGAGTAGATCTCGTCCGACACGACGACGAGGTCGTGGCGCTGGGCCAGCTCGGCGATCCGCTCGATGTCGCCGCGGGTCAGCACGCCGCCGGTGGGATTCGCCGGGGAGTTCAGGAAGAGGAGCTTCGTCCGCGGCGTGATCAGCGAGGCGAGCTCATCCACGTCGAGGCGGAAGTCGTTCTCCATGCGGATGGGGATCGGCACGGACACGCCGCCGACGAACTTCGTGATCGAGTCGTAGATCGGGTAGCCCGGGTCCGGCACGATGACCTCGTCGCCACGGTTCACGAGCCCGAGGATCGCGTAGACCATCACGCCCTTGCCGCCGACGGTCACGAACACGTTCGACGGCTCGACCGCGAATCCGCGCCGGACCGTGGTGTCGGCCGCGATGGCGGCGCGCAGGTCCGGCAGGCCGGCGTACGGCGGGTAGTGCGTCAGGCCGGCATCGATCGCGGCCTTGGCCGCCTCCCGGACGTTCGCGGGCGTGTCGAAATCGGGCTCGCCGATCTGGAGGTAGACGATCGACCGGCCCGTCGCCTCGAGCGCGCGGGCGCGGGCGGAGACCTCGAATGCCGACTCGGTGCCGATCGTGTCCATGCGGGCGGCGGTCTTCATGGCTCGCATCATACGGTGGGCCTAAACTTCGGCGGTGAGTCGCTACTACGGCATCGACGAGGCCAACGGGCTGCTGCCCGAGGTCGAACGCATCCTGGCCGCGCTGCGCGACCAGCGGGCCGAGCTGATCGGCATGCGCGACCGGGTCGTCGCCGCCGCCCCACCGGATGACGAGGCGCCGACCGCGGCCGTGGCCGAGCGGATCCGCCTCCTGCGCCTCGGCATGCAGGGCCTGATCGACCAGATGCAGGCCGGCGTCGCCCGCCTCGTGGAGCTCGACATCACGCTCCGCGACATCTCGACCGGCCTGATCGACTTCCCGGCGCTCGTGAGCGGCCGCCCGATCTGGTTGTGCTGGCGGCTCGGCGAGGGCGACATCGATGCGTGGCATCCGCTCGATGAGGGCTTCGAATCACGCCGCCCCCTCAGCGAGCTCCCGATGAGCCGCGGCTCCGGCACCCCGGCGGCCTGACGACGCCAAAGGAGACGATCCTCCAGGGCGGTCGTGCGAAGGCGTACCGGCCCCTGCCGGCGGCGGATCTGCGAGCGGCCCTCGAGGCCGGGCTGGAAGCGTACGGACGCGGCGACTGGTTCCTCGCCCACGAGCTGCTCGAGCCGGCGTGGATGGGCACGCGCGACCTCGCCGAGCGCGAGCTGATCCAGGGCGTGATCAAGCTCGCGGCCGCATTCGTCCACGGCGCGCGCTCCAATCCCGCCGGGATCGAGAAGAACCTCCGCGGCGCGCGCGACCGGGTCGCAAACGGGCTCGAAGCCGGGCAGCGGCTGGGGATCGACGCGGAGGCGTTGCTCCTGGCGATCGACGAATGGCGCACCGACCCGGAGTTCCACCACACCGAGGCGGCGATCGAGATTCGGCGCCGTGCGCCGGAGGAGCCCTAGGCCGGCTTGGGCGCCTTGGCCTCACGCTCGCGGCGGCGGCGATCCCGCCAGGCAGCGATCTGGGGCTTGTGGTTGAACGCCCAGCCGATGGCGACGAGGATTGCGAAGTTGCCCGTGCCGACGCCGGCCGCGGCGAGCAGGCCGAGCTGGGTGCCGATCTGTCCGCCGATCTGAAGGCCCGGAACGACCACGCCCGGCAGGAACCCGACGAGCCCGGCCTGGAAGAACGGCGACTGGGGGCCGAGGCTGGCGCGCGCCGCGGAGGCGAGCACGCCGCCGCTGGTGGTGCCGCCGATCAGGATCGCGTTCCCGCCCGTCACGACCGGCGCGGCATAGGCCAGGCCGCTCGGGAGGTCCGTCGCGGCCAGGTGCTGCCAGCCGCCGTTGATGGTGCCATTGGAGTCGGGCACGGCCCAATACAGCTCACCGTGCGTGGTCGTGCCATCCGAGCCGCCGGCCAGGTAGAGGGCGCCGTTCGAGACGAAGCCCGCGCCGCCGGTGCGCGCCGCCGGCAGGTTCTGGCCCACAGCGCCGGCAGCGGGCACGGCCCATTTGATCACGCCCTGGGTCGTCGTGGCGCTCGCCGCCGGGCTGGCGGCCGGCGCCGCGCCGCTTGCCGCCGGGGCTGTCACCGTGCCGAAGTCGGCGCGCTGCACCGCGGCCGTCGCGCCCGCGTCATCGGACCCGCCGTACACCCACACGAAGGTGCCGGCGAACGCTGCGGCCGCGTCGGCAACGGGGTGCGGCAGGGCGGGCTGCTCCGCAAATGTGCCGAGCTTGCCGGTCGAGTCCAGGGTGGACTTCCAGACCGTCGACGTGACCTTGCCGTCCGGCCCGCGCCCGCCGATGACCACGATGCCGTCGGCAACCGCGACCACCGCGGCGCCGGACCGCGGCGCCGGGAGCTTCACCTTGTCGACGACGGTCCAGCTACCAAGCTTCGTGGTCGTCGGATCGATGCCGAGCGACCACAGGGTGTCGGTCGGGGCGCCATCCGGACCGAGGCCGCCGGCGAGGAACGCCGTGCCGTTGAGGACCGCCATGCCCGCGTCCGTGCGCGCCGCCGGCAGCGCCGGGCCCTCGATCCACGCGCCGAACGTGCCCTTGTCCAGCGTGGCCCGATAGGTCGTCGCCGACGCGGTCTTCCCGTCGGTCCCACCGATGTACAGCAGGTTCGTGCCGATCTGCGCCGCGGCGCCGCCGGTTCGGGGCTGGGGGAGGTTGATCTCGGGTGGCGATGGCTGCCACGGAAGGACACCGCCGGGCGGCACCGGGCACGGCACCGTGGCCCCGTTTTCGGGCGGGCACAGGTTGATGATCGAGAGGCCGGGGGTCCCGATGATGTCGAACGTCCGGGACACGATGAAGTAGTAGGCGCGATCCGGGACGTAGCCCAGGGTGATGATGATCACGAACAGCCAGAACGAGGCCTTGACCGTCGCCCACGCCCAGCCGTCGGGGTCGAACAGCCCGAACACCGGACGATGCTTGATCGGTCGCCCGGCGGGCAGCGCCTTGGCCATCGCCTACTTCACGGTCAGGGTGCCGGTCATGCCGGGGATCGGGTGGACGAAGCAGATGAACGTATACGTGCCGGCCGGCAGCGGATCGTAGACGTACGTCGTCTTGGTGCCCCCGTTGATGACCGGCGGGTTGTCGATCACCGTCCCGTCGGCCTTCTTGAGCTCGACGTTGTGGTTCGTGCCGGCGGGGTCCTGGTTGTCGAGATTGATCGCGAAGGGCTGGTTGGCGGTGACGGTCAGGGCCTGCTTGTCGAAGGTGAAGTTGAGGGCCACGAGGTCAAGCGGCGTCGTGCCCGGCGGCAGCGTGGCGGGCGGGGGCGGGGTGCCGCCGCCGGCGGTCCCGGACCAGCAGTCGGGCACCGGGCTCGCGCTCGGGTCCGGCTTGAACGTCGGGTCGCGCCAGCCCTTGAACATGACGACCTTGCCGTCGGCACCGATCACCGGCTCGTTGGTCGTCGGATCCTTCACCACGTAGTCCTGGGTGCTCGGGGCGCGGATGAAGTTGATCAGGTCCTGGATCTGGATGTAGTTGAGCGGCCCGCCGTTCGTGTCCGCCCAGACCGGCATGACGCTCTTCGGATTGCCGCAGACGTACCGGCCGCCGACCGTGAGGACGCTCTGGATGTAGACCTCGGTGAGGTGGGAGAACAGCTTCGATTGGTCGTTCAGGACCGGCCCGATGCCGCCCTGGCCCTGCACCCCATGGCACTTCGCGCAGTTGGCCTGGAACAGGTTGTAACCCCGTTCGATGGACGTGACCTGCTGCAGGTTGTCCTGCGCGACGAGCCGCGGCGTCGTATTGATGATCGGGACGCCGAGCTCGTAGAAGTAATAGATGATCACGAACACGGCGATGATCACGACGCCGAGGAACGCGACCCAGCGCGCGTCGCCGGACTGGCGGACGATCTTCGCCGCCCGCTCCGAGGTCAGCCCGCCGACATTGCGCACCTGGCGGGGCGCGTTGAAGCGTTCGGCGGACCGGGCCGGGGCGGACTCGGTCGGGTCGCGGCGAGCGGGCAGCTGCCGCTCCGACTGGAGCTCTGGCCGGTCGTCGGACTGGTCTGTCATACGCAGCCGACGGGGCTCTTGGGCGGGATGATGCCCGGCTGGCCGACCGCAACCGGGAGCGGACCGAGGGTGATCTTGGAGGTGTCCGCGATCAGGTTGCCGTCGGCGTCAACCGTGATCGAGAAGCGGTCCATGCTCCGCGGCGCCGGCCCGTACTGCGACCCGAGCGCCTTGATCCCGAGCCGGTCATAGCGCGAGCCGTGACACGGGCACTCGAACCAGAAGTTCTTCAGGCACGGGTTGGGCTTGCAGCCGAGGTGCGGACAGCGCTGGTACAGCGCGCGCACGTTGAGCGGGGTGCCGTCACCGGTCGTATCCGTGCCCGGCACGAACTCCTGGCGCGTCGTGTCGACGAGCATCACGTAGGCGCGCGCCGCCTGGAAGTAGGCCGGGAAGCCCTGGGCAAACGGGATGCTGGTGTTTGCGGCCTTGATCTCGTCGATCTTGCCGATCTTGATCACGCTGCCGAAGCCGCCCTTGACGTTCGGCCACAGGAAGCCGATCGAGCCGACCGTGACCTCCGTGAGCCAGAGCAGGAACGCGCCGCCGATCGAGCGGCGGAGGAGCGTGCGGCGCGAGATCCCCTGGACGGGGTCCTGGCGGAGGGACCGGAGTGCCTGCGGCGTGAGCGCCTGCGGCTTCTCGGCTGGCTGGAGGTGGTAGTTGCTCATCGGTCGCTCATCACAGGGAGAAATGGAGTCCGTTGGTGAAGTTGTCGAAGAACGGCAGGTACGGCGTCACGATCGAGTAGCCCGGGCCGCGGAAGAACACGCCGACGAAGGTCACGAACAGCCCGAGGATGCAGATCAGGCTGAACAGCACGACCGCCGTCTTGCGCTCCGACGGCCGCTTTGCCTCGATGTTGGCACGGTCGATGTACGGCAGGACCATCGCCCCGACCAGGATGTACAGGAACGGGACGAGGACGCCGGCGATGACCGGATGGAAGTAGTTGAGCATCTCCTGGAGGCCCAGCAGGTACCACGGCGCCTTCGTGACCGCCGGCGTGACGTTGCCGTTCGCCAGGTCCTCCAGCGGCGCATTGATGAACAGGCCCATGAGCAGCAGGAAGATGCTCATGACCGTCGCCGCGAAGAACTCGATCGAGAGGAGGTGCGGCCAGGTCATGACCGTGTCGTCGGGCTCCTTCTGGACCCGGACGACCGCATCCTGCTTGACCATCGCCAGCAGGCGGTAGGGCCGCGCGGACATCGGCACGCGCTGCTTGTCGATCTCCGTCCGGCGGGTCGGATCGACCGGCTGCACGACGCGCGTCTCGGTGGGGCGCTTCTCGTCCGTCATAGCGGGCCGCTGATCCCTCCGTCCTTACGTATGCGCCAGAAGTGCACCGCCAGCAGGAGGGCTGCGACGAGCGGGAGAACCATGATGTGCAAGACGTAGAACCTGAGCAACGTATTCTGGCCGACCTCGAGGCCGCCGAAGATCAGCGACTGGATCGGCGTGTTGATGATCGGGGTCGCGCCGGCCATGTTCAGGCCGATGGTGATGGCCCAGTAGCTGATCTGGTCCCACGGCAGCAGGTAGCCGGTGAAGCTGAGGGCGATCGTCATCAGCAGCAGCAGCACGCCGACGACCCAGTTGAACTCGCGCGGCGGCTTGTATGCCCCGTGATAGAAGACCCGCATCATGTGCAGGAAGACGAAGAACACCATCAGGTGGGCGCCCCACCGGTGCACGTTGCGGGTCAGCAGCCCGAACGCGACGTTCGACTGGATGTTCAGGATGTCCGTATAGGCGGCGGTCGTCGACGGGATGTAGAAGAACATCAGGTAGACGCCGGTCACCGTCAGCACGAGGAACAGGAAGAACGACAGCCCGCCCAGGCAGAACGTGTAGGCGAACTTGACCGCATGCTGGCGGACCCGCACCGGGTGCAGGTGCAGGAAGACGTTGTTCATCACGCCGTAGGCGCGCGATCGCTCGTCCGTCGGGTAGGGATTCCGGAAGAGCGAGCGCCAGACAGGGCTCCGGCGGATGGCCTGATCCACCCGCTCGATGAAGCTCACCGGGTTGCTCCTCCTGCGACACCGGCCGTGCCGGCGAGCTGCGCGTCGCGGTACGACTCCTTGTAGAGCCGGCCGTCAGTCGAGATCTCCTGCAACTCGAACCGCTCCATCGTAATGGCGTCGAACGGGCAACGCTTGACGCACAGCGCGCACCGGATGCAGCGCTCCTCGTCCAGGATCATGGCCGCCCCGTCCTGCCAGCCGTAGGCCTCGTCGAGCTCCGTCAGGAGGCCCTCGGACTTGAGCTGGTTGATGTCGACCATGTGGATGACGCCCTCGGGGCAGACATCCGCGCAGGCGCCGCACAGCACGCACCGGAACGGGTCGAACCAGATGTTGTAGTTGCACATCAGGCAGCGCGTCGACTCGGCGACAGCCGCCGTCGCGTCGTAGCCGCGCTCCACCTGGGTCGTGAAGTTGACGTCCGGGTCGGTCGACGGCATGCGATCCGCAAGCGCGGTCATCGGGATGTGCTGGCGCGGCAGCACGTCGTAGAACTCGGGCATCTCGAACGCCCAGCTCGACGTCATCTTCACGTTCGCGGCGACGGTCACGTCAGTCCGCGCCGCAAGGTACCGATCGATCGCGTAGGCGCACTT
>DHWF01000021.1:51770-52148 GCA_002413045.1 Chloroflexi bacterium UBA5189
GACCTTGACCCGGCCGCGGTTGACCTCGAAGTCCGACTCGACCGGCAGGAACGTCAGGTCCGCGGCCTGCGACACGGCCGGGATGACCGTGTCCGCCTTGATCACGAACTCGGAGCCGGGGATCGGCACGGGGGAGCGGCGCCCGGACGCGTCCGGCTCGCCGAGCTTGTTCCGGATGAACTTCACGCCGGTCACGTGGCCGTCCTCGCCGAGGACCTCGATCGGGCTGGCGAGGAACTCCATGCGGACGCCCTCGCGCTCCGTTTCGCCCAGCTCCTCCTCGTCGACGACGAGCTCGGAGCGCGTGCGGCGGTAGACGATCGCGACGTTCTCGGCGCCGTGCCGCAGCGACGTCCGCGAGCAGTCCATCGCGGTGTA
>DHWF01000021.1:52279-76316 GCA_002413045.1 Chloroflexi bacterium UBA5189
GCCTTCTTCATGAAGTCGACGCCGTACTGGACGCCCTCGAGGTCGCCGCCGGGCACGTCCAGCGCGACCGCGTTCATGGCGCCGGCCGTGATCGCGACGGCATCGTGCGTGCGCTGGAGGTCATCGAAGGCGAGATCCACGCCGATGTTGGTGTTGTAGTGGAACGTCACGCCGAGGCGCTCGACGAGCTTGATGTCCATCTCGATCGCTTCGCGCGGGAGACGGAACGCGGGCACGCCGATGAGCATCGTCCCGCCGCCGAAGGGCAGGCTGTCATAGACGTCAACGCCGTAACCCTTCATGGCCAGCTCGCGAGCGACGGCGATGCCCGCCGGTCCGGCGCCGACGACCGCGACCTTCTCGGCGCGCGCCTCGATGTGGGGCATGACGTCCGGGATGCCCGACGCCTCGTGCCATTCGACGAGGAAGCGCTTCATCGCCCGGATCGCGAGCGGGCGGTCGATATCGCCGCGGCGGCAGGCCCGCTCGCACGGCGCGGAGCACACGTACGAGCACATCGCCGCGACCGGGTTCGGCTCGCGGGAGAGGATGTAGCCCTCCTCGAACCGGCCTTCGGCGGCGAGGTTGAGGTAGCCGCGGCAGTTCGTCCCGACCGGGCAGGCCTCCTGGCACTCGATGTTGCACTGGAGCCAGGATGCGTCGACCGGCTGGACGAGGAACTCCTGGCGGACGTCGAGGGTCAAGGCGAGGCTGGACCTCTGCTGCGTCGGTGCTGACAGGTGGCTGGCGGAGGCGAGCGGCGACGTCCGGCAGCCCGGAGCGGCCGGCGGGGGCAATCTACCACCCGATCGGGGGACGCTGCAGCCGCAGCCGGCTGGAAGCGCCGGAATCCGCGGGTTGCGAGGCTGCGCGCACGAGTTGACGCTGACTGGGGGCGCAGCTACCCTCGGGCGCAGGGTGGCGCTGAGACACCATCCCCAAGTCGAGGACCTCGACCCCGCGTGACGGCAAGCGAGCTGGCCTTCCTGGTCACTGGTCTCCTCCTCGGCGCCGCCGTCGGTGCGGCGCTCGTCATGGTCCTCGGAAACCGCCCGAACCGGCGCGAGATTCGGGTCACCGTGACCCACGGCGCCGTTCCCGGACGCTCGGAAACGCTCTCGCAGGGCGCCCTCGTGACCCGCCAGTCCGAGCCCGCCCGAGGCGGTCCCGCCGACCGCCGGCTGACCGACCGCGAGGCCGGCGCGGCGCCCTCGATTCGCCCTGCGTCGAGGCCCGCGCTGGGCCCAACGGCCCACGACCGGGAGCCGGCCGGCATGCCCGCGGATCGAACGATCGTTCCATCTTTCGCCACCGCGGTGGGCATCGCCATCCACCCGGAGACCGATCCCGAGCTTGCGGACCTGCGCCGCCGGCCGGCCCAGGGTGCGCTCCTCGAGCGGATGCTCCGCGGCGAACATCGGGCGATGGTCGAGGTGGTCGATGCCGTCGCCGGCGCGGACAGCCGCCAACGACGAACCTGGGAGCTCCTGCTCGGCGGCCTCGTCGAAGCGTTCGCCGACATCGCCGTGCGCGAATCGGTCATCGACTTCCCGATGGGCACCGCGTTCTGGGACAGCTTCACCGTGGAGCAGTGCCGGCGCGTCGTCGGGGCGCTCGCCTCGATGGGCTACCGCTACGACGGCCTGTCCGGGTGGCAGGACGGCCGCGTCCCGGCCTACCGCGACCTGACCCAGGCGCTCGCCGACATCGGCCTCGAGCCGCGCCGGGTGCGCGCCTGGCCGAGCTCCAGCGAGATCGCGAGCCTGTTCGTCGGTGCACGGCCGGCGCCGGAGGAGCTCCTCGCGGCCGCGGGCCCCGACTACACCGCCGATGACCTGCGGGCCATGCTCGGCCTGCAGGCCGCGGACCTGACAGACCTGTGGCTCGCCTGGGAGGTGGTCCGGCCCGTGCTCTTCGAGGACCGTGCCGCGGCGGTGCCCGAGCACGATGCGATCGAATCTGCCGCCGCCGGCTCGGAGCTGCCCGGCTAGGACGCGCTCAGGCGGACTCGGGCTCCTCGTCGTCCTCGTCGACGATGATCAGGTGGAAGCCCTCGGCGGCCTCGACGCCGATGTCCTTGCCGAGGGAGCCGGACGATTCGCGCGTCCAGCCCTCAATCCGGTCGAAGTCCTTGATCTGGCTGGCGTGGGCGCGCAGCGCATCCAGCTTGCGCACGACGGTGGCCGAGATGTCGACACGGACGGTGGGGTCGTTGGTCCAGAACATGTAGAGGCGGCGGACCTTGTGGGCCGCGAGGCCGGCGCGCGCCAGTGACGGGAAGGCCATCGGGTTGCGGGCCGCGGGGTAGACCGCGTCGATGGCGGCGAAGCCGGCCGCGCGGTGGTCGGTGTGGTTGATCCCGGCATCGCGCGGAAACAGGTTCTGCGGGTCGGTGGCCAGCACCGCGTCCGGTCGGAAGGTGCGAATCTCGCGCACGAGGTGCTCCCGCAGGATGAGGTCGTTGGCGAGCGCGCCGTCGGGCATGTGCAGGAAGGTGACGCCGGCATACCCCACGACCTCGGCGGCGGCGCGCTGCTCATGCTCCCGGAGCGCGGCGAGCTCCAGCGGATCTGCGTTCGGGTCCTCGCCGCCGGCGTCGCCGCTCGTGCAGCAGACGAGCCAGCCGACGGAGCCGGCATCGATCCACTTCGCGGCCGTCGCGGCCGGTCCGAAGTCGGCGTCGTCGGGATGGGCCGCGATCACCATGAACCGCTCCGGCCGCCACTCGTGCGGCTGGTCCGCCAGGGTCACGAGGCGCGGGCCGCCCGCTCCTCGCCGAGCGCCTGCAGGACCTCGGCAGGGTGGCCGTCGGCCTTGACCTTCGGCCAGGTTCGGGCGATCCGCCCGTCGGGATCGATCAGGAACGTCGACCGAACGATGCCCATGTACGTCCGCCCCACGGCCGTCTTCTCGGCCCACGCGCCGTAGCGGTCGATGACTTCGCGATTCGGGTCCGACAGCAGGGTGAACGGGAGCTCGAACTTCTCGCGTAAGCGGCGATGGCTCGCCGCGCTGTCCTTGCTGACGCCCCACACGTCCGCGTCGGTGGCCGCGTAGTCGCCATCGAGGTCGCGGAACTGGCAGGCCTCGGTGTTGCACCCCGGAGTGTCGTCCTTCGGGTAGAAGTACAGGACGGTCCAGCGGCCGTGCTGATCGGCGAGGCGGTGGACCTTGCCGGTCTCGTCGGGGAGGACCACGTCGGGGGCCATCTGGCCGGGTTCGGGAACGCTCATGGCCGGAGATTAGCAGGGGTCTCGATCACGAGGAGCCGCCCCGATTCGAGTGTGACGCGCGCCCGTGCCGCAGTTCTTACGTTCGACACGCCGCGCGTCCGACCGAACTCGAGCGGCTCGCCGGCGAGCGGGTAGCGCAGCCCGTCCGTGGTGACCCCGGCGGCCGAGCCGCCGATGGGCACCAGCGAGATGAGATCGCCGACTCGGCCGGTGACGTCGCCGATCGCGGGGCCGCCAACGGCAAGGGGCGCCACGAGCATCGAGATCCGGGCCGCGTGCTCGTCGTACAGCCGGAGCGACCGGCCTGCGAGCGCCGGATGGCCGAGCAGGCCGACATTCGCCAGCGCATGGTCGACCCGCAGTCCACCGAGGCCGCCGATGAGCGCGACTTCGTCGACGCCGGCGGCCAATGCCGCGAGGAGTGCCAGCTCGGCATCCGATTCGTCCTTCTCCGCGGCAACCCGGTCCGTCTCGACGCCCGCGCTCGCCAGCTCATCGAGGAGCGCCGGCTCGATGGAGTCGCCATCGCCCACCCAGCGGTCCAGCCGGAGGCCGAGGGGTGCCGCGTGGCGCGCCCCGCCGTCGGCGGCGATCACGATGACGAGCCCGGCGTCCCAGCCGGGCCAGGCGGCGTCGAGATCGACTCGCGTCGGGGCGGCGCCGTCGGCCAGGACGATCCCGAGCCGGCGCAGCGCGCGATCGGTGCCGCCCACGTCAGGCAGGCCCGAGGAGGGCGTCGACGAACTCGGCCACGCTCAGGTAGACGGCGGAGGCCCCCGCCTCGATGAGCGAATCCCGCGTCCCGATCGTGGACTCGATGCCGATCCCCAGCGTGCCCACCGCGCGGGCCATGCGCATGTCGTCGGGCACGTCGCCGACGTACCGCGCGCTCGCGATCCGCTCGATCCGCCCGAGCTGGCGCAGGGCCAGCAGGAGCGGATCCGGGTGCGGCTTCGAGGCGATCGGGTCGGTGCCGAAGACGCGCACCGGCAACAGGTCGCCGAGCCCGTAGCGGACCAGCTGGTCCTCGACGACCTCCCGATCCCCCGCCGTCACCAGGCCCATCACGAATCCCGCTCCCGAAAGGCGACGCAGCGAGTCCGCGGCGCCCGGAAGGAGGCCGGCCTCGTCGATCTCGCGATACAGCTCCAGCCAGCGCCCGCCGATCGAATCGAGGTGCGCGTCCGGGACGCCGAGGCGCTGGTACATCAGTCGCCAGTCGGGGACATAGGCCGCGCGGTAGCGCTCCTCGTCGAACGGCAGCCCGTGCTCGGCCAGCACCCGCTTGTTCGCGACGAAGATCGCGGGCAGCGAGTCGATCAGCGTGCCGTCCCAGTCGAAGACGATGGCATCCATGCGGTCCGATCGTACCCTCGCCGATGCTATCCTCGCCGCCGTGCCGACAGCCCTCGAGCACCCAGCCGTCCAACGGGTGCTGGATGCCGCCGCCCGGAAGGGCGTGACCCTCGAGGTCGTCGCCTTCCCGGACTCGACCCACACCGCCGCCGACGCCGCCCGGGTCGTCAACGCGGAGATCGGGCAGATCGTCAAGTCGCTCGTGTTCGTCGCGGGCACCGAGGACGGCGAGCTCCAGCCCATCGTGTGCCTCGTGTCCGGCGCGAACCGGGTCGACCTCGATCGGCTGGCGGCGGTCGTCGGGCGGCGCGATGTGCGGCGGGCCACGGCGCGCGAGGCCGATGAGCTCACCGGCTTCACGATCGGCGGCATCCCGCCGTTCGGCCACCAGCAGCGGACGCGGGTGATCATGGATCCGGACCTCGGCCGCTACGAGAAGGTGTGGGCCGCCGCGGGCCTCCCGACCGTGGTCTTCCCCGTCTCGCCCGCGACCCTGCGCATGCTCGCCGACGCGCACGTCGCCCCGATCGCCGAGGAGCCGCCGGTCGAGCGCGCGTCCTGAGGTGGCGGGCGAGCCGCGCGACGCCACGATCGCGTATCCGGGCGGCCTGCGGGCGCGTTGGCGGTGGGGCGGCTCCGGCCAGGCCGCCGCGGTGTTTGCGCTTTCGGAGGTCGGCGGGACGCTCCTCGACCTCGGACCCGAGGTGTCCGACGAGCCAGACGCCCTGTGCCGCGCCGAGCTCCGGATCGACGGGCCGGCCGGTGGCTGGACGGTCCGCTTCGCCTCCACCCTCAACGACGAGCCGACGGCGCAGCTGTGGGACACCGCCGGCCAGCTCGTCGTGAAATACGGCTTCCACGTCTACGGGCTCGACGCCCGTACCGGGATGCCGCACTGGACCCACCGGTCCGCGACCCCGGTGCTGGCGATCTTTGCCTCGTCGCGGCTTCGGCACGTCGTCGTCCAGGCGGAGCTCGAGACCTTCGCGATCGAGGCCGACGGGGTCGTCGCGTGGCGGATCGCCCACTCGGACGTGGTGACGGAGGCCGCGCTCGTCGGCGGGCGGCTGGTCCTGACGGCCTACGGCGGCGGCGTGAACGCGCTCGATCCCGCGACGGGACGGCCGGCCGGCGGCTGACCAGCGCGAATGTGGACGCGACGTGGACAAGCCGCGCGCGGGTCTCGAATCTCGTGGACAGGTGGCGTTGACCGAGGCCGGCCGGCCGCCTAGCGTACTGATCAGCCCGGAGGGGCTGAGCGACACTAACGGCGGCGATCACATCAACGCCCACGTGTCGGGTAGGTTCCTCCGGGCCCTTTGATTCCCCGGGTCCACCTATGATCCCGGGCGTGAATCCCCTGGTCCCGGCCGTGCTCGGCGTGCTCGCCCTGGCGGCCGCCCTGACGATCCTCCGGAGCTTCGGGCCGCGCTATCGGGTCGGCCGGCTGCTCGCGACCGTCCCCACCGTTTCCGTGGCCGAGGCCGTCCGGATCGCCACCTCCGGCGAGGCTCGCTACGTCCGCATCGACGGCCGCATCGACAGCGAGGCCGAGTTCGAGGATGCCGACCATCGGCCGCTCGTCCTGCGCCGGACGACGCTCCAGCAGCGCACGGGCGCGAGCGGCTGGACGACGTTCGAAACCAGCGTCGAAGCCGTGCCGTTCGTCATCCGCGAGGGCCTCGACGAGCTCGGGGTCGACGGCAATGCCCTCACCGACGGCCTGATCGTGGTCCCGCGCGAGAGCGTTGGACAGGCCGCCGACATCGGCGATCGGGCGCCCGCTGGCATCGATCCCGTGACCCCGGTGCGGGTCACGATCGAGACGGTGTCGTCGGTGGAGCACGGGATCGTGCTCGGCGTGCCCGGGCGCGCCGCCGATGGGCGTTTCGTGATCGGGCCAGGGCTCGGCCGGCCCCTCGTGCTGACCACGCTGGAGCCGGATGAGGCGATGCGCGTCCTCACCGGCGGCGCCTCTGGTCGATCCCGCCTCGCGGTCGCGTGCCTGGTGGCCGCCGGGGTCCTGATCAGCGCGGCGGCGCTGTGGTGGCTCCTTGATTCGGTGACCGGGGGTGTCGCGACCGCCCTCGCCGCGTCGCCCGAGCCGACCCTCCGCCCGGGTGGCGACACGAGGACGAGCGGTGGTGGTCCGGGCCTCGTGGGCGACCCGGGACTGGCGATCCTCGTCGTCGGCGGGATCGCCATCGCGAGCATCGTCGGCACGCTTGGCTGGGTGCGGGCAACCGGGGGTCGCCGCCGCCGTTCCTGACCCCGTGACGGCCCTTGGTACTTTCGACCCATTGGCAAGAAATGTGGGGTAGGTCACGCTCCGGCAGTAACTTCACGAATCTTCCCGGGGGCCGTCTTGGCGAAGCTGGACCTGCATCACCCGCGCCCGCTCGACGCGACGCTGAGCGTCACGCGCGCGGCGGAGGTTCTTGGCGTCCACGCGAATACGGTTCGCGCCTGGAGCGACGCCGGCCGCCTGCGGTACTACCGGATCAACCCCCGCGGCGACCGCCGCTATCGAAACGGCGACCTCCAGCGATTCCTGTCCGGGCTCGACGCGGCCGGCCAGGCGCCCGCCTCCGACGAGGTGCGGCTCGCACCGCGGCGACGCGGTGATGCGAACGGATTCGCCTCCCTGGAGCCGACGGGCGACGTCATCTCGCTGGAGGAGCACGAGGCGACCCTGGGCCTCGTCGGCGCCCTTTCCGCCCTGAGTGGGTCGGCCATCAAGGATGCCCTCGACAACCCCGGCGCGCCGCTCGACGCAGCGATCAGCACGATCCACGACGCGCTCGACGTGCGGCATGCGTCCGCCTGGCGCCTCGACGACCGACACCTGACGCCCCAGGCTTCAGCCGGCTCGGCGGGACGCGCGCTCGTGCCGCTGCCGAGCTCGTTCGGCGTCCTTGGAGCGGCGCTCGCCCTCCCCGGGACCGTCGTCGAGGACGGTGGGCCGGCCGGTCTCTCCGCGGCCAATCAGGGCGGTCGCGAGGTCGCCTGCACGATCCCGGGTGACCAGGGGCCGTGGGGCGTCCTGCTGCTCGTCCGAGAATCCCAGGGCCCGATGCACGATTCGGAGCGCGAGCTCGTGCGGGTCTCGGCAACCGCGATCGGCAACATCATTCGGGCGGCATCGTCGGCGGCGGAGGTCGCCCATCGGCTCCAGCGCGCCGATGCGCTGCGGCGGGTCACCAGCGACATCGGCAGCCGGCTCGACCTCGACGAGATCCTCGAGCGCGTGATCGACCACGCGACGGTGCTGTTCTCCGCGGATCGCGTCGCCGCGTTCCTGTTCGAGGAGGAGGGCCACAAGCGGATGGCCGCCTCGCGCGGCCTATCGACGGCCTGGATCAACACGGTGACCGTGCTCGACACCCCGACGCTCGGGTCGGCGGCGATCGCCGCGCGGCGGCCGCTGTTCTCGGTCCGGTACGCGCAGGACCCGCGCGTCGGCGAGCTGCGCGCGGCAGTGATCCAGGAGGGGTTCGATACCTGCTGCATCGCGCCGCTCCTGGATGGCGACAACCCGGAGGCGCTTGGCATCCTCGGCGTCTATCACGACCAGCCGCATCCCTGGTCCCCGGACGAGCTGGAGACGATGGCCGCGCTCGCGACCCAGGCGACCGTCGCGATCAAGGCTGCCGGCAACTACGCCCAGCTCGCCACGTGGGCCGCCCAGCTCCAGTCGATCCAGGCCCTCGGTGCGCGCCTGAACCGCCTCACGCATGTCAAAGAGATCGGCGACGCGATCGCCACGGAGCTGCGCCAGCTGATCGACTACCACAACGTCCGCGTCTATCGCCTGTACGGCGACGATCTCGTCCCGGTGGCGATGCAGGGCCGCGTGGGCGAGTACCTCGAGGAGACGCCCGAGCTCCTGAAGATCAAGGCAGGCGCCGGGATCACCGGCTGGGTGGCCGCCAACCGCGTCGCGCAGCGCCTCGATGACGCCGCTGCCGACCCGCGTGCCCAGACCATCGTCGGCACGGACGAGGACCTCGACGAATCGATGCTCCTCGCCCCAATGCTGTTCGAGGACGAGGTTCTGGGGGTGCTCGTCCTCTCGAAGCTGGGACTTCGCCAGTTCCGCGCAGACGACCTGCGGCTCCTCGAGATCTACGCGAGCCTCGCCGCCCAGGCGATGGCCAATGCCGACGCGACCGAGCAGCTGCGCCAGAAGTCGGCGGCCCTCGAGCAAAAGGTGCGCGGCCAGCGCGAGCTCCTCGAGATCACCGAGTCGATCCTGACAACCCTCGATACTCCCGTGTTGCTGGGCAAGATTGCCGACCGGCTCGGCGACCTCATCGGATCCGACAATGTCGCCATCGAACTGGTCGACCGGGAACGGGGCAGCCTGACTCCGGTGATCGCCCGGGGCGCGGACGCGGACTACTACCTCCAGGGCTGGGAAGACGGCGAGACCGGGCTCGCAACCTGGGTCCTCGAGCACAACGAGCCTGTTCGGATCATCGACGAGTTCAATGACCCGCGCGTCCTCCAGCCGCCGAGCGGCCCGGTTCACGGCAGCCTCGTGTGCGTCCCGCTGCGCGGCCGCGACGGTGCGACCGGCGTCGTCACGCTCGAGCGGCTCGGCGAGGGCCGCGTCTTCAGCGACGACGAGTTCGAGCTGGTCCAGCTGTTCGCGGCGCAGGCGTCGATCGCCCTCCAGAACGCCGAGGTCCACCTCGCGGTCCGCGAGCGCGCGCAGACCGACGTGCTCACGGGCCTGCTGAACCATGGCACCTTCGCCCAGCAGCTCGAGGCGCTCATCGGCGCCAACGAGACGTTCAGCCTCGTGATGCTCGACCTCGACTCGTTCAAGCCGGTCAACGACGGCATGGGCCACCAGGCAGGTGACCTGCTGCTGCGCCAGGTGGCCGAGGCCATCGTCGCTGCGAGCCGCGACAGCGACCGGGTCTTCCGGTATGGCGGCGACGAGTTCGCCGTGCTGCTGCCACGCACCGACGCCGACCACGTCGGACCGATCGCCGAGCGCGTCCGCGCTGCGGTGAAGAGCGTCGTCGGCGCGGGGTCCGCGTGGCGCGGCAAGGCCCGCTCCCTGGAGGCATCGGCGGGCACTGCCTCGTTCCCGACCGACGGCGCACGCGCCGAGGAGATCCTGCTCGCGGCGGACCGGGCGCTGTTCGTTGCCAAGCGCTCCGGTGGCGGGCGCGTGGCAAGCGCTGCCGAGGGCCTGGCGCTGGTCGGCGAGTTCACCCTCCAGACGCCGACGCCGATCGATCCGCTGGTCGCCCCCGCGGCGTGACCCTTCGAGCGGCGCCGCCGCTCGCTCCCGGCCGACGCCGACTCATGCCGCGCCGTCGCCAACCATGGCGCTCGTCCGTCAGACTCCGACGATGACACCTCCGCGCCGACCCGCAGGCCGCGAGCGCTCCGCCCTCGATTCGCCGTGGCTCGCCGCGGCCCTGGTCGTCGTGGTCGTGGCCCTCGTTGCCGTGGTCCTGCTGGTGCCCGGGCTCATCGCGCCGAATTCGGGCGTCACGCCGAGCGCCGGGCCATCGCTCGCCGTCCCAACCGCCAGCCCGAGCCCGGGCGAACCGACCTTCTTCCTCCCGACCCCGAGTCCTGAGCCAACGTTCACCGCCTACGTCGTCCGGTCCGGCGACACCCTCAACTCGATCGCGAAGCAGTTCCGGACGACGGCGCGCTCGATCGCCTGGTGGAACCGCGGCGCCTACCCGACGCTCGACCCCGAATCCGCAACGTACGCCCCGAACCACCTCGAGATCGGCTGGGTCCTCATGGTCCTGCCGGATAACGTCGTCGACGAGAACAACCCGCCGACACCGAGCCCGGGCCCCGGCTCCGGTGCGAGCCCCTCCCCCGTCGTCCCCCCGCCGACCGCGGACCCCACCACGCTCCCGAGCGCCAAGCCATCGGCCGCCCCACTCGCGATCGTCATTTCGCACGGTTCACGCACGACGAAAACGATCGCCCTCACCTTCGACATGGGCGGCCGGCTGGACCCGGCCGTGGACATCGTGCAGTGGCTCATCGACCACGACGTGCATGCCACCCTGTTCCCGACCGGCAAATCGGGCACCACGACGGCCCAGGGCCTCGCGGCGATGGAGCTCGCCGCGACTCGGCCGGACCTGTTCGACTTCGGCAACCACTCGTGGGACCACCCCGACTTCAAGACACTGACCACGGCCCAGATGGCAGACCAGCTCACCCGCACCGAGACGGCCCTCGTGCCGGTCGTCGGGACGACGAAGCCGTGGTTCCGGCCGCCGTACGGGAGCTGGAACACCACGGTCCGCGCTGGGGTCGCGGCCGCGGGCTGGAAGTACCTCGTGATGTGGGACGTCGACATGATCGACTGGCGGCCGGTATCTGATGGTGGCCCAACCGCGGCCGACATGGCCGCGAAGCTGCGGGCGAATGCCCAGGGCGGCTCGATCGTCCTGATGCACCTGGGCGGCTACAACACCCTTGCGGCGCTGCCCGGCATCCTCGCCGCCGCAGGCGATCTCGGCCTGCAGCCGGTCACGCTCGGGGAGATGTTCGGGAAATAGCGGGCGCGGCGGTCAGAGGCGGGCTGGAGGTCAGAGGCGGCCGGCGGCGATGACGCGCTGGAGGAACTGCTGGGTCCGCGCTTCCTTCGGGCTCGCCAGCAGCTCGGCCGGTGGTCCCTGCTCGAGGATCCGCCCGCCATCGAGGAAGCAGATGCGGTCGGCGACGTCGCGCGCGAAGCCCATCTCGTGCGTCGCGATGATCATCGTCATGCCCCCGCGGGCGAGCTCGCGGACGACGTCGAGGACCTCGGCGATCAGCTCGGGATCGAGCGCGCTGGTGACCTCGTCGAGCAACAGGAGCGCCGGGTCCATCGCCAGCGCGCGCACGATCGCGACACGCTGCTGCTGGCCGCCGGACAGGCGGTCCGGGTACTCGGTGCGCTTGCCGGCCAGGCCGAACCGCGCCAGCAGCTCCGTAGCCGCCGCCTCCGCGTCCTCCCGCGACCTGCCGAGGACCCGACGCGGCGCGAGGGTCACGTTGTCCAGGACCCGCAGATGCGGGAACAGGTTGAACGCCTGGAAGACGATCCCGATCCGCCGCCGGATCGCGTTGACATCCACCCCATGCGCCGTGATGTCCTTGCCGGCGACCTCGATCCGCCCGGCCTGGATCGGCTCGAGGAGGTTGATGCAGCGAAGGAGCGTCGACTTGCCCGAGCCGGATGCGCCGATCAGGCAGACAACCTCGTGGTTGGCGACCTCGAGGTCGATGCCGTCGAGGACGGTCAGGGACCCGAAGGACTTGCGCAGGCCGCTCACGCGCAGCGCGGTGGTGACCTCCGTCACGTGCGCGCCCCCGAGGAGGTGCGCGCGCGGTCGCGGGCGATCAGCCAGTCCGTGATCCGGGTCAGCGGCAGGGTCAGGACGAGGAAGACGACCGCGACGGCGAGGTACGGCGTGAAGTTGAAGTGGGCGGCCTCCTTGATCTGCGCCGCCCGGAACAGCTCCACGACACCGATGAACGAGATCAGCACCGTGTCCTTCTGGAGGCCGATGAAGTCATTGAGGAGGGGCGGGATCACCCGGCGGACGGCCTGCGGCAGGATCACGTAGCGCATCGACTGGGCGCGGGTCAGACCGAGCGAGCGGGCCGCCGCCTCCTGGCTCGGGTGGATCGACTCGATGCCGGCGCGGTACACCTCGGACACGTACGCCGAGTAGATCAGGGTGAGGACGATGATCCCCCACACGAAGGGGTCGTTCGGCAGCCCCGGGAGGCGCAGGCTGGGCACGCCGAGCCCGAGGTAGAAGATCACGAGAATCCCAGGGACCGCGCGGAAGATGTCGACGTACCCGATCGCGAGTAGCCGGATCGGGAAGAAGACGGGGCCGGGCAGGCTTCGCAGGATCGCAATGCCGAGGCCGAATGCGAGGGTCAGGACCTCTGCGATTAGGAACATCTCGACGTTGATCCGGAACGCCCAGACCACGGCCGGCAGCGCATCACTGAACTCGTCGCCGTTGAAGAACGACCGCTGCACGGCGGGCCAGTTGGGCGCGTTGACGACCAGCCAGCCGAGCAGCCCGAAGGTCGCCAGCGTGCTGGCGAATGCGATCCAGCCGGCACGCCGCCCCATGGCGGCTCGTCCGCGGTCCCGCTACTGGAGCTGGGGCGCGGCTCCCGCCTGGGTGATCCACTGGTCACGGATCGCGTCGAGCGCTCCGCTTGCCTTGAGCGCCGCGATCGCGCCGTTCACGCAGCTGGTGAGCGAGCTGCCCTTGTCGAGCAGGACGCTGAAGTGCTCGACGGCCTGGCCCGGGGCCGTCGGCAGCGAACCGACGATCTGGCCCCCCGTGAGCTGCGCGTCGCGCATGTAGAAGGTCGACGGCAGGTCTGCGACGACACCGTCGATCTGGCCGTTGTTGAGCGCCTGGATCGCCGCGTCATTCGTGTCGTAGACCGCGGGATCCTTGGTCGGCTTGATCTGGTCGACGATGTACTGGTAGCTCGTGGTCCCGACCTGGGCGCCCAGCTTGAACGGCTGCAGGCCCGCGACCGTCGTCACCTTTGAGATTTGGTCCTTGGCCAGTGCGACGACCGCCTGGTTCAGGTCGAAGTAGCCGTCCGACAGGTCGACGACCTTCGCGCGGTCGGCGTTGTACGAGACCTGGGTCAGGTACATGTCGAACGACTTGGGACCCGGCTGGATCACGTTATTGAACGGCGCCACGACCCACGTCACCTGGTCCTGCGAGAACCCGAGCTGCTGGGCGATCGCGTACGCGGTCGCAGATTCGAGACCCTTCCCGTTGGTCGGGTCGCCGAGCTCCCAGACGGAGCCGGCGGGCTTCGTGTCGTCCGGGATGTAGAAGGGCGGGTAGGCCGGGTTGTCGGCGCCGATCGTGAGCTCGCCGGCCGTGAGCGTGTCGAGGTTCGCAGCCGCACACGGGTCTGCGGTCGGCTCAGGGGTCACGACGGCGGCCTGGCTGGCGGCCTGGGTCGCGGGCCCGATCGTCGGGGCGATGGATGCGCCACTCGGGCCACACGCCGCCGCGAACAGGGCGACGAAGCCGACGATGACGATGCGGATGCGGGGCATGGGCGTCCTCCTCTGAGCGGCGGAGTGTAGCGTCACCTTCGCCGAATGCGCACCCGATCGGCCGGTTCCAGGCCCAATGTCGCGGCGGCATTCCCGTTTGCGACGGCGATTGCGAGGTTGCCTGCCGAGTCCTCGTATAGGAGGTGGGCGCCCAGCGCGACCTCCCCGAACGTGCGCTGCCAGGTCACGGGTTCCAGGCGACCGCCATCGAGCTCGACCGCGAGCTCGGCTCCCGGGAGCGCCGGTCCAAGGGCCGCTTCGAGGTCCGCGTGGCCGCCGGCCAGCCGCACGTTGCCGAACGAATCGACGTAGGTGACGCTCGTCGCGAGGACCTCGCCGGCGACGACCGCCCGCGCCGGCTCGAGGCGGATGAGGCTCGTCGCATCGAGCTCCGGGCCAACCTCGGCGAATGGTGCCCCGAGCGCGAGGTGCGCCGCGACCGGGCTGAAGATGTCGCGACCGTGGAAGGTCGCGCTCGTCAGCGGCAGCTGCCAGGCGGGATTCGCGATCAGGCGCGCCGTCACGACGCCGCCGAGCCGGTCGGCGGCGGGGAGGACCAGCCCGTTGTCCGGCCCGATCAGGACGTCACCGCGGCCCGTCAGGATCGCCACGGGCCGGCGCTCGGTCCCGACGCCAGGGTCCACGACCCCGACGTGGACGCCGACGGGTAGCCACGGCAGCGAGGCGGCGAGGAGGTAGGCACCGTCCGCGATCGCGTATTTCGCGACGGTGTGGCAGATGTCGACGATCTGGGCGTCGCGCGCGATCGACAGCATCACGCCGCGACAGGTCGCGGCCGCGCCGTCGAGGCCGAAGTCGGTCAGGAACCCCATCACCGGTCGGTCGGTCATGAACGGGATCCTAGCGGCCGGGAATCGAGACGGCGCCCGGAGGAGGTCGGGCGCCGTCTCGGGTTGCGCGAGCGGAGGGAGGAGCACCTCGCTCGCTGGGAAGGTCAGTGCTTGGGCTGGTCGATCACGTGGGTCGAGCCCGAGCGCGGGCTGCGTCGGTCGTGGATGGTGGAGCGCTGCCGCTCGCGCGGTGGGACAGCGAGGTTGTTGGTGGCGGCGGCCAGGCGCTCGTCCGCGACGTGCGCGATCCGGCGACGGATGACCGCCTCGATCTCGGGCAGGGTCCAGTGGAAGCTGTCGCTCGGGAGGCCGTGCAGGAACGCGGTGAGATTCGCCGCTTCGCCGGCCTCGAGGCCGCGGGCGAGGAGGGCGCGGTACGTCGCCTTGAGGCTCGTCCCGAGCGGCCGTTCCATCGAATCGCCCCGGAGTTCCATCGACCCAGGCTCTCGCCATGCGGACCGTGCGACCGGCCGGCGGACGCCGGTCGGGTTCGGTGAGGCGATGGTCGGTACAGGGTGGTCCGGAGACGATGACCCGTCGGTACCACCCGGCCCGGTACTTGCGACGGCCCGTCGCGGCGCTCCTATCCTCGCCCGGTGGACGACTTCGAGGAAGCCGAGCGCGAACCGGGCAAGCGCGACCGCACCGCGCGGCTGATGCGCGTCGCCGGGCTCCTCGCCGGCAACCCGGACGGGATGCGCCCGAAGGACATCGCCGAGCGACTCGGGATGTCGGTGCGGAACGTGTACCGGGACCTGCGCGCCCTGGAGACCGAGGTCAAGCTCCCGACGTGGGCCGAGGGCGGTCGCTGGGGAATCCTCGGGGATGCGTTCCTGCCGCCGCTCAAGCTGACCCTGGGGGAGGCAATGGCGGTCTTCCTCGGCTCCCGCCTGATGGTTCGCTACGCGGACAAGTACGACCCGGACCTCGCCGCCGCGTTCGAGAAGCTCGCTGCGGCGCTGCCGGAGGCGCTCCGCGAGCACGTGGCGCGCAGCCTCGACGTCCTCCAGGACGCGCCCCGCGATCCCGAGTTCAACGAGCACGTCCGCCAGCTCACCCGCGCCTGGGCGGATCGCCGCGTCGTCGAGATCGTGTACGAAGGCGCCGCGTACGAGGGCAAGCCGGGTGAACGCAGCCGAAGGACCGTCCGGCCGTTCCTGATCGAGCCGTCGCTCCAGACCCACGCGCTGTACCTGATCGGCTGGGACGAGGATCGATCCGCGATGCGGACGTTCAAGATCGAGCGGATCCGGGAGGTTCGAATCACGCTGCGCACCTTCGAGCCGCCGGAGGGCGCGACCCTCGAGCGCGACCTCCGGCGCGGCTGGGACATCATCGCGGACCAGCCCGCGACCGAGGTCGTCGTGCGCTTCTCGCCCGCCGTCGCCGACCGGGTCATGGAGACGACCTGGCACCCGCTCCAGCAGACCGAGCGGACGCCGGACGGCGGGATGATCTGGCGCTCGACCGTGAGTGGCGTCATCGAGATCAGGCTGTGGATCCTGTCGTGGGGCGACGACGCGGAGGTCCTCGAGCCGCCGGAGCTGCGCCAGCAGGTCCGCGACATTCTCGACCGGGCGCGCGCCCAGTACGGACCGAGCTGATTCGCGGCCGGGATCGGCCTTTCGACCCACGATCTCGCCAGACAGGGCAAACTTGGCGCATCGCGATGCCCGGCCGCACCGCAAATTCACGCGGTAGGCCCACTTTCGACCATGCGTTCGCTTCACGGATGGCGGGGGCAGGATAAGGATCTGACCACATGGGTGGAACGACCTCGCGCGCACGACTCGGCCGGCTGGCGATCATCGCCTGCCTCGTTGCCGTTGGCGCCATCGGCTTCGGGCCGGCGGCACACCCTGCGACCGTTCAGGCCAGCACGGCTACGACAATGCAGTCCGAGCTGCTCGGCTGGATCAACAGTGCCCGATCCAGTCGCGGACTCGCGCCGCTCCGGCTCCTGTCCTCGCTCTCGTCGTATGCGGCAAGCCGCGCCGCCACCATGGCCTCCACCGGCGTGATGGCCCACCCGAGCTGTCTCGGCTGCCAGCTCACGGCCCGCTCGATCCAGTACTACTCGTGCGGCGAGGACATCGCCTGGACCAGCTACCCGTGGGGTGACCAGGCGGCGCAGAGCATCTTCAACGGCTGGAAGGGAAGCTCCGGCCACTGGGCGCTGCTCATGAGCAGCACCTACAACTACATCGGGATCGGGGTTGCCTACCGGAGCAGCTCGGCAACGACGTTCGCGGCGGCGGACCTCACGGAATCCATGGACCAGACCCGCCCCTGGATGAGCCTGGGCAAGGCGACCCGCAGCGGCTCGACGGTGTCGTGGACCTGGGGAGGCAACGACACCTGGCTCCAGACCCACACGGCGGGCTTGAAGAACTTCGACGTCGAGTACCGCGTCGACAGCGGGTCCTGGACGCTCATCCGGAGCGGCACCACGGCGCGCTCGCTGTCGCTGAGCGGCCGCGCCGGCGGGCACTACTACGGTGTGCGGGTCCGGGATCGGGACAACAAGGGCTACGTCTCGTCGTACACGGCGGAGATGCGCATCTGGGTTCCCTGACGCGCCCGTATCCTTCGGGCGTGGCGCGCCATCCCTTCGCCGCCGTCAACCTCATCAGCGACCCGATCCACGGCTACCTGGAGCTGACCAAGCGCCTCGCGCGCGACGAGTCGGCCGCCGCCGGCCTGCCTGACGAGGACGCCGCCGAGGACGACCTGCTCGACACCGCTTGGCTCCAGCGCCTGCGCCGCATCAGCCAGCTCCAGAGCGCGCGCTGGGTGTTCCCGACCGCCGAGCACTCGCGCTTCACCCACGGCCTCGGCGTCATGCACGAGGCCGGCCTGTGGGCGCGGACGCTCCTGCCATCGCTCCGGACGAGCTTGCCGTCGCTGGCTCCCGGGGAGCCGCTGCCCTCCGAGGGGCTGGTCGTCGAGACACTTCGGGTGGCAGGGCTGCTCCACGACGTGGGCCACGGGCCGTTCGCCCACTTCTTCGACGACAAGGTGCTGGCCGCCTTTTCCGCCCCCGAGGACGCCCGGCGCGGGCGCAAGTCGCTCTCCCACGAGGACCTCAGCCAGCTGATCATCGAGCGCGAACTCGGCGGCGTGATCGCGGCACTCCGGCGGGCGCCGGGAGCGACCCCGGAACGGGATGCCTTCGCGACCGGCGAGTCGATCGATCCGCGCTGGGTCTCGTTCCTCGTCTCGAAGCCGCCGCTCGCCGACCCAACGATGCCCGCCTGGGTCCGGCTGCTCCAGCCGCTGCTGTCCGGCGTGTTCACGGTGGACAACCTGGACTACGTGCGGCGCGACGCGTTCTTCACGGGCGTGCGGGTCGGGATCGACGTGGAGCGGCTGCGCCGGTATGCATTCATCTCGGAGCGGGGACTCACCCTGTACGAGCCGGGCATCGCGGCGCTGGAGGGCTTCCTCGGCGCGCGTCTGCTCCTCCACCAGGCGGTCTACTTCCACCGCACCGTCCGGGCGATCGACCTCGATCTCGGCGAGGTGTTCCGGCCGGCGATCGAGGCACTCTTCGGCGACGACTCGCCGGCCGCGCGCCTGTCCGACTACGTCGACCTCGACGAGTACGCGCTCCTGCACCAGGCGGCGCGCTGGGCCCGCGGCGAGGACGTCGTGCCCAACGGAACCACCACGTCAGCAGGCGACGGCAAGGTCACGCGCGCCGTCGCGGACGGCTGGCGCGGCATCCTCCTGCGCCGCCCGGGCTGGCGCGCGGAGGCGGAGATGCGCGCCTCCTACGAGACCGGGGCGGAGCCTGACGTGGAGATCGCCCGGCTCGGGGCGGCCGCGGCAGGGCACGTGGCGATCGACCTCGCGGTGGTTGACGCCCGGCCGATCGGCGATGGACGCCTCGCCGTGGAAGGCCGCGACGGGAGCGCGATCCCGATCGAGCAGGCCCTCGAGCGCGTGCCCGCATTCGCGCTCATCGGGCGGCGCTACCGCCGGATCTAGGCGCCGGGCTCAGCCGCAGCAGGGATCGTAGTCGAGCTTCGAGGCCTTCCAGATTCGGTCGAGCACGTAGTGCCCGTCGGCAGCTGGGTCGAGGAGCGCTGCACGGGCGGCGAGGACCATCACGTACGGGTGCAATCGAACGTTCACGAGCATCGTCCCGATGTACGTGTCCTCGACGATGACGCCCTCCTGCGTGTTCTGCCAGAAATCCTGCCCGTACTGGAAGTTCCCCGGACCAGCGTCGATCATGCTCACGCCGTTGCCGTTTGGACGCAGATACATGCCGCCGGACAGGTGGAGGCCGCCGGCGAGGATCTGGTTGCAGCCGGCGGCATCCATCCAGCCGACGGCCTTGATCTGGCTCGCCGACAGGGTCGGACGGTACTCGTCCGGGCCCCACCACTGCGGGTCGCAGACGATGAGGTTCGCGTTGGCCGCTTTCGCCTTGTTCACCGCAGCGACCACGTTCGCCTGATTGAGCCAGGCAACGCCGGGGGTCGTGGCGCCGGCGTGCGTCGGGCCCGGGACGTTGTTCCACGAGACGAAGGCGACCTTCAGTCCGGCGACCTCGACGTACGCAGGCGCCAGCGCCCCGGCGAGGTTCAGCCCGAGGCCGGTGTGGGGGAAGCCGTGCTTGTCGAGCAGCTGGAGCGTGGACTTGATGCCGCGCACGCCCCGGTCGCTCTGGTGATCCGCGGGCAGGTAGACCGCATCGATGCCGAGGAAGCTCGCCCACCGGTCCAGCACGTCCTCGGGGACGGACAGGCCCAGCGCCTGGTTGGCGGGATGCCACGTGCTGGTTGGCAGCACTGGACACTTGAGGTTGCCGAGGGTCACATCAGCGCTGCTGATCAGCTTCGCGGTCGCGCCGTCATTGCCGGTCTCGACGGGCCGGACGATCGGGTGCCGGTCGATGCCAGGGGGCGGGTTCGGGTTCGGGATCGGTGGTCCGTTGTACCTGGCGGTCCCCCCGTCGAAGACCCAGTCCCAGCCCTTGTGGAGCGTGACCGCCTGCCTGGCCGCGCCGCGGTCTGCGCACAGGCTGCCCGTCTCGGTCAGGGTCCAGACCTTGCTGGCGTCGTAGGCCGTCTCGGTCGCGCTGAGCGTCGTGCCGGCGCTCGCGACGCCCATCAGCGGGTACGGCAAGGCGCGCGCCGCCGGGGAGCCGAAGAGGTCCGGCCCGTCCATCCCGAATGGCCCGGATCCTGCGATCGGGAGCACCTTGGTCGCGACCTGGACGAGCCCCGCCGGCAGCAACGCGACGAGGCTCTGATTCTTGATGACGGCGGACGCAATCCCGTCTGCAGCCGTGCACGGAGCCGTGGCATCGAGGGCCGGCTGGGTCACCTGGACCTCGCATGGCACGACGAGCTTGCCGGTCTTCGCGAGCGTGGCGAGCTCGTCGAGGGAGATGACCGCCTTGTGGTTGGTGAGGCCCGTGACCACGGCGAGCGGGAAGGGGCCGGCGGCTGCCGCGGCGGTCGGACTCGGTAGGACCGTGACGCCGGGCGTCGCGGGGGGCGATGTCGTCGATGCGGGGGCCGTAGTCGGCGACGGCGTCGGCTTCGGGTTGTCGCAGCCGGCGACGATCGCCACGACGACGAGGAACGCGGCAATCGTCCGGACCACTCGCGGCGCGCTCATGCCGGGCGTCGTTGCATCGGGGGCCGCGTCACCGCGTGATGGTACGGCGACGATCGGACGGCGGCACTCGGCGGCGTCGTGTCCTAGGCTCCGCGCGATGCAACATCCTGGCTGGCGACGGCTCCGTGCGGGCGCCGCCGCACTCGTGCTGGCGGGCGGCATGCTCATCGGGCCGCTGGCAGGTGCCGCGCCGGTGCTCGGCATCGGCCCGCTGCCCGCCTGCCAGATCCTCGACGTGCCGGCGAACCCCGGCCCAAACGACGACTGGGCGACGACACTCCTCGACTGGTCCTTCACCGTCGGTCCGGACTACAAGCCCCCGGATCTCGTCTCAGTGCACAAGGGTGACCTCGGCGGGGGTGGGCTCGTCCGCCAGGTCGCGATCGGCGGGCTGAAGGCGCTGACTGCTGCTGCGAGGGCCAACGGCACGCCCCTCGAGGCCTACGCCGCGTATCGGAGCTATGCGACCCAGACGAAGTTGTTCAACGACGGCGTCAAGTCGTACGGCTACGACGCGGCCATCACCTACTGGGGACGACCCGGCCATTCCGAGCACGAGCTCGGGCTCGCGATCGACTTCATCGCCGTCGGCGACACACGAATCAGCAGCGAATTCGAGTCGACGCGAGCGGGCGGGTGGATGGCGAAGAACGCCTGGAAGTACGGCTGGCTGATGAGCTACCCGAAGGGCAAGCAGAGCGTCGTGTGCCTCCACTACGAGCCGTGGCACTACCGGTATTACGGTGTGGACCTCGCGAAGAAGATCCACGACTCAGGGCTGACGCCTCGCGAGTACCTGTGGGCGCACTTCACCCAGTTCAACACGGACCTGTCGCCGCTCGCGACCGCGAGCCCGTCCGCGGCGCCCGCACCGACGGCAAGCGTGACGCCCGCCCAGACCACACTGATCGAGACCTCGATGGGCGCCGGCGCGACGCTACCCGCCCAGCCGCAGCCGACACGGGCCGCCACCACCAACACCGCAGCGGGCGGGCCCGCCCCGGCGGACGTCTTTACGATCGTCCTGATCGCGCTCGCGGCGATCGGCTCGATCGCCTCCGTGCGATACCTGCAGCGCCGACAGCGGCTGCGCAGGCGCTGATCCGGTCGGAGCGCTAGCCCCTCGCGCGCATCCGGTTGTTCTTGGCGTCGTGGGTCAGCTCGGCGCGACCCAGGGCCTCCATCAGCGGCGGCATGTACATCCCGAACCGGCCGCGATACCCCTTGCGCGTGCCGTACCAGCCACCCACCGGGTTGGACGGATCGCGGCCCCACGCCTCGACCGTGCC
Organism: Chloroflexi bacterium UBA5189; assembly: GCA_002413045.1. GTDB lineage: Bacteria > Chloroflexota > Limnocylindria > Limnocylindrales > CSP1-4 > UBA5189. Next base: position 73,731 of record DHWF01000021.1, read on the forward strand.
CGGCTTGGCGTCCTTCTGCTCGTCGGCCGCACCGAGGTCCATCCAGTCGCCGTGGGCCTTGAGCATGGCGTGCAGGTCGTCGATCGCCCGTACGTCGTACTTGAGCTGGGTCGAGCCGACCTGGCACACGATGACCGGCGGGCTCGCGGCGTCGTCGCGATACATCGTGTACTCGGACGTGCCGGGCGGGGTCTGCAGCACCCACGGATCGGCCTTCGTCCCGCTGCCCGTTGCCATCGCTGATGTCCTCCCGGAGGTGCCGGCCGGCGTATTCCGCGCCGCGGCGCGAGCGCCAGCCTAGCCGTCGCCAGCCAGTGCCGTCCTGTCGATCCGGCGAGCGGTCCGTGTACCATCGAGCGGCTGCGAGGCGGTGCGAACGCAGCCTCCAGCACCACGGTAAGCAGCAGGTGTCCGCGTGAGTGACGGATCACTTTCCATCGAGCCCACGGAGGCCGCGGCGAGCGTTGGTGCGCCGGCCGCCGCCGAAGCCGCCGCGGCGAAGGCGGCCGCCGCGCAGTCCGCGACGCTCACCCTGAATGCGCCGGAGGCGATCTCGGTCGTTGCCCCCGAGCAGGCCGAGGCGGCCGTGCAGGTCGACCCGGGCGAGGCGGCGAAGCTCGACGCAACCGTCGCGAGCTACGTCGAGGGCGTGACGACCCTGGATGTGCACGACGCGGCATTCGCCTCGCGCGTGCGGGACATCCAGAAGCTCGGTGACACGGACATCAGGGCCTCTGCCGACGTGTCGAACCGGCTCCTCCAGAAGCCGCTCGCCGCCGCCGCGCGGGGCGGCGTTTCGGACGCCTCCGACATCTCGAAGTCGCTGCTCACGCTGCGGCAGACCGTCGAGGACCTCGATCCGAGCGCGCAGGGTGACCTGCTCTCGCCGAAGCGCCTATTCGGAATCCTCCCGTTCGGCGACCGGATCCGGGACTACTTCGGCAAGTACCAGTCCAGCCAGAGCCACCTCAACGCGATCATCGAGTCGCTCTACCACGGCCAGGAAGAGCTCCAGAAGGACAACGGCGATCTCGAGCAGGAGAAGGTCAACCTATGGGCGGTGATGGGCCGCCTCCGGCAGTACATCTATCTCGGGCAACGGCTCGATGCCGCGCTGACGGACAAGATCGCCGGGATCGAGGCCACGGATCCCGACCGGGCGAAGGCCCTCAAGGAGGACCTCCTGTTCCCCGTCCGGCAGAAGGTCCAGGACCTCCTGACCCAGCTCGCGGTGAGCGTCCAGGGCTACCTGGCGCTCGATCTCATCCGCCGCAACAACATCGAGCTGATCAGGGGTGTCGACCGTGCGACGACGACGACGGTATCCGCGCTCCGGACCGCGATCATCGTGGCCCAGGCCCTGTCCGACCAGAAGCTCGTGCTCGATCAGATCACCGCACTGAATGCGACGACGGGCCACCTCATCGAGTCGACCGCCGAGATGCTCCGCCAGCAGTCGGCGGCGATCAGCGAGCAAACCGCTGCAGCGACCGTCGAGCTGGCGACGCTCCAGGCCGCATTCAACAACATCTACGCGACCATGGATGAGGTCGACCAATTCAAGGTCAAGGCGCTCGACAGCATGTCGAAGACCATCGATGCGCTGACGACCGAGGTCGGCCGGTCGCACGCCTATCTCGATCGGGCGCAGGCCCGCGACGAACCGCCGGGCGACGACCCGGTCGCACCAAGCTCGTGAGCGCAGACCACCCCCATCTCGCCGAGCGGCTGATCGTCAAGCCAAGCTCGAAGGTCAGCCTCCACGAAGCCGACGCGAACGAGTCGCACGGGTATACAAAGGACACGGCGGCCAAGCCCACGCTCGACGACCTGGCGCGACTGACGTCGCTCCAGGAGCGCCTGTTCGCGGAGCAGAAGCACCCGATCCTGGTCGTGCTCCAGGGCATCGACACGTCCGGCAAGGACGGCACGATCCGCCACGTCATGTCGGCGCTCAACCCGCAGGGCTGCTGGATCGCGGGCTTCGGCGTGCCGACCGCGGTCGAGTCGGCGCACGACTACCTGTGGCGGATCCACGCCCAGACGCCGGCCAACGGCGAGATCGTCGTGTTCAACCGATCGCACTACGAGAGCGTCCTCGTGGTCCGCGTCCACGACCTCGTACCGGAGGCGCAGTGGCGGCCCCGGTTCGCGCAGATCAACGCGTTCGAGGAGCTCCTCGCCGCCGAGGGCACGACGATCGTCAAGTTCTTCCTGCACATCGATCGTGACGAACAGCGCCAACGGCTCCAGGCCCGCTATGACGATCCGACGAAGCACTGGAAGTTCAAGATGGGCGACCTCGAGGAGCGCAAGCGCTGGGATGACTACACCGCCGCCTACGAGGACGTGCTGAGCCGCTGCTCCACCGACGCGGCGCCCTGGTACGTCGTCCCGGCGAACCGCAAGTGGTTCCGCAACCTCGCCATCGGCGAGATCCTTGCCGACCGGCTCGAGGCGCTGAAGCCCGAGTATCCCGTCGTGGAGCTGCCGCCAAACCTGGTCATCGCGTAGGCCTGCGGTACCCTTCCGCCACGCGCCCGTAGCTCAGCGGATTAGAGCATCTGACTTCGGATCAGAGGGTCG